>JBCDLT010000032.1:0-73388 GCA_038745065.1 Pseudomonadota bacterium | reverse complement strand
TGACCCCATCTCATGGTAAGCCGAAGTCCAACAACAACAGCCTTCCAACCTCAGCGAATTGTTTCGGCCAATTCCGAAATTCTGAGAGATTGTACCAATGGGCGATCCAACAGCTTCTTCGAAGTCCGGCATTACGCTGGGCGACCATGAACGAATGAAACAGCGGGTGCGTGCGAAATGGGAGCCGAAGCTTCGGGCCCTGGCACGAGAGCAACGCAATGTCGAACTGGCCGGCAAGGCCATGCGTCTGCTGAGCGGGGTGACCCTGCCCTCGGCCAACGACGCCTACGCTCAAAAACTGCATGACATCCACACATCGATCCAGCGGGAGATAAATCTGCTTCCCGGACCGACGCCGCCTCCCCTTCAAAGGTCCAAAGTCGATACGATCCTGAAAAAGATGCCGGTGCGAGTCCGGAATTACATCGAAAGATCGATCAGCAAGCAGGGCGTCATCGTCACGGATCAATCGACGCTTCAATGGATGGGCGACGTCGTTTCGTCCCCGGAGGATCGTATGCCGAGTGTCGCTGGCGCGGGGATCACGCTGGAGCACTAGTTTTTCACCCACCCTTCGAACTCGGTGCCGTTATTGCGCCGCCCCGGGCCCCCCACGCAGAGTTTTTGCGACCAGTTCGGCAATGAGTGCGTTACCCTTCGGCGACATGTGACCGTAGATCTTGCCGTTGTCATGCATCACAAAAAGGTCTCGGTAGACCGGCAGACCCTTGTTGAAATGCGTCAAGAGCACCGGCCAGGTATCAATGGTCTCGATCCCGGCTGTCCGGGCGCAGTCCAGAACCCGGTCGGCATGCCGTTTTTGCGACGTCCGGTCGTGGCGGTCGTCGCCGCCATGCTGCAGCATGAAGACCAGCCGAATATTGCGTTCCCGAAAGCTGTTCGCGGCCCGTTCCAGCAGTTTGCAGGAAACCGCCACCGGATCGTTGCCGACGGCAACGTTCTGATCGCCGCGCCGTAACCAGGTACCGAGACCGATGCGATCGATCGCCCAGGTGACGACACGAAAGTAGCCGAGCGGTGAAAACCCGACTTCGCTGGGTTTGCCGCTGAACGGCGGAACCGGGTTGTTGTGGTGAACGAGATCACCTTGCGGACCGATGTCGAACCAGGGTTTGTTCGCAGATCCGTAGACCCGGAATCTGGCCCGCAGGATGTCGTCGGCGAGGAAAGACATGACGATGGTTCGCGGCAACAATTCGTCGGCCAATTGTTCGGCCCGCAACACGATCTGGTCAGTTGCCCAACCACCGACGCCGGCATTGTTCACCGGCGCGCCGAGCAGGCGTTCCAGCTAGGCGGGCCATGAATCCCGGTCGCCGACTTCCGATCCGGCGGTAAGGAATCCCCGACGGCCAGTATCGCACCGGTCGGAAGCGGTCTGGGCACGCTGGAATTCATCCGGATGCCATGCTCCCCGGTCGTAAAAGAGGTCTGGGGATTGTCCGGGTTCGACCGGATTCCGGGTCTCAGCACCCAGCCGAGCAATGGATCGTATTGATTAGCGGTCTGGGTCCGAAGCAGAGCCTGCTCCCGGGCGATGTGATTTTCCAGGGGCCACAGCGCGATGTCGTTGAGCATGCGAAAGGCGATTTCCAAAAACAGCAAACAGACAAGGATACTGGCGAGGCTAAGAGCGGTGTTTTGGGCGAGTTCCCGGAACCGGGCCCCTCGGCGCCAGTCGAAAAGCACCGCGAAGAGAAGGCCGAACGAGACAATCGTTGCAAGGGCGAGGCCGATGGCCGTCTCGCTTCGGTCCCAGCCGATCCACCTGTAGACGATAAAGTCTTCGGCCAGGCCAAGCCCAAAGAAACGGGCAAAAACCGTCGCCGTCAGCAATGCGATCGAAAAGCCGAGCGAGGCGATGGCCAGTGCGAACAGCAGCGTGCCTTGTGCCGATCGAGGTCTGCGAAAAGGCCAGTTGGAAAACATGATCGGGCCGGACGGGGCTCTTCTTACGGCATGGGCAGGTTGGTTCGAAACACATGCCGGATGCGCCAGGGCGCAAAATCACTTGTCGAATCGAACATCAATACTTTCGCATAGAATCACACGGCTTGTATTCAGGCCAGGAAAAGTCCAGGGAATAGCAAAGAAAATAACAAATTTTTGCCAGAAATCTGTCGTTGTGCGAGCACTGGCCGAGTTAATTCACTTCACTGCTACACCAAGTGACATACTGCTCGGTCTTACTGTAATGCTCAGTAGACAATGTCGATGACGTTATGATGATTGTTTTCAAAGCAAGTGCCAAAATCAGGCTGCGCTTTGTTTGCACTGCAGCAAAACGAAGAGCTAGTGGCGAAAGACATCTTGTAGACTATGGATTTAATGGTGATCCCGCTCGGGCTCGAACCGAGGACCTACTGATTAAAAGTCAGTTGCTCTACCAGCTGAGCTACGGGATCCCAAAGGCGGTGTCCGGGTCGGACCGTGCCGGGAGATGTTCGGGCGGTTTGCCGCAAGGTGGCGTTTACTGTGCCCCGGGGCGGGATCTGGTGAGCCCCGAAATGAACGGCGACACGCGTATCATAAAATTCTGAACAGTCAACCGGCTTGCCGAGCCGGCTGAAGCAAGCGTTGCCGTTTTCACCGGTTGATCGAAATGGGCCGTGTCAGAAGTCTGCGCGGCCGGTCGAGCGAACCGGCAAAGCATAGGCTGTTCATACCGGACAAATCATGCCGCGAGGGTGGGCACCTCGCGACATGATGCATTGTCAGCCCACCTGATCGGGGCATTCAGCCGTTCTTCTCAGGTTCTTGTCCCGGACATCTGGCCCGGGCACTTGTTACGGCGCCCGCCGCACGGGTGCCCTGACCAGCTGAGACCTTCGCAGGCCTAGACCATGCCGGTCGAAGACACCCGGATCCGTCGGCGCCATCCGATCATGCCGAAGACGGCCATGACCGCCGCCATCAACGGCAGTGCGGCCGGCAGCGGCACGATGGACATTTGTGTGGCGTCAACCGATATGCCGCCATCGATGTCGATATTAGTGAACCAGCCATAGCGGTTGCCGCCGACTTCGCCGGGGATCGTGTCCAACGCCGTCGATCTGGTTTCAGTAAACAACAACACGCCCAAGGCCGTATACAGGTTCAGGTCGACGGCAAGCTGTCCGCCATCGTTCCGGAACACATGTTCGAAGATGTACCAGCCGGAATCCGTCACCGCGACATGGTTGATGGTTTCCAGATCCTCCCGGGGATCGAAATTGGTGTTGTTGCTACCGCCGACGAGGATCTGCTGGGTCGAGGTGTCCTTTGTTACGTGGAAGATGAAGTCTCTCTGGTGCGCTCCGTCGCTGCCGTTCGATGCCACGGAATAGTCAAAGCCCTGCCCGAGGCCCCACGTCGTATCCAGATAGATCGCGGAACGTGCCGACCAGGTTCCCGGAAAGGTGTCCCGGTATCCGTCGAAGCGGGTAAAGGGTCCGGAATCCGCTTGCGTAAACTGACCGAAGAAACCGCCCTCGAACGGCGTAATCGACTGTGCCGTTCCGTCGGTTCTGACAATGTTGCCAAAGTCGGTACTGCTGCCGCCGCTTGTGCCGCCGAACCATCCGCTCGTGTCGGTTTCAAAGCCCTGGAAGAAAGTCGTTGCGGAAACCGCGGGTGTTGCCATCGCGAGTAGCGCAGCCGCGGCCGACGCGCCAATCAGTATTTTCGATAATCTGTGCCCAGCCATTTTTTTACTCCATTGCATTTAGCACAAACACACTGAAATTTGCCGATCGATGCTCTCGCCCAGCCGAGCCCGCCCTTCCCTGTCGACCAGCAAATCAGGACAAAAATAGAGTTCGCGTAACAGAGGCGTCAAACGAAAAGTTGAGAACATTGTTCATTATGCCCTTTTTATTATGGTTTTTCACCTGAAATTCTGCGCATGGCTGGTAGCGAGACAGGATCTATTGACAGATTCCTTCAGCGACTTTGCGGTATCGGCGTCATCCGGCCAAACAGCGCTCAGAGCAAGACCCTTGATGCAACGTCACACCGTTCAGTGATCCGGTTTTGGCGCGGTTTCCACTCGCCGGGTCTGCGGACGGAACGCTGTTGCCGACCGACCGCGAATTGACAGAACCCCGTGCCTGCCGCAAGACAATCGGAACGACGGGGCGCCCTTCCCCGACAACGGAAAGCCGGCCCATGACCCAAACCTCCCCGGACGACGGTTTCGACCACGAAACGTACCCGGATTCCTACATCCACGACATTCTGACCTCGGTGAAGACCGTCGCAATGGTCGGCGCCAGTCCGAATCCGTCGCGGCCGAGCTATTTCGTGCTGAAATACCTGCTGACCAAGGGATACGAGGTGCATCCGATCAATCCGGGCCATGCCGGCAAGACCCTGCTCGGGCGGGAAGTCTACGGCGATCTTGCCGACGTGCCGAAACCGGTCGACATGGTCGACATCTTCCGCAATTCCGACGCCGCGGGGCCGATCACCGATGCGGCGATCGCGGTGGGCGCCAAGGTGGTCTGGATGCAATTGACCGTGCGCAACGATGCGGCGGCCCGACGTGCCGAAGCGGCCGGCCTCAAGGTGGTCATGAACCGCTGTCCGAAGATCGAGTTCGGCCGGCTGTCCGGCGAGATCGGCTGGACCGGCGTGAATTCGCGAACGATTTCAGCCAAACGCACCAAACTGCAAAAAGGTTATCAGCATTTCGGATTGCGTCCGCTGAAGTGATCAGCCCCGGTCCGATGCCCTTGCTCCCGCCGGTTTTCGCGTCGCAAAGTTCAGTTTGACGCCTGCTCTTTCCTCGTCCAAAACGTCTGCGGACCCATGCAGATAAAGGGAGAGGCCCATGTCCGACGGCAGAGAACCCGGCTTTGATACCCTCGCCATTCATGCCGGCGCGCAGCCGGACCCGGCGACCGGCGCGCGCGCGACGCCGATCTACCAGACCACATCGTTCGTCTTCGACGATGTCGAGCACGCCGCTTCGCTGTTCGGCCTGCAGGCCTTCGGCAACATCTATACCCGCATCACGAACCCGACGACCGCCGTGCTCGAGGAGCGCATCGCCGCGCTGGAAGGCGGCACCGCCGCGCTTGCCGTCGCCTCCGGTCATGCCGCGCAATTGCTGGTCATGCATACGCTGATGCAGCCCGGCGACGAAGTGATCGCCTCCAAGAAGCTCTATGGCGGGTCGATCAACCAGTTCAATCATTCCTACAAGAATTTCGGCTGGAACGTGGTCTGGGCCGACCCTGACGACATGGCCACGTTCGAGGACGCCGTGACGCCGAAAACCAAGGCGATCTTCATCGAGAGCCTGGCCAATCCGGGCGGCATCGTCGTCGACCTGGAAGCCATCGCCAACGTCGCCCGGCGCGCCGGCGTACCGCTGGTCGTCGACAATACGATGGCCACGCCGTATCTCTGCAAACCGTTCGACCACGGCGCCGACATCGTCGTGCATTCGCTGACCAAGTTCCTCGGCGGCCACGGCAATTCCATGGGCGGCATCATCGTCGACGGCGGCACGTTCAACTGGTCGCGCGAGGGCCGTTATCCGATGCTGTCTGAACCGCGCCCGGAATATGCCGGCATGGTGCTGCACGAGACGTTCGGCAATTTTGCCTTTGCGATCGCCTGCCGTGTGCTTGGCCTGCGCGATCTCGGTCCGGCGATCTCGCCGTTCAACGCCTTCATGATTGCCACCGGCGTGGAAACGCTGGCACTGCGGATGCAGCGGCATTGCGACAACGCGGTCAAGGTCGCGGAATATCTCGCCTCGCACCCGAAGGTCGGCTGGGTGTCCTATGCGGGGCTTGCCGGCGACCGGCACCATAACCTTGCCCAAAAATACATGCCGAACGGTGCCGGCGCGGTGTTCACCTTCGGTCTGAAGGGCGGCTACGATGCCGGCGTACAGCTTGTCACGAACGTCAAGATGTTCTCGCATCTGGCGAATATCGGCGATACCAGAAGCCTGATCATTCATCCGGCATCGACGACGCACCGGCAATTGTCGGACAGCCAGAAATCCGCAGCCGGTGCCGGCCCGGACGTGGTGCGCATTTCCGTCGGTATCGAAGACGCGGCGGATATCATCGCCGATCTCGACCAGGCGCTCGCCGAAGCGGCCTAGGCGCTTTGCCGGGCGAGCCGCCCCTTGGCGCGGCTCGGCCCGACTACTACGCTGGCGCTGCGATCAATCGACGCGACCAGCCGGTCAACTGTTCCCAATACCGACCTTAGTCGCCCGACACGGACACATCCGTGTCGGGCTTTTTGTACGTCTCTCACGCATGTCTCCATGGCCGCCTCTTTCGCTTTATGCCACTGAAAACAGCCGGAATGCGCACGTGATCTCGTGGCCAGACAGCGCAATGCGCCACGTCTTGATCGACGCATTGCTCGAGGAGTTGAAGCACAGACAGACCAGACCCGTGCTCAGGCCCCGAGACGAAACGGGTGTCAATCAAACTTGACGCTAAAATATGAGTATTTTACTCAGAATATTGGGCCGAACCGGCCCCTTCCACAGCGATCGTTCAAAGCTGCCGCATGTCGCCATGCGGCAAAGGAGTCGTTATGTCTAAAAAACTTACACGCAGATTGTTGTGCCAAAAGGCCATGGCGGCGGGTGCCGCGGGCCTCGCCGTGCGAACTGCGGCCGTGTCCGGGCTTGCCATGCCCACCCTGATCGGCCGCGCGCATGCAGCGGAGCCCGCAATGGTCGAAGCCGCGCTGCAAGGCGTGACCTATTTCCGTTCCCGAAACGAAAAGCAGATCGAAATGGTCGATGCCCTGCGCACCGCCATCGGCTCGGGCGATCTTGCGGCCGCCCGGCAGGCCTATATCGATGCGCGTCCGCCTTATGAGGAAATCGAAACCCTTGCCGCCAATTTCGAGGAGAGCGATTCCGATATCGATGCCCGTCCCTACTCGTTTGAAGGCGGGGAAACCAGCGAGGATTTCCGTGGCTTCCACAAGATCGAATATCTGCTTTTCCGGGACGACGACCTTGCTCTCGCCGGCCAATATGCCGACACGCTTGCCGCCAGCGCCCAGAAACTTCACCAGGAACTGGGCGAACCCGAACGCTACAGTCCGGCAACCCATTTCGAAGGCATGATCGGTCTGGCCGAGGAGATCGGCTCCAAGAAGATTTCCAGCGAGGAGGAGACATGGTCCGACCAGTCGATGCTGATCTTCCGGTCAAACATTATCGGCATCTTCAGCCAGTACGAGCCCTTCGCGCCGCAGGTTGCCGAACGCGATACCAATACGGACGGCACGGTCCGCGAGGCATACCAGGCGTTCCGGGCGCTGCTCGAACCCCATGAAAAAGGACCCGGCGAAGCGCTCACGCCTTACAGTCAGGTCGGTATCGCCGAACGCAAGGCGATTTCCGATGCGACCTACCGGTTCCGCGATTCCCTGATCGCGGCGGCCGATGCCCTCGGTGTCTTCAAGGGATAGGGTCTCGCCCGTCCGATCCCGAACCGCGCCCTCCGGCGCGGTTCGTTGCTATCTGAAACGGCCGGTCGAGGCGGACAGGTAAAGCAGAAGCCCGCTCGCGGTCGCCGCACAGGCAATCCACAACATCAGATCGTAGCCGCCCGCTTCCCATAAGAGCGAGCCGATATAGGGTGCGGCAGCCGAAGCGGTCAGTGAAAACACCGCTATGGCGCCCGTGATCGCGCCGAAATTGCGTTCGCCGAGAATATCCCGGGCAACGACCGGCTTCATGATGGAGGTCACGCCGTAGCCGCTGCCCTGCAGGATCACATAAAAGACGAGGAGGACCGGGGCGGCGCCGGCACCGAGCAGCACCAGCGCAGCCACGGAGACGGCCGCAAACGAGGCGATCGTGATGGCGTGGCTCGTCACATAGCGCTCAACCGCCATCATCACGAGGCGGCCGGTCACCTGCATCGGTCCGATCATCGACGCAGCGAAGACGGCCGCCACCGGGTCGAGACCGCGTTCATCCAGCAGTGGCAAAAGGTGGTTGATGATCATGCCGTGATTGAGCGCCATGAAGGCAAAGGCAAGCGCCAAAAACCAGAAGGCCGGCCGGCTGATGATGCGCTTGGTTGCTACCTCTTCGGTGACCTGGCGGGTCTCGAGGGCTTCGGCGTGCTCGGCTTCCAATTGCCGGCCGCCGAGGAAAGCGAGCGGAACCGCGATGCCGCAGACCATGACCGAAAAAGCGATCATTGCCGCACGCCAACCGAAAGCCTCTACCACGCCATGCGCCATCGGAAAGGCAACGGTTCCGGCCAATCCCGCAACGAGCGTGATCAGCGTGATGGCGCGCCGTGCGGCCGCGCCCCGGGCACGGGTCACAAGCGCAAAACAGGGATCGTAGAGACAGGCTGAAAGCATCAGCCCGATCAGCACCCAGCCCAGGAAAAACAGGACAAAACTGTCAGCAAAGGCCAACAGGCCCATCGTCACGCCACCGGCCAACGCGCCGCCGGCCAGCGTATAGGGACCGAAGCCGCGGTCGATCAGACGCCCGGCATAGGGCGAGGCCAGCGCCGAGGCGGCGATCGCAGCGGTAAAACAGGCCGTCAGATCCGTCTTAGACCAGCCCGTGCCGGCCTCCCAATGCACGAGCATGGCCGGGAAGGCATAATAGAGTCCGGCCCAAGTCAGGGTCTGGGAGACGGCGAGAAACCAGATGGTCCAGTCGATGCGTGTCGCCCCGCCCGCCATGCTGTTTTCCCCATGTCGCTTGCCATGGGTTTAGGACAGGCGGAACAGCAAGTCGAGACGGACAGACCTTACAGGCGCGATCACGCGGCCGGATCGGGCAGCCGCGTGACCGTTCGCAAATGCACGATGCAGGCGATCAGCAACAAACAGGCCAGGCCCTGATGCATCAAGGCCCAGGACAGCGGCACCTGCATCAGGAGCGTGACGATGCCGGTCAATGCCTGGGCAACAACCAGGCCGCTCACGGCCCAGGCCGCGCGGCGGGCGGCCAGTCCCGCGCCGGTGCTCATCGTGCGCCAGGCGACAAATCCAGCCAGTACAACGAGCGCATAGGCCGACATCCGGTGCTGGAACTGCACGGTAGCAATGTTTTCAAAATGATTGACCCAGACCGGATCCATCAGCCACAGGCCGGACGGCACAATCGCACCGTCCATCAACGGCCAGGTGTTGAAGGTCATGCCGGCATCGAGCCCGGCAACCAGACCGCCGAGAAAGACCTGTAAGACCAAACCCGCGACCAGCAGCGCCGACCAGACCTGGACGTCCTTGCCCGCACCATCGCGCGCTTCGAGCACCGGCGTCAGCCTGGCGTACAGCCAGGCGATGTAGGCGAGAATGACAAAGGCAAGCGTCAGGTGAACGGCAAGCCGGTACTGGCTGACATCCGTGCGCTCAACCAGGCCCGACGTGACCATCCACCAGCCGATCGCCCCCTGCAGTCCACCGAGCGCCAGCAGCGCGACAAGACGCGGCTTAAGCCAGCCGGGCACCATGCCGGCAAACCAGAAGATCGCCAGCGGAACCGCAAACGCGACGCCGATGGCGCGGCCCAGAAGCCGATGCCCCCATTCCCACCAATAGATGAACTGGAATTGCGAAAGGCTCATGCCCTTGTTGATCTGCTGGTATTCCGGAATCTGCCGGTATTTGTCGAATTCCTCGGCCCATTCCGCCGCGTTCATGGGCGGGATCACACCGTGGATCGGCTTCCATTCCGTGATCGACAGGCCGGAATCGGTCAGCCGCGTCGCGCCGCCGACAAGCACCATGGCAACAATCATCGCGCCAACAACAAGCAGCCACAAACGCAACGCGGCATGCGACTCCTCCCTCGCCCCGGTTTCGGGTCGGGCGTGTTCGGCAGTGTTTCCAATCGACGCTATCGTCATACGGCGGCTCGCAGGGCGGATCGTTTCGGGCTATAGCCCTAGTCGCTCCAATCCATCAGCTCAAGAAAGACGTACCAGACTCAACGCCGCATGCAGCCAGGTCAACTAGTACCTCGACACAGAGATTTCGATGGTTTGACCGGTTTGTCCTGGATTTTGGCTAGGCGCCCTGTGAAGAGCGATGTGGGACATCGTTCAAACAGGGCAACGACGTCCAAAATCCAGGAGAAATCGGCCTTCGGTGGCGAAGGCTCGTGCCTGGGCGTCGTTGCGCCGCATGCCCGATCTAAAACAAATCGGATGTTTCCGATTTGTCGGGCAAAGGACAACGGCGAAACATCGCCGTTGTGATCGCGCTGCGCGACGCGCCCAGCCCAGGCACGAGTCTTCGCCATCAAACCATCGAAATCTCTGTGTCGAGGTACTAAAATGACACCGAAAATCCGCAAACTGATCGGCACTCTGATCATCGTGCCCTTCGTCACCGTCTACGCGCTGGCGGCGATGATGCTCGCCTCCGCTCTCCTGCCCGAGACGTCCTGGCAGGTGCAATTGCTGTATTATTCGGTGGCCGGGCTCGCCTGGGTGCTTCCGACGGGCCTGATCATCAAGTGGATGAGCAAACCGGAGGCCGCGGCAAACTAATTGTGCGGATTTGTGTATCGGCGCTCAGGTCAGAACGGGCGCGCGGCGAAAACCGTTGCCGATGAAAAACGGCACACCACTGATCAGCGAATCGACCATAGCGCGGTTCTGGTAGTTTCCGTTAAGCGATACGCGCGGCAGCGCCTGCAGGGTTCTGGCGTGGTCAGCCACCAAAACGCCGGGCCGTGTCGTCACCGCCGATTTGAACCCCATCGTGCCGACGATTTCGAATTCGCGCTTCGCACAGGCTTCCTTGAAGCCGTAGGGATAGGCAAAGTGTTCGATATAGACATCGAGCTCGGCTTCCAGTCGGGTCCTGCCCCGGCTGACCTCGGCACGGATTTCAGCTTCCGACAGGCGCGACAGGAACGGATGGCTCACCGTGTGGGCGCCGACATGGAACAAGGGATCCTTGACGGCCCGCTTCATTTCTTCCCAGGTCGCGCCGAGGGCGCGGCAGATCGCCTTGTGGTCGACCCCGTATTGCTCGGCGAGTGCAATCACACGCGCCCGCGCCTCCGCTTCGCTGGGAATCGCCAAGAGGTGTTTTTCGATCGTGCGCGACGCATCGCATTTGGCCAGGGCATCCGGCACGGAAATGCTCAGAACGTCCTTGCCGGTATCGAATTCGACCCTGTCGGTCGACGCAAGCACGGCTTCGAGGATTTCCCACCAAAGGACGGCGGTTCCGTCGATCACGTCGGTGCAGACAAAGACCGTGAAAGGCGCGTCGTGTTTGCGGAACACCGGCAAGGCATACTCGATGTTGTCGCGATAACCGTCGTCCAGCGTGAATGCGCAGAACGGCCGGTCCGACCGACCGGTCTTCAGACGGCGGACCGCATCGGTCAGCGTGACGATGTCGTACCCGCGACGGCGAACGCGCGCGATAACGCTGTCGAGAAATTCAGGCGTGACGGCGAGGTGCTTGTTCGGTTGAAAGTCCGTGTCGCGCCGACGGGGGATGACCCGATGCAGGGTGAAAATCGTGCCCATGCCGCCGGTAAACGGTGCACACAAGGTCGCCAGACCGGACGATGCAATCAGCGTTGCTGCGGCCTTGTACAACGATGTGGCAGGCATTGCCTCTCCCCTGTCCGGCGATCGATCGGGGGCCTGTCGATGCCGTCCGTGCGACTATCCGTGGAATCGGTTCGTTCGCGTTACGCCATCCGGCCGCGCTGCCGGTGGACCGCGCCCCATCGGTATCGGACCGGCGTCCCCGGCTGGCGAACGAATGTTGCGCAGGCGCGTTACGATCGCCTTAAGTCAGGCTCACGCGGCGTCTTCCAGGTCCTCGTCCGGGGCAAAAATCGGCGCCATGGTTACGAAAACATGACCGAATCCGTGTGCGGTCAGCGTTTCGAATGCGGCGATGCCCCATGCCTCGTCCTGGCCCCAATCGACACCCAGCACGATACTGTCCGCGGCTTTCAGAAGGTCGGCCGTTCCGAGATCGGCACCCAGCGTGCCCATGGAGATAACAACCCGGTCGTAAGTCTGGGCGAGCGCGTCGACCAGGAATCCGAACTCCGCGGCGTCGATGTCGCCGACCGCAAACGGATTGCGACCCGGCGGGATGATATGAGCGCGGCTGGCGACGTCCTGATAGATGACGTCGGAAAAGCCGGCTTCGCCGTCGAGCAGTTCGGCAAACCCGATTGCCGTGTCCGGTTCGCCGCTTGCCTCGATCGCATCGGCGTCGCCGTCAAGCAGGATGACAATGCAGCTCTGGCCGTCATCGGTCGTCTCGCGCGCCAGTTCAAGCGCGGTGTCGACGGCAAGATCGGCATCCTTGCGGGCTGAGACCATGACGCAACCCAGGTCGTTCGCCTCAAGCCAGTCGTAGCATTCCGCATAGGGTCGGATCAGGTGCGAAGCTGCGGCTTTGATGCCGGACCGGCGCGCCGCTCGCCCCGCGCCGCGGACCGGCTGTACGGCGGGCTGTGCGGTCGGTGTCACGACCTCCGGTTCCCGCTGCGCCGCGGGTTCGGGCTCGGCCTGGATTTCAGCTTTCGGCTCTGCCGCCACTTCAGTCTGGGCGACAACTTGCGGCTCGGCGATGTCTTCAGCCAGGCGCGGGCCGTCGTCACCCCGGCGCGCACGGCGGCGGCGGTCGCCTCCTCCGTCGCTCTCGGAAGTATCGGCGGTTTCCGGCGCTCTTGCAGGCTCCGTCGCGGCCGGCGTCGGAGCGACGGCCGGGCTGCCATAGGCGGCCTGCAGCGCACTTGCCAGGGCGGCGGCGTCCGGATACGGGCCGAGCGCGGCGGATGTCGGGGCCTCCGGCACGGCCTCTTCGGCGTAAATGAAGGCGCTGCCGCGGATGAATTCGCGCATCACCACGAAGCCGAGGCACAAGAGCAATGCGGCCAGGGTTACGCCCGCCGTGATTGCTTTTTTCTTCGGGGCAAAGGATTTGGAAGGCGGCGTGGCGCTGGAAATCGGTCGGGCATCGACCGGAATGACGGCTGCCGTCTTGCGCGCATTGGCGGCCCGGTACTGGACGAGGCGCTCCTCTAGCCGTGCGGTCGTGACCGCGGCCTCGCGTTCGAGCTCGTTCAACCGCACTTCCTGTTCATTGGCGCGTGCGACCTGGGATTTCAGTTCGTCCAGATTGTTCCGCAAGGCCTGAACCCGGGCCTCGGCAAGCCGTGCCTCGCTTTCGAACCCGCGAACGATCTTGCGGGCCTCGGACGAAATCTGCTCCTCCAAGTCCGCAAGCTGCGACCGTAACCCCTTGATTTCCGGATGGTTCGGCAAAAGCGTCGTGGAGAGTTCCGCGATGCGGGCGCGGAGCGCGACCTGGCGCTCGCGCAGACGCTGGATGAACGCGCTGCCGAGAACATCGGATGCAGTCTCCAGCGCGCTGCCGGAGCGCAGCAATTCCAGAATCAGGCCGGCCTTGGCCTCGGCATCCGATTTCCGCGCGCGCGCGGCCGACAATTGCGAATTGAGTTCGCTCAATTGCTGCTGGGTGAGCGTCTGGTTGTCGGCGCCGAGCAACAGATCGGCACCGGCACGAAACTCAACGACCCGGCGCTGTGCGGCGCGGGCCTGATTCTGCAGCGTCTGGATCTCCGGCTCCAGGAACGCGATCGTGCTCTTTGTCGACGTGCGTTTGGCGTCGGCCTGGATCTTGGAATATTCGGCAACGATCGCATTGGCGATTTCGGCGGCAAGATCGGGATCGGTGCTCCAGAAACGCACCACGATCACTCGGGAATCCTCGATCTGATAGACCTCGAGGCGCTTGAAATACCGTTCCAGCACCTTGTCGGAAACGCCCTGTGCGCGGATTGCCTGTTCGTTCGCAGCTGTGCTTTCGTTCGCCCCTTCCCCGGTGTCCTCCGCGACAGAAAACAGGGCGGTGATATCGGAAAGACTCGGCAGCAGGCTGCCGACCGAGGGATTGAATTCAGACAGGGCCGCAAGGTTCTTCGAACGGATGACGCTGCGGGCCAGGTCAACCGATTCCAGCAGTTGAACCTGGGAAATCACGCCCTGCTGGTCGAGGACGGCGCGCTGTTCTTCCTGGCCCCGCGGACTGCCGGTCAGCGCGGTGTCCTGGCTTTCGATCAGGATCTTGGTTTCAGCCCGGTATTTCGGCGCAATCAGGCTGACCCCGACATAGGTGACGACTGCCGTAATGACGACCACTGCGGTGATCCACACCCAGGCATCCAGAATCGCCCGCAGCAGCCGACCGAAATCGAGTTCGGCATCAGGCCCGCCTTGTCCATGCACAGCATTCATGACTCGCACTCCAAAACTTGCCGTAATCGTGCACAAGTATGGTAATCAGAGCGTTAATGGCGGAAATTCGAATATTTAATATTTGTTATTTGTGATTAATTCTTGTTAACAATACTTAACAAGATGCAAAAATGCTTGGTTTACCATTCCTTAACAGCCCTCGCCGCATTGTGCCCTCGTGTACAGTGTGGGCTGAACGAATATGGTCAGGACTTTTGTCGCGGTGCTTACCGTCCTCTCGCTCGGGCTCTTGGCCGGGGCGTGCACAGGCTATCAAAAACCGGCGACGGCGTTTCATGAGGCATTGACGGAATCCTACCGACTGGACAGCGGCGATCAATTGCGGGTCACCGTGTTCGGGCAGGAAGACCTGACCAACACCTACATCGTCGACCAGAGCGGGTACATAACGGTGCCGTTGATCGCCCAGGTTGCGGCGCGCGGCCGTACTACCGGCGACCTCGCCAACGATATCGGCCAACGCCTGCGCAACGGCTATCTTCGGGATCCGGACGTCTCGGTCGAGATCGCGCAATACCGTCCGTTCTTCATCATGGGTGAGGTCAACAGCGCCGGTCAGTATTCCTATGTGGCGGGCATGACCGCCCAGACCGCGGTCGCGATCGCCGGCGGGTTCACCGCCCGCGCCCAACAAAAGCATGTGGTCGTCACGCGCACGATCAACGGCGAAGTGATCACCGGCCGCGTGCCAATTACGGACCCGATCCGCCCCGGCGACACGATCCATGTGAGAGAGCGTCTGTTGTAGTCCAGCTGCTCCAATATTGGTTAAGAAGATCTCAAATAACCCAACGGCATTTTACCGGTTCACTTAACCGGATTCACACCGCCTTTTGGTACAAAGTCTGTAATACGGGTTGGTGGACCCACAAAAAACAGACTCCGACAGGCGGGTATGAAAGATGGCAAGTGGGGAAAAGCTGCGCATCGTCCATTGTGTCCGAGCGCCGATCGGCGGCATCTACCGACACATTGCGGACCTTGCAGGCGAACAGGCGAAGGCCGGACACCATGTCGGTCTGATTTGCGATTCCAACACGATCGGGCGGTTTGAAGCCCATCAGATCGACCGGCTGCGGCCGTTTCTCGATCTCGGCATCGAGACGCTGCCGATGGAACGCGAGATCCACATCAGCGACCTGAAGGCCGGCGCGACAGTATTCGGCATGGCGCGCGCCATGCGCGCGGATGTCCTGCACGGACACGGATCGAAGGGCGGCGCCTTCGTACGGATCGTCGGCACGCTGTTGCGCCTTGTCGGACAGAAGCCGCTGCGCATCTATTGCCCGCACGGCGGCAGCCTGCACTACGACGCCCGTTCGACCAAAGGCCGGATCCTGTTCGGCCTGGAGCGGTTTTTCGAGTTCCTCACCGATCGCCTGATCTTCGTGAGCGCCTACGAACGCGACGAATACGCCGGCAAGGTGGGAAGCCCGCGCGTGCCGGCCGAGGTCGTCTATAACGGTCTGGCACCGGCCGAATTCGAGCCGGTCGCCGCCGCGCCGGTGCAACGCGATTTCCTTTACATCGGCATGCTGCGCGCCATTAAGGGACCGGATGTCTTCATTCGGGCCGTCAAGGCCTTGCGCGACGACGGCACGGCGATCACCGCGCACATGGTCGGCGACGGCCCGGAACGCGAAGACTACAAACACCTGACCACCGAGCTCGGCCTGTCGGACATCATCCGGTTCCATGAACAGATGCCGGCGCGCGACGCCTTCTCCCAGGCGCGCACCATTGTCGTGCCGTCGCGAGGCGAATCCATGCCGTACATCGTGCTGGAGGCGGTCGCGGCACAAATGCCGATCGTCGCGACCCGTGTCGGCGGCATTCCGGAAATCTTCATGAATGACAGTGAGCGCCTGGTGCCGCCGGACAACGTGGACGCGCTGACAGATGCCATGCGGCGCGCCGTCGAAGCCCATGACACCATGCGCGAAGAAGCACGCGTCCGGGCAAACCAGCTTTCCGGCCGGTTTTCGGTCGCGATCATGGCCGAAAGCGTCGAACGCATTTACCGGGACGCGTTGACGCCCGGACGGCAATCAGCCCCGCGCCGGAATCGCGAGCGCACGGCGCCCGAGACCTCTCGCTCCCTCCCGCGGGAGCATGCGTCATGAACGAAATCGATCCCCGACTGAAATTCCGTTCCGCCGCCAAGCTTGCCGTCGCCGGTGACCCGGTCGATGCCGACCCGACGGATCTCGGTGCCGAAGCGCAACGGGTGGCCGCCCTGTTTTCCAACAAACCGTTGTCGGCCCGCCTTGTGACCGGCGTGACCCGACTGCTCGATTTCATCGCGATCCTCGCGCTCGGCTTTGCGACCGCGGCAGGCTATGGGCTGCTCGCAACCGACGCCCTCGCCTACCTGACGCCGATCCTCGCCAGTTCGGTGCTGTCGATCGTGCTCCTGCAGGCCGTCGAAGCCTACGACCTGACCGCCATGCGGTCGCTGGTGACACAGGTGGGGCGCATCTTCATCGGCATTTCGGTGGTCTTTGCGTTCTTTGCCGCGCTCGCCTTCTTCCTGTCGATCGACGCAGCCTATTCGCGGGCCTGGTTCGGCGCCTGGTACGCGTCGATCTTCGGATACTTTTTCGTCGGACGCACGGTGCTGGCGCATCTGATCGGGCGCTGGCGCCGGGAGGGTCTCCTGGAACGGCGAGCGGTGATCGTCGGCGGGGGCCGAAACGCCGAAGACCTGATTCAGTCGCTCGAGGCGCAGCCGGACAACGACATCCGGATCTGCGGCATTTTCGATGACCGCTCCGACGATCGCTCACCGGCCTCGATCGCGGGTTACCCGAAACTCGGCACGGTCGGCCAATTGGTGAGTTTTGCCCGGCAGACGCATCTCGACCTGTTGATCGTGTCGCTGCCGATCAAGGCGGAAAGCCGGGTGCTGGACATGCTGCGCAAGCTGTGGATCCTGCCGCTCGACATCCGGCTGTCGGCCCATACCGACAAATTGCGGTTCCGGCCGCGCTCCTATTCCTATATCGGTTCGGTTCCGCTGGTCGATGTGTTCGAAAAACCGATCGCCGACTGGGATTCGCTTAACAAACGGCTGTTCGACCTGGTCTTTGCGAGCCTTGCCCTGATTGCCCTGTCGCCGGTCATGCTCATCGCCGCGATCGCCATCCGGCTTGAAAGCCCCGGCCCGGTGCTGTTCCGCCAGAAGCGCTACGGCTTCAACAACGACGAGATCGAGATCCTGAAGTTCCGGTCTATGTACCATCACATGGCCGATCCGAAGGCGGCCAAAGTGGTCACCCGGAACGATCCGCGGGTTACCCGTGTCGGCCGGTTCATCCGCAAGACGTCGATCGATGAATTGCCGCAATTGGTCAATGTCCTGTTCGGCACACTTTCGCTTGTCGGGCCGCGTCCGCATGCGGTCAACGCGCATACACAAAACAAGCGTTGGGAAGAAGTCGTCGACCATTATTTTGCCCGCCACAAGGTCAAACCCGGCGTCACCGGCTGGGCCCAGATCAACGGCTGGCGCGGTGAAGTCGATACGCCGGACAAGATCAAGGGCCGGGTGGATTGCGACCTCTACTACATCGAGAACTGGTCGGTGCTGTTCGACCTGCGCATTCTCATGCTGACGCCGCTCAAGCTTCTCAATACGGATAACGCGTATTGACCCTCGTGCTGACGGACCCGGCGCCCGACACCGGGCCGGTGCGGGCTGAATCCCGCGATGCGGCGCTTCAGCGCCAGCGCACGATTACCCGGTTTGCGGGCCTCAGCCTGGTTTGGCTGTGCGTGTTTTCCAGCGGCTTCGTGCTGCGTGAGCCGGCGCCGTTCGATCTCATGATGGTTCCGCTGATTGCCGGTGGATTCCTTATCGGCGGCCTGCGGTTTTATCCGCAGCAGGCGCCAGGCTTCATCCTGATGATCCTGTTCATCGCCGGCGGCCTGATTTCCATGACCCAGGCCACCGTCTTCGGTCATGTCCCGCTCTACATGGCCGTGTCGGCCTTCCTGGTCGGCACCTACATGTTCTTCGCCAGTCTGATCGCCGGCGACGTGCGCACGATCCGGGTGTTGCGTACGGCCTACATCGCAAGCGCCGTGGTTGTCGCGCTCATCGGCATTCTCGGATACTTCCATGCGATCCCCGGCTCGGAATCCTTCACGCTCTACAACCGCGCCAAGGGCACGTTCGAAGACCCGAACGTATTCGGACCGTTCCTGATCTTTCCCATCGGCCTTCTGGTCCACGATTTCCTGACCGAACCGCTGCGCCGGACGATCCGGTTCGTGCCGTTCTTGCTGATCCTTCTGTTCGGGGTGTTCCTCAGCTTCTCTCGCGCCGCCTGGGGCATGACGCTGTTCACGTGTCTCAGCCTGACGCTGATCGTTTTCCTCAAGGATCCGCGGCCCGTCGTGCGCCTGCGCATCATCGGGATTGCGACCGCCGGCGCGGTGCTCCTCGTCGTCGGTCTTGGCGTGGCGCTTTCCTTCGATGCGGTCTCGGACCTGTTCGCAGAGCGCGCGAAACTGGTCCAGCCCTACGATTCAGCCCGGTACGGACGGTTCGCGCGCTATAGCCACGGCTTTGCCATGGCATTCGAAGCGCCGCTCGGCATCGGGCCGATGCAGTTCCGCAACTACTTTCCGGAAGACCCGCACAACATCTACATGAAGAGCCTTCTGGACTACGGCTGGCTCGGCGGGTTCAGCTACATCGCCTTTACCCTGTGGACGCTGGTCCGCGGCTTTCCGCTTCTTTTCCGGGGCCGCGAGTGGTCACCCTTCTACCGCGCAGCCTATGTGGTTTTCGTCGCCCATGTGTTGTGCGGCATCATCATCGACACCGACCACTGGCGGCATCTCTTCATGCTCTATGGCTTCGTATGGGGCTGTTTCGCGCTGGCGGCGCGGGAGCGGGCTGCGGGACAAGCAATGCCGCAGAAAGCGCCGTCATAAGGTCTGGAACTGTCCGGAACGGACACTTTGCAAAATGGTCGGAGCGGCGGGATTCGAACCCACGACCCCTTGTCCCCCAGACAAGTGCGCTACCTGGCTGCGCTACGCTCCGACACTTGAAAATCCTTAGTATCTGCGGGGTTTTGGCGCAAGCCGAAAATCCGTGCGGGAGAACCGAAGCGGATCCTCCGGTTTGTTCTTGAATGATCCGGGACGCGAAGTCTCGCGCGGATTCACGATGAAATAACGAAGGAGAACGGACAGTCTCGTAGCAATCAAAACGCGATTGGAACACGAGATTAAGAAAGTAGAAGTTGATGAAGTTTAGAAATATTATGTGCCTTGTTGTTTTTACATTGGGATTTTCGTCCGTAGCCGCGGCACAAAACAGGGTCGACCTGCGTTCCCAGCAGACCGGGATCAGGGACCAGAGAAACCAGAATACATGTACCATTTTGCTGCTTTGGCCGCGATCGAGGCTGCCTATCTGCGGCGCGGCATCCGCGTGGACCTGTCAGAAAGCTTTGCGCGAAGCGCGATCAAGACGATGTGGCTGACCCGGTGGTCGAACATCGCCTCGGCAAGCGCCGATCAATCCGAAAACCAACTGGCGTATGGCGGCGGCGGGACGGCAACCGAAACACTCCGGCTTTTGTCGAGCGGGATCAAGGTACCGACGGAACGGGATTGGCCCTACCGGTCCCGGTACACCGTGAATGACGACCCGCGGGTCGCTAACCGATGGAATTCGCCGTTCTGGCAAAACCAAAGGACCATGAACGATTTCAACCTAACCAGCGGCATCTGGCCACGCGAAGCGCTTGAAGCGCCCAGGTACTACGCCGGGACGGGATATGCCGACATCAGCTTCGCCAACGGGATCAATTCGGCGCTGCGCCAGATTGAGGGGCAACTTGCCCAGAATCGCGAGGTTACGGCGGGCTTTACCAACGGCACCGGTGTGATCCGGAACGCGGGCCGGCGTGATGCGATCCTGATCGACGACTGCCCGGGTGGATGTCCTCCGGCCGGGCATGCAATGTTGCTCGTCGGGTATGACAAAACCCATCCAAATCCGGCCAACCACTATTTTATCGCCAAGAACAGCTGGGGCGTTTCCAACGGTGGCACTCGATCGGACGGGTTTACCTATCTCAGCTATGGATTCATGCGGGGCAACCTGGTGAATGCCGGGTACATCACCGGAGTGAGCGAACCCCGGCGGTGGCGCGAGGTGGCCTTTCTCGGACGCTGGAACATAATCTTTGACGGCCACCGCGGTGTGGTCGACATCAACAAAGTACCCGGCGTGATGAATACCCTCACCGAGACCCGCGACGATCTGAAGGATCGGCGCATTGGCACCTATTTTGCGGCCAACGGCACGCCGTACCGGGTGAATGGCACGATGTCGGGCAATCGCATTCGCTTCTACATCGACAGAAACAATGCCAACGCGCCCTATGACACGCTCACCGGTCGCAAGTTCGATTATACGCTGACGGAGGATTTCAGCTTTGCCAGCGGCCAGCACCGCGATCCTAACGGGTCCGTCTATGGCGGCTACATGTGGCGCGAGGATGTGACTGCGCCCCGCGCGCCCGCACGGGTTCGCGGGGTCGACTGGCAACGCGCCCAGGGCACGTGGGAGGTACACACGGGTCGCGGTGGGCCGGTTTCCACCGTCCAGCTGCGCTACGACCAGGCGCTGGGACAGCCACGTATCCTCGAAGGCAGCGTGCTCTACAACACCGTCATGCCGCGCGCGCAAAACCAACGGTCCTTCATCTTTCGGCGTGGGCTGCGCGAAATCGGGATGTTTCACGCCATGAGCTGGGACGCAAACCGGGCGGTGGGCCGGATCAATTACGGTCCCGCTGGAGCGCTGGTACCTGCGGTGTTCATCAAGCGCTAGCGATACGGTCTGCGGGCGGTTGACCCCGCCCGCAGCTTTTTTCGACACTCTCTGCACAGCCGACGTACAAACAAACGGTATTCGCAGGATCTTCGAGATCGAATTGTTGGGTAAATCGATCAGGGACACCCGGCACGGGCCGCCGGCCGGGTGTCCGGTGTGAGCGCCAGCACAGCAGTCCGCCCGGCAGGAGTGGATCACGGGCCGTTAGCCCAGCATGCGGACCGCGCCCTATCGGTCGGCGTTCATTGACGAGACGTCCGTCAAGACCAACCCAGCGCGGCTGAGGGGTCGGGTGCGGTCGGCAAAAATCGCGCGTTACGATCACCGTTCAGGCAAGCTCGAAACCGAACGGCTTCACTGGTTGCTGACGTTTGCAGGCTTTGCAGGGAAGTCTTTCCAGCCTTAGGGTGCCCATCGGTCAGGTTGCCGAATGGCTCTACAGCGTTCGCCATGCTTGCTGAGCAGGGTTTGGCACAGTGGTACGGAGCACCGGGGCGTCAGGAATTGATGTCGACAATCCGGAACCGGCTGAACTAACGATAAACTTTCCAATTGGCGAACGACAAGTTTAAGCCGATCACGTGAGTTGCTGCGTAGCGCGCGAAGGGCTGCTTCTGGAAGGCCTCAGAGAAGAGCGAGTTGGGCGACGACACCCCACTCAGTCAGGTTGAGACGACCTTCCCGACCTGTGCAAACCGATCAGAAGTCCGAGAGCCGCCAATAGAGTCCAACCTGCCGCCGGTAGAGGAACGGCGGATACTGGCGCCGTATCATATTCATAGCTGACAGTTACCTTAAACCGTGCGCCCGAGGTCGGCATCAAGTCCAGGAAACCAGTCGCTTCTTCGCCGTCTCGAAGTCGCACGCCTAGTGTTGTGTCGACCCGGATTTTTGGCAAGGTCCCGAATTCTGAAAAGAAGGTAGCTGGTAAAAAAGCGAGGCTGCCAGTCTTTGAAACTCGGAGAGAATCGGAAATCGCGTCGTCGTCGCATGACCTTCCAAAGAAGCCGCCACCGCACTAAACGGTCAAAGTGCGCGAGGTTCCGTCCAGGAGTGCCCCTGTGGATGTCGTTCCTGCCCGCATTAATACGAAACCTCTTACGTTTGCTTCGACTTCGGCCCGATCAAAAATACCCGGATCGTCAAAAGCGTTGACGCTCAGAAGGAACGCAATTTCGTAGTCCAGTCTTATGCCAGTAAGCGTCCCAAGGCTCGTATCAAACTCATCGACATCGATGGTGTTGAGCCGCGGCGAAGAGGAATAAATCGAACCTCGCGAACTATCTGTAAACGAGATTTCGCGGTCGATGAAATATGTGTTCGAAACCGTTGCCGCACCCGCAGAAAACGGCATTAGGCCAAGTACAAGACCGAAGAGCAATCGTCTCATGTCAGAACCTTTCTACGAACTGCAACTGCCAATCTGGCAAGAAGCAGCCAAGAAGAGGCGGGCAAACGCCCTCATGCTCGCCGGCAGCCTTCGTCAGGAAAGCTGATGAAAGGTTGCGCGATCCGCGCTCGTTCCCCCTACACGGGATTCACTGTTCTTGAATTGCGCAACAGATCAAGAAACGACTTCGCAAACGAGAAGTGCAGAAATGCACACCGATGAACTTTGATGAGTGGGTGCGGGACCGGATGTAAACTCGTCACAGCACTGGCAACGATCAGGTTGTCTGATGGGAGAGAGGCTGGGGCGGTCCTGGTGGCCGAAGGGTTGGCCAAGATCTACGGGGCGGACGGGCACATGGAATGGTGTCGTACGCCGCCCCATTAGAATTTCAAGCTACGTTTCTGCGACTGTAGAACCCGAGAGCGCCAAACACTGCCAAGCCAGCTGCTAGAAGCGGCAATGTTGCGGGCACCGGTACAGGCGTTAAACCAACGAATTCTCCAACAGCGTAGGTTCTGCGGATATTTAACCTGTCAACCCGACTAGAGATGCCTTGAGAGATTGGAAAATTCGGGTTGGCAATGAGCGCTGATGAGAAGAGACTTCCCGCATCTCGAAGGAAATTTACGGTTCCGGTGCCGTCTGGCACCTGAACGATGTACGCTGTCGCGAAGTCCCTGGCGAGAGGGCGGTTATTGTACCACACCTGACTTTCCAGCAACAAAGTATCGTTCGCGAAACTTGTTGTAACACCGGTTATATTCCAGATCTCGCCGTTGACGGTGATGGTCGCCGCGTTCGCAGACGCTGCCGCAAGCAGGAATGAATGTAAAACGATAGCAGCTAAAGCCTTAAACAACGCCGCGTTCCTTTCCATTTACTGCAGATATCTTTCGGTCGACGTCTGTCATGGCTGCCAAAACGAAAGACCCAATGCGACCGCTTCGTGCGACTGGAGATCGTACAAACGAACAACGATTGGCTTGCCCGCAAACTAATAGTGTAATCACACGGATACTTCTATTGCTGGGCATTCAACCCGACCATTCTTCAACATGCGCAGCGAAATTAACGTCTATTCTAAGAGCAAAATAGGGTCCAGCCGTCTCAACTTTATTGTCTTCACGTCTCAAGTCTCTCGGACGACGACGGAAAGGACCCGTGGCACATCACCTTGTCGGACAGCCTGCCGTTCGCTTTCGCCGGCCTGTGGGAGCACAACAGCATCCTCGACATCACGAGCTGCACGATCCTGACGGCCGCAGCGAATCCGGCGATCGAACAACTGCACCACCGCATGCCAATAATCCTGAAGCCCGAGCTCTATGACCAGTGGCTGGACATGGATGTACCGGTGCCGGAGGAGGCGATGGAACTGCCGGGGGAGAATTTGGGCCGGGAACCGATCAGGAGACGCGTCGTACGGTCAGCGAAAGTCGACTAAGCGCGTAGTCAAGCAGCCTTGGCGTTCGGTTCACCAACCCCGCTGGCCGACCAGAAGGACGCAAGGCTCACCACACCGAGACGCGACGGCGTTGTTGCGACCCTCGATGCCGACTCGTCCGATAAGCGGGACGCACCGAGCACGTCGCCTGGGCGGACGCCGTGCCGCTTGCGAAACGCGCGACAGAAGGCGCCCTGATCCCAAAAACCGAATTCCCCGGCGATCATGCGGACGGCGCCCCGTTTCGGCAACGCATCGCTCAACGCGTCATAAGCCGCTTCCAGGCGCTGGTCCCGAATGAACCGATCGACGCCACCGACTTCTCCGAAAGCGCGATAGACCGTCGCCCGCGATGCGCCAAACACGGCTTGAAGCCGCTCAACATCAAGGTCCTCGTCTCGCAAGTGGGTCAGGATGTAGTGCTTCATCGCGACGTTTCGGGCGGCCTGCATCGCCGCATGGGCTTCGTCGTCGAACCTGCCGGAACTCAGCAAACCACGGAACAGGGCGATCAAGGTCGGTTCGGCGTTCTTCGCTTCGGAGCGGGTCATGACCGGCAACGCGTCAAAGAGCGACTGCATGACCATCTTGATCAGGCGCACGGTCCCGGCACCGGTCCCAAGCGACATGATCCGCGGATGACGCCGCCGATCATAACCAACGCGCTCGCTTGGCATGCGCAGCGCAATTCCCGTCGCGGCTTCGGTCCGGTGCAGCGTATATCGCGCCTCGCCCAGGTTGACGCGTCCTGGACGGACCAATACCCGCGCATCCCCGCACTCAGCGTTGAACTGGCCCGAGCGTAGCAGACTGAAAATCAGCATCTCGCTCTGTTGCGGGTCCATCCGGCGGGTTGGCTGCTTCGTGAAATTTTCGAACTCGAACGATGACGCAGCAATGGCGCCGAGCGACCAGGCCTGGAGGCGGAGCGTCGGGTTTTGGCCGTCGCCGCCGTCGTCCCCGCCGCTCACACGGCGACAGTTAAACAGGCCGCGGTAGACCTCGTTCATGGCATCGAAACGCTCCGTCGGCCGATAGTCATCGGCATCGAAGCGAAGCGACGGCAGCGCTCCGGCCGGCGTCGCTGTCTCGACGTCCCTCATCTCAGATCTCATGCGTCCACTCCCTGCGGACGGTCACCCTGCGTGAACGCCGCTGCGGCAACCGAAGGCTGCCGAATCTAATTCGTTAGTATACACGTGTCTAACCTCGGGCTTCTACGAGCGCGTGTCTCGACCTCGCCGGCTGCGCTGTTTTCACACGGTTCGGTGACAGCCCGCGGGCTCGGAAAGGCCCGCCGGCGGTCAGACGGGCCCGTCACCTTCCTGGCGTTTGGAGTGAGCGACAGTACACGCCTCGAGGCGCTCAGATCGCTGCGCTGCTTGCTCAACAAAATCCCAATGAACATTGACCTGACACTTGATCAAAGCAAATTTCACATGCACTCTGGAAGAAATGAGTAAAGCAAAAATAATTTCCAATTCGATGATCTGATTATACTAAACTTTATGGAGTGGAAGACATGCCAAAATTTCATCATCGATTTAAAAAACCATACTGGTTCAGAAAAGAATGGAACGAGGACGACGTTGGGTCACCGGGCCATTTCTTGAAATTTTTTGCCAAGATCTTTTTCGCGGAGATTTCCCAACGCCTCGGTCAGGAATCGGCCCTGAGCGATACACCGACGGTAAAGGGATCCCGCTTTTCAGACCTTGTGATCGCCGACGAGAATACCCGCGAGATCCAAACCGGCGCCGGTAACGACATCCTGTACAGCGATCCAAAATTCCTGGGCACAGCCGCCTCCAAACCGCAACTCTTCGATGGCGGCAACGGTGCGGACACCTATGTTCTTGCCAGCCCCGAAACGGGAGACGATGCGCCGGAAACCCATGTTATCTTTGATACGCCGCGCGGCGGTTCGGGTCCGTCCGGCGACACGATCTGGTTTCCCGGTTTTTTGGGCGACAGGATCGATGTCGAGGATCTGGAGGATGGAAAGGTCCTCGTCTCCTCGGCACTGGATCCTGCTCAATCGCGAATTGTCCAGGTCAAGTACGAAGATGGCAGGCCGGTTTCCTTTGAGGATATCAAGGCAAGCATCATCCAGCCGAATGGCGAGCCGCTCGTACCGGGCGGGCCAACGCTCCCGCCCACGCTGATCCATGCCGGAGACCCGGACGCGGACGCCCTGACCTTTCGTGGCAGCAACCTGTCGGAGACCTTTGTCGCGGACGGACGAACACAAAACATTTTTGCCGAGGGCGGTGACGACCGGATCATCTTCGATGCCGAAGAAATCTCGGATCTGGTGATCGATGCCGGGCGCGGGAACGATTTCATCTACGCCGACCTCACCGGCGTCAAGAGCGCCAAGATTTCCGGCGGCGCCGGGGACGACGTTCTCGTGCTGAACGAACGCGCCGTGCCGCCGTCCCAAGTGGTAACCTTCGACTTCAAAGAGGGCAACGACCAGCTCATCGTGCGCACCGGCGACGCCGATACCAGCGGTCAAGCGCGCAAGTGCGTGCTCTCGCTCAGCGAGGATGGCGCCGGCAGCGTTACCCTTGTGCTGGCGGATTTCGGCGAGACGGTCGAGGTGACCAACCGCGCCGATGGCGCCGTTGTGTTTCGCGATCCCGAAACAGGCGCAGCCTTCGGTACCTTTTTCTGCGACGACAATGGCGACCTGACCTGGGAAGAGCTTGTCGAGCATCCGGGTTTCGATGCCGGCTTCGATTGGGTGGTTCCGGTGGTTTAGAAGGGTTTATCGGATCGGCGTGCGGGGCTTGGAGTTGCAACGGTCTGCCATTTCCGCCGTATTTAGCAGGCGCTAGTGACGCCCTCCCCGCCCGACTTCCGACGGCTTGTCACGCGGATCCAGCCGGCCGCACTTCCCCGGTGCGGCTCCTGGGTCGCCCGGTCAATCCGGGCGAAGACGGTGCCGGGAACATCGAAGGGCTCTGCTCGACCGTCATCGGCTAACCCGCCAACGCGCCGTTCGACGCCGACCCCTCGAATTGCAGTCGATAATCGGCAATCGCTTCCGCCGGCATCGGCCGACCGAAGTGAAATCCCTGCACGTTGGTCACGCCGGCCAGAGCAAGCAGGATCGCCTGGTCCGCATTTTCCACGCCTTCCGCGGTCGAGGCGATGCCGAGGCCGTTGGCCAGGTTCGCGACAGAGGACACGATTGCCGCGCATTGCCGGTTACGCTCGAAATCGGCAACGAATGTGCGGTCGATCTTCAGGCGATCGAACGGAAACTGCTGCAGGCAGTTGAGCGATGAATAGCCCGTGCCGAAATCATCGAGCGCGATCGTGACACCAAGATCCTTCAAACGGCGCAGGCATTCCAGCTTTCCAGTATCGTTGTCGACCAGAATGCTCTCGGTGACTTCCAGTTCCAGGCGCGTTGCCGGTACGCCCCACCGGTCCAGAACTGATTTGACGAAAGCCGGAAACCGGTGATCCGACAATTGCCGGGACGCAATGTTCAGGAACAGACGTTCGGATTCCGGCCAGGCAGCCGCACAGGCTATTCCTTCTTCGATAACCCAGGCCCCGAGTGCATCGGTCAGACCGATTTCCTCGACGATCGGCAAGAAGACCGAGGGTGGGACATCGGCACCTTCGGCGTCTTGCCATCGCAGCAGCGCTTCATGCCCTATAAGCGTTTGTCCGTCGACGGTCAGGATCGGTTGATAGTTCAGTTCAAAGGCGCGTTCTGCGACCGCATGGCGCAGACCATGTTCGAGCCGCCGGCGATCGCGCTCCTCGGCCTCCAGGTCTTCGTCGAACAGCCGGAAGCCGCCGCGCCCAGCGTGCTTGGCTTTGTAGAGTGCGCTGTCGGCATTTGTCAGCAGCCGGTCGACGAGGCCGTCGGCCTGCCAGGTGAAGGCAACACCGACACTGGCACCGATTTCCACGCGCGCGCCCTCAATCGAAAACGGTTTTGCAATCTCATCGACGATCCGGCCGGCGATGAAGCGCGCTTCGTCCTTTCCGGAACCCGACGCCAGGATCACGGCAAACTCGTCACCGCCCAATCGCGCGACAAAATCATTCGGACGAACGGCCGCCTGCAGCCGCCCCGCAACGGCCTTGAGGAGCCCATCGCCGACTGCATGCCCGCACGCATCGTTGACTTCCTTGAAGCGATCCAGGTCGATCAGCAGCAAGGCTCCGGCCTGGCCGCGATTGGTCGCCATGCGTACCAGCATATCGATCTCGGCATTGAAACGAGAGCGGTTGGGCAGGTTTGTGAGGGAATCGTGGTCAGCCGCGTGGCGGATCTGTTCGGCAGCGCGTTCCCGTTGGGTAATGTCTTCGTGGGTGCCGACCCAGCCGCCGCCCGGCATCGGCGCATGGGTCGAGGCGACGATGCGTCCGCTCTTCAGCGCGAAGCGGGACCGGACAGTTTCGCCTTCCGACAGGCGGGCCTGAAGGTAGGACACCGTGTCCTCGACATTGGCATCGAATTCGCCCCGCGCCTTTTCCGCCTGCAGGAGATCGCTGAAGCGCACGCCGTCGAACACTTCCCCGTCCGGTTTTTCGAACACGGCCACGTATTGCCGGTTCCACAGGATCAGCCGGCCGTCGGCGTCGAACACGCTCACACCCTGATTCATGTTGGCTAGCGTGACCTCGAGTTCATCGGCCTTCTCGCGGGCCTGGCGTTCGGCTTCCCGCCGGCGGGAAATGTCCTGAATTGCGCCAACCAGCCGCACCAGCCTGTTGCCGTCGTAAAGCGGGCGCCCGACGGCGCGTACCCAGGTATGCCGCCCCTTTGCAGTAATGAACGGCAATTCGAGGTCCCATCCCGTACCGGTTGCCATACCGTGCTGAACCGCATCGAGGATGTCCTGTCGCGCTTCCGGCGCGTAGAATTCGATGGCCTTGTCCAGAACCGGCCGGAAGTCCGGCGGCACCTCGTGAATGATACGGGTCTGTGTCGTCCATGTGAGTTCCTGGCTGTCGACGTCCAGTTCCCAGCCGCCAACGCCCGACACGTCAGCAATCTGTTCCAGGAGATCCGCGTGGCGCCGGAGTTCGGCATCGCTTGAACGCGCCCGGTGCATCGCAGTTTCAGTTTCGATCGCCGCCCCATGGGCGCGGATCAGCCCTTCAACGACCGTGCCGAGATTGCGCAGTGCAGCCCTTTGCGCTTGCGTCGGATGAAGCGGTTCGGTGTGGATCACGCACAGAGTACCGAGGGCATGCCGGCCGTCGATCGAAAGCGGACATCCGGCATAGAAGCGGATGTGCGGCGCGCCGGTGACAAGCGGATTTCGGCAAAAGCGTTCGTCCTCGCGTGCGTCGGGAATGACAAAAAGATCGTCCTGAAGGATCGCGTGGGTGCAAAACGCCACTTCCCGCGACGTGCCCTTGGCATCGAGGCCGCAGCGCGCCTTGAACCATTGCTCGTTTTCGTCAACGAGCGAGACCAGCGCGATCGGACATTCGAAAATATCCGCGGCAAGGCGCACGACCGCGTCGAACTCAGGTGATTGCGGCGACCCAACCAGGCGCAGCCCGCGCAAATGGCGCAGGCGATCCGCCTCGTTATCAGGGACGTCATACTCCATACAGTCCACCCATTCGCCGAAGGGTCACGCCAAAGGGGCGCGCTGATCGATGCTGGCTTTCTCCGGCTTCCCTGTTGCCTAAATAATAGGCGCCATAACTTGCGAATAGGTAAAGTTGCAGGTTTCGGTTGTATCAATTTTTGATTGGAATCGGCCGCCAAGGAGCAACGATGCCGGGATTTGTCGGGATCATTCGAATTTTATAACGCTGCACGGCAGGCGACATTATGTCGGCTGAAATAATCTTGACTATTTTTGTCATATTTTTTAGCGAATGCGCCATCACAAACCTCCCACCGAGAAGGGCTACGGCATGGGCCGCATTTCCAAACAGAGCGTTACAGGGATCCTCGTCGGCGATCAACGCAAAGATAAACTGTTTCTGTTACAGGACTTTAACGGCGATGGTGACGCTGCGGATCCGGGCGAACAGACCGTCTTTTTCGACGAAACCAATGCATCCGGGCTCGCCGACCCCACCCGCAACGTCTTTACCGTACATCAGGCGTCCGACAAGTCGGTCTATTACGGAGATGGGTCCGCCGATGCGGTCTTTCGGCTTAAGGATCTGAATGCCGACGGCGATGCCAACGATGAGGGCGAAGCCGCCGTCTGGTTTTCCGCAGATAATGCCGGCGGTTTCTCCACGGTCACACCAAACGGCGTATACGAAGGCCCGGATGGCGCGATCTACATTGCCAATGCCGGCGTCGGTTCCAGCCCAACGGATTCCATCTACCGGACCGTCGATCTCAACGGCGACGGGGATGCAAACGATGCCGGTGAAGCGAGCGTCTGGCTCGATATCCAGACGATCGTCGGCACGGCGGTTCCGTTCGACCTCACGTTTGACGGCGATGTGGCCTATTTCAACGATCTGGGAGGCGGCGAGCCCGATGTGATCTACCGGATCGAGGACGTGGACGGAAACGGCACGATTTCGCCGGACGAAGTTACGGAATACATCAGCGACACTATGAATTTCGGCGCGCCGGTGGATCTGTCGAATGCCGTCGCGCCGGACGGCTCTCTCTACACACTCACCTGGTTTCCGACCGGCACGGATCAGTCCGTGCTTTACCGCCTGACCGACAGCGACGGATCGAAGGCGATCGATCGCCAGGAAGAGGCGGTCGAGGTCTGGAACGCGTCGGCGATGCCGGAGGGCTTCGATATCTTCGTCGGCTTCTCCGTGGCGGCCGACGAAGACGGCAATGTCACCCTGACGGCAGACGGGAACGTCGTCACCCTTACCGACCTGAACGCCGACGGCGATTTTCTCGATGAAGGCGAGACAACGATCCTGGGTTCCGACCAATTCGACGACATGCTGGACCGGCCGCGTGCCGTGGAATTCTACGAAGGCGCGCCGCAGCCCGTCGCCTCCACCGTCGGGGCGGGCAACCACTTTTCCGTCTTTCTGGACAAGGACACCAACACACTCCTGACGACAGGCGAAAACATCGTCGGTCAACTGGGCGTCGGTGTCACCGGCTTCGACATCAAGACGCCGGTGACCGTCGAGATGCCGGAAGGGTTCAACGAGACAATCGTCTCGGTGTCCGCCGGCCTGATCCACACGACATTCCTGACCGAGGGCGGCGACGTCTACGCCTTCGGCTTCAACAATAACGGCCCGCTCGGACTGGGCGACGAGGAAACCCGTACCGTCGCCACCAAGATCGAAGGCGCGCTCGACGACGAGACGGTGATCGCGATCGAGAACGGCAATGGCGTTTCCTATGCCATTACGGATGCCGGCGACCTGTATGGCTGGGGAACCAACAGCAACGGCCAATTGGGTCTCGGCGACCGGGACGAGCGGCTGGTGCCGGTCAAGATCGAGGCGCTCGACGACGAAACGGTCGTCGCCGTCTCCAGCGGCACCTCGTATACGCTCGTGCTGACTGCAGACGGTCAGGTCTATGCGTTCGGGTCCAACACCGACGGTCAACTGGGCTCGCCGGATGGACTCGACGAAGACGGATCGCCGTTGCGCCGGGTAGAGACGCCGATTCTTGTCGACGGCTTGCCGGACGGAATCGTTGCCATTACGGCCGACACCAAGACCTCCTATGCCGTTACCGAAGACGGCCGGGTCTTCGGGTGGGGCGAATCCCGCAACGGCCAATTGCTCCAGGGCGACGACCTGGGAGACGGCACCTTCACGCCGGATCCGAGCGACGTGCTCGCGCCCATCGAATTGCCGAACATGCCGGACGGTGTGATCGACATCAAAGGCGGAGCCCGCTGGGGTGCCGTTCTGACAGAAGACGGCGATGTCTATCTTTGGGGTCCGAACGACGAGGGCCCGACCGGCGGGCTGGACGGCGATCCGGCGCTGGAAAGTGACGCCAGCTTCTACCCGACCAAGATCGAAGAGCTCGACGACGTCAACATTGTAGAAATCCAGACGGGTCCGAACTCGGTGATCGCTGTGGCCGACGACGGGCGCATCTTTACCTGGGGATCCAACCCGGACGGCCGTCTCGGCTATTCGACCGACGGCTCGGTCTACGAACCGCGTGAAGTGGATTTCGACGCCGACGCTGCACCGTTCCTTGTCTCGGCGACACCGGGCGACAACGGGCGCGATGTCGCGAATGGGGACCTGATCACGCTTTTCTTCACCGAACCGGTCGAGCCCGGCACGGGCTTTATCCGCCTCGTCAACCGGGATGATGGCACCGTGACCGAAATCGACATCACGGACGAACGGTTCGTCGCCTTCGACGGGGAAACAGTCGTCGTGACGCCCCCATCGCATCTCGAAGCCGGTGCGCGGTACGCCGTGCAGATTTCCGACGGTGCCTTTGTCGATGATGCCGGCAATCCCTTCGAAGGCATTGCAGAAGGCGACACGTCGACCTTCAACTTCACGGTCTCGGACACGCCCGATGCCTCACTGTCTCGGTACCGGGCAACAAACGACGATGACGTTATCCGGGCCGGTGCCGACGACGATCGCATCAACACCAAGTTCGGAGATGATTTTGCATCCGGTGGTGCCGGCAACGATCGCATGTCCGGCGGTTTCGGCGACGACGAACTGCATGGCAATTCCGGAGATGACCGGCTGAGCGGCGACTTCGGAGATGACATCCTCAAGGGCGGCACCGGCAACGACAACCTGATCGGCGGTTTCGGCAACGATCTGTTGAAGGGCGATGAAGACGATGACAAGCTGAAAGGCGGCTTCGGCGAGGATACGCTGCACGGCGGATCCGGAGACGACCATCTCGACGGCGGCATCGGCGACGACAGCCTGAAAGGCGATGCCGGCGACGATCGGCTAAAAGGCGGACTAGGCGACGACACATTGTCGGGCGGGGAAGGAAACGACCTGATGTCCGGCGGGCTCGGCGAGGACGTCTTTTTCTATCAGTCGGGCGACGACATCATCACGGACTTCGCGCCGGCCAGCCAATGGTGGTTCTGGAACCGGCCCGGCGATGTGATCGCAATCGACGTGGAGGAGGTCGATACCTTCGAGCAATTGACGGATCTGGCTCAACAGGATGGCCGGGACGTCGTCTTCACGTTCGACGCCACGTCCAGCCTGACGCTTGAGGATACACTCTTGAGCACACTCGATGAGGACCACTTCCTCTTCGTCTGAGCACAAGCCGATTGCAAAAGCGCGGACCGCCCTGCCCTGCGGTCCGCCACCTCGCCCCGGATCCGAAGCCCCGGATCCGAAGTACCAGACGAAACGCTCTTGGACGGTCTCCGCGGAATCCGTCAGTCCGACCGGGCGCGGTCGAGAATGCGTTTGCATTCCAACAATTCGAACAAGGTCGATTGCAGACGACGGATGTCGTCGCGCGACAGCGAGGCGGACGCCGTTTCAGGATCGGATGCGGATGCAGTGTCCGGCACTCCGCGGATCTTGTCGATCAGGCGGCGGGAATCCGGTTTGCGATCGGGCGGATCGTCGAGAAGGATGTCCTTGGGGGTCTCTTCGTCAAGCGGCTCGGCTTCCGCCTGTGTCGGTGCCGGTCTCTCCACCGGTCGTGCGGCTGCCGGGCGCTCCGGGGCCTGTGCGGAAGGCGCCGGAGCGGCGCCGTTTGCGCCAGGCGCCGCTGTCGGGCCTTGCGACGGCCGCGGACCGGCCTCCTGACGCGGCTCTTGAGACCTTGCAACGGGGGCCTCTTCTGTTACGTGGGAAGGGGATACGGGGGCCGGCGCTTCGTCTGAAATCGCCTCTGCCGGCGCGTCTGCACCTTGCATGGCCTCGCTGACAAAGCGCACGCCGCGTTCTTTCAGAATGCGCTGCACGCCTTTGATCGTGTATCCCTCATCATAGAGAAGGTGCCGAATGCCGCGGAGCAGTTCGACATCGTCCGGCCGGTAATAGCGCCGGCCGCCGCCACGCTTCATCGGCTTTATCTGCGAAAACCGGGTTTCCCAGAAACGCAGGACGTGTTGGGGCAGGTCGAGATCGCCAGCGACCTCGCTGATGGTGCGGAATGCATCAGGGCCCTTATTATCCACGTCGCCCTCTTATGCGTGTGCGTCGAGTGGTTAGCCGGACGTATCGTCCTTCGAATCGCCGAGCATTTTATCATTAATTTTATGCTTCAAGACATTACTCGGCTTGAAAACCATGACGCGGCGCGGAGAAATGGGGACTTCTTCTCCGGTTTTCGGATTTCGTCCGATGCGCTCATTCTTCTCGCGAACCACAAAGGACCCGAATGAGGAGAGCTTGACATTTTCGCCACGGACAAGACTCTCCGAGATCTCCTCGAGAACCGCCTCCACAAGCGCCGCGGATTCTGTTCTCGACAAGCCGACGCGCTGATAGACCGCCTCACACAGATCCGCGCGGGTTACTGTTTTTCCCCCCATCGGAGTGCATTAAACCTCTTTATTAGTGCCGCATAACTGACAGGAGGCCTCGCATCCTCCTCATTAACCGTATTGTGTCGAACTATCCCGGTCAACCGAGAACAAACCGAAAAACAATGAGATATGCCTGAATTCGGGCAAGAATTGGATGCCGAACACCGGGTAAAATGCCGTTGAGGGCCACGTCTAATATCTTAGTATTATTGCTCCCCATGTGAAGCCGCCGCCCATGGCTTCGAGCATGACCAGGTCACCGGTGCCAAGCGATCCGCCGCGCGCCAGTCCGTCCAGTGCCAACGGAATGGAAGCGGCAGAAGTGTTGGCGTGGCGGTCGACCGTCAGCACAACTTTCTCGGGCGCAATGCCAAGTTTTTTGGCACTTGCGTCAATAATTCGCCGGTTCGCCTGATGCGGCACAAACCAGGCCAGATCGTCGGCGTTTGTGCCCGTCGCCTCGAACGCGGCGTCGACAACATCGGTGATCATGCCGACCGCGTGGCGAAACACTTCCTTGCCCTGCATGCGAAGATGGCCAACGGTCATCGTGGAAGACGGCCCGCCGTCTACGTAGAGCTTTTCCTTGTGTTGACCGTCGGAGCGCAATTGCGCGGTCAACACGCCGCGCGGATGCGGGTCCTCCGTCGGTGGTTCGGCTTCCAGGACCACGGCGCCGGCGCCGTCGCCGAACAGCACGCAGGTCGTGCGGTCGCTCCAGTCGAGGATCCGGGAAAACGTCTCGGCCCCGATGACCAGGATGCGCTCGGCCATGCCGCCGCGGATGTAACAATCCGCCGTTGCCATGGCATAGACAAACCCGGAACACACAGCCTGCATGTCGAAGGCCGCGCCATGGCGCATGCCGAGCTTTTCCTGGATCGCCACCGCGGAAGCCGGAAACGTGTTGTCCGGCGTCGAGGTTGCCAGCACGATCAGGTCGATCTCCTCGATCGAGCGCCCGGAAGCCTCCAGGGCCCGGAGCGCGGCCGCGGCTCCGAGATCGGAGGTCATCTCGCCGTCGGCCGCGATGTGACGCTGGCGAATGCCCGTGCGCTGCACGATCCATTCGTCCGACGTGTCGACCATTTCGGCCAGAGCCTGGTTTGTAAGAATCTTTTCCGGGAGATAGCTGCCCGTGCCTGCGATTACCGACCGGGGGCCCGCAATCGCGGAGCGAGGGGATTTCACGACGCTTTTGCCTCCAACGCGGCCTCGGCACTACCGGCGGTTCCGTCGCGATAATAATGCGCGACATCCGCCGAAATCTTTTCCAATAAACCGTTCTTGACCATGTCGTATCCGAGTTCCACGGCGCTGGCAAAGCCTTCCGCATCGGTACCGCCATGGCTCTTGATGACGATCCCGTTCAGACCGAGGAAAACGCCGCCATTCACCTTACGCGGGTCCATGCGCACGCGCAGGCGGTCGAAGGCACCCTTGGCGAACATATAGCCGATCTTGGCCATCCAGGACCGCGACATGGAGGAGCGCAGATAGCCGGCAAGCTGCCGGGCCGTCCCCTCTGCGGTCTTCAGCGCAATGTTGCCGGAAAAGCCCTCGGTGACCACGACATCGACGGTGCCGACACCAATGTCGTTGCCTTCGACGAAACCCTTGTAGTTCATGAACGGCAGATCGGCCTCGCGCAGCAACCGACCGGCTGTGCGCACCTCTTCCAGGCCCTTGACCTCTTCAACGCCGATATTGAGCAGTCCGACCGTCGGTTTTTCCACGCCGAAGACGGCTCGCGCCATGGCACCGCCGAGGATCGTGAAATCCACCAATTGGCTCGAATCCGCGCCAATCGTCGCGCCGACATCCAAAACGATCGATTCACCGCGCAAAGTCGGCCATATGGCCGCGATGGCCGGCCGTTCGATGTCGGCCATCGACCGCAGGCAGAATTTCGACATGGCCATCAGCGCGCCGGTATTGCCCGCCGAAACGGCGACGTCGGCCGTATCCGTCTTGATCGCCTCGATTGCCCGCCACATGCTGGACTTCCAGCGCCCCTTGCGCAGCGCCTGGCTGGGCAGGTCGTCCATGCGTACGGACACGTCGCAATGGTGCAGCGTCGAGGCGGCCTTGACCTTCGGGTGCCGCTCAAGCAGCGGCGCGACAACGGCTTCGTCGCCATAGAGTTCGAACGCGATATCGGGTCGGCGCTGCAAAATGATCTCAGCACCCGGAATCACCATCGGGGCGCCCTCGTCGCCGCCCATGACATCCAGTGAAATCCTGACGGGTTTGTCCATCGAACGCTTTCCGATCGTGCCTGCGCCGGACGAGATATGCCGGGCCGCCGCTCGCGATCTCTTAGATTATCCTGCCGCCAATTGGAACCAATCGGACGCAGAAAAGAAGATCGATTCCATCAGTTTGGAGCAATGCCGTATCGCGAACCCTGACCGACACGGTTTGCATCAATCCGCGCCGGGCACTTGCGCGCCGGGTCCCGTTCCCCCCTCGTCGCCTCACCTTTTGCATTGGCGCTGGTGCAGACGACATGTCTGTTTTTCGTTTGTGCATCCGACGAGACCGCTTCGCGGATCCCGATTATGCCGCCATGCATCGGGCCGCCGAAAGTTGCCACGAACCGGCGCCCCATACGCGCTGACCATAGACGTTTCGACGCCTGAGGCAATGGCCGACTGGCGGGCCGGCCTGGGCTGTGAATAGTGCGCAACGCTTACCGCTTGGCCGGCTTGCCATCCGACAACGTCGCCAAGGCGGCAAACGGCGAGGTCTGGCCGCCAGCCGGCGTTTCGGGTTCGAGCGTTGCTTGTTGCGCCGTCTCGAAGCCTTCGAATGCCGCGTCTTTGGCGCGTGGATACGGATCTATGCCCAGTGCAAGATGTTCCATCGCGATGGCGCCCAGATCGAGCGTCTCGCCATCGAACAGATCCGGCGGATCGGGTTCCTCCGGATCGATATCGAAGCCGCCGCGGTCGTCGGCGCGTACTGCGACGAGGCGCTCATCGGTGGTGTAGCGCCTGTCGACGGTCTCGCTGATCCGCGCTGCGACCGGTTCAAGCGTGATACCGCAGGTCTGGACCACGTCGGCGTTTACGATACCGATTACGCGCACGCCGGAGCGGTGCCACGGGCGGACAGTCCACTCGGCCTGTAGCGATTCCACCGACGCCAGGCCGAGCGCATTCGCGACCGCAAGACGATCGGCCGGATCCGCCGCATTGTGAAGGTCGACCCCGTCGGCCGGAAGCGCGCCGATGAGATAGGTCCAATCCAGCACCCGTTCGTCGTCCATCGGCCCCTCCTCACACGTCCAGCGCTGGCCAATCGATCGTACCGGCCATCAGGGACTCAGCTGACTGGTCGGACAGCGCCTTGTCGGCGCGCAGCATGTAGGCCGCCAGATGGTCTGCCGCGGCCTCGTTGGCGCGGTCGGCGAATATATTCCGATTCACGGCTTTGGCCAAAGCCGACGGGTCTGTTTCGTCGAGGGCATTGCCATAGGCTTCGGTCCGGCCGAAATAGGATTCGCCGATCTTCTTCATCTTCTTCGGCACGCTGAGATCTCCGACGCCCATCTCCCGAAGCGAGCGATCCATATCCTTGACGAAAACATCGAACACGTTCTGTGCGAAATCGCGCGCTTCGGCGTTTTCCACGGCCATGCGGCGATAAAACAGCACCAAGTGCATGACGATCATGTCAAAACGGCCGTCAATGGTATCGGGAACCGCCGTTTTCGTATAAAACTGAGGTTGTCGCGCCTGGTCCACCAGAGCGGTGTAGACAGTGTAGACGGCGTCAGGCGTTGTGTCGCGTAACCAGCGGAGAATCATGGGACATCCGGTCTTCGTTGTGGGAATGCCTGTTTCGGGGATGCCACCCCCGAACGGCAGACGCGCGGTCCTTGATCATACGATGCATGGCAGCAATCAGATGTCCGCGGGTCTGACCGTCGCCGCAAGAACGCCAATTTGAAGCCGCATGACGCGGCAAGGGTTTTCGCTCGCCGCCAAAACCTGTAAACGAAGTCGGCGCGGGACCCAAGCCGGGAACAAAGCTTGCTCAGAATAAAGAATGGAGTCCTCCATGACACCCAATGACCGGATGTATTCCGGCCGACCTGTCAGAACCCATCTCAGGCGCAGTGCCGGCCTCGCCGCCGTGCTCGCCCTGTCCGTTGGCCTCGGAGGCTGCTTCACGTCCTACCAGACGCACGGCTTCGTCGTCACCGAGGACGCGCTTTCCCAGATACCGGAGGGTTCGAGCCGCGAACAGGTTCTGCTGGCACTCGGTACACCATCGACCGAGGGCACGCTGCGAGGCGATGTCTTCTACTACATTTCGCAAAAGGTCGCGACGACCGCCTTCATGGCGCCGGAAATCGTCGACCAACGGGTCCTTGCCGTCTATTTTGACGAAGAGCAGACGGTCGACCGGATCGCCAATTACGGCATGCAGGACGGCAAGGTGATTGACTTCATCAGCCGCAAGACAGCCACCGGCGGACAGGACTTCCAGGTCATCACGCAGATCCTGTCGGCAGCCGGACGCGTATCGCCGTTCTGATATCGGCGCCCGCGGACCGATATCGCGACGGTCGCGCATCCTCCTGACCGAGAAAAAACCCCGCAGTGCGGAACTGCGGGGTTTGTCTTTTCAGGCCGGATGGCAATCCGGCCGGGCGCTCACCGTCAATGGGCCAGGAAGGCCAGGAGCAAGAGCGCCACGATGTTCGTGATCTTGATCATCGGATTGACGGCCGGACCGGCGGTGTCCTTGTAGGGATCGCCGACCGTATCGCCGGTCACTGCGGCCTTGTGGGCTTCAGACCCCTTGCCGCCGTGATTGCCGTCCTCGATGTACTTCTTGGCGTTATCCCAGGCACCGCCGCCGGCGGTCATGGAAAGCGCGACGAACAGGCCGTTGACGATGACACCGAGCAGCATGGCGCCCAGCGCAGCAAACGCACTCGCCTTGTCGGCAAAGCCCCAGATCACCAGGAAGATGACGATCGGAGACAGGACCGGCAACATCGACGGCACGATCATTTCCTTGATCGCGGCGCGGGTCAGCATGTCGACCGCAGCGCCGTAATCCGGACGGTCCTTGCCTTCCATGATGCCCGGCTTCTCGCGGAACTGCCGGCGCACTTCCTCAACGACCGCACCGCCGGCCCGGCCAACGGCCGTCATTGCGATGCCGCCGAACAGGTATGGCAGGAGCCCGCCGAAGAACAGACCGACCACGACAAACGGATTGGCCAGCGAGAAGTCCAGGGTTTCCTCGGTGATGCCTTCAAAGAAGGGGTATTGGTCGGTGTTGGAGATGAAGAACCGCAGATCCTCGGTATAGGCTGCGAACAGGACCAGCGCGCCAAGCCCGGCAGAACCGATCGCGTAGCCCTTGGTCACGGCCTTGGTGGTGTTGCCGACCGCGTCCAGCGCATCGGTCGTGTCGCGTACCTCGGCCGGGAGTTCGGCCATCTCGGCGATGCCGCCGGCATTGTCGGTAACCGGTCCGAACGCGTCGAGCGCCACCACCATGCCAGCCAGTGCCAGCATGGTCGTCACGGCAATGGCGATGCCGAAGAGGCCGGCAAGACCGTATGTGACCATGATGCCGCCGATGATCACCAGCGCCGGCAGTGCCGTTGCCTCCAGCGAGATCGCCAGGCCCTGGATCACGTTGGTGCCGTGTCCTGTCTCCGATGCCTTTGCGATCGACTTGACCGGGCGAAAGCCGGTGCCGGTGTAGTATTCCGTGATCCAGATGATCAGGCCGGTCACGATGAGACCGGTGGCACCGCACAACAGGAGATCAAGCGGCGTGAAGGCTGCGCCGCGGGACGGCTGGATCGAAACGTCGAGGCCGCCGAAAATGTACATCGTCAGCGGAATGAGCGCGACAAGCGACAGGACCGCCGTGGCGATGAAGCCCTTGTAGAGCGCCCCCATGATCGAATTGTTCGACCCCAGCTTGACGAAAAACGTGCCGATGATGGACGTCAGCACGCAGACACCGCCGATCGCCAGCGGATAGATCATGGACGCAAGACCGATCTCGGTGTTGCCGAAGAAGATCGCCGCCAGCACCATCGTGGCGACGATGGTCACGGCATAGGTCTCGAAAAGGTCGGCCGCCATGCCGGCGCAGTCACCGACATTGTCGCCGACATTGTCGGCGATCGTGGCCGGATTGCGCGGGTCGTCTTCGGGAATGCCGGCTTCGACCTTGCCGACCAGGTCACCGCCAACGTCGGCGCCCTTCGTGAAGATACCGCCGCCAAGGCGGGCGAAGATCGAGATCAGCGATGCGCCGAAACCGAGCGCCACCAGCGCATCGATAACAACGCGGTCCGTCGGACCGAAGCCCATGGGGCCAGTCAAGATGACGAAGTATACGGCCACGCCGAGCAACGCCAGGCCGGCAACGAGCAATCCGGTCACGGCGCCTGATTTAAAGGCGATTTCCAGACCGGCTGCCAGGCTCTGGCTTGCGGCCTGGGCCGTGCGTACGTTGGCACGAACCGAGACCAACATGCCGATAAAGCCGGCGGCGGCTGACAGAATAGCGCCGATGGCGAAGCCGATGGCCACCAGCCAGCCGAATTTAACGAAACCGATCAAGAGGAAGATGACGACGCCGACGATGGCGATCGTCGTATATTGTCGCGACAGGTAGGCCTGCGCGCCTTCCTGAATGGCGCCGGCGATCTCCTGCATACGGGCATTGCCCGCATCGGCCGCAAGCAGCGTCTGGGTTGCCCAAATGCCATAGAGCACGGATGCAAATCCGCACGCTATGACCAGATACAGTTCCGTCATATTTCTGTCCTCTCGAAGGTTGGCGCAACGCCGGGAGGAAAGGTCCACAAATCAGATGTATCGGGAATGTGGCTTCGGTAGGGGCGCCGCCGTGATCGCGCGCCACCCTAGTCGGCGGCGAACCGGCGTCAAGCCCTTGTTTCGGTTTTTTAACCCCCGGCGTTCGGGGTTTGAACCCTATGTCACAGAACTACCGGTGCGCGGGTCCGGTTTGTCGCCTGTCCAGGCCGACAGAAGCAGCAAAAGCACGCAGAATCCGGTGACCGGAAAGATGAGGTAATTGATCGCATCCCAGCCATAGGCGTTCAGCGTCTTGCCCGATGCCAGCGAGGCGATTGCCACGAAGCCGAAGACCAGGAAGTCATTGGCGGCCTGGACCTTGTTGCGCTCCTCGGGACGATAGGTGTCGGTGACCATGGCCGTCGCACCGATGAAGGCAAAGTTCCAACCGAGACCGAGCAGGATCAGCGCGCCCCAGAAATGCACCAGTTCGATGCCCTGCAATGCGACCACGCCGCAGCCGGCAAGCATAATGAAACCGATCGTGACGATACGGACCTTGCCGTAGCGGGCAATCAGCGAGCCGGTAAAAAAGCTCGGTCCGAACATCGCAAGGATGTGCCATTGAATGCCGAGCGCAGCATCGGCAGCGGTAAAGCCGCAAGCGACCATAGCCAGCGGTGCCGCGGTCATGACGTAGTTCATCAGCGCATAGGCGCAGATGCCGCTGGTGGCGGCGATAATGAAGCCGCGCTGGCGCATGATGGTCAGGATCGGCCGCCCAGAGGCTCGGCGCTGCACGGCCGGCAGTTTCGGGATCTTCAAGAAGACCAGTACGCCGATCGTCAGTACGGTCAGTACCGCCTGCCCGACATAGGCTCCGGCGAACATCAACGGGTTCAGCAGGTCCTTGGTATGGATCACCGTCTGCGGTCCAATGATACCGGCTAAGATGCCGCCCGCCATAACCCAGGAAATCGCCTTCGGCTTGAAGCGTTCGCTGGCAGTATCGGCCGCGGCAAAGCGATATTGATGCACAAACGCGCCGTAGATGCCGGAAAAGAAGGATGCGAAACAAAACAGCGCGAACGAACCGGCGATAACGGCCAGTGTAGCGCCGACAGCAGCGCAGAATCCGACGAGAGCCCCGATGATGAAGCCCGCCCGTCTTCCGACGCGGCGCATCAACTGACCCGCCGGCAACGCGCCGGCGGCGATCCCGAGCACCATGGCAGTGATCGGCAGTGTCGCCAGCGACTTGTCCTCGCCCAGCAGATAGACCCCGGTCAGACCGCCAAGCGAAATGACGATCGACGCGTTGGCGCCGCCGAGCGCCTGTGCGGCGGCCAGCAGCAACGCATTGCGACGGGCCAGATCGTCATCGATCTGGAGTTCTGTCGCGCTCGCCGAAACCGTCATGAAACCCCCTGGGACCTGGCCGAACCCCGCCTTGCAAGGATCCGCCCGGCAATGCGCAAGATGTCAGAAATGCTCGAACGAGCGGCTGCGCATCGGTACCGTCTCGCCGCCCGCATCGATAACCGATACGCCCGGCGCAAATTTTGTCAGGGACCCGATCCGGGTCGCCGGAATGCCGACCGCCGCCGCGTCTGCCTCAAAACCGGCCTGACGCTCCGGCGGTATCGCCACGAGCACCTCATAATCGTCGCCGCCGTCCAAAGCAAGGTCGAGTCCGGCGCCGCCGCTCTCGATCGCGGTCGCGACAGGCGCTGAAAGCGGCACTTGGTCCGAGTGCAGCACCGCGCCAAGACCGGAGGCCCGGCACAGTTTGCCAAGGTCACCCAACAGCCCGTCGGAGACATCCATCGCAGCACTTGCATGGGCGCGCACCGCTTCGCTGAGGGCGACACGCGGTCGGGGAAGCAGGTATCGATCGCGCAATTCCGCCTGCTGGCACGGCGACAGGTGCCATTCGTCCACTTCCGGGCGGCCGGCATGGACTTTCAGCCCTAGCGCCGCATCGCCGATCGTGCCGGTGACGAAGAGCAGATCGTCGGAGCGGCCGCCGAGGCGGGTCACCATCGTGTCTGTCGGCAGACGGCCGATCGCCGTGATCGACACGACAAGGCCACCCGGGGATTTCAGGGTGTCACCGCCATAAAGGTCGACACCATACGTGTCCTGGTCCTCGCGCAACCCCCTTGTAAAGTCGGCAATCCAGGCCTCGGTCCAGTCGGGAGGCAGCGCGAGCGAAAGGAAATAGGCGAATGGCTCGGCGCCTTTTGCAGCGAGATCGGAAAGGTTGACCCGGAGCGCCTTGCGCGCGATCAGGTCCGGCGGATCGGTGTCCAGAAAGTGCACATTGGCGGCCAGCGAATCCTTGGTGACTACGATATCGGTGCCTGGCAGGACCGGCAGGCAGGCTGCATCGTCGAGCAGTCCGAAAGCGCCGGGCCGGGATGCCAGCGGCGCAAAGTAGCCGGCGATCAGATCGAATTCACCCGGGCGGCCTGGCGCGACAGGATGGGGGTCGTGTGCCATCGCCGCCGGTCCGGTTCAGCGCGAGGCGGCGTGACGGACTTCGTCCGCCCGCAGGCGCCGGGCGATCTGGTCGAGGACCCCGTTGATGATTCGCGGCTCATCGCCGTCGAAAAAGGCCTGCGCAACCGTCACATATTCCGTAATCACCACGGCGGCGGGAACGTCTTTGCGGTTTGCCAATTCGTACGCCCCTGCCCGCAGAATGGCGCGGAGGGTGGCGTCCAGCCTGGCGAGCGGCCAATTGCCCTGCAGCGCGGTATGAATCAACGGATCGAGCTGGCGCTGATCACGTACCGTGCCGGCCATCAAGTCTCGAAACCATGCCGGATCGGCGTCGCGATACTGATCGCCGTCGAGTTCCTTGCCGAGCCGGAAGGTTTCGAATTCGGCGATCACCGTCTGCAGATCCGTACCGCCCACTTCCATCTGGTAGAGGGCCTGGATCGCCGCCAGCCGTGCCGCGCCTCGCTTGTTGACACCCTTGACGGGCCGCGCCGGCATTTCCGCTTTCTGATCGCCGCTCACCTAGATCTCCGTAACGCCCATCTCGCGTCGCAACTGGGCCATGCGCAAGGCGGCCTCGGCCGCGTCGCGCCCCTTGTTTTTCTGGTCCCGCTTGGCACGGGCCCACGCCTGATCGGCATTGTCTACCGTCAGAATGCCGTTGCCAACTGCAAGGGCTTCCGAGACCGCCAGATCCTGCAAGGCGCGCGCCGATTCATTGGCAACGATGTCGTAATGCGATGTCTCGCCCCGGATGACACATCCCAGCAATATATACCCGTCATAATCCCGGTGTCCCATGTCGCCGGACAAAGACGCCATCGACAGGGCTGCCGGAATCTCAAACACACCCGGCACCGAAATGCGCTCGTAGGTCACGCCGGCATCGTCCAGCACAGCCGTCGCGCCGGCGAGCAGTTCCGCAGTGATTTCAGCATAATACGGAGCATCGATGATCAGAATATGCAGAACGTCGTCGGCCATGAGTGCGCCTCCCTATTTTGGCGGATCACAATCATGCCGACGTCGGTTTGTCCAGCGGCTTTTCGGCAGCCCGGCCATGGCCGCAAGCGGGCTCTTTCATTCGTTGAGACGGGCGACGTAGCGGGCCATCATGTCAACTTCGAAGTTGACGGAATCGCCCGATGCGGAGCCGCCCCACGTGGTGACCGCCTGAGTATGCGGGATGATCATCACACTGAAGCGGTTGTCCTCAACGTCATTGACGGTAAGCGACGTGCCGTCGAGTGCGACGGAGCCTTTTTGCGCCACGAAGCGTTTCAGGCTTTCGGGAACCTCGAACCAGAAGACCGCCATGTCCGCGTCGTCCGTGCGCGACAGGATGCGCGCCGTACCGTCGACATGACCCGAAACCATGTGGCCGCCCAGTTCATCGCCCATCTTGAGGGATCGTTCGAGATTGAGCGCCGTGCCGGCGGTCCAGCTTCCGGCCGTTGTCTTGTCGAGCGATTCCGTCGAAACGTCGACATCGAACCAGGTCGGCTGGTCGGGCTTGCCCGTGGGGCCGCGGTCGACCACCGTCAGGCAACAGCCCGCGCAGGCGATCGAAGCACCAAGCGCGATGCCGTCGGCCGGATAGGCCGTGGCAATCCGGAAGCGCTTGCCCGACGCGCGGTCTTCGGCCGACACGACTGTCCCGACGTCGGACACGATGCCTGTAAACATTGTCTAGGCGACCCTTTTGTACTGATGCAGTTTGTCGTGTCCGATCATCCGGTCCCCGATCCGGACATAGCGATCGCTGGCCGTAACACATTCGAGCGGCAGGGTATTGAGCGCGGGGATCCGGCCATCGCCGATGACGTGTGTTGCATGGTAGAAGTCGACGAGATCCGCAAGATTGGACCGTATCAACGATTCCGCAAGTTTGGCCCCGCCCTCGATGAGCACCGTTGTGATGCCCTGTTCGCCAAGCACCGAAAGGGCGGTGTGAAGGCACAATCGTTCGGTTTCGTCGAAGGGCACGACAAAGACGCGGACGCCGGACATGCGCAAGGCTTCCACCTTGGAATCATCGGCGCGGTCTGACGCGAGGATCCAGGTGGGTGTCGTCTGCGCGGTTCTGACCAGCTTGCTGTCGAGCGGTGTTCGGGCCTGTGTGTCCAGAACGACGCGGACCGGCGACCGGTCTTCCAGGCCTTCTATGCGACAGGTCAGTTGCGGGTCATCGGCCAGAACCGTTCCGACCCCGACCATGATCGCATCGGTCTCGGCCCGCACAAGATGCACGTCCCGCTTGACCTCCGCACCGGTGATCGGCACCTGGCCCGCGCCCTGACGCCCAATCCCGCCATCGGATGAGATCGCCAGTTTCAGGACAGTGTGCGGTCGTCCGCGGGTAATGCGCATGAAATGGCCGCGATGATGCCATTGCGCGGCATCCGACAGGATGCCGTTGACGACCGCGACGCCGTTCTCGCGCAGGATACGGTATCCCCGCCCGGCGACACGCGGATCCGGGTCCGTTATCGCGGAAACCAGGCGGGAAATGCCGGCATCCAGAAGCGCATTCACGCACGGCGGCGTCTTGCCGTAATGGGAACAGGGTTCCAGCGTCACGTAACAGGTGGCGCCACGCGCCGCATCGCCTGCCTGGCGCAAGGCGATCCGCTCGGCATGCGGGCGTCCGCCGGTCGCGGTCACCGCCCGGCCGACCACCCGTGCGCCCGCTCCGGCCCCGGCAACGATGATGGCGCCGACAGCCGGATTGGGCCAGGTGCGCCCCGCGCCGCGGCGGGCCAGGCGAAGCGCAGCCGCCATCCATCTGCTGTCTTCGGAATAGTCAATCGGTGCGCTCATCGACCCGCATCCGCGTCCGTTTTTTCCGCCTCGACCGGTTCCGGTGTGTCGGACCCTGTCAGTTCGTCGATGAATTCTCCGAAATCCTTCGGCTCCCGGAAATCCCGGTAGACCGAGGCAAACCGTACATAGGCTACATCGTCCAGGGACTTCAGGCGCTCCATGACCCGGTTCCCGATCTCTTCGGCCCGGATTTCGCTTTCACCTGAACTCTCAAGTTCCCGGACGATCCCACTGATCATTCTATCGATATGGTCTTCCTCGACCGGGCGTTTCCGCAAAGCGATTTGTACAGAACGCAGCAATTTGTCCCGGTCGAACGGCGCCTTGCGGCCGTTGCGTTTCACGACAGTCAATTCCCGTAACTGTACTCTCTCAAATGTCGTGAAACGCCCGTTGCACGCCGGACAGAACCGACGCCGGCGGATGACGGTGTCATCTTCAGTCGGTCGGGAATCCTTGACCTGGGTCCCTTCCGCGCCGCAAAGCGGACACCGCATCAACGCCTCCGTTACGCGTAAACGGGAAACCTGTCGGTCAGCGCCACGACACGCTCCTTGACGGCTTTTTCGACGCCGTCGTTGGAGGTTTCCCCATTGGCGGCCAGACCGTCGACCACTTCCACGATGAGCTCGCCCACTTCCTTGAACTCGGCAACGCCGAACCCGCGCGTGGTCGCGGCCGGGGTGCCAAGCCGCACGCCCGACGTTATCATCGGCTTTTCCGGGTCGTTGGGCACACCGTTCTTGTTACAAGTGATGTGGGCGCGCCCCAGGGCGGCTTCCGTCGCCTTGCCGGTGACGCCCTTCGGCCGCAGGTCGACCAGCATCAGATGCGATTCCGTACCGCCGGACACGATGTCCAGGCCGCCGGCCCGCAAGGTCTCGGCAAGCGCCTTGGCGTTGTCCACCACATTGCGCGCATATGCCTTGAAAGACGGCTGCAGCGCTTCGCCGAATGCCACCGCCTTGGCGGCAATCACATGCATCAGCGGGCCGCCCTGCAGTCCCGGGAAAACCGCCGAATTGATCTTCTTGGCGATTGTCTCGTCATTGGTCAGGACCAGGCCGCCGCGCGGACCGCGCAGGGTCTTGTGTGTCGTCGTGGTCACGACATGAGCATGCGGCAACGGGCTCGGATAAACTCCGCCGGCGACGAGACCGGCGAAATGCGCCATGTCGACCATCAGATAAGCACCAACGGAATCGGCAATGGCTCTGAACCGCGCGAAATCGATGATCGGCGAATAGGCCGATCCGCCGGCAATGATAATCTTCGGCTTGTGCTCATTGGCCAGGTCCTGGACCTGGTCGTAGTCGAGCTGCCCGTCCTGCAGGCGGACCCCGTATTGCACCGGATTGAACCACTTGCCGGACAGGTTCGGTTTCGCGCCGTGAGTCAGGTGGCCGCCGGCATCCAGGCTCATGCCGAGGATCGTGTCGCCCGGCGTCGCCAGAGCGAGCATCACAGCCTGGTTGGCCTGGCTGCCCGAATTCGGCTGGACATTGGCAAAGGCGCAGTCGAACAGTTTGGTGACGCGTTCGATCGCCAGGCTTTCCGCAATGTCGACGAACTGGCAGCCGCCGTAATAGCGGCGGCCCGGATAGCCTTCCGCGTATTTGTTGGTCATGACCGAACCCTGCGCCTCCAGAACGGCACGCGACACGATGTTTTCAGAGGCGATCAGTTCGATCTCGCTGCGCTGGCGTCCGAGTTCGAGTTCGATCGACCGGGCAATGTCGGGATCTGCGTCGGCAAGAGACGCCGAGAAGAATTCGTTGGTTTCCGTAAGGGGAGATGCGGTGTTGAAGGTCATGGCTTTGCTTTCCGAAAGGGACAGTGCCAGCAGACACAGCGTCTGCGCAGGCCTCGTGCAACAGGAGCGTGGCCTTATCATACGAGGGTGGCATTAAACAAGCACACCGGCATGTCAGACAAGCCAGCCGCTCTGCTTGGCAACCGGCTCTTCCTTCTCGATGCGCCTGCGCAACTTACGCAGCGCCAGTCCTTCCAGATCTGTCTGGCTCGCCGACAAGGGTCCGAAGATCACCACTTCGACACCTGTGACGGAGTCGATGGCAGCCACCCTCACCTGTCCTCCGACGGGCGTGAATTCGAAATAGATTTCACCGGACAGGGGACGGGAGTCCCGGGGCATGGCCATCCACCACGAATCGGTCGCGACCGCCGAAGTCTACCGCAACCGGCCGGGCAGTTCGACGCCGGCCGGTCCATTCAGGACCCGACGGGTTCTGACCCTCAATTCTGAGCGAACATCTCCAGTCCGAGACCGTCGCGGCCGTAAATGTCGTCCCGGAAATGCACGACACCCTGCTGGTTGGCCCAGGCGGTGATGTAGGACATGTAGAGCGGGACCGGCTTTTTGACCCGGACATCAATGCGCTCGCCGGATTGGATGACCTCGTCGACGCGCATCCGGGACCATTCATCACCGTTGGATTCCAGGATCCAGGCAATCAGCTCGCGCACATTCTGGACCCGAACACAGCCGGATGAATGGAACCGCTTTTCCTTGCCGAAAAGGTTCTTCGACGGGGTGTCGTGCAGATAGACCTGGTGCTGGTTATGGAAATTGATCTTGACGGAACCGAGCGAGTTGATCTCGCCTGGATCCTGGCGGAACAGGTATTTCGTCGCCTCGTCCGTGTTCCAGTCGATCTCTTCCTTGACGAGTTCGTTGCCGTTCCAGTCGTAGATCCGGATCTTGTTGCGCGCCAGATATTCCGGATCCTTCTTCATCATCGGGATCAGGTCCTTACGGATGATGCTGACCGGGACATGCCAGAAGGGATTGAAGTTGAGCTCGTGGATCTTGCTCGACAGAACCGGCGTCTGCCGGTCGACCTTGCCGACGACGGCGGTGTGACGGGAACGCACCCGTGCATCCTGAACCGCCTCGATCGCCGCTGCGGGTATGTTGACCATGACGTAACGGTCGCCGAGGAAACCGGACATCGACCGCAACCGGATAAGGTTGGTCTCAAGCTGACGCAGACGAACACCGGCCGGTACGTTGAGCATGGACAGGGTCAGGCGACCGACGACGCCATCCGTATTCACGCCGTGCCGTTCCTGAAACCGCCGGACCGCAAAGTCGACATAGGAATCGAACGTCGTCGACAGCCCCGCTGATTGGCGCAGGTCGCCGGACGCGATCAGCCGCTGACGCAGGGCCGATACGTTTTCGTGCTTGGTGCCGATTTTCATGGTCCGGGGACCATTGGACGGTACGATCGGCCATCCGCCTTGCTGCACAAGGTGGCCATACCGTTGGATCGCCGATTGGACGTAGGCCGAGGTTTCCGGCGACAGCGTGGGGAGCGAGGATTTGACCGCGGCCTGGTTGCGCACCGACGATCGGAATGTGTCCTGCCATTCGCCTCCGCCCTGCCCGCGGATCAGCGAGGCGATTGACTCGTCCTGGGCAATGGCCGGCGCGGCAAAGGCAGCGCTGCCCGCCAGTCCCGCCACACCCTGAAGTATCCGGCGTCGTGAAACTCTGTCCGTCATCGTGATCGTATTGTCCCGTGTAAGCGACCGTACACCCGGCCATGTCCCGACCATCCCGGCGTCGCCGTCGCACGCTAACCCGACAAGGTTAACGAAACCATAGACGGCGGCGGGATTCGCTCTCGCGACCTATGTAAGACGGGCAAAACAAAACCGCCAGTGCGACGCATTCACGATTTTATCAGAGCGGAAAAGCGGATTTGCACCGGGCCGGACACGGCGCCGAAAAAGTGAAAGCCGACCCCTTTCGGCGGTCGGCTTAACACCTTTTGTGTATCGGATGTCCGGGTCCCTTGGGGTCGGGTTCGGCACGTTCGCCGCACTGCCCCGATCCGTCGGGCTGTTCCGGTCCCGGTTTGGTCCGATCACCCTTGCCAGGGCACGGATCCGTTCGGTTCCCGTGCCCTCTTTCGGACTACAGACGATAAAGGATCTGATCCGTCCAGAAGCGCTCGAGACGCTGCAGCGACTTGTTCAAGACCACAAAATCGTTGGCATTGATTCCGCCGACCTGTTCGATCGACTTCAGATGCCGCTCGTAAAGATCATGCACGATCCGAGCGACTTCCTGTCCCTTGTCCGTCAGGCTGACACGCACCGAGCGCCGGTCGGAGCGCGACCGCTCGTGGTGAATGTATCCCGTATCAACCAGCTTCTTCAGATTGTAGGATACGTTCGAGCCGAGGTAGTACCCACGGGTCCGCAGTTCACCGGCCGTGAGTTCGCTGTCTCCGATATTGAACAACAGCAGAGCCTGAACGCTGTTCACGTCCGATCGACCCATCCGGTCGAATTCGTCCTTGATTACGTCAAGCAGACGCCGATGAAGCCGCTCAACAAGCGTGAGCGATTCAAGATAGAGAGGCTTAAGATCTTCTACACCACCCTGTTCGGCGAATACTTGTCCCCTTTCCGCCATCATCATCTGGTTACGCCTTTCTGTTTGAAGCCGTGAGATTTTTCCCTCACTTGACGACCAAACCTACAGACGCGAGTCTAAAATCCAATTAAAAGGCAATGTAAAAATCGGCTTAAGAATTCGGCAGGTTTTTCAAGACCGAATTAGCGATTTGCAAACCATATCGGGGTCGTGTCGCGGACGGGTCGGAGGAACGGTCCGGTGCTTTGCCGGACCATCCTTGCATGCCGGTTGCGTCAGGGTTCGATACCGTCATTGCCGCGCAGGAACCGGACGATCCCGGAAAAGTCGACGCCGCCGTGACCGGCATTGCAATAAAGAGTGTAGAGCGCCAGCGCTTCGGCACCGAGCGGTGTTGCCGCCCCGACGCTTTGTGCGGCCGCCTGGGCCAGCGTGAGGTCCTTCGACATCATCGCGGAGGTGAAGCCGGGGGCATAATCGCGATTGGCCGGTGAGGTCGGAACCGGTCCCGGGACGGGACAATAGGTGGTCAACGCCCAGCACTGGCCGGAGGCCGTCGACGACACATCGAACAGTTTCTGGCGGTCAAGCCCGAGCTTTTCCGCCAGCACGAAAGCCTCCGACACGCCGATCATCGAAATGCCGAGGATCATGTTGTTGCAGATCTTGGCCGCCTGGCCGTTCCCCGCACCGCCGGCATGCACGATGGTCTTGCCCATATTCTCCAGGATGGGGCGCGCGCGATCATAGGCCTCATCGGGTCCGCCGACCATGAACGTCAGGGTCCCGGCTTCCGCTCCCACGACACCTCCGGACACCGGGGCGTCGATCATCGGCATGCCGGCCATGTCCGCCTTCTGAGCCACGAAACGGGCGGATTCGACGTCGATCGTCGAACAGTCGATCAGCAAGGTACCGGTGCGGGCGTTTTTCAGGATCCCCGTTTCGCCGGTATAGACGTCGCGCACATGGCGTCCCGCCGGTAACATGGTCACGATGATGTCGACGTTCTGGGCCAGTTCCGGGATCGAGGCGGCCTGACGGCCGCCGGCATCGACCATGCGCTGCGCCGCGGCCGGATCGAGATCGATGCCCATTACGTTATGTCCGGCCTTGACCAGATTGGCCGCCATCGGCCCACCCATGTTGCCAAGCCCGACAAATCCGATGTTTGCCATGAAGTGCTTTCCTTGTTCCCCTGCTTTTTTGTTTCAGCCACCCGGAGCCGCCACCGGAGATTTCGACCAAGATTTCTTTATAGGCGGGATTCGCGTTCCGTAAGGTAGGCGAGCGCCAAATAGATGAGGATCGTGATCACGTAATAGGTGATTTCCCAAGGCCGGTGACCGAAAGCATCGGCAAAGAGCGAGTGCATGGTGATCTGGCTGAGCGCCACCAACAGCCACATGACAACACCCCAGGAGGCGCCGAGCCACAAACCGACGGCAGCCGCCAGATCGAAAACCGCGAAATAGACCGTCACCGCCTGCCAGTCGGTCGGCATGTTCCAGAAATAGGCGCCGCGCCAGGGCACGTAACCGATGATGCGGGCCCAATGGATCACGCCCGCGATGACAAGGGTTCCGCCGATGATCCGCAGGAATGTCAGAAGCAGTAGGCGCCAACTGATCGGAAAACCGAATATGGTAGGCGGCAGGCTGAGCATGGGGGGCGTCACCGGTCCGACCTCCTCGTCACTGGAGCTCCGGTCAAAAGCGCTGCGTCGGTATACATCGCGCGATCAGTCAAATCGCAGATCTCCTCCGTCGGCGGGCTCGAAATAGGCGTCAATGGCCTCGGCCGATACGCCGGCCAGATCATCCGGTCGCCAGGCCGGCCGATTGTCCTTGTCGACGATGGTCGCCCTGACTCCTTCATAGAAATCATGCCCGCGCAGCACGCGGGAGACAATGCGGAATTCGACCGTCATGCAATCCCGGAACGCCTGCCCGGCCCCCACCTGCATCTGGCGCAAGGCAATCTTCACGCTGGTCGGCGACTTCGCCCGGATCGTCGCGGCAGCCTCGGCGCAGACACTTGCGCGCTCGCCGTCGAGCCTTTCCAGGATCGCCTCGACCGTTTCGCCGGCAAAAGCGCGGTCGAGGATGTCCCGGTCTGGAAGCGCCGGATCGTTGCCGGAAGCGTCGCACATTTCCTCCAGCACAGCCGGTGCGTCGTCGCTGGCGGTCAACGCAGCGAACAACGCCTCCAGGCGGTCAGTATCGATGCAATGGGTGATGACGCCACTGGCAGCCGCCTCCGCCTGTTTCAGGCGCGCGCCGGTCAAGGCGCAATAGCGCCCGTACCACCCGGGGAAACGCGGCAGGAAATAGGTGGCCCCCACATCGGGGAAAAAGCCGATACCGACCTCCGGCATGGCGAAGCGCATGGCGGGGGTACCGACGCGGTAGCGACCGTTGACGGAAACGCCCACGCCGCCACCCATCACAATGCCGTCGATCAGCGCAATATAGGGTTTGGGATATTCCCGGATCCGCGTATTGAGCCGGTATTCCTCGGCAAAGAACCCGAGCACGTCGTCGTATTCGGTGCGGCCGCGCAGATAGAGATCCCGGATATCGCCGCCGGCGGAAAACGCCCGTCCCCCGCTCGATCGGATGATTACGTGACACACACGCGGATCATCCTGCCAAAGGTCGAGATGGGCGGCGATGGTTCGCACCATGCCATGGGTGAGCGCGTTCAGGGTTTCCGGCTTGTCGAGCGTCAGCACGCCGGCGCGCCCGACGATGGTCGCATGAATATCCGCCATCGGCCGGCTACCGGCCGAAAATGTCGCGGGCAATGATCAACCGCATGATTTCGTTGGTGCCTTCCAGGATCTGGTGAACTCGGACATCGCGCAGAAAGCGTTCGATCGGGTAATCCCGCAAATATCCGTAACCGCCATGCAACTGCAAGGCCTCGTTGACGACGGAAAAGCCGGTGTCCGTGGCAAGCCTTTTTGCCATGGCTGCCTGGCGGGTGGCGCCGGGCGCCTTTTCGTCGACCATCAGCGCCGCCTTGTGCAGCATCAGGCGCGCGGCCTCCAGGTCTGTCGCCATGTCGGCCACCCGGAATTGCAGCGCCTGGAATTCGGCGATCGCACGACCGAACTGGCGGCGCTCCTGCATGTAGGCGACCGAGCGGTCGAGGCAGGTCTGGGCCGCGCCGAGCGAGCAGGCCCCGATATTGATGCGCCCGCCGTCGAGCCCGGCCATGGCAATGCGAAAGCCCGCCCCTTCGCCGCCGATGCAATTGGCAACCGGTACCCGGGCATTGTCGAACTGCACCATGGCCGTCGGCTGGCTTTTCCAGCCGAGCTTGACCTCCTGGGCACCGAAGGACACGCCCGGACGGTCCTTTTCGACGACAAGGCAGGAAATGCCGTCGGGCCCGTCGCCGCCGGTGCGGACCATGCAGACATAAAGGTCCGAAGCGCCGCCGCCGGAAATGAAGGCTTTGGAGCCGTTCAGCACATACTCGTCGCCGTCGCGCTCCGCCCGGGTGCGCAAGGCGGCCGCGTCCGAGCCTGATCCCGGTTCGGTCAGGCAATAGCTCGCAAAGTGCTGCATGGAGCACAGGTCCGGCAGGAAGGCCCGGCGTTGCTCCGGCGTGCCGAAGGCGTCGATCATCCATGCGGCCATGTTGTGGATCGAGATATAGGCGGCCGTCGAGGTGCAGCCCTTGGCCAGTTCCTCGAACACGATCGCGGCGTCGAGACGGGTCAGGGCGGAGCCGCCGACATCCTCGCCGATATACAGGCCGCCGAAACCGAGACCGGCGGCCTTCCGCAACGTCTCGACGGGAAAGAGCGCCTTTTCATCCCATTCTCGGGCGTGCGGCTCCATCTCGCCGGCCGCGAAGTCGGCGGCCATGTCGCGGATCGCACGCTGTTCGGCGGAAAGGGAAAAATCCATAGCTTAGCCCCGTCATCCAAGCGCCCGTGGATAGGACCATTGAAGGGCCCGCGTCAACTCGTCCGCGGGATCGAGCCGGTTTCGGCAGGCGATGCGACGTCGGCGCCTTTTGAAACGATTCCAAACTGGCTATACTCCCCTAACAGCCGCACCAGCCGAAAAGAGCAGTTTGCGACGAGGGATCCGGAAATCATGAACAAACACTCAACGCCGCCCGCTGCCCCGCCGACCCTGTCGATGGACGACATCCTCCAGGGACGCCGCATGCGGCGCAATCGCCGAACCGCCTGGGCGCGCGACCTTGTGCGCGAAACGCAGGTGTCGGTAACCGACCTGATCTGGCCGACCTTCCTCGTGGACGGCACCGACCAGCGCCAGGAAGTGCCGTCGATGCCGGGCGTTTACCGGTATTCGGTCGACCGCGCCGTCGACGAGGCCCGGCGCGCGGCGGATCTTGGCATTCCGTTGATCGCGCTGTTTCCCTATACCGATCCGGGCCTGCGCGACGATCGCGGCAGCGAAGCGCTCAATCCGAACAATCTGGTCTGTGCGGCGACGCGGGCCATCAAGGCGGCGGGTCTCGATATCGGGATCATGATCGACGTCGCGCTCGACCCCTATACGAGCCACGGCCATGACGGGCTTATGGTCGGCGAGACCATCGTCAACGACGAGACGGTCCGCCAGCTCGTCGACCAGGCGCTGATCCAGGCCGAGGCCGGCGCCGACGTCATCGGCCCCTCCGACATGATGGACGGGCGGGTCGGGGCGATCCGCCAGGGGCTGGACCAGCGCGGCCACCACGATGTGCAGATCATGGCCTACACCGCAAAGTATGCGTCGGCTTTTTACGGCCCGTTCCGCGACGCGGTCGGCACCAACGCCACCCTGATCGGCGACAAGCGCACCTACCAGATGGATCCCTGCAACAGCGACGAGGCGATCCACGAAGCGCATCTCGACATAGCCGAAGGCGCCGACATGATCATGGTCAAGCCCGGCATGCCCTATCTCGACATTGTGCGCCGCCTGAAAGACGAGTGCCGGGTGCCGACCTTCGCCTACCAGGTCTCGGGCGAGTTCGCGATGATCTGCGCGGCAGGAGCCAATGGCTGGCTCGATCGCGACCGGGCCATGCTGGAAAGCCTTCAGGCGTTCAAACGGGCCGGCGCCGACGGCATTCTCACCTATTTCGCCCCGGAGGTGGCCGAACGCCTGAAGACCTGACAGGCGGGACGTCGATTTGAATTCCCCGTGGCGATGCCCACATTAGATGTCGAGAGAGAGCAACCGGTCCCGACATTCCGAAAGGCCCCCCAATGAGCGTTGAAAGCGCGCGCGCGGAAACTGACCGCGACGTGTTTGTCTTCGATCCGCTGCGCTATCCGGCGCTGTATACAGACGTGCGTCGAAAGCGTGTGATCGCCTATCTGATGGACCTTGTGTTCCTCTGCCTGATCATTGTGGCTGCGGGCGCGCTGGTTGCGGTTTTCGGCGTCGTCACGTTGGGGCTCGGCTGGCTCCTGTTCGGCATACTGGTGCCGGCGACGGCGCTGATCTATGTCGGCTTGACGCTCGGCGGACCGAATGCCGCGACACCGGGTATGCGCGTCATGGGCCTGGAATTGCGACTGTGGTACGGCGCAAAACCCTATCTGGTGCTCGCGCTTATGCATGGCGTGCTGTTCTACGCCTTCAACGTGCTCCTGACGCCGCTGATCGTGGCTGTTTCCCTGTTCGGCTCCCGCAAGCGGCTTCTGCATGACATTCTGCTCGGCACGGTGGTGCTGAATGCCGCGGATCCGGGCGCGATCGATCGCGCCATCGCAGAAAGCGCGCGCCCCGCCAGCTGACATTCCGCCAGCCGCGCCTCTATCGACCGGTCGGGATCCCCGCCGGCCGGCGATCCGACCGCGACCGCACGCCGTACCGTGATGTGCCGGCGGCGATTTGCGCTCGCACTTGGCGGCGCCAGCCGCTATAAATGGCCTCCCGAAACCGAACGACCCGCCTCCCCCCGCGCGTTGGGATTTTGAATGACACGGCATGTTTTTGACAGCCCTCAGTTTTTCCTGACGACGCCGGCGCCGTGCCCCTATCTCGACGGCAAGGCGGAGCGTAAGGTGTTCACGCATTTGGTGGGTGAGAGCGCCAGCGCACTAAACGACGTGCTGACCCAGGGCGGCTTCCGGCGCAGCCAGAACATTGCCTACCGGCCGGCCTGCGAGGGTTGCCGGGCCTGTGTATCCGTGCGGGTCCTGGTCGACCGGTTCCGCTGGTCGAAATCCTTTCGTCGGACCTGGAACCAGAATGCCGACCTGATCGGGATCGAACATCCGGTGGCACCCTCGTCGGAACAATATTCGCTGTTCCGCCGTTACCTCGACACGCGCCATGCGGATGGCGGCATGGCCGACATGACCGTGCTCGACTATGCAATGATGGTCGAAGACACACATGTGAACTCCATGCTGGTGGAATACCGGCCGCGCGACGTCGACAGCGCGGTGACCGGATCGAGCGACGGACCGCTGATCGCCACCGCGCTCACAGACGTGCTGTCGGACGGCATTTCCATGGTCTACAGCTTTTTCGACCCGGCCTATTCGGATCGCGGCCTCGGCACGTACATGATCCTCGACCACATCGACCGCGCGAAAAAACTCGGCCTGCCTTACGTCTATCTCGGCTATTGGGTGGCCGGATCGCCGAAGATGGACTACAAGACCCGCTTCCGCCCGCAGGAACATCTGGGGCCCGGCGGCTGGCAGGTGCAGGAATAGTCGTCCGACGATGCCGCCGCATTCCGCGCCGGCATATCTCAGAGCCGGGCGAGACACACGCCGCGTTTACGACGTTCCCGGCACCGCCTTTAAACAGCTCACACAAATCGCTATCTGAATCGGAGCGGATCGATGCGGCCGGGATCCGCCCGGCCCGACTGTTCGGGCCGGTCGATCTGATGTGAGTTTGCGTATGCGTTTCGGCCTTCTATTGGCAAAAAGCCTGGTCTTTGTTGGATTTCTCGGCCTCGCCGCGATCAGCCTGGCCGGCGAGGCAGGACGTTTTCTGCCGCTTTTCGACACCGTCAACCACTTCCGCCCGTTTCTTATGGCCGCAGCGATCGTCCTGCTGCCCGGTCTGTTTCTGTTCTTCCGGCGGCCGCACCGGCGCACGGCGACCTTCTGGCTTGCCGCCCTCACCTTCGGCTTGCAGGGCGCCGCACTCGCCCCGGAACTGATCCGTTCGGCCGTCGCCGAGAATTCAACGGCGGAGCGTCCCGCCGCGCGTGCCGACATCGTCCGACTGGTCTCTTTCAATGTCTGGGGCCGTAATTCGGAACAGGCGGACGCCGTTGCGGCGCTCTTGGCCCTCGATGCGGACGTCATCGTGCTGCAGGAGATGTGGCGCAAGCAGCGGCCGATCGCAAACCGGCTTGCAAAGGCCTATCCCTACCGGGCCGATTGCATCGGCGTGTCGTTATGCAACATCGCCGTTCTCAGCCGGCATCCGATTGCGCGCGATCAGGTGCGCCGGCCGGTCGCGCAAGAAGGCGGCGCAAATCCTCTCCCGTCGACGCGCCTGAACGACTGGACGGTGCCGCTGGTGCGCGCCGACCTGCTTGTCCCGCTCGGTGGCCGGACGGTCGAACTCAGTGTGTTCGGGACGCATCTGACCTGGCCCATCCAGGTACCGCGCCAGCGCAACCAGATGGACCAGCTCGCGCGCGCCGTGGCGGCCGCCGACCGGACGCGCAGTGTCGTAATGGGCGATTTCAACTCCACGCCCTGGTCCTACGGCCTGGCGCACCTGGATGCCGGTCTTGGCCTTGAACGGGTGTCGCTGGCTCTGCCGACATGGCCGGCGGAACGCCGGCCGCAGCTGCTGAACGCCGTCAGCCGGAAACTGACCGCCTACGGGGTCGATACAACCCCACTGAAGGTGCCGTTTCTGCCGATCGACCACGCCTTCGTGGGGGCGGCGTTCGATCCGGTATCCGTGTCCCGCGCCCGCCTGCCGGGCTCGGACCACCATGCGCTCGTCGTGGACCTGGCCGTGCGTGCCGGGCGGTAGTCGGCAACCGGTCAGATCACCTTGCGGACCTCCTCCAGGAACCGGGTCACTTCGCTCCGCAGCAACTCGCCGCGTTCCGACAATTCCCGGGACGCATCGAGCACCTGACCGCCGGCTTCGCCGGATTCCTGGACTGCTTTGCTGACGACACCGATCCCGGCACTGACTTCGGTCGTGCCCGTCGCGGCATGATCGATGTTGCGGGCAATTTCGCCGGTCGCGGCACTTTGCTGTTCCACGGCGGCGGCGATCGCGGAGGCGATCTCGTTAATATTGGTAATCGTCTCCCCGATCGTCTCCACTGAGGAAATCGCGGTCTTGGAAGCGTTCTGAATGCCGGAGATCTGGGTCACGATCTCCTCGGTCGCCTTGGCGGTCTGGCTGGCCAACCCCTTGACCTCGGACGCGACGACCGCGAACCCCTTGCCCGCCTCGCCGGCCCGCGCGGCCTCGATCGTGGCGTTGAGCGCAAGCAGGTTGGTCTGTTCGGCGATGTCGGTGATCAGCGAAACCACCTGGCCGATCTTTTCCGAAGCGTCCGCCAGGCCGCTGATGTCTTCATTGGTCTTGCGGACGATCTCGACAGCTTCGGACGCCGATTTCGAGGATTGCGTAACCTGCTGGTTGATCTCGCTCACGGAATTCGTCAGTTCTTCGGTTGCGGACGCGACCGAGCTGACATTGGCCGACGCTTCCTCGGCAGCCGCCGCCACCGTCGTCGACTGGTCGGCGGCCGATGACGTGTTCTGATCCAGCGTTTGCGCCGAGGCTTCCAGTTCGGTTGCCGCCGAGGCCACCGAATCCACGACTTCGCGCATCGTGTCCTCGAAGTTCGTCACGACGCCGGTGAATTGCCCGACGCGTTCCTGCATCGATTCCATGGCTGTGTTGACCGTCCGGCTCGCCTCGCCGAAGGCTCCTGTCATGCCGCGTTCGGCGATGCGACGGAAATACTTGTTGCGCGCGACATATTCGAGCGACGCCCGGGATTCCCGGACATAGGCGTCCGAGCGATCGATCAGCCGGTTGATGGCGTGCAGCATGCGGGCCGCGTCGCCGGTTTCGGTGATGTTGGTGATACGCGCCTCGAAATCGCCCTCCGCGGCGGCCTCGCAGACTTCGATGGCCTTTTTGATGGCCGACTTGTTGGATCTGGCAAACATGGTTCCGGTTTCCTGAATTGTCGTGCCCTGCCGGACCGGCGGGGCGGATGGGATCAGAGCGTCGCGACAAACTCGTCGTATTCCACGCCCTTGTCCTTCAGGAGGGCTGCGACCCGGCCGCTGGAGGCCTGCAGGCCCTCCTTGCGGTTTGCATGGCGGCGTTCCTCGGCGAGCAATTCGTCGTAGAGCGGCTGAATGTGCTCTTCCAGAATGCGCCGGTCGGGCACACGGCGGTTCGAATGGTAGCCGACGATCTGGCCGGCGCCGTTGCGGCTCGGCGTGACGTGGGCGTTCACCCAATAATGGTCGCCGTTCTTGCAGCGGTTGACGACATAGGCAAAGATCTCGCGTCCGTCCTGGATCGTCTCCCAGAGCAAGCCGAACACGCAACGCGGCATGTGCGGATGACGGATCATACTGTGCGGTTGGCCAACACATTCCTTTTCCGTGTATCCCGCCACACGAAGAAAAACATCGTTGCAATATGTAATTCTTCCCTTGAGGTCTGTTTTGCTGACGATGATCTCATCGTCACCGAAGAAAACTTCGTTTCCGGTTATGGTCTGATCCTTGGCCATTTTTACAATCCGCACATATTTCCTATTTTTACCAATGACTCAACCCTTGTTTGCATCAAAGATCAATATTTATATCAATCCTTGAGACGCTTTATCTTCTTTTATTAAGTAATGATAAAACGCTTATTTTGTTAATATTCGGTATGCAGCACATAAAACAAATATTTGCAGCCGTTATACGTATTGATACATACTTATACTGTTATTTTTTACAATGATTTTAAGTGATTGCAGCAAGTTAAACGCTGACAAATGCTATATCGCACAGCCCATTTCGCGCCGAAACCCGCGGCGTAACCCGAAAGCCGGCGGTGCCCTACCCGACCGGCCGTCCGATCGGGCGCAGCAGCGTCTATACGAACGTGAAATCGTCCGCGTGCAGGTCGGCCGCAACGACGCCTTTCAGCACGATCGTGTCGCCCGGGGCGATGGTGATCGTCGCGTCCGTTCCGTCATCGGTTACGGCCGCGCTGAGGGCGGCGAAGTCGGCGAACAGGGTTGTGGCGATCTCGATCGTATCCTCGCTCGCCGCACCCGCCGTGAAGTCGGTGATCGTATCGGCGCCGGTACCGGCCGTCAGGAACACGAACGTGTCGTCGCCGAGACCGCCGCTCATGCGGTCGTCGCCGGTGCCGCCGATCAGGGAATCCGCGCCGTCCTCGCCGAACAGCCGATCGTCGCCCTGGCCGCCGTCGAGCGTGTCGGCTCCGGCGGTACCGGTCAGATAGCCGTCCTCGACCTTGTCGGCGAGCATCGTGCGGTCCCAGACCGTGCCGTCGGCGAAGTGGAAGGCGTCGATGCCGTAATGGGCGCTCGACCAGAAGAAGTCGTCGTTTTCGATGCGGGCGCCGGTCGCGATCACATGCGCGAAATGGTCGGTGCCGGTGCGCGTGACATAGATGTCGTCCGGATTGAGGTCGACGAATTTCAGGACGTCGACCGTGGTCGTGGACGAGTTCAGTTCGTTGATGACGTCGTCGCCGTCGCCGCTGGCATACAGGAACGTGTCGCTGCCGTAGCGAGACGTGAAGACGTCGTCGCCGAGACCGCCGACAAAGACGTCGTCGTCGCTCGTATCGCTCAGCGTGTCGGCGCCGTCGGTGCCGCGGATCAGGGCTTCGGTCATGATCTGGGCCCGATCCCAGACGGTGCCGTCGGCGAAGTGAATCTCCTCCAGGCCGTAATTGTAGGAGGTCGAATAGAACTGATCGTCGACCTGGATACGGTGGCCGGTCGTCGTGACGGTGAGAAACAGGTCCGCCCCTTCGCGCGCGGCGACGATATCGGCGGTGTTGAGGTCGGTCAGTTTCAAGACGTCGACGGACGTGGTGGAGGAATCAAAGTCATCGATGAAATCACTGCCGTCGCCGCTGGCATACAGGAACGTGTCGTTGCCGTAGCGGGCCTTCAGCGTGTCGTCGCCGAGACCGCCGAGGAAGACGTCGTCGTCGCTCGTATCGTTCAGCGTTTCGGAGGCGTCGGTGCCGCGGATCAGGGCTTCGGCCGCGATCTGTGTCCGGTCCCAGACCGTACCGTCGGCAAAGTGCACTTCCTCGATGCCATAATTATAGGTCGTGGAATAGAAGTGGTCGTCGATCTCGATGCGGTGGCCGGTTGCCGTCACGGTGAGGAAGAAGTCGTTGCCCAGGCGCGAGGCGACGATATCGGCGGCGTTGAGATCGAGGAATTTCAGGACATCGACGGAGGTCGTGGACGAATCCTGTTCGTTGATCCAGTCGCTGCCGTCGCCGCTTCGGTAAAGGAACGTGTCGTTGCCGTAGCGGGCATTGATGTTGTCGTCGCCGAGCCCGCCGAAGAACGTGTCGTCCCAGCTTGAATCGTTCAGGGTTTCGGCCGCGTCGGTGCCGCGGATATAGGCTTCGGCCGCGATCCTGGCGCGATCCCAGACGGTGCCGTCGGCAAAGCGCACTTCCTCGATGCCGTAATTCGATGTCGTCGAATAGAAATGGTCGTCGATCTCGATCTGGTGGCCGGTCGCGTTGATGGTGATCATGAAGTCGTTGCCGACACGCGAGGCCAGGATGTCGGCCGGGTTGAGATCGAGCAGTTTCAGGACGTCGACGGCGACGGTCGAGCCGTCCTGCTCATCCACGAAGTCGTTGCCGTCGCCGCTCTTGTAGAGGAACGTGTCGTTGCCCTGGCGCGCGTTCAGCGTGTCGTCGCCGAGCCCGCCGGCATAGACGTCGTCGCCGGTCGTGCCGGTGAGGTTGTCGTTGCCGTCCGTGCCGCGAATGGCGGCTTTGGAAACGATACGCGCCCGGTCCCAGATCGTGCCGTCGGCAAAAAGCACCTGCTCGATCCCGAAATTCTCGGTCGACGACTGGAATTGCCCTGTCATTTCAATCTGATCGCCGGTGGCGTTCACAATGATAATGAAGTCATTTCCGTCGATTGCGCCGACCACATCGGCCTCGTTGAGGTCGGTGAGCCACAAGGTGTCGACGGATATCAGCGACCCATCGGTGTCGTTGACGATGTCCGAGCCGTCGCCGGACGCATATTGATAGGTATCGCCGCCGGCGCCGCCGAGCAGACTGTCGGCGCCGAGACCGCCGATGAGGAGGTCGTCATGCTGGCCGCCATCGAGCGTATCCGCGCCGGCAAGGCCGCTCAGCGTATCGTCCCCGTCCTGGCCGCTCAGCGTGTCGTCACCTGCGGTGCCGGTCAGGCTGTCGCTGAGCGCGCCGGCCTGGTCAAGGATCGCATTGATGTCGGTGATCGTATAGGTCGTGCCGTCGTCGAGCACGATCTGTTCGATGTGGTCGGCCCGGTCCTCGTTCAGCGTGTTCTGGATCACGATCCGGTCGCTGGTGCCGGTGAATGTCAGGACGAGGTCCGCCGCGTTCTGCACGCTGCGCGCAAAGGTGATCTCGGAGGCCTGATAGGAATGGATCAGGAGCCGGTCGGTATCGTCCCAGCCCTTGTCCCAGATCGTGTCCGACCCGTCGCCGCGGGTGAAGATGTAATCGTCGCTCTCATCGCGCCCGGTGAGCGTGTCGTCCCCGAGACCGCCTTCCAGCGTATCGATGCCGTCGAACCCGGTTACCGAATCGTTGCCCGTGGTCGCCTCCTGGGCGACGAGTGTTGCCCGGGCACTGCTCACCGTCCAGATCGTGCCGTCGTCGAAGACGATCTCTTCGATGTCGCTGTGGCCGTCGTCTCGGAGATGGTCGAGAAGGGTCAGACTGTCGGTCGTCCCGGCAAAGGTCAGGACAAGGTCCATGTTCTCGGTCCCGGCCCGCGCCAGCGTGACCTCGGACGGCAGGTAGCCGCGGATTTCGAGCCGGTCGACATAGCTCGACCAATCGCCGAAGGAATCTTCCCGGATGACGTCCTGGCCGTCGCCGCGGGTGAAGATGTAGAGATCCGAGCCGTCGTCGCCCTGCAGCGTGTCATTGCCCGTGCCGCCTTCGAGCGTGTCGTCGCCGTAATCGCCCACCAGCAGATCGTCGCCGGCGCCGGCGGACAGACTGTCATCGCCGGTCAGGCCGACGATATGATCGTTTCCGTCGGTCGACGCCGCACCGTAGATGATCGCCCGGATCGCGGCCTTGTCCCAAACGGTCTCCTCGACCAAAGGCGTGCCGTCCGGCGCGGTGGTCTCAAAGACAATCGCGATTTCCTCGATGTCGTCATTGCCGACATCGGAAAAGCCGCCGACAAGGGTGATCTGGTCCGTCGTGCCGGCAAAGGTGATGATGAGGTCGTTGCTGTCGGGTGCCGACCGCGACAGGGTAACGTCGGCGGCCTGGTAGCCACGGATTTCCACCCGGTCGGTATGGCTCAGGAACGCATTGAAGGAATCGTCGTGGATGACGTCCTGGCCGTCGCCGCGATTGAAGATGTAAAGGTCCGACCCGTCATCGCCCTGTAAGCTGTCGTTACCGGTGCCGCCTTCCAGCGTGTCGTCGCCATAGGCTCCGATCAGGGTGTCGTCGCCGGCACCGGCGGCGAGGCTGTCGTCACCGCTCAGTCCGTAGATCGTGTCGTTGCCATCCGTCGAGGCACCACCGAATATGATCGCCCGGATCGCCGCTTTGTCCCACACGGTCTCTTCGACCAGCGGCGTGCCGTCCGGCGCGTTCGTCTCGTAAACGATCGCGATTTCCTCGATGTCATCGTAACCGGCATCGGAGAATCCACCGACGAGCGTCACCTGGTCCGTCGTGCCTGTGAAGGTGACGATGAGATCGTTGCTGTCGGGCGCGGCGCGCGACAGGGTCACGTCGGCGGCCTGATAACCATGGATCTCCAATCGGTCCGTATGGGTCAGGAAATAATTGTGGCTGTCGTCCTTGATGACATCCTGGCCGTCGCCCCTGCGGAAGACGTAGGTGTCGGACCCGTCGTCGCCCTGCAAGCTGTCGTTGCCGGTGCCGCCTTCCAACGTGTCGTCGCCGTAATTGCCGACGAGCGTGTCGTTGCCGGCACCGCCGGCCAGGCTGTCGTCCCCGTCAATGCCAACGATCCGGTCGGCTGCACCGGTCATCGCCTCCTGGTAAATCCGCTCGCGGATCTGCGTCTTGGTCCAGACCGTCTCCTGGACGATCGTGGCACCGCCCTCGCCTTCGATCTCGGTGAAGACGGCGATCTCCTCGATGTCGTCGTAACCGGCATCGGTGAAACCGCGAATGGCGGTGATGCGATCATCCGTGCCGAGGAAGGTGATGACCAGATCCTCGCTGTCCGGCGTCGGCCGCGCGATCGTGATGTCATCGGGCTGGTAGCCGTGGATTTCGATCCGGTCCATATAGGTCAGGAAATAATTGTGGGTGTCGTCGATGATGACATCCTGGCCGTCGCCCTTGCGAAAGACATAGGTGTCGGACCCGTCGTCCCCCTGCAGCGTGTCGTTGCCGGTGCCGCCCTCCAGCGTGTCGTCGCCGTAGGCCCCGACGACCAAATCGTCGCCGGCGCCGCTCGACAGGCTGTCGTCGCCGCTGAGGCCGACAAGGTGGTCGGCACCGTCCGTCGAGGCATCGCCGTAGATCATCGCGCGGATCGCGGGCTTGTCCCACACCGTTTCCTCGACCAGCGGCGAACCGTCCGGCGCGGTGGTCTCGAAGACGATCGCGATTTCCTCGATGTCGTCATAGCCGGCATCGGAGAAGCCGCCGATGAGCGTCACCTGGTCGGTGGTGCCGGCAAAGGTGATGATCAGGTCTTTGCTGTCGGGCGCGGCGCGCGCCAGGCTCACGTCGGCGGCCTGGTAGCCGCGGATCTCCACCCGGTCCGTATAGGTCAGGAAATAGGCGCTTGTGGTGTCCTGGATGACGTCCTGGCCGTCGCCGCGGGTAAAGATGTAGGTGTCGGAGCCGTTATTGCCCGTCAGCGTGTCGTTGCCGGTGCCGCCGGCGAGCACATCGTCCTCCCCGCCGCCTTCCAGCGTGTCGTCGCCGGCGCCGCCATAAAGGAAATCGTCGGCATCGTTGCCGGTGATGGAATCGTTGCCGCCGAGCCCGGACAACACGTCCGCGATGCCGGATCCGACAAGCGTGTCGGCGCCTTCTGTGCCGATCTGCCCGGCGAGCGCGGTGGCCAGATCCTCCGCCGTCAGCACGGTGCCATCGTCGAAGACGACCTCCTCGATCTGGCGGAAGCCGTCCGAACCGAACTGGCCGATCACGCGCAACAGGTCCGTCGTGCCGTCGATGGCGATCAGCATGTCGTCGCCGTCGCGGGAAAACGTGACATCGGCCTCGCCGAGCCCGCCGGTGATTTCGATGCGGTCGGTCTGTACGAAAAGCCGCGCCGCGGAATCCTCGATCGTGTCTTGCCCGGAGCCTGTGCCGAATTTGTAGGTGTCGCTGCCCGCCCCGCCCTGCAGAAGATCGTTGCCGGCGCCGCCGTCGAAGGTTTCGTCGAAAGCAAAACCGTTCAGCGTATCGTCGCCGGCCGTGACCGAACCGTCGAGGATCATCTGGCCGATGTCTTCGTAGGTCAGGCTCGATCCGTCGGTAAAGCGATAGGTGTGCACGCTGCCGGCGAGATAGCCGAATGGATGGATGGTAAACGCCTCGCGCACGGTCAGCGTCTCGCCGGTGGCGACGATGGTGATCACCAGGTCCGTGGTGCCCGGCACGACGGCAAAGCTCAGATCGGCCGCCGTGAGCGATCCGGTAAACTCGACGATGTTGTCGTCGCGCACATAGGACGACTGGTCGTCGATGATGTCGTTGCCGGAGCCGACGCCCCAGATATAGGTGTCCTGGCCGGACAGGCCGTTCAGCAGGTCGTCGCCGGCGCCGCCGTCGATCGTCTCGTCGTCGTGATAGCCGTAGATCGTGTCGTTACCGGCCGTCGTCGCGGCGGCGAGCAGCATGTCCATGATCTGTTGGCGCGTATAGGTCACGCCGTCGGCGAAGCGGAACTCGTCGAGCGCATAGAAATAACGCGCGATGTTGTAGTCCGGGAACATGGTGTCGACGGTGATCGTGTGGCCGGTCGGCGCGACCGTGATCGTCAGCGCGTGGCTGGCGCCGGCGCGCCCGAACGTGACGTCGGTCGAATCGAGGTCGACGAAGTCGAGAACGTCGGTGGTGCCGGTCAGGATGTTGCCGAGCCGGTCGTCGATATAGTCGTTGCCGTCGCCGGACCGGTAGATATAGGTGTCGGACCCGTTGCCGCCGATCAGCGTGTCGTCGCCGAGGCCGCCGTCGAGCGTGTCGCCGAAATGGAAGCCCTCGATCAGGTCGTTGCCGTCGGTCTTCAGGGAAGCGACGATCGAGGCCTCGATCGCCGACCAGCCGATCGTCGTGCCGTCGTGGAATTCGAAGCTTTCGATCAGGCCGAAATTGCGGGTGCCGAAGGCCGCCGTCTCGACGAATTTGAACTGGCCCTCGATCGTCAGGCTGTCGGTGAGCCCGTCGAAGGTGATTTCCAGATTGCCGTCGGCATTGCGGGCAAAACGCGTCGTGGCGGCATCGATGCCGGAGCCGAACACCACCCTGTCGTCGTTGCCGGACAGGATGTTGCCGAGGTGATCGAAGATTGTGTCGTTGCCGTAGCCGGCATCGAAAATATAGGTATCGTTTTCGTTGCCGCCGGACAGGTAATCGTCGCCGGCGCCGCCGTCGAGCGTGTCTTCCAGGGAAAAGCCGTAGATTTCATCGTCGCCGTCGGTCGAGGCCGCGGCAAGCAGTTCCGTGACGATGTCGGTGACGGTGTGCTGGGTACCGTCTGAGAACGTGAAGGTCTCGACCTGGTTGAACCATTGGGTGCCGAACACCCAGGTATAGGTCGCGGTGAAAAAGCCCTTCAGGGTCAGGTGGTCGTTGGTGCCGTCTAGGCTGACCAAAAGGTCCGGCGCATAGCCGTGCCGTGTATAGGTGACATTGGCGGCCGTGATGCCGGGGCCGAAAATCAGTTCGTCCGGGTCGGCAAAGCCGAACGTCTCGATGCCGGGGATCAGGTTGAACTCGACAGTGCTCTGGTGGTCCTGGATGACGTCGGTGCCGCTGCCATAGCCGAAATGATAGGTGTCGCCGCCGTCGCCGCCGGACAGGGTGTCGTTGCCGGCGCTGGCGGAAAACGTATCCGCGGTGCCGAAGCCGAGGATGTGGTCGTCGCCGGCTGTCGTCGCCTCGTCGATCAGCTTTTGCTGGATCTGGCGCCAGGTGAGCGGCATGCCGGTGGTGAAAAAGACGGAATCCACCCGGTAGTCGAGCGCGTATTTGTTCTGGAAGCCGAGCGGCGTGTAATAGAACTGGTCCTTGACGCGCACGCTGCCGGTGCCGTCGTCGAGCATCATGATCAGGTCGTTACCGTCGCGCGCAAACGTCAGGTCGTCCTCGGAAATACCGCCCTCGAAGATCAGCGCGTCCGGCATGGACAGCAACGTGTTCGTCATCCTGTCCTCGATGACGTCGTTGCCGTGGCCGCGGCTGAAATAATAGATGTCGCCGTTATTGCCGCCGCGCAGCGTGTCGTCGCCTTCCAGGCCGGTGATCTGGTCGTCGCGGCCGGAGCCGGTGATCACTTCCGACGCCGACGTGCCGGTGCCGACGGCCTCGGCGAAATCCGTCGATTCCATGATCGTGCCGTCGGCGAACTGGATTTCCTCGATGCCCCAATTGGCCGAGGTGATCTGGCCGAGCGCGGTGATGGTCGGCGCACTGAAATGGTTTTTGACGGTGATGAGGTCGCTGGTGCCGTTGACCGCAATGACGAGGTCGTCGCCGACATGCGACAGGGTCACTTCCGAGGCGCTCAAGGTGGTGAAGCGGATGCGGTCGCCGCTCATGCCGCCGCCGGCTTCCTGGTCCTCGATCACGTCCTGACCGAAGCCGGCGCCGAAGACATAGACATCCTGGTTGGTGCCGCCGATAAGCGTGTCGTTGCCTTCCAGTCCGATATAGACGCTGGTGCGCGCGGTCGACTGGCGTTCCATCAGGTCGTCGCCGCTCGTGCCGAGGAAGACGTCGGAATGGCCGAGCGCGGTGATCGCGTCGCCGAGCGCAAGCGACGGCGCGGCCGCGTCATGGGCGCGGACCAGGCTCGCCACCTCAAAATCGACCTTCAGCCGGTTGCCGTCATGGCGCAGGAACGTGGCGCCGAATTCGGTGAGGAGCGGCACCCAGTCATTGGTCCATTCGGCGAGCGCGGTTGCCGGATCGGCCGACAGGCCCGCCAGTACGGATTGGTAGAGGTCGGCGAGGCTCTGCGGTCCGCTCGCCTTGAAGCCGTCGCGCCCGGGCTGGAACTCGACGCCGGCAAAGGTGCTTGAGAGCGGCCCCTGCACGGCCAGCCGCAGCGTCACCTCCTGCAGCGTCTCGTTCCAGATGTCGAGCACTTCGTCGACATTGTTGGCGATCGGATCGCCGTTACCGTCCCGGTCCATCACCTGGTAGCCGGAATATTTTTCGACGAAAGCGAGCATCTGGGTGTCGAGGCCGGTGCCGAGCGTCGTCGGCGTCATGGCGTCGACACCGGCCCAGCGGAACAGGATGTCAATGACGTCGGTATGATAGGTGGTCAGGTCGGTCGTGGCGATTTTAGCAGCAAAGGTTTCAACGGCTGCCAGCAATCCCGCATTAGTTGTCATCGCCACGTGCAGATCGGTGATCTCGCCATAGCCGCGCAGGTTCGGCAAAAGCGCGGCAGCGGCCGACACGGTGGCGTCGCCCATATAGGCCGTATCGGTCTGGTCGGAGACGAGCACGACGTCGGAGATCGTCGACTGGCGGCCGTCGGCAAAGGTGATGTCGGCCTCGGCGCGCACCTCGTTGCCGCGCACATCGGTCACGGTCGGCGTGCGGGTGGTGAGCGACAGGCTGGTTATGCCCGCCTCCGTCAGCGTCATCAGTTCATCGGTTTCGCTGATGCCATTGCGGTTCAGATCGCGCCAGACGAGCAGGTCGGCAAACCGCGCATCGAGCGCGTCGATGACGCCGTCGGCATTGCTGTCGAGGCCGGCAAGTTCGGTAAAGCCGTCGGTCGTCGCATCGCCGAACAATTCGCCGAGATCGTCGATCGTGCCGTTTCCATTGTCGTCGATCGCCAGGAACCCGTCATCGGAGCGCACCCAGGCGGTGCGTTCGGCAAACCCGTCGCCGTCGAGTTCGAAATGCACGGAGCTCTGGCCGAGCGAGGTCAGTTCCAGCCCGTCGCCGTCGAGGTCGAGCACGAGCGGGTCACGGCCTTCGATGCCGGAGCCGTAGGCGACGTAGAAGGCGAGGTTGATGAAGTCTTCCAGGTCAGCGAGCGTTGCGTTTTCGACGTATTCCTGTTTGTAGACGACCAGACCGCCGGTCGCCGTACCGCTTGCCAGATCGAGGTCGTAATCCTCGATCACCATTTGCTGCTCGCCGCCCTTTCGGCCGAACTCAACGACCAATTGGCCGGCTACGGTCAGCCCGTAGCGGTAGGCATGCATGTAGACGGTTTCGACCTCCAGCATGAAGATCGTGCCAAGCAGGCCGCTAACGAGACCGGGAACCGCGGTGAAAATGGTCGAGGCCGGCGTCCAATAGGCATAAGCACCCTCGTTCCACCATTCCTGGCTGCCGCCGGTCAGCCGCATCCCACCCCAATAGACGTGATCGTTGTTGTCGGCGTCCATGATGTGGGTGCCGGCACCGCCGACATAGGCGTCGGCTTCGTCCCCGCCGCCATAGAGGTGGGCTCCGGCACCGTACAGCACATCGTTGCCGGCGCCGCCGTAAAGGTAGGCTGCGGTGCCGTACAGTACGTCGTTGCCGGCGCCGCCGTCGAGCAACTCTATGTTTTTGCCACCTTTCAGGACGTCGTCGCCACCACCTCCATAGGCGCGTTTTATTGTGCTGCTTTCTTCGAGGAGATCTTCGCCATGCGTCCCAATTATCTCTTCGAAATCGTAGAGACGAATGCCCGATCCATCGACAGCGATATACGTCCTGCCATCTTCATCTTCACGCTCGATCGCCGTGAGCTTGCCGGGGCCAGATAGCGCAACAAAATCTGCGATGTCGTGCACATCTGAGGCCGAAGTACCACCTGCCGCTGGATCCGCGAAAACCGATACGTTGATCTTGTTAACATCAGAGACAGCAAAGTCTTTGAACTCGAAGTAATCTGACTTCGACGTGCCTTCAATGTGTTCGATAGCGATTAGACGATCAGCGGAACCGAAGCCATCGTCAGTAACCGAAATAACCGTTGCATCTGTTTCAGAATTCAATGTGATGGACGCTGCAATGCCGCTACCGGGCGTCTGTCCGGAATCCGTATGCTCATAAACCGCGATGTCAGCCTTTCCAGCACCGCCGAGCAGAGTGTCATTTCCGGCTCCACCTACAAGTGAATCCTCGCCGCCCCCGCCAATCAACGTGTCGTTGCCTTCGGCTCCCGACAGCACGTCGCCGGATTCTCCACCCATGAGGTAATCACCGGTTGTTGAGCCTTTGATCGTATTCTTCCCATCACCCCCAAACACGGCGTGGGACAAGTCAGAGTGATCTCGCGAGAGCCCCGAAGACTCATTGGGCATGAAGTTGATCAATCCATCCGAATCGTTGCCTCCATGGACAACCAATATCTCCCAAGGTTTTAGAAGCTCTTTTCCAAGATTAATTTCCGTATGCGAAACTCCCAATATTCCCTCTACTTCTTGACTGGTTGAGGAGTTAACCTCCCCTATAGATTCTTGTATAGAATTCCATATCTCTTTATTGATATCTATAAATCCAAAATGTGATTTTGTATTCCCAAATTGTACAAGGTGGCTTTCATGGGAATTCTCTGTTGCTTCGAGCGCTTCTAAATCAATTACGACGCGATCAGAAAATGGCTTTCCTTCGGCGTCACCGCCGACAAAATTGACAGTCGATACATCCTCTCCAAGCTGTAAATTGCTACCTAAATTTTCCTTGATTGCGTCAATGGTTCCAGTGTCTTGTAAAGCGTCTCGGAGAATACCCAGAGACAGCTTGATGACACCGCTATGAAGTGATGTTTCCCCATAATCGACACGCCTTGCTGCGGCGCCACTAGCAGTCAGCGTTCCGTAGACCTTATGAAAGTAGTCGTAGAGTCCGTTTTCTACATCAACTTCCTTCCAAAGCGCGCGGTATGTAATAAACGGACTAGGACCAAACGAAGGCAACTGACTTGGATCAACATTTGGATCGGGCGTTGTGGATGGTCCCTCACGACCATTGTCTACAGGACCGGATACACCGGTCTGATCGATGAAGGCACCTCGAAGATCATCGTCATTTTTCAGCAGATTAGCAAAATCTTTGCCGGTACCATCAGTGCGGATTACAAGAGCATGCAAGGCTGGACCGTGTAGACCTTCGTCAGAGTTGTTGTCCCCAACAACGCCACCAACATCGTAAACCCTGGCCGCTTCCTCAAAATGATCTGCGAAACGATTAATTATTCTTCCAATTTCACTCGTTTCAGTATTAGATAGCGTCTCACCTTCAATTAAGTGTAATTCTAATTTTTCCAAATTGGAATATAAATTCCCAAATTGCATATCCGCTTCATCAAAATAATTCTGCCTTAGCGCAATAATCGCATCTTCATTTGCCGGTGAAGAGTATTGCTCTTTCACATAGTTTTGCCGAATATTTTCATTCGAAGCATTGCGTAGCAGTAATATCTTATTCTCTGTCGATTCATTCATAAATACTTCATTAAAGAATTCTAAATTTTCCGATTTTTCTAGAAATATTTCTAGAGCCATAATGTCTGCTTCAACGTCCAACTGTTTTGCAAACGGAGCAGGCGCAAACGCGTAGCCTTGCACACCATATTTGAGAGAAGCCAAGCCAGCCAAGCCGCCACCAAGTGACTGACCCGTAACCACAACCTTGTCCAGATCGTTCCCGGCCAAGCTAATTGCTTTCTCTACAAGCGCGCGCGCGTCATCCCACTGCGTTGCATCGTAAGTTCCAAAACCAAGACTCTTGTTTGCATTTGCGTCCTCCAAATCGATCTTCGAGGGATCACCGGCGCCGAATAACCCCTCCAATATAGCTTGCCAAGTCGACGACCATCCCGAAGCGTTGGAGTCAGTGCCACGAAAGACTACGACAATTTTTTCTCCGTACTGAACGATTGTCCCGCCGAATCCCCGTGAACTATAGTAATGACCATTATCTAGGATGAGATTGCTTAAATCGTTGCCGCTACGATCTGCAACTGTTAGAAAATCATCGAGATCTGTTAATATTTGTACATTATC
>JBCDLT010000031.1:0-75499 GCA_038745065.1 Pseudomonadota bacterium | reverse complement strand
GCAGCCCACGAAAGCGCGTTCCTGTCGCAATCGATGGCTCCGGCAGACCTTCGCAAGAAAGGCGGCAAGGTATTCGTTGCCGATGAGCCCGGTGGTCCGACGTGACGCTCTTTCCATGAGGGCCTGGGCATGAACCGGACCGGTTCGCTGACAATTCCCCGGGACACCTATCCGCCGCCGGCGCCGGGCATACCGTTGTCGCAGCACATCTATGCGCATGTGCGCGCCCTTATTGTCACCGGCAACATTGCGCCGTCAGAAGCGCTTCACGAACCGACCATCGCAGAGCGGTTCGGTGTTTCCCGCACGCCGGTGAGGGAGGCGCTGTTGCGCCTGCGCGACGACGGCCTCGTCGTCATAAAAAAACAGGCCGGAACGTCCGTCGCACCCATCGATGCCGGTCGGGTCGAAGAAGGCATTCTGGTGCGCGAGGCACTGGAGCCGCGGGTTGCCGAACTGGCTGCGGCGACCATCTCCGACCGGGACCTCGCTGCGCTCGCATCGGAAACCGATCTGATGGCGGATGCGGTGCGGTCCGGCGACGGTCGGACCTTCATCGAGGCCGATGACCGCTTCCACCGGATCCTGGTCAATGCGGGCGGGTTCCAGCAGATCTCCGACATCATCGGACGAGTGAACGCCCAGCTTGACCGGGTGCGCTATCTCAGTACGGCACAACCGGTCCGTTCACGCATCGCGGTGCGCGAACACCATGCGCTGATCAAGTCTCTTCGCGACCGGGATGGTGCCGGTGTTGCCGATCTTCTGCGCCACCATCTGCAAGGCTCCTGGGTCATCATTCGCGCCATTCTTGCCGAGCAGGCTTGAGTTGTCCCGGCTCTATTTCGGCCGTCAATTTGTACCGGCAATCATTGGCGCCAATGACAGCACAAGCAGCGTGGCGCACGTGATGTTGAAGGCGCGCTGGCGCCTGGGATCGGTGAGAAAGTGGCGCAATTGCTGGCCGATGAGGGTCCACGCCAACATGGCCGGCAGGGCAATGCCGGCGAAAACCGCGGCGACGATCAGGCTGCTGACGGCCGGTTGCAACGGCGGGGCGTAAACGCTGACCGCGGTCAGTGCCATCGTCCAGGATTTGGGATTGACCCACTGAAAGGAGGCGGCCTGCAGGAACGAAAACGGCCGGCCGCCGCTTCCGGCCGCCTGGTCCGATCCGTTGGACGGCTGTTTCGGCACTGTTGTGGCGATCCGCCAGGCGAGGTAGCACAAATAGGCGGCGCTGACAGTGCGCAGGATCGTATAGCTGTGCGGGATCGCATCGAAGATCTGCATCAGCCCGACGCCGACGAGAAACACCATTGCCGGAAAGCCGATAACGATGCCCGAAAGATGCGGCATCGTCCGCACGAGGCCGAAATTCATCCCCGATGCCAGGAGCATCAGATTGTTGGGACCAGGCGTGATCGACGTCGCGAACGCAAAGGCGACCAGTGCCGAAAAGAGTTCGATTGTCATGGGAAGGAATCTGGGCGCGATCCTCCGCAATTTCCTTGTTTTCTCGGCGTAAAAATGAATCTATATGCAATGAATGACGAAGATTGACGATATTGATCGCAGAATCTTGCGTGTCCTTGAGCATGACGGCCGGATCAGCAATGCCGAACTGGCAAACCGGGTCGGCCTGTCGGCTTCCGCGTGTCTCCGCCGCGTCCAGGAGTTGGAACGATCCGGCATCATCAGCGGATACCGTGCGGTGCTTGACCGGGCAGCGCTCGGGGCTGGGGTCGTTGTGTTCGTGACCGTCGGCCTGTCCCGGCACCTCAAGGAAGACCAGGTGGCGTTCGAGCAGGCCATGGGTCGCGCGGAGCCGGTACGCGAATGCCATAACGTGTCCGGGACGATCGAATACATCCTGCGCATCGAGGTCTCCGACCTGGAAGCCTATAAGCACTTCCACACCGAAACCTTGGGAACCCTGCCGCAGGTGAGCAGCATCACGTCCTACTTCGTTCTCGGCTCACCGAAAGACGAGCGGGGCTGAGCCGGTATCGCGCCGTGCAGGCTTGACGGGTCCGGTTTCGTCTCCATCATCGCTGCACTTTTCGATGCCAAAGCCGCGTCATGTTCTGGAAACGCCTGCCGCTGTCCCGCAAACTGTTCGCCGCAATCGCCGGCATTGCGACGCTCATTGTCGTGTTCATGGCATTGATGGTGGGCCTCAGCATGCGGTCGGGGTTTTCGGCCTTTCTGGCGGAGGAGGAACTCGGGCGCTTCGACGCGCTCGTTACGGCGCTTCAACGGGCGCACACGCTGGATCGCCCCGGCTGGCCCGAACTGGCGGCGAGCCGGGAAGCCTGGCATGATTTTGTGCGTCGCAATCTAAGGCCGATTGGCGGTGGCCCGCGGCCCGGTGGTCCGCTTAGACCGCCGAGTGCCCCGGCACCAGACCCCCTGACAGTCCGAGCGGGGCCGCCGCCGCATCCGCCACCACCCGGCACAGGTCCGCCAGGCGGCGACCCGTTGCAGATCGGCCGCAGGCTGTCGCTGCTCGATGCGGAAGGCGCGCTTGTCGCCGGAGCGCCGCGATATCGCGAGATTCTTGCCCGTCGGCCCATCATGGTCGTTGCTGCGGGCAGCGAGCGGCAGGTCGTTGGCTGGCTGGCGCTTTCGGCGCTGCCCGGCCGGCCGATCGCCGCCGACAGTGTGTTCCTGAACCGGCAATTGCTGACGCTTGGCCTGTCTGCACTGCTTGCTGTCGTGCTTTCGGCGATCGCTGCCTTTTTCCTCGCCCGGACCTTTCTGGCGCCCGTGCACGCGGTTGCCGCGGGGGCACGCCGGCTTGTCACCGGCGAATACGACACCCGTCTGGAGACTACGAGGCGGGACGAACTCGGCGATCTGGTGGCGGATTTCAACGCGCTCGCCGCCGGCCTTGATGCTGCACAAAAGGCCGAACGGCAATGGATCTCCGATACCTCGCATGAATTGCAGACCCCGCTTGCCGTGCTGCGCGCCCAGATCGAGGCGCTGCAGGACGGCGTTCGAAAACCCGATGCGTCCGCTCTCGACGCGCTGCACGGCTCGGTCATGCGGTTGTCCTTGCTTGTGGGCGATATCAACCTTCTGGCCCGCGGCCGCGAAGGCGCACTGGTATTGGATCGGCGGGACGAGGACCTGCACGACCTTGTCGCGGAGGCGGTCGAAAGCGTGCGACCGGTGTTCGACGCAACGGATCTGCTTCTAGACTTCGTCTGTGCGGGTAACGGTCTGGTTTCCTGCGATCGGCTGCGGATCCGGCAGGTTCTCGACAATCTCCTGGAAAATGCCCGACGCTATACCGCAGCGCCCGGCCGGGTTTCGGTGCGGGTCGAAGATAAAGGGAGGGGTGTCACCCTATGCGTCGCCGATTCCCCGCCGGCGCCGCCGCCCGATGCCTATGACCGCCTTTTCGACCGGTTTTACCGGGTCGAAGCCTCCCGCGACCGACGGCATGGCGGCTCCGGTCTGGGGCTGGCCATATGTCGGGCCATCGTGGAGGCTCATGGCGGTTCGATCTCGGCCGCGCCATCCGATTTGGGAGGATTGGCCGTGCGTGTGGATCTGCCTAGGGGAGGCGAGGAGCCATGACCCGGAAACGCATTTTTGTGGTGGAGGACGAACCGGAACTTGCCGGCATCCTCAGGGATTATCTGGTCCAGGCCGATATGGACGTGGAGATCCTCGACGATGGAAACCAAGCGGTGGAGCGCATTCTGAAAGACCGGCCGGACCTTGTCGTGCTCGATGTCATGCTGCCGGGGGTCGATGGCTTGACGATCTGCCGGGAAGTGCGCGCGCAAAGTGCTGTTCCGATCATCCTCGAAACCGCCCGGGTCGAAGAGATCGACCGGCTTCTGGGCCTCGAACTCGGCGCCGACGACTATCTGTGCAAACCGTTTTCGCCGCGCGAACTGGTGGCCCGCATCAAGGCGGTGCTGCGACGGACACAGGGCCCGATGCCGAGCGAACAGGAGCCCGGCGACCCTGTCGGGCTGGCGCTGGATGCCGAGCGCTGGACCGCGACGATGAACGGCACGGTTCTCGAACTTACACGCCGGGAATTCCAGGTCCTCTTGGTTCTGTTTCAGCGGCCGGGGCGCGTGTTCTCCCGAACCCAGATTCTCGATCTCGCCTTTCCGGACGATAGCGACGTTTTCGACCGGACCATTGACAGCCACATCAAAAACATCCGGCGCAAGATCAAGACCATCGCTCCCGCCGACGATCCGATCCGGTCAGTCTACGGCGTAGGCTATGCCTTTGATCGATAATACCAACGGTGATGATTTTTGACCCTTCTGATGGTCTCTCCCGGCCCGCTGGCAAGGCGCGTCGCGCAGAGCGATGCGGGGCATCGGTCAAGCGGCGCAACGCCGTCCAGCGGGCCGGGAGAGACCACCGAAGGCCGGATGCTTTACCGCTGAGGCGGCGTTGCGGTCCGCTTATGATGCTAGGCATCACCGCGCGAACCGCGCCTACCCGCAGCGGCAAATCATGCCGGTCAGATGGGTAAAAAATCATCACCGTTGGTATTAAAACGCGTCTTCATGCTGCGTCCATATTTGCATCAATTCGGCTGCACATTCGGCCCCCAGATTGCGGTTGAGAGGGCAGGAAGTGTCCAACCGAAAGGAAATGCAATGACGTTGCGTATCGCGTCCGGCGCAAAGCCGGTTCTCTGTCTCCTGACCGGCAGCGCGCTGGTCCTGACTGCAGGCTCGACCGTCGTGTCCGCCCATGAAAACCTGGTCACCGTCACCGAAACGGCCAACAAACGCTGTGTCGTCTCAAACGGCTTGCCGGACCATGCGACCGGCCGGTTTCCGAACCGCGGCAACCCGCACACGATCCGCCGCCAGAATGTCCGGCTTTGCGTCACGAAGAATCCCCGAAAATCGCGGACGGCGACCATGATCTACGGCTCGGTCGGCGTGGCGCTGAACGGCGTGCAGATCCGCCCGGGCACCGCGGATTATTACGATCCGTCCAGCCCGCGCGGCTTCAGCCGCGATCGGCGGTCCGGCTGGAACCTCGAAGGGATGGGGGCGGCCAGGCAATTGGGCATGGACCGGAATGCCGCGCATGTGGATGAGCGGGGCCTGTACCATTATCACGGGGTCTCCGGCGCCTTGAAACGCGCCGCGGAAGGCACCCTGATCGGCTACGCGGCTGACGGTTTCGAAATCCACCTTGCCCGGTCCGGACAAAAACCCAGCTATCGCCTGAAACCGGGACAACGGCCGTCCGGCCCGGGTGGACGCCATGACGGGACGTATAACCAGGACTGGCAGTTTGTCGCCGGATCGGGCACGCTCGATCAATGCAATGGCGGTGTGTTGAACGGCCGTTTCGTCTACTTCGCGACCAAATCCTACCCCTTCTTCCCGCGCTGTCTGTGGGGGCGTGTCAGCGCTGATTTCCGGCAAATGCCGGTGGCCGCGCGGGGCGCATCGGACGTGCGGCAAGACCGTGGCACCCGTCAACCGGGCCGGCGCGGAGGAGCGTCCGGTGCCGGCAATCGCCAGGGTCCGCCGCCGGAAGCGGTGTCGGCCTGTCAGGATCGTGCGATCGGTTCGGCCTGTCAGTTCCGTACGGCGCGTCGGAACCATCAGATCGCCGGGTCCTGCCGGCGGGTGCGCAACGGAGCAGAAGCGTGCGTACCGGACCGGCACGGAGGTCGCCGGACACGATTGCACTGAGCGAAGCACACTTCCCCTGACCACCGCATTGCCTTGCCGCGATGCGGTGGTGTCTCGGTAATCATGCCAGCGTGGCCGGAACAGCCGACGCAAGGTAAAGTGCGATTCTTGTCAGCCAGGAGCGGCTATGCCATGCGCGAAACGGATGCCGGGTCTGATCTTCGACGGGCAAGGCCGTCGGACGCCGTCGCACTCGGACACTTGCATGTGACCTGTTGGCAGGAAGCCTATGCCGACCTCCTGCCGCCGGCCGTGCTTGAGAGGCAAACGGTCGACGATAGGATCGACCTGTGGCGCCAGGTGCTCCGGCAACCGGATAAAGCCGGGTCAACGCGTGTGTTCGTCGCCGAAGCCGACGGCGCGCTTGTCGGGTTCGGCGCTTGCGGCCGCCAGCGGGCGAACGCGCTTGCGGAAAAGGGATATGATGCGGAAATCGACGCGCTCTACGTGCGTCGGGCCCATCAGCGCAAGGGGCTCGGCTCTGCCTTGTTCGTGGCTTTGCTCGATGACCTGCGGGCGTCAGGTTTCCGAAGCGTCAGCCTCTGGGTGCTGATCCAGAATCAGGGAGCGCGATCGTTCTACGAGGGCCTTGGCGGCCAGCAGACCGGGGACCAGCAGGAAGATCAGGCCCATTCCATCACCGAAATCGCCTATGGATGGCCGTTGCTGGCGATCTGAGGCGCCGTCAGGCGGCCTTCAGAAAACGCTCCAGAGCCGCGTTGAAAGCCTCTGTCTGTTCAATATTCGACAGGTGTGCGGCTCTCTCCAGCACGATAAGACTTGCACCCGTGATGGCTTCGGCAATCTGTCTGCCGTGTTCGGGTGGTGTTGCGGGATCCTCGGCTCCGGCGATCACCAGGACCGGACGGGGGATCGCCCTGATGCTCTCGCGCTGGTTCATGGCGCCGATCGCCTCGCAGCACCCGGCATAACCGCCGCCGGGGGTCGACAGGATCTGCCGGCGGACCTTGTCGACGCGGTCCGGCGATCCGTCTTGGAAGGATTTGGTGAACCAGCGATCGATAATCGCCGTCTCCAATGCCGGCATGCCCTGTTCGCGTGCCGTGCGGGCGCGGCCCTGCCACATGTCCGGCGTCGGCATGTGGGCGGACGTGTTGCAATAGGCCATGCGGGTGAAGCGCTCCGGGTGGTTCGTGCCAAGCCACATCCCCACCATGCCGCCCTTGGACAGGCCGCACCACAGCGTGGTCTCGATGCCGAGCGCATCCAGGAGGGTCAGCGCATCGCCGCCCAGCGTGGCGATCGAATAGGCGCCCTCCGGTGCGCCGGATTTGCCGTGGCCGCGGCTGTCGTAGCGCAGGATCCGATAGTCGTTTTCAAAGGCCGACATCTGGTCGTCCCACATGTGCAGGTTCGTGCCGAGCGAGTTGGAGAAGGTCAGCCAGGGCTTGCCCTCGGTTCCGGCCAGTTCATAGTAAAGGGGCGTGCCGTCGTGGCTGTCGATCGTGGGCATGGTCCGGTCAATCCGTTTTTTGGGAATTCGACCAGGCGGTTCGAGCCCGGTCGATCAGGGAGTCGGAAGCGCCAAAATAGCCGGCCGGATCGAAGGCGTCGACGATTTCGGCTCGGTTTACGCCGGAAGGAAGGTCCGTGCCGTCGAAGAGGACGTCGCGGAGATGCCCGCGCTCGGCGATCGCCCGCTGGGTCGCGTGCTCGACAAGCTGATGGGCGGCGCTCTTGCCGAGATGCGGCGCAAGCACCATCATCACCGCTTCCGCATAGACCAGACCGTTCGTGGCCTCGATGTTGGCGCGCATGCGATCGGTATCGAGTTCGAGGCCGGCAAGGGTCTCCCGGAGTTTTTCAAGTGCCCCGGCGGTCAGCACGAACATCTCGGCGATCGGACCCCATTCGGCGTGCCAGGCGCCGGGGTCGCGCTCATAGGCATGGTCCATATTGGCCAGAAGCAGGCCCGACAGGGCAGCAACCTTTCGCGTATTCGCACGGATTGCCGCGGTCGCGACAGGATTGCGCTTGTGCGGCATGGTGGACGACCCGCCCTTGCCCGGGGCAGCGGGCTCGAACGCTTCGCCTACATCGGTCTGCATCATCAGTTGAATATCGCCGGCGATCTTGGCCGCCGTTCCGCAGGCAAGCGCCAGGCCGGAACCGATGTCGGCAACAAAATCGCGGTGCGCATGGAGGGAAAGCGACGGGAGCGGCAGGTTGAAGTGCCTGGCGAGCGCTTCGGCAATTCTCGGGCCGTCCTGTCCAAGCGCGGCCAGCGAGCCTGCAGCCCCGCTAAAGTGCACAAAAAGTGCCGTTTCCCTCAGACGGGAAACGCGTTGCCGGGTGCGGGTGACCGCATCGAGCCATCCGGCCACACGCAGTCCGAATGGGATCGGCAGGGCGTGCTGCATGAGCGTCCGGGCGATCGTCGGGGTTTTGCGGTGAGCATCGGCCAAGGCACTCAGGATCACGCCGACGGCTTCGATTTCAGCGTCCAGCACTGCGAAGCCGGCGTTCATCTGAAGCGCCAGGCCTGTATCGATAACGTCCTGGCTGGTTGCACCCCAGTGCACGAAACGGGCTGCATCGCCACCGACCTGTTCCGTCAGCGCCTTGACCAGCGGAATGGCCGGATTGCCGGACAGGATCGTGGCTTCGCCGAGCCTTGCCGCATCGTACAGATCGGCCGAACAAACCGCGGCGATCGCCGCGGCGGCGTCCGCGGGCACGATCCCGCATTCGGCCTCGGCGGCAGCGAGCCCCGCTTCGAAATCCAGCATAGCCTGAAGCCGGGCGCGGTCATCGAAATGCCGCGCCATGGTCGCCGATCCGAACAGGCCGCCGAGCAGTACCGAATCCGTTGCTGAGATCGTCGGCATTTACGCTCCCTTGTTGCGCCCGCACGTGCGGGGCGATCGTTTTCTATTACGTCGAGCCGAAATCCGGCCGGTGGATCGTGCTCACAGTTTGCGCGAGGCGCTGTAAACCGCTAGGCAGGGGGCTGAATGGTACGAAGGGACATAGGCCAGAACCGGTGGGCCCTGATAGACTAGCCCGGCGCTTTCCAGGCTCCATATCAAAGCAAGCTCCTCGGTCCTACCGCGAAAGACACTATTATGAACACTCCCGTGTCCATCGACGAAACGGAATCTCTCTTGCGCGACGGTGGCTATGTGCCCGATCGGGCGCTTGCCACCGTGCTCTTCCTGTCCTTGAAAATGGGCCGGCCGCTTTTCCTGGAAGGCGAGGCGGGTGTCGGCAAGACCGAGATCGCCAAGGTGCTGTCGGAAACGCTCGGCCGGTCGCTGATCCGGCTGCAATGTTATGAAGGGCTCGATGTTTCGAGCGCCGTCTACGAATGGAATTATGCTGCGCAGATGGTCGAGATCCGGATTGCGGAGGCAAGCGGCGATGCGGACCGGAACCGGCTCGGCAAGGATGTGTTCTCCGACCGGTTCCTGGTGCGGCGCCCGGTTCTGCAGGCGCTTGAGGACCATGCCGGCGGGCCGCCGGTCTTCCTTATCGACGAACTCGACCGGGCGGACGAGGCATTCGAGGCGTTCCTGCTCGAAGTGCTCGCCGACAATCAGGTGACCATTCCCGAAATCGGTACCATCAAGGCGTCCGAACCGCCGATCGTCATCATCACGACCAACCGGACCCGCGAAATCCACGATGCTCTGAAACGCCGCTGCCTGTATCACTGGGTGGATTATCCGGATGCGGCGCGGGAACTGGAAATCGTGCGCGGCCGCGTGCCCGGCGTCGGCGAACGGTTGTCCCAGGAAGTGGTTGCCTTCGTCCAGCGTTTGCGCGGCGAGGAATTGTTCAAGGCGCCGGGCGTGGCGGAGACCATCGACTGGGCGACGGCGCTCACCGAACTCGATCAATTGGCGCTCGATCCGGAAACCGTATCGGATACGCTCGGCGTGCTCCTGAAGTACCAGGACGACATTTCGCGCATCGAAGGCAGCGAGGCGAAAAAGCTGGTCGATGAAATCCGCGGAGAGATCCGGACAGGCACATGAACGTGCATGCTGACGAGGAACCTGCCGAACCGCCGCCGTCGCGCGGACGGTTGGCGGAGAACATCGCCTATTTTGCGCGGTCGCTGAGGGCGGCCGGCTTGCCGGTCGGGCCCGCCGCCGTCGTCGATGCGATCCGAGCCGTGGAAACGGCCGGCATCGGCAGCAAGGAGGATTTTTACTGGACGCTGCACGCCGTGCTGGTCAAACGCCGCGACCACCATGTGATCTTCGATGAGGCGTTCCAGCTGTTCTGGAAAAGCCGTGGGCTGCTCGACAAGCTGCTTGAGATTCTATCGCCGACGGCCGGCAGGCGTGCCGAGCCGGAACGCCAGAAGGCAGGGGCGGCCCGCGTTGCGCAGGCGTTCTCACAGAACCGTCCGAAACCGCTGGAAGACGAAAAACCGCAACTTGAAATCGATGCGAAATACACGGTGTCGGGCCGCGAAGTGCTTCAGAAGAAGGACTTCGCGCTGATGACGGCCGAGGAAATCCGGGCGGCCAAGAAGGCGATCGGCGATCTCGTGCTGCCGCTCAACCGGATCCGGACAAGACGGCTGGTGCCGACCGCGCGGGGCCGGCGCATCGATCCGCGCCGCTCGCTGCGCGCCAGCATGCGGGCTGGCGGTGACATCATCGATCTGAAACGGCGCGATCGCGCCATGGTGTACCCGACGATCGTGGCGCTCTGCGACATTTCCGGATCCATGAGCCAGTATTCCCGGATCTTCCTGCATTTCCTGCACGCACTCACGGAGAACCGCAGCCGGGTCCATACCTTCCTGTTCGGAACACGGCTGAGCAACGTCACACGGCAATTGCGCATGAAGGATCCGGACGAAGCGCTGATAGCCTGTACCGGCACCGTGGAGGACTGGTCCGGCGGTACCCGCATCGCCACGGCGCTTCGGGATTTCAACCGGTTGTGGTCACGCCGCGTGCTTACCCAGAACCCGATCGTGCTCCTGATCACCGACGGGCTGGAGCGCGATACGGACGAAGACCTGGCGCATGAAGTCGACCGGTTGCACCGGTCCTGCCGCCGGCTGATCTGGCTCAATCCGTTGTTGCGCTTCGACCGGTTCCAGGCGCGCGCGCAAGGGGTGCGCATGATGCTGCCGCATGTCGACGAGTTTCGGGCGATCCATTCACTGGATTCCATGGCGGATCTGTGTTCGGCCCTCATGGCCGACGGGCGCAACCTGCCGGATGTCGACCCGCGACGCTGGATGGACCTGCCGGTACGCGAACAGGCCGGCGCGGGGCCGGCCTGATTCGTCTTGAAGGTTCGATACAGGTCAGATGACCTGCAGGCGGTTGGTAATGCGTCCAACGCGCGACAGGTTGTCGAGAGCGTAGGCGCCGGGACCGTGGATCCACAGAAGCAGGAAGCCGCCGGTAATGGCGATGTTCTTCATGAACAGCACGAACTGCATCTGGTCGCCGAGGGCGGAATGGAAGATCACGGCTGAAATGACCGAGAAGCCGGCAAGTCCGAGCGCGGCAAGACGGGTGAAGACGCCGAGCGCAACGGCGAGACCCAGGCCGATCTCGGTGACGATGACCAGCGGCAGCAGGCCGCCCGGCACGCCGAACGCTTCCATGTATTGCATCGTGCCTTCATAGGCGCCGAGCTTGTTGATGCCGGCCAGAATGAAGATGGCCGCAAGCAGCAGGCGGGCGACCGGAGTGGAGAGGGTTTTCAGAGTGTCCATCGGGTGATCCTTCGATTTGTGCGGGTTGACGTCGCATGACCAGGATATGGCGCAGGTAGGGCATTGGCCAATAGGTCCATAAAGCGACGAAACGTTCAATTATATTGAACAATATGCATCGGCAAGACCGATGAATCCTAACGTCGGCAAACAGAATCTTGACCGGCTCCGTGCATTGCGTTCTGCGGGAAAGCGATCGATATAAACGGCCTGCAGACTCGCCCGAAACCGGAGACCCATCCTCGCATGAGCCGCCTCGACATCTTCATTGCCCGCATGACGGCGCAGAAAATCCTGTTGGAATATGTTGCCGATCGCATTGCCGATATCGACGGCCCGGTCTTCGAACTGGGGCTCGGCAACGGCCGCACGTTTGACCATTTGCGGGAAATCCTGCCTGACCGGGAGATCTGGGTCTTCGACCGCGCCGTCAACGCGCATCCGAGCAGCGTGCCGGACGGCGACCACATGATCCTCGGTGAAATCCGGGATACGATGCCGTTCTGCGGACCCCGCGTGAAGCGCCGGGCCGCCCTGATCCATTGCGACCTCGGCACCGGCGATCCAACGGCCGATATCGCCAAGTCAGCATGGCTCTCGCCGCTGATCGTCGAACACACGGCACCCGGGGGCTTCGTGCCCTCGGGAATTGAACTCGATCTGCCGGGTTTCGAACTGGTGGACATCCCGCCGGAAGCGCGATCGAAACGCTACAGGCTCTACCGGCGATTTGCCGAAGGCGAGTAAGGCGCAAGGTTGATGATCGGCCGATACTGCGAAATCTTCAAAGAAGAAGCGCGGCCTAATCATGTCGTCACGTTGATCTAACGCTCGATGCGGATGCGTGAGTTTCCACCGATGTAACGCGGCGCCTCGATCTTCGGGAAGTGCCGTCGTTTAGCTCTTTGCCTCTATCGGGCGGTATGGCGGACCGGTGCCGGTTCGCGACCCGGATAGGCCAGGGCTTGCAGGAAAGCCGTCAAGCGGCCACCACCGCCGCCACGTCCATCGTCTGCCACGTCCTTGCTGGCCAGCAGCAGGGCGAATGCCATCTGGACGCTCGCAAAGGTCAGGCCCATGAAATAGACCAGCATGAAGATCGCCAGCGCTTCCACATCGGAGCGCAGGATCAGTGAGCCGAGGCCAGCGAGATCGAAGGCGAAGATCATGCCGACGAAGAGAATGGCTATCCCGAAGCCGATCAGGGCGTGGGTCAGCAGGAATCGGTGCAGCTTGGACATGCCAAAAACCTTTTACCTATGAGCAGGAATTATGACCCCTTTGATGGGAAGATTTGTCCTTTGGCTAGGCGCATTGTGCAGCGCGATGCGGCGCATCGGGCAAACAATGCAACGCCGTCCAAAGGGCAAATACTCGCCACATTAGGCCGGCTTTCCTTAGCCTTCCGACGCCATTGCGACCATCTTATGGTGCACCGGCACCACATCGATGACTGCGCCTAGCCGAAGGCCAAGGAAAGTCGGTCAAATGGGTCGTTGTTCCTGTTCATAGGACTAGAGTGTTTCAAAGACACGTCAATCCTTGACCCCGTATGGCGGGCTTGGAATGGCGACGTGCGCGGCCCTCAGCGCCGCGGACCAGCGTTCCCGCAAATCGTGGAAATAGGGTTCGCCGACCTCGATGCGGCGCTGCAATTCCAGATCCATGGCGTCGCGCCGGCAAACCAGGATGTCGATCGGCATGCCGACCCCGAGATTGGAGCGCATGGTGGAATCCATCGAGATCAGGCCGAGTTTGAGCGCGTCGGACAACGTGGTTGCATCCGTGACCGAACGGTCCAGGATCGGCTTGCCGTATTTGTGCTCGCCGATCTGCAAATAGGGCGTTTCGGACGTCGCCTCGATGAAATTGCCGGCCGAATACAGCATGAACAGGCGCAATCGGCCGCCGGCGATCTGGCCGCCGAGCAGCATCTGTACTTCGAAACTTGCGCCCTGGCTCTGCATGGATTCGCCGTCGGTGCGATACACCTCTCGAATTGCCCGGCCGACAAACTGCGCCGTCTTGAACATGGACGGCATGGTTTCAAGGGTTTCGACTTCACCGGTTTCCGGGTTTTCGATGCCCTCCGTCACCAGGCTCATAACCGACTGGCTGATCGCCAGATTGCCGGCGGTCGCCAGCGCCACGACCCGTTTTCCGGGTTCGTTGAAAATGTGCAGCTTTTTGAAGGTGGCGACATTGTCGAGCCCGGCATTGGTCCGGGTATCGGCAATCATGACAAGGCCGTCCTTGACGAGAATTCCAACGCAATAGGTCATGGGATTCCAAATTTTAGCTGACGGCGGGTCGGCGAAGATACGGGCAGTGCGCATGGCACCTGACCCGGCGCCGCGCATCGGAGTGCGCCCACTGCTCACGATTCCACACGTTCGGCGTTGAGGTCTTCGATCGACACCACGACGCTCATATCTTCTCCCAGACCACCATATCGGGTGCCGCGGATCGGCGTGGCGTCGAGCGAATCGAGGCCGACCGCGACCCTGACATAGGCATCGGTCGGCGCCAAGCCGTGTGCCGGGTCGAAGCCCACCCAACCGAGCCCCTCGACCCAGGCTTCCGCCCAGGCATGGCCGGCTTCCTGTTCGTTTTCGCCGTCGCTGCGAAACATGTAGCCGCCCACATAACGGGCCGGGACTTCCAGATGCCGACAGGCAGCGATGAAGACGTGTGCGAGATCCTGGCAGACCCCGTGTTTGTGGGCGAAGGCCTCGACCGCCGTGGTGGTCGATTCGGTTGCCCGGGTGTCGAATCGAAGCGTCTTGTGGACGGCGGTATTCAGGAGGTGCAGTTTTTCCAGGCGGTCCGTTGCATGACCGGACATGTAGTCGGCTGCGAATGTCTTTATGTGCTCATCCGGCTCAGTCAAAGCGGTTTCACGCAGGTAGAGCGCTAACGGAAGCCGTTCCCGCGTACCGGAAATCAACCCGTTGGTGTCGTTGGTCTCGACTTCGCCGACCGCGGATATGACGAGCGTGTCGATCGGACCGTCGACGGAGAAACTGTGGGTCTGATTGCCGAACGGATCGCGGATGGCGTCGAGTTTGCAATCGGCGTTGATCTCCAGCCGCCAGTCGCAGACATACTGACCCTTGTGATCGCCGGGGCTTAGCCGCAGGACCTGGATGGCATAGCTCGCCGGATGCTCGTAGGCGTAGGTCGTGGTGTGGTGGATTCTCAGTCTCATGCAAGCCTGCTCGATCGCCCGCGTCGCTGACGCTCAGATCAGATATTGTTCCGTAATCGTCGCGCCCATGCGGTTGTTCTGCGCAATGATGTCCTCGACGAATTCATGCAGTCCGTCCTGGAAAATGATCTCGATATCGGTGTTTTGAAGCTTGGCGAAAATCTCCCGGACCATACGCTGGCTCGGTCCCTGACGCCCGTAATCCCGAGACAGACGATCAAGGAAAACGCTGACGTTTTCATAACAGTTCGAAATGGAGCGCGGCATTTCTTTTCGCAATATCAACAGATCCGCCACCAGCCAGGGTTTCAGGCTCTCCTTGTAGACCCAGTGATAGGAGGTCAGCGCCGATACCGAGCGTAAAATTGCCGACCATTGAAAGTAGTCCAGACTGCCGCCAACCGGTTCGTTCGGCGGCAGGAGCACATGATATTTCACATCGAGTATGCGGGCGGTCGAATCGGCGCGTTCCAGATGCACGCCCAGCCGGGAGAACCAATAGGCATCGCTGCGCAGCATTGTCCGGTAGGCCGATCCGTCAAAGGCCAGCGAAACGCCCTGAACCCAGGTGAGAAAATCGTTCAGACGGTCGTCCGACCGGGGCACGTTCGATGTGCGGTGCAGCTCGTGCCAGGCGTCGTTGATCGTCTGCCACATTTCGATGGTGATCGCAGTGCGCACAGCCCGGGCATTGCTGCGGGCCACCTCGAAACAATTGCGGATGCTGGACGGATTCTCGTCCGAAAAAGCCAGGAACTCGATCACGTTGCGACGGTTCGCGGTGTCGTAGAGACGATAAAAGGCATCCGTCGAACCGGTCGATGCGACCGCTGATTCCCATTCGTTGGTGGTTCCGCCGTAATGGCTTGGCAGGGAGGAGAGGCGGGCGGCCGTGCCGATGATGCGCGCAGTGTTTTCCGCCCGCTCGATGTAGCGGGACAGCCAGTAAAGGTTGGCGGCGGTACGGCTCAGCATGCTGCGTCGTCCTCCGTCTCCGCTTCCAGCCCGTCGACGATCCACGTGTCCTTGGTGCCACCGCCCTGGCTTGAATTGACGACCAGCGAGCCTTCCTTCAGCGCCACACGGGTCAACCCGCCGGGCACGGCTTGCGTGCCGTCGGGACCGGAGAGCACGAACGGGCGCAGATCGACATGGCGCGGCGCCACGCCCTCGTTGACGAAGGTCGGGCAGGTGGACAAGGCCAGCGTCGGCTGGGCGATGAAATCCTCCGGATTGGCCTTCAGCTTGAGGGCGAATTCCTCGCAAGTCTTCTTGTCCGATTTCGGTCCGACCAGCATGCCGTATCCGCCCGAGCCGGAGACTTCCTTGACGACGAGGTCTTCCAGGTTGTCGAGGGCGTAATCGAGCGATTCCTTTTCTCGGCAGCGCCAGGTCGGCACATTTTTCAGGATCGGTTCCTCGCCGAGATAAAACCGGATGATTTCGGGCAGGTAGGTGTAGACGGCCTTGTCATCGGCGACACCGGTTCCGACCGCGTTCGCCAGGGTGACGTTGCCGGCCCGATAGGCGCTCATGAGGCCCGGTACGCCGAGAGCCGAATCCGGGCGGAACGTCAGGGGATCGAGAAAATCGTCGTCGAGCCGGCGATAGATGACGTCGACCCGGCGCGGCCCCTCCGTCGTGCGCATGTAGACCGTGTTTTCGCGCACGAGCAGGTCGCGACCCTCGACCAGATCGATGCCCATCTTGTCGGCGAGAAACGAGTGTTCGTAATAGGCGCTGTTGTACTGTCCGGGAGTCAGGAGCACGACATTGGGCTCCGAAGAGGAGGATCCGGGCGCACAGGCGCGCAGCGTTGCCAGTAATTCGTCAGGATAGTTCTCAACCGGCGCGATCTGGTGTTCGGCGAACAATTCGGGAAACAGCCGCATCATGACTTCGCGGTTTTCCAGCATGTAGGACACGCCGGACGGCGTGCGCACATTGTCTTCCAAGACGTAGAACGTATCGGAATCGACCCGCACCAGGTCGATGCCGGCAATTTGGACATAAATGTCGTGGGCGACCGGGGTCGACAGGATTTCCGGCCGGAAATAGGGATTGCGATAGATCAGGTCGGCCGGGACGATTTCCGCCTTGATGATTTCGGCTCGCGTGTAGATGTCTTTCAAGAAAGCGTTCAGCGCCCGTACCCGCTGGTCGAGGCCGCCGGAGACCTTCTTCCATTCGCGTCGGGTCAGCACCCGGGGCACGATATCGAAGGGGATCAGGCGCTCTTCCGCGTCCGCCTCGCCATAGACGGCAAACGTAATGCCGATCCGGCGAAACAGATGCTCCGCTTCCGCCTGTCGTCGTCGCATGACGTCGGGTTCGGTGTTTTCCAGCCAGGGCTTCAGGAGGCGGTAGGCGGTCCGGCAATCCGAGCCGGATGCCGTCATTTCATCAAAAGCGCGGGGGAGGGAGTCCATTCAGCCAACTTTACGCGGTGGGTCTGTCGATAGGTTTCGACAGTTAATCGTGTAATGACCACAAGTGGCAAGCGGCATTTCGGGATCGGGCGCTGCGCTGAACGCGGAACAAGTGCCGTATTGACCTGCCATCGCGCGATGGCAGGTCGGATTTGAAGGTCCGGTCAGGCCGCCGCCTTTGCGGCCAAGACAAAGTCGAATTCCACCTCCCAGAACGGATTGGCCACGCCGAACTCCTGCGCCCGCGCGGGATCGTCGACCTTGATGAAGTCGGACAGGAGGCTTTTTTTCACGCCGAAGACGGCGTCGGAATCGATGTAGGGATCGTCGGGTACGAAGATGTGAGTGGTGACCGGCTGGAAGCCGTCCGCGCCGACGATGTAGTGCAAATGGGCCGGGCGATGCGGATGCCGGCCGAGCTTTTCCAGCATCTCGCCCACCGGACCGTCGCTCGGAATGGCGTAGTGCTGCGGTTTCACGCCCCGGAACCAGTAGCTGCCGTCGGACCGGCTGAGGAAGATGCCCCTAAGGTTGAAATCCGGCTGGATGCCCTTTTGCTGGACATCGTAGAAGCCTTCGTCATTGGCCTGCCAGACGTCGAGGCGGGCGCCTTCGATCGGGGCGCCGTCGATGTCGGTCACGCGGCCATGCACGACCAGCGGTTCGCCCTTGCCGTCGAGACAGATATTGGCGCCGTTTTCCATGGGCGGGGCGTCGGGAATGTGAAACGGGCCGAGCACGGTGGATTCCGTCGCGCCGCCGGGTTTGCGATTGTTGATCGCATCGACCAGCATGGAGACGCCGAGCACGTCGGACAGGAGAATGAATTCCTGGCGCCAGTCGTCGCATTTGTGACCGGTCCGGGTCAGGAACTGGATCGCCTGAAACCATTCCTCCTGGGTCGGTTCGATCTCCTTCACGGCGGCATGGAGGTGGCGGGTCACCACATCCATGATTTCCTTGAACCGCGCGTCGCCGGCCTTTGCGTTGCGGCCGGTCACGACTTCGGCGCTGTCGGCTTCGGTGAAGTATCCGATTTCATGGGCGTCGGTCATCGGTCTGCTCCCTTGCGTCTGATTATTTCGGTCATGAGGAATGGCTGCTCCACTGCACGAGCGCGACGCCGGACAGCACAAGGCCGATGCCGATCAGGCGTGGCCAGGAGAGGGCGCGCTCGGCGACGCCGAAGGCACCGAAATGGTCCGCCACGGCCGCGCCGACGAGCTGGCCTGCAATCACACAGACAATGAACAGCGCAACGCCGATCTGCGGCGCGACGAGAATGCCGCCGGCGACAAAAAACGCGCCGGCCGCGCCGCCAAGCACCACCCACCAGGGCAGGGCAATGATTGCAGACCACTTGGCAGCGACATTGCCGAGCGACATCCAGGCGAACGCGACCAACACCAGGCTGATGGTGATGGAGAAGATTGCCGCCAGAAACGGATTGCCGAGCTCGGCGGCCATGGCCGCATTGATCGGCGGCTGCAGGGCTAGAAGGACACCGATCGCAAACGCGCTTGCAACGATCAGGGCGACCATCACAGCACCTGACACACTTCGTTGAAGTCGAAGCGCGGCCCGCGGGGATATTCATGCTCTCGGTCCGCATAGCCGAGCGAACAGAGAAAATTCGACTTCACATGCGTGCCGCCGAAGAATTCCTTGTCGACGCCGGCATTGTCGAAACCGGACATGGGCCCGCAATCCAGACCGACCGCGCGCGCCGCCATGATGAAATAGGCGCCCTGCAGGCTGGCATTGCGAAACGCGTTGACCTGAGCGGCGATCTCGTTGTCTTCGAAGATCTTGCGGTTTTCCGGGGCGTGCGGAAACAGGCGCGGTAGGTGCCCGAAGAATTCCATGTCCTGGCCGATGATCGCCACGACCGGTGCGGATGCGACCCGGGCGATGTTGCCGTCGAACAAGGCCGGCTTGAGACGGTTTTTTGCTTCCGGCGTGGTCAGAAAGGCGATGCGGACCGGACAGGAATTCATCGAGGTCGGTCCCCATTTCATCAGGTCGTAGATTTCCCTCAGGAGGGTCGGTGCCACCGGCATATCGAGGAAGCGGTTGGCGGTGCGTGCGTCGCAAAACAGCCGGTTGCGGGCGGTTTTATCGAGGGGAGCGCGGGTTTCCATAATGAGGGTGTCCATTGTTGCCCGGGGCCGGGCTTATCGGGTGATTTCCGTCAATTGCGGGACCGCCACCAAAAGCGCGGTCACCAGGATCATGATGAGGACGAAGGGGAATGAGCCGGCGAAGATCTCGCCGAGCTTGACCTGGGTGTTGCCCAACGCCGCCTTCACCACATAGACGGTAAGCCCGAGCGGCGGGGTCAGAAGCCCGATCTCGACAGCGACCACCGTGACGATCCCGAACCAGATCAGATCCGTGTTGAAGACGGCCAGCGCCGGAAGGACGAGCGGCAGCGTGATCAGCATGATGGAGACGCTGTCGAGCACCATGCCCATCACGAGGATGACCAGCAGATAGGCGATGATGATGCCGTAGAACCCGAGTTCGGCGGCCGTCAGCATGCCGACGATCTCGTTCGGCAGACCCGACAGCGCGATCATGCGGGTGTACATGTTGGCGGCAATGATCAGGAACAGGATCGAGACGGAAACGTGGCCGGTTTCGATCAGGACTTTCCAGAGGCGTTCCCAGGTCAGCATGCCGGGATTGAACAGGGCCTTGAGGCACACGATAATCAGCGCGAAGAAGGCGCCGACGGCTCCGGCTTCGGTCGGTGTGAAAAACCCGCCGTATATCCCGCCAAGCACGGCCAGGATCAGAACCGCGATCGGCGCCATCTTGAGACTTGCAGAAACCAGGGTCTCGGTGTGTTCGGGCTTGCGGCTCCAGGCGGATGGCGAAGCGCTGGCATCGGGCGTGCGCAATTGCCCGGCGAATTCCGGCATGAACCGGCAGACCGCCATGATCATCACACAGAAGGCGGCCGAAAGGATAAGGCCGGGAGCGATTGCGGCGGTGAACAATTGTCCGACCGAAACCTCGGCGAGCACCCCGAACACGATGAGCAGCAGGCTAGGCGGGATCAGCATGCCGAGCACCGAACTGCCGGCAACGATGCCGACGGAAAACTTCGCCGTATAGCCGTGTTCGATCATCGGCGGCACAGAGACCTTGGTGAACACGACGGCCGAGGCGATCGAGACGCCGGTAATCGCGGCAAAGATGGCATTCGCAACGACGGTTGCGACGCCGAGGCCGCCAGCAATCCGGCCGAGCAGCCATTGGCAGACGTCGAACGTGTCGCGGCCGATATTGCCCATGTTGACCAGCATGCCCATCAGCACGAACAGCGGCACGACGCCGAACAGCTGATCCTGGATGGCGCCGGCCGAAGCGATCTTCAACAGGTTGACGGCGGTGTCGAAATCGTCGCGGATCAGCCAGGCGCCGATGAACGACAACAGGATCAGTGCGACGCCGATATGCATGCCGGCCAGGATCAGCACCAGCATTGCCACGACCAGCGTCAGGCCGATGGTCAGGGCTTCCAGATGCGGTCCGAGAAATGCAAAGCCCGCCAGAAAAACCGCGGCCATCACGGCAAGCGCGGTCCAACCGGTCGGCCGGCCGCACCGGGCGTCCGGATGGTCCGGTTCGTCGACGATTGCCTTGCGGACGTAATCGATCGTCTGGACGAAAAACTCCGCGGCGGTGACGATGGCGCAGAACGCCATGATCGCCTTGAACGGCCAGACTGGGATGATGATCTCACCCTGCTGGCCGAAATATTCGCCGAATTCGTAGGATTCCAGGGCATCCGGCACCAGGCCGTAGGCGATCAGGGCAAGCACGACAAAGCCGCAGAAACAGAAAACGGCGTTGTAAACACTGCCGGCCGCCGGACGGGCGATCATCAGGCCTTCCAGGAAAGCATCGGCCCGCGTGAGCTTCCGCAGGTTGAGCGTGTTGGGGAGCTGAAGAAAGACGATGGCGACAATGGAATAGCCGACGAATTCAGGCACCCGGGGCAAAGGCTGATCGAACAGGCTGCGGGCGACGACATCGGCACAGATCAATCCCATCAGGGCAACAATCCACAGAGTGCCGATGGCATTCAGGCCGCGTCCGAAGCGCGATAGGGGCGGGACAAGACCGCGCCCGGAAAACCAGGTGTCGCGGCTCCAGGCGGTTGGCGCGTGGCTTAGGGTCCCCGGTTTCATAATACGATACGCTCCGGCGCGCGGCCGTGGAACGCGTTTTCGATCAGCGTGCGGATCTGGTCCCGATCGAACGGACGGGGGTTCCAATAGGGGTTCTGCGTTGCCAGGTCGGCCGCGCGGTCGATGCCGTCCTCGGGCATGCCGATCTCTTTCAGGGCCATGGGCGCCGCCAGCGCCTTCGCGTAGGTGTGCAGTCCGGACCCCGCAGCTTCGGACGACAGCGCCTCAGCTAGGGGTTTCAGAAGATCGGGAACCGCGACCTCGTTAAAGGCAAGCGCATGCGGCAGCACGATCGCATGCGTTTCGGCGTGCGGCAGATCGAAGGCGCCGCCGAGCGTGTGACAGAGCTTGTGATGCAGGGCCATGCCGACGGAAGACAGGACCGTGCCGCAGAGCCAGGCTCCGTAGAGCGCCTTGCGGCGGCCGTCGGCATTGCCCGGATCTTCGATGATGGCGGGAAGCGCTTCGATGAGCGCGCGTGCGCCTTCACCGGCCATCAGCGTTGCGATCGGATTGCGGTTTTGTGCGTACAGCGCTTCGGCCGCGTGCGCCAAAGCGTTCAGCGCACTGGTGACCGTCATCGGTACCGGGAGGCCGTGCGTCAGAAGCGGGTCGTAGATGACGATTTCGGGCAGGACTTTCGGGCTGCTGATCGTGGTTTTGACGCCGTTTTCGGTCTGACCCAGGATCGGCGTTACTTCCGATCCGGCATAGGTGGTGGGAACGGTAATCTGCGGACAATCGGTGCGCAGCGCCAACGCCTTGCCGAGCCCGGTCGTCGATCCGCCGCCGATCGCCAGTGTACAATCGGCCCGACACCCGGCGAAGACCTGGAGCGCGTCCTCGGTGACGTCGACGGGTGTGTGCATGGCGGCCTTGGCATAGAGGCCGGCACCAAGCGGACCCAGTTGGTCAAGAAGCTGCCGGGCCTGGCTTTCCTGGTTCGGCGTCGACAGGACCAGAGCGCTCTTGCAGCCAAGCGTATCGAGGCATTCCGGAATCCGGTCGAGCGCGCCGTCGCCGAAGACGATGCGGGCCGGGTTCAAGGTGACGTCAAACCGTTCCTGCATGCCCTGTCTCCGGTCCCTAATGAGTGCCGCGCGGCGGCGTGCCGCGTTCCATGGCGACCTTGATGCCGCGCAGGAGGGTCCCGAAGTCGAGGCGCAGCCAGGGTGTGGTGGACTGAAATTCGGCATAGAGCGTGCCGTCCGGCCGGATCAGGAATGCGCCCGGCTCGGCAAAGACCGGCGGTTCGACGTCCTTGACCCGGTTGGACAGGTAAAGGCCCCAAGCGCGGGCGCTGTCCTCGCTCAGACCGAAACCGAGCGCCAGATCCGGGATGTGCCATTCGGCAAGCGCCCGCGCCGCGCGATCGGCATCGTCCATACTGACGGCCAGGACGGAGATCCCGAGGGCGGCGAAGTCCGGCACCAGTTTCTGCAGCGTTTCGATTTCGGGTTTGCAGAAACTGCAATGCACACCGCGAAACACGACCACGAGCGTGAAGTTTTCCGGAGCCTGATCGGACAGCGACCACCGCCCGCCGCGTGCGAGCGGCACCTTGAGCGCCGGCGCCCTGGATCCGGGCAACAGGCGGACCGGGGAGGGGATGGGCGCATCGGTCATGCCGCGTCCTCGCTCTCGGCGACGGACCCGACCCGATTGAACCAGCGATTGATATGCAGGCTTTCATAGAGCCCGGCGCGGTTGAACGGCTCGTCGGCCATCAGCCGGTCGACCTCGGTCCGGCTGTCGCATTCAACGACGACGACACTGCCGATCATCTGGACGCCATCGTCGTCCATCAGCGGCCCGGACGCGACGATACGGACAGTGCTTGCCGCGAGATAGGCCCGATGTTCGTCGATCAGCCGGTCGCGGATCGGACTGTGCGGTTTGTCCACCCCGTGGATGACGTACAACATGGCGTCCTCAATCCAGAACGCGCCGGCCGTCGGAGAACGTGACGCGGAGCGAGAAACCGCCCTCGTTGATCAGCCAGGGACGGACGGTGAAAGTGCGGGCACCGGAAGCGTGCATGGGGTCGGATTCGGCGATCTGCCGGGCATGGTCGAGGCTGTCGGCGCGGATGATGACCATGCCTTCGCCTTCCCAGGTTTCTTCGTCGTCAGCCCAGAGCGGGCCGGCGGCGAACATGATGCCCTCCTGTTCGATCCGCACCTGGAATTCCAGGTGCGGGCCGATGTTCTCCATCACGGGGCCAAGACCGTTGGTCGGCCGCGTGTTGATGACGTAGAGCTGCTTCTGGAGCATCTCATGCGTCTTTTCGAGGATGTCGTGTTTGGTGATTCTGGGGCCGGTCATCGGCATGTCTCCTTCACTCGATCCGGGCGACCTGGTCGAAGTCGAGGCGCGGCAGGCGGCGGAAGATCTTGGTCTCGTCCGCGTAGCCGAGGTTGCACAAAAAGTTCGACGTGACCGTCGTGCCGGCAAAGAATTCGGCGTCGACCTTGGCGTTGTCGAAGCCGGACATCGCCCCGGTGTCGAGGCCGATCGCGCGGGCGGCGATCATGAAGTAAGCGCCCTGAAGGGTCCCGTTGCGGAAGGCGTTGGCCGCAGCCAGCGCTTCGTTGCCCGCAAAGATCTGCCGCGCGTCGGGGTTTGGCGGGAATACCTCCGGCAGTTTGTCGTAAAACGCCTTGTCGTAACCGATGATCGCCGTCACGGGTGCAGCCATCATCTTCGGCACGTTGGCTTCCATCAGGGTCGGGGCCAGCCGCTGCTTGGCTGCGTCACTGCGCACGAAGACCAGCCGCATCGGCTGCTGGTTCATCGAGGTCGGTCCCATCTTGGCAATGTCGTAGAGGTCGCGTAACTGGGCATCGCTCACCGGCCGGTCGCGCCAGCCGTAATGGGTGCGGGCTTCGACGAGCAGCAGCGCCATGGTTTCCGGGTCGGCGGCCGCAACTCTTTGCTTCAGGGCGGCTGCATCCAGGCGGGCTTGCGCGTCGGCTTGATCCACGTCGTTCATCGGTCACCTTTCGATCGGGTACTTGAGGGCAAAGTGGGAGGTCCTGCCGGCCTCATCGACCGGCAGAGCCGCCACCTTATCCTGTGCGTGTCGCCTCTGTCAGGCTGACCAATCGCGCGGTGGCGTAGCGCCTGCGGTCTTCATCTTGTCCAGATAAAGTGCCATCACATCTTTTGCGGGCAGACCTTTGTCTTCGTTGAATTTTCGCCATTCGCCAGCAATGTCCGGCATGGTGTTGGCCCATTCGGCGCGTGCGTCGTTCGACATCTGGTTGATCGTGGCGCCCTGTTCGGCCATCAAACCTTCGAACTTGTCGGCCAATCCCATCAGCATTTCGCCGTGGATCCTGCTGTATTCGGTGCCGAGATCGGCAAGGACTTTCTTCAACTCGTCCGGCAGGCGCCGCCATACCCGGTTGTTGATGGCCATGGCGCCGGTGCACTGGCAGCCAAGGCTGACGCGGTTGATGTAGGGCGCGACTTCATGGAGCTTGAAGGGGAAGGTTCCCGAATTCGAAATCACCGCGCCGTCGACGACGCCGGTCTTGATCAGGTTGTAGAAGCCGGGAAGACCCTGGTTGACGCCGGCCGCTCCGGTGTTTTTCAGCCAGGTGGCAACTGCACCGGCCGCGGCGAACTTCTTGCCCTTCAGGTCGGCGATCGAATTGATCGGCTCCTTGGAAATCACATGGTAGGTCTCGATCCCGCTGGCGCCGAGATAGACCTGTTTCTGCCTGGTCCAGGCTTCGGTCAGCCCGGCCATTTCGGTGTGCATCTCGTTGATGACCCGCAACGTCGCCGGCATGTCGTCTGAGACGAAGGGGGCGTAATAGGTAACGTTCTGGAGCGGCATCTTGGATTCTTCCCAGAGCGTGCCAACCCAGCCGATATCGGTCAGGCCCTGTTCGACCGCCTCAAGCGTCTTGTCGAACTTATAGAGAGCGCCGCCGTAGGATTCCGTCCAACTGACTTCGATGTCCGACCCCATGGCCGCAAGCCGCTTGTTGGTCTCAGGCACGACATGTTTCTGCAAGGTGCCGACCCAGGGCACTGTTGTCGGATGGCTGGACGCGATCGTCAGCTTGATCCGGTTGGCGCCGCGGGCAATGGATGGAGCGAAAAGTGCGCCCGCACCGGCCGCGCCAAGCATGGCGACCATCTGGCGTCTGGTTTGTTTCATGATCTGGTCCTCCCTGACCCGGTTTCCGATCACGGCTGCCAGCATCGGTCAGAGCGGGCATACAAACAAATATCAAGAATCGAATTTGGATATCAAAATGTTATAGTTGTGGCATGCACCGGGAGGGCAGACCATGCAGATGGACCCGAAACACCTCATGATCCTCGCCGAGATCTACGATTCCGGCGGGTTCACCGAAGCTTCGCACACCTTGCGGACGAGCCAGCCGGGCCTGTCGCGGGTCGTCAAAAGCCTGGAAGCCCGCATGGGCGAACCGCTGTTTGCGCGGACCCGCAAACCGCTGCAATTGACGCCGCTCGGCAAACGTCTGGTCGATCAGGGCCGGGCCATTCGCACGGCCACCAAACGGGCGGCCGAGAGCGTCGACCGGATCCGCAGCGGCGAGGAGGGAGAGATCCGGATCGGCGGCACGCCGTTTTTTCTGGACGGTTTTGTCTCCAGCCTTATTGCCGAATTCCAGGCACAGCGGCCAAACCTGACCATTCAGTTGAGCCACGGCTATCCGCAGGATCTGATCGCACACCTTGTCGGCGGGCGTCTCGATGTGGCGCTGGCACCGGTGGACGCGCTCGGATCGGAAACCGGACTGGCTTTCACGCCGCTCATCCGCGGACGCAATCTGGTGGCCTGTCGTGTCGGCCATCCGCTTCGGTCCAAACCGGTGATCGCGCCGGACGATCTGTTCGACTATCCCTGGGTGGCGCCGCCGGCGCATTCGCCGTTGAACGAGGACCTCAAACACGCGCTTGCAACCCACGAGGCACGGCGCATCCGGGTCGTGGCCTCCGGCGGCGGACTCGGCAGCGTGGTGAATTACCTCGTGCACACCGATTGCCTGACCATTCTACCGCATACGGTGGTGTTTGCCCTGCGCCGCCAGGGATCGCTCTCCGCGCTACCGGTGGAACTCGACCACCCGCCGCGCATCCTGGGGCTCCTGACGCCCCGTACGGCAACGCTCAATCCGGCTGTCGAAAAGCTGTGCACCCACATGGAAGCGCGGATCGAAGCCATGCTGGAACAGATCCACCAGCACGAATCATCGGTGATGCGGAGCGCCTGACCGGTTTGCCGGTGCGTTGGGTCAGATCAGTTCGAGACCGCGAAAACTCGCATGTCCGTCGCGCCCGACAATGACATGGTCGTGCACCGTGATGCCGAGCGGTGCGGCGATCTCGACGATCTGCTTCGTCATGCGGATATCCGCCTGGGAGGGCGTCGGATCGCCGGAAGGATGATTGTGCACCAGGATGATCGCGGTCGCCGACATTTCGAGACAGCGCTTGACGATTTCACGGGGATAGACCGGTGTGTGATCGACAGTGCCGCGCTGCTGAACCTCGTCGGCGATCAGGGCGTTCTTGCGGTCGAGAAACAGAACGCGGAATTCCTCGACCTCGGAATAGGCCATGGAGGCGCGGCAATAGTCGATGACGGCGGACCAGGAACCGAGAACGGTTTTGTCGTCTATCTGTTCGCGCGAAAACCGCTTGGCGGCGGCAAGCGCCAGTTTGAGTTCGTCGACGACCGCGTCGCCGACGCCGCGCACTTCCTTCAAGCGGGCGGATGGCGCGGCCAGTACATCGGAAAACGTGCCGAAGCGCGCGAGCAGCGCCTTTGCGATCGGTTTGGTGTCGCCGCGCCGGATCGCGCGGAACAGGATCATTTCAAGCAGTTCGTAATCGGCGACCGCTTCAGCACCGGCGTCGCGGAACCGCTGTCGAAGGCGATCCCGGTGTCCGTGGTAATGCGGCGCCTTGGCGGCCGTGTCGCCCATTTCTCGCTGCTGTCCGGTTCCGTATGGGCCTGCCCGTCAGCGGTAAGGCGGCTTGTGACGACCAGCCGGGGATTCGGTGAAGATCTGATTGCCCGTCGAGGTGATGCCGATCGAATGCTCGAACTGGGCTGACAGCGACCGGTCCCGGGTGACCGCAGTCCAGCCGTCCGACAGGATCTTGACGTGCGGGCGACCGAGATTGACCATCGGCTCAATGGTAAAGATCATACCGGGTTTCAGCTCGATGCCTTCGCCGGGACGTCCGTAATGCAGAATGTTCGGCGCGTCATGGAACAGGAGCCCGACCCCGTGTCCGCAGAAGTCACGCACCACGCTGCAGCGCTCGCGTTCCACAAAGGCCTGTATCGCGGCGCCGATATCGCCGGTAGTCGCGCCCGGCCTGGCGGCTTCGATGCCGCGCACGAGAGCCTCATAGGTGACATCCAGCAGCCGTTCGGCAGCGCGTTTCAACTGTCCCACCGGATACATGCGGCTTGAATCGCCGTGCCAGCCGTTGCGGATGAAGGTCACGTCGATATTGACGATGTCGCCGCTCTTCAACGGCTTTTCATTCGGGATGCCGTGACAGACGACGTGATTGATCGAGGTGCAGCTCGACTTGGTGTAACCGCGATAATTCAACGTTGCCGGCACCACGTCGTGGCGCAGGGCAAAGTCGTGCACGAAGTCATCGATCTCCGTCGTCGTCGTGCCGGGCTTGACGAGGTCGCAAAGATCGTCCAAGCAACGCGCCGCAAGCTGGCCCGCGGCTTGCATTTCCTCGAAATCCTCGGGGCCGTATAGCCGGATCGCTCCGGTATTGCGGGCAGGGGCTTCGGCTGCATCGACATAAGTAACCATCGGGTCCACCGTTTTATGGATCGGAGGGCTCTGAATGCGGGGTTGCCTCGAACCACCGCTCCGCTTGTTAAAATAGTATCGTGCGGTGATACCGAAAGTCCGGTTTAAAATAAATAGCAATCCGAGATCGGCCGATAAGTCGGTGCCGTCGTGCCGATCAGATCCGAACAATGCTCCAGTGAGGTCCGCGTGGCGCAAACCCTGACCGAAAGTCCAGCGACCGGTGGCCCGGCGGCATCCGGCTTCGGGCACTATGCCCCCGGTTCGTTCCAAAAGGCGATCATGCGCCTGACCGCTGGTATGCCTGATACCTGGTTCGGTCGGCGGCTTGCCTTTATGTTTCGCCGCTTCGGGCTCCTGTCATTAAACGGGCCGCTCGACGTCACCCTTTTCGGCCATCGCCTGCGCCTCTATCCGTTTCGCAATGTCTGCGAACGCCGGGCGCTTTTCACGCCGCAATATTTCGATCTTCGCGAGCGCACGCTGATCGCGGAACGCATGCCGGAAGATCCGGTCTTCATCGATATCGGCGCCAATGTCGGCCTTTATTCCTTCTACGTCGCCGATCGTGCCCGCGGGCAGGCGCGCATCGTCGCGATCGAACCGCAATCCGATATCTTTCAGAGGCTGACCGCCAATATCGCCTTCAATCCGGGGGTCGGCATCACGCCGCTCGATTGTGCCGTCGGCGGGGAAAACGGATCCATGACCCTGTTCATCGATCCCGGCAATCGCGGCGAATCGAGCGTGCGCATGATCGGTGACGCCGGCAGCGACACCGCCATCCGGGTGCCGACGAAGACGCTCTTGACGATTCTCCAGGAAGAGGGGATCGACCGGATCGATGCCCTCAAGATCGACGTGGAGGGGGCGGAGGACATGATCCTCTTCCCGTTCTTCAAGGAGGCATCGACGCACCTGCATCCCGGTTTGATCGTCCTGGAGCGCTCGGACGATGCCTGGCATCAGGATTGCCGGGCGCTGCTCGCCGAGCATGGCTACCGGCTGATCAAAGAGACCAAGCTCAATCTCGTCTTTGAGAAAGACCGCGCTTAGAGCGGTTCCAGTTTAGATTGAACCATTTGATGGACCAAATCAGTTCGCTCGGCTAGGCCTATCGCGACGGCAGATCGTCGATCGGGATGCTGCGGTAGGCGCGGATCTCATCCGCGCTGACACGGCAGGAATAGGCAAGCATCTCGACCCCGGCGGCGGCCGCCCGGTCGAACGCTTCGCCATAGGCCGGATCGATGTCGCGGGCGAGGCGGAAGCGGGACCCGTCGTCGCGCTGAACCAGGAAAACCATCACCGCGCGGTGGCCTTCGGCGACCATGTCGGCCAGTTCACCCAGATGTTTTGCTCCGCGGCTCGTCACCGAATCGGGAAATTCCATCAGCTCAGGTTCCCGGCGCAGGTGCACGTTCTTCACCTCGACGTAACAGCGGCCCTTGTCGGGATCTTCCAGGAGCAGGTCGATGCGGGAATTCTTGCCGTATTTCACTTCGCGCCGCGCGGTCGCATAGCCCTGCAATTCGGTGATCGTGCCGTCGGTGACGGCTTCATGCACCAGGGCGTTCGGATGCCCGGTATTGATGCCGACCATCGTGTCGTCGGCCTCGATGAGTTCGAACGTGTATTTCAGCTTGCGCTTCGGGTTGTCGGATTCGGAGACCCAGACGCGGCTGCCCGGCGCTTTCAATCCCATCATCGATCCGGGGTTCGGACAATGCGCCTTGATCACGTCCCCGGTGTCCAGCGTGATGTCGGACAGGAAACGCATATAGCGGCGCTGCAAGCGCCCGGGCAGGAGCGGGGTCTCGAACTTCATGGTCTGTCGGTTCGGCGCTATTGCGGGACGTAGCGGCTGAGCGCGGCGGACAGGATGCGGTCGCGCTCATAGATATCGCGCCGGAACTGCATCGAGCCGTCCTTGTTGGTCCAGGCCGTCAGATAGGTGATGTGCACGGGGACCGGATTGGCGAGCTTGATGATGCGTTTTGTGTTGGACGCGACAAGCTCCTCCATCTTTTCGCGGGTCCAGCCCTGCGGCGAAATCAAGATGTCGGCGAGGTCGAACGGGTTCTCGATCAACAGCGCGCGGTCGCCGAAGGTCCGGCTGGACCGTTCGAACAGGGCCTTGGCCGGCGTGTCATGCAGGTTCACGCCGAAATCGTTGGGGAACTCGAACTCGATCTGACCCAGTTCGTTTTCCGGTCCGGGGTCCTGGCGCAGGCGGAACGGAAAAGTCTCGGCCGAATAATCGTTCCAGTCGATCGCGAACGGGCTGATCTCGCGGGAGCCGGAAAATACCCGGATCTTCTTGTCGGAGACCAGTTGCGGATTCTTCTGCAATTGCGGAAGGAAGGTTTCGGCGGCTTCCGTGCGCGGCACGGTCCAGAACGGGTTGACCACCAGATAGGTCATGTCGCGGGAAAACACCGGGGTCCGGGAAAACTTCTGACCGACAATCAGCCGGGCCACGTGCAGCGTCTTCGCGCCCTGGACGTATTTCAGGTACTGGTCGGCGAGATTGACGAAGATATGCGGACTGCCCAGGTCGTCAACCATCCAGCGCCGGCGTTCCATGTTGATCTCGATCTGCCGCACGCGATCCTCCGCGCTGACGTTCATGTCCGCGACGGTCGAGGGGCCGATCACGCCGTCCGGTTCCGCACCGTGCCGCGCCTGGAAGGATTTGACGGCTTCGACCAACGCGCCGTCATAGGTCGTTCCGTCATGGTCGCCCTCGGCGAGGTCGCCGGCCAGAACAAGACGCGCGCGGATCTGCGGAACCCGACGGTCTTCGGTCCCCGGCCGCAACGCCTTGCCGCGCGCGATGGCCTCCCAGCCGCCGGCCGCCGCCTGTTTGCGGAATTCCGCCAGCTTGAACTTGAGGCGCACGTAGTTCGGTGTGTTTGGCGCAAAGGACTGGGCAAACAGGCCAATGTCGGGCGCGGTGCGGGCACCGGCCAGGACGCCTTGCGGGTTCGGTCCCGTCGGGAACAGAAACAATTCCTGATTGATCTTGTTGGGCTCGGTACGGCCCGCACTCAAATGCCCGGCATACAGGATCAGCGCCTTCGACAGCGACAATTCAAGGGCTGCGAGCGGTTCCAGATCGGTTTCGCCCAGCATGACGCGCAACTGGGCAACACCGTAATCGCCGGGAAACAGGGCGTCTTCGTGGCTGCGCTCGAAGATCTCGACGAGCCGGCGGGCCTTGTCCGTCGCGCCGTCCGGCGTCACCCAGATCGGTTCGAAACCGGCGTCCTCATAGTGGATGAAAAGATCGATCAGCTTTTCGTCGCCGCGGTCGCCCAGACCGGATGCGTCGTCATGCTCGATAGCGATCAGGACCGCCTCGCGCAGGATCTGGTCGCGTGCCGTTGCGATCTGGGTGGAAACCAGAACCATTGCCATAGCGAGCAGGACAAGAAGGCCGATGCCCAGCGGACTGCGCATGTCGGTCATCCTGTGAAGCGGGTAAAGCAACATTGGTCTGCTGCCGCCTGAACTTCCGACACACCGATAACCGCCTGCCTGCCATTCCATGAAACGCTCCCGGATACTTTGTCGTCATGCGCCCGGACCCGACCCGGGCGGCCTCTGGATCGCCGAAATGTGTCGCATGACCCGCCAAACCCGTCAATTGCCGCAACGTCGCTGGTTTCGCTGGCCGGAGCGCCACCCATTGTTCTGCCGTAAGGTTAGTTCACCGGCGTTCGCGCACGCGGGTCTGCGACGCCCGATTTTCAACGAGACTCTGCCAAAGACTCACAGAAGAATACCATCGGAAGGCGGTTTAATTCTTCATTTGTCATATTTTTGCCGTATAAGAGCTACTTTGAAGTCATGGTAGATGTCGTTTTGTCTTAAAAAGGTATTTTAGATACCGGTTTGTCTGTTCTGATATCTGGTCGGCGGTTCAAAAGCGTATTGCCGGCTCCGGACACAGGCAGGTCGGATCGCGGGCGGGGAGGCGGAGTAGATGTCCAATATAGCCGGCAAGGCCTACGCCATGAACGTGATCACGCCGATGCGTCCCTGGCTCACCTGGGTGAATCGGCTGCTCTTCATGGTGTCCCGCGGCATTCCGGCGAACCTCGGCGGCCTGCTTGGCCTGTCGCTGATCCATTTCGCGCGTTGGGTCATCATCCGGCGCGACGCCTGGCCGGACCCGGAACAGAATCTCAAGACCACGCATCTGCAAAACGACACGATGCTGTTCTGCTCGAATTTCAACGGTACGTGGGATCAGTATATCGACGCGTTTTCCGACGGCATCCCGGACGGCCTCGACCTGTTCTGGTTCTCCAGCACAAAATACCCGAACTCGATCCCGATCACGCCCTTCAAGAACTACATCACCCACAATCAGATCTACACGGACTATTACTACAACGCGACGCCCGGTTCGGCGCAGCGCGATGTCAAATGTGCTTTGCGGGTCTATGCCGCCCTGAAACGGTTGTCGAAAGCCCATTCCGAGCAGGACGCGGCTGCGTTCATAAAGACCTATCGACGGGAATTGCACGGCATCCAGACCTGTTTCGGCGATCCGGGATACGGACCGGTCGCCAGTCTCGACACCGAACGGGCGGATGAAAGCCGGCGGCGTTTCATCGCCCGCATGTGGTCGGAATCCTGATGAACGGCAAACCGAGGCAGCAAGCCGGCGTGACCGGCGATAAAGGATAGTCCATGCCCAATTTCGACGCCGGCTCCTATTTCCTCACAATCCTGGCTCCGATCAAGGAAGGCGACGTTCCGGCGGAAATCAGGAACCGGTCGGGATCCTGGGACGCACGGTTTCGCGACGCGGTGGAGAAGACGCAGGCGGAAACGGCCGAGGGCGCGACGGACAACGGTTTCGTCTGGGATGACGAAGTGTCGTGGAAACAGCGCTTGCGCATGGTGCTGGCCACCCTGCCGACGGCGCTGCAATCGCCGGCGACCGAACGGATCGGGGTCCAAAGCCCGTTTGCCCGCAATCGGCGCAACCATCTGTGCCGGTTCGTCGTGATCGACGACGTGGTCTATAACGGCCGGGTCACCGCCAAGCCGATCATTGGCGGCGGCGGCGATCCGCTGGTGCCGCAACCGGTCGACCATCTGCCTTGTTCCTACCTCCTGTTTGCCGCCGACATCGATGCCGTGACCGAGGAGGGGGCGTCCTTGCCGGCGGAACTCACCGAGCGCCAACAGGGGACCGTCCGCGATGCCTATCTGACTGCACTCTGGGACAGCGCGGAAGCCGAGATGCGGGCCGTGTTCGAAAACTGTACCGGCTTCGACGAGGTGGACGATGCCGCCTCTTTCGTGCGCGCCATTCGGCGGTGTCAGATCGAGACGACGATGCCGTTTCACGACTATTATACCCGTCTGCCGGCGCTGCCGTCCCTGCCGTTCGATTTCCTGAAGTTACTGGTGCTGGGGCCTCTGGCCGTGTTCGCGCTCGCCCTCATCATTTGGCTCGGCGGCTCCGCGCTCGAGGTGATTTTGAACAGGGATTGGAACCTGGAAGGCGCGTTCTGGACGATGCTCGCAGCACTGGGGGTGACCGCTGCGACCGCCGCCTTTTCCTATAACCTGGCCTTGAAGCAGGGCAACAAGCCGTTTCCGCCGCCTCCGGACGGCGATCTGACGTCCGTTCTCAAAGCGCTCTACCTGCAGCAGCATTTCTCCGACTTTGTCGTCGCACAGCAGGGTGCTGGAGACAAAGACCTGCACAAGGCCTTCGGTACGTTTCTCAAGGAGCACAAGCCGGAGGACCGGACGGGTCCGACCCAGAAACCGGGATATGTCAGCGCCCGGTTTCCCGGCGCGGTCAATCCATGAGGCATATCGCATGACCCGACAGCTCGATCTGGCCGACATCCAGGGCAACATCGTGCGGGCCTATGGCCGGCACAATTATCCGAAGGCGCGCTATTTCTTCCTGCATATCGACGATGCGCTTGCCGGTCGTAACTTCGTCGAGGCGGTGCGCCACAAGGTGACGACCGCGACCCGCTGGAATCGGGACCCCGAGGCGATCGGCAAACCGGGCGGGGCGCCGGCCGTCACCCTGAACATCGGGTTCACATTCTTCGGCCTTGCCGCGCTGAGGTTGCCGACGCGGACGCTGCAGCGCATGCCCGAGGAGTTCATCGACGGCATGAAGAGCCGCGCCTTCATTCTCGGCGACAGCCTTCTGGAATTGCCCGAAGACGATCTGACCTATGGCGATTACGGCACCTACGACCGGGTCGGGCTGGAAAAGATGCGGCCGCCCGCGCCGTCTTTCGACGACAAATGGGATCCGGTCTGGAAGAACAATAACCGGGGCTCCGACGATGCCGTGCACATCTGGATGTCGATGAACGCCAGAGTGGTGCCCTTCACCGATACGGCGGTCGGCGCGCTAGAAAGCCAGACGCAATGGCTGCGCGATCTGTGCGCCAAGGTCGGCGGCGTGCGCATCCTGGCAACGAACGGCGCGAACGGCGACCAGGAATACCAGGCGGCCAGCGCTGTTTTCGATACGGTCGAGGGTATCGGGATGGTGCCCACGCCGAGAGAGCATTTCGGATTTGCCGATGGGATCGGCGATCCTGTCTTTGCCGGTCAGCTTCCGGCAAAGGAGGAAGCGGACCGGGTCCGCGGCCGCGGCAAGTGGATGAACCGCAAGGCGGGCTGGGAGCCACTTGCGCCCGGCGAGTTCCTGCTCGGCCATCCCGATGAAGCCCAGGAATTGCCGCCAACGGCCGCACCCCATGAATTCATGCGGAACGGGTCGTTCATGGCCTATCGCAAACTGCATCAGAACGTGGGGTCGTATCGCGACTATTTTGCGGCAGAGGCGCAGAAGTTCGCGACCGTCATGGACACGCCGGTCGACGAAGCCAAGGTAACTCTTGAAGCCAAGGTCGTCGGCCGATGGCCGGACGGCGTGCCGCTTGCCACCCATCCGACCTATGCGCAATGGCAGGACTACCGCACCCATCTCGGGCTGAATGCCGAGGACCCGAAAGCCGCGCTTGCGGCCATGGCCCATTATCGCGCCTCCGCCGCCATCAACGATTTCAAGTACGGCAACGACATTACCGGCATACGCTGTCCGAGCGGGTCGCATTTGCGCCGGGTGAACACGCGAGATTATCTCGACCCCCTGAACGATCTGAACGGGGCGAATCCCGATGCCACGACACAGCTCAACAAGCGTCGCCGGATCCTGCGCCGTGGCTTGCCCTATGGCGATCCGACGCCGAATACCGGGTCGGACGAGACGGAGCAGGGAATCGCGTTCATGGCGATCTGCGCCAGCCTGTTCCGGCAGTTCGAATTCGTGCAGCAGCAATGGATCCAGTACGCGCTGGACTTCAACCAGGGCAACAATACCTGTCCGCTTGTCGGCAACCACGAAGTGCACAAACGGCACATCATCCCGGCCGACCCGAAGAGCGGCAAGCCGCCCTATATCTGCGACGGGCTGCCGCAATTCGTGGAAACCCGCGGCGGCGATTACTTTTTCCTGCCCAGCATGACGGCCCTGCGTATGGTGGCGATGGGCAGCATCGACCCGACCTGAACGGAATGCCGCGTAACGGAGAACTCCATGTCCGCGATTGAAAACCTTCTGATCGCGCCGGTCGCGTTTTTCATCTCCGTGTGGACCGGGCTTGTGAACCTGGCGCGGCTTGCCGGAATGGCGTTCGCGGCGATACGGGCAAAGGGCGCATTCCGCTCGGAGTTCCTGGCACGGCTCGCCTCGGTCGAAGGCCAGCGCAGCGTGTTCGCGGTCTTGCGGGCCTTCATGCCGAACCTTCTCCTGTCCCGGTCGCTGGTCAGGTCCTACGAGAACAACGGCACCGCGCTCGTCACACGCCACGATGACGTGCTTGACGTGCTCAGCCGGGACCAGGATTTCGAGGTCGTTTATGAGCCGCGCATGCGCCGCATCACCGATGGCGAAAACTTCTTTCTCGGCATGCAGCCCGGCTGGTCTTACACCCGCGACGTCTCAGCCATGCGGCTGGCGGCCCGGCGGACAGACGTCGAGGCCATTATCGTCCCCCGCGCGCAAACGCGCACCGAGGAGCTTTTGGAAACGTTTCCATTGCGTCTCGACCTGCCGCGAGATCTGACCCAGCGGGTGCCGGCCGATATGGTGGCGACCTATTTCGGCACGCCGGGACCGTCGGAGCGACAGATGATCGACTGGGCGACGATCATGTTCTGGTACCTCTTCTCCGACCTTGGTGCCGATCCGCGGGTCGAGGAAAAGGCCCTCGACGCGGCGTCGGAATGCCGGACCTATCTCGACCAGGCGATCGCTGCGCGCAAGGCCGATCCGACCGATACCGACGATGTCCTGAACCGATGTCTTGCCCTGCAGAAAGGCGAGGTCCCGGGCATGGACGATCTCGGTATCCGCAACAACCTGATCGGCCTTATCATCGGGGCCATCCCGACGCTGTCGAAGGCTTCGGTGTTTGCGATGGATGAATTGCTGCGTCGGCCGAATGCGCTGGCGCGGGCGCAAAAGGCGGCGCAGACGGGCAATGACAGGTTGTTGGAAAACTACATCTGGGAAGCGCTGCGGTTCAATCCGCATCAGCCCCTGGTCTATCGCCGGGCCGTTCGCGATGCCGTCATCGCGCCGTCAACGCTGCGGCAGCGCACGATCCCGAAAGACGCGATGGTGCTGGCTGCCACCCTGTCGGCAACGTTCGACACCTACGCGGTCTCGGATGCGAGCGTGTTCCAGCCGTTCCGCACATTCGAGACCTACATCCCCTGGGGACACGGTCTGCACACCTGTTTCGGGGCCGCGATCAACCGGGCCGTCATTCCGGCAATGCTGAAGCCGGTGCTGATGCGGCCGGGCCTGCGCCGCGCGGACGGGGCCGACGGCGAGATGGACCGGTCGACGCCGTTCCCGGCGCATTTGGTGCTGGAATTCGATCCCGGATTGTAACGCCGACGGCCTCAGTCACCGGCCTCTTCACCGTTGGTATTATTCGCCTGGCTGGCGTGCCGCACCGTCCCGGTTACCGCGCAGGGGCGGGCCGAGCAGGACGGCAACCGATCGCGTGGCTTCCGCGCTTTCCAGGATCACCTTGACGACCATGGTCAGGGGCACGCTCAACAGCATACCCACCGGTCCGAGCAGCCAGCCCCAAAAGACCAGGGACAGGACCACGATCAGCGGTGAAATGCCGAGATTGGTGCCCATGAAACGCGGTTCGATGCCGTTCGATATGCCGACATTGATTGCCACATAGCCGATTGCGGAAATCGCCGCCATGCCCGGGCCGTAGAGGATGAAGCCGAGGAGAATGCCGGGGATCGCGGCGATGAACGATCCGATGTTGGGCACGAAGTTGAGAAAGAACGCCAGAAGACCCATGAAGAGCGCGTTGTCGATGTCCAGGAACCACAGCCAGATGAGTACGAGCGCGCCGGTCAGAAGGCTCATGACGGATTTCAGGGACATATAGCGGCGCACGTCCTGGATATTGCGCTCGACCGCTTCGATCCGCTCCTTGGTCATGCCGTCGATGGCTGCGAGTTTTTGATGAAACCCGCTCGCCTCAACCAGCATGAATGCCGTGATGATGACGATGATGAACGCCAGGCCCAGCATACCGCTCAAAGCCCTGGCAAGCCGTCCGGCATAGGACATGGCAAATTGCGGATTGAGGAACTCGGTTACGAATTCGTCCGGGGCCTGTATGCCCTGTGCCTCGACCCAGGCCCAGACCGCGCTGATCTGAACGCGGAGGCCAGCCTCATACGCCGGAAGGTTGGCGGTGAATTCGTCAAGCGATGTGCGCAGGATCGTCACGGCCAGCGTGCCGAGCGCAAACAGGCCCACGATCATGACAGTGAGCGCCAGGGGAACCGGCAGGCCGGCCGATTGCAGGCGCAAAAAAGCCGGGGTCAGGAGTACCGCGAGGAAAACCGCCAACAGGAACGGTACGACCAGTGTCGCGGCCGCCTTGATGCCGGCGAAGATCACGACAAGCGCAGCGCAAATGATGAGGGTGCGGAGCATGGACGAAATGTAGGCGATACGTGCGGTTTCTGCCAGCGGCCGGGAGCCGCGCCCCGGGGGTTTCACGACAATTCCCGCGATCCGGATCATCGACAAGGGATTCCGGTCGATTTTGCGAGGCTGCAAATCACCGGCAAACAGCACAGATGCGACTTTGAAGTCCAAAGCGCGTTTGCCGTAGTTATCCGGATGTATTGCTGACGTATGCAGCAGTCACGGTGTTCCAAATGCAGAATTGCAAGGGGGTGGCTGCATTTTTTTGCAAAAGAAACCAATGCAAAGGGCAGGATTTTTTGGGGCGGTGAAGAATTTTCGACCAACGAATAAATTTTTTCTTGCCGATTGTGTCTCGCAAAACCATGTGTGCGGAAGACCCTGGTACCAAGCTAATCCAATCCATCGCCCCGGATTCCGGGGTCGACCCCTTTTTGCTCCGATTTACCTGTACCCCAATGAGTGGAGACCTCGCCATGCGACTCACTTCGCCGCGTTTCAACTGGAATGCCCGCCTGCAAATGGCTGCCAACAACAGCCCCGCTTTGCGCAAGGGCAGCGGCGGATTGTGCATCCGGCATATCCAGCAGGCGCTGATCGATTCAGGGCATCCGCTGCCGAAATCGACGGCGAAGTATTCGACGCCGGACGGCATGTTCGGCGGCGAAACAAAGCAGGCGGTGATCGACTTTCAGAAAGAGCAGAAGAAGACGCATTCCTACTTTTCCGTCGACGGCGTGGTCGGCGGCCAGACGATGGGTGCCTTCGATAGCCAGTTGCGCACGCCGGTCACGCTTCCGCCGCTGCCGTCCGGCGGCGGCTGGACCAATGCCGATGCGAACCTGACCCAGTCGATCATCAACGTGCTCAATCATCCCGGCCTTGCCAAGGTCGACTTCAACGCCATGGGCGTCAAGGTGTCCTGGGGCAGTTACCTGATGGTGCGCAACGCTTTGCAGACCGGCGACATCACCGCCGAAAAGTCCAATCTCGGCTCGGGCATACAAGGCGTCTATCTGACGTCTGCTGTCAACGATCCCGTGACCGGCGATGTGGCGTTCGATGCGAACACCTTTGTCATGCCGTTTACGCTGGCTGCAACGAATGAACGGAAGGCAATTGTGGTGCACGAGGCGACCCATGCCTATTGCGACATCATGATGGTCGGCACGCACGGGTCGCCGTTCACCCGCAACCAGTCGGAGACGGTCGCTCATATCGCTCAGGCCGCGATGCATCGGCTTCTCGCTGGCGGCGCGCAGACCGATTCCCTGACCAGCGATCCTGCACAGGGCCTCAATCCGATCTATCTGGCGGCCGATGTGCTGGCCGAAAAGGTGCTGAAGGGCCAGAACCTGCCGGTCACGGAAATCGGTGCGCTACACACAGAGGTCAGCCGCGCCAATCACGGCATGAGCTTCAACAACAACACCAATTTCGACGGGATCTGAGGGAGTCGGTGGCGATCGCTATCCGATCTTTTCACCGCCCATGCAGCGTTCCATCAGCCGGTCGGGCAACAATCCGATCTGATCGAACAGGTCGATGAAATCGAAATGGTTGTAGGCGTCGACGATCTTGCCGTCGCGCACTTGCAGCATGACCTGGCCGGAAATAGACACGTCGCCGCCATTGTCCCGGCGCTTTGCCCTGAACGTGCAGAGCGCCGAGGCCCATTCCCCATCTTCCATGAACTTGTCGATGTCGACCCGGGCATTGCCCACCATGGCCAGCAGGCCGGCGTGAAAGACCTTGAATTCCTCCGGGCCGATGCGGGTCTTTTCGCCGAGCCCGCGCACGTTGGTGTCGGAAATCAGCAGCCGGTCGATCGTGCCGGCGTCCTCTTCCGTCCAGACCTTGTGAAACCATTCTTCGATGACGTCGCGATTGCTCATTTTTGTGCCCCGTTTGCCTCAGCGTCCCGGATGACGTGAAAGCCCGGCATCAAGCCGCAGCCATGTCAGGTCCTCTCCTGAACGGAGTGTAACACCGTCAATCCACATCCGAAACGCGAAGTCCGAGCCTGTCGGGCCTATGGATTCAGATAGCTGGTGTGTGGCGCACCGTTTTGGTTCGGTCTTTATCGGTTGGGCCTTCCTTCCCGAAAAGGGCGCCGACCGGAACAGGAGAGGCAATGATCCGTTTCCCAATAGCTGGTTCGTGCTTGGTGCTTGCGCTTGCTGCCCTGCCCACACTGGCCAAGGCCGAGGCAAACACGTGTGTCGCCTCCGCACCGAACGGGTCGACGCTCGCCGTTCACGATCAACCCGACACTGGGAGCGCCGTGCTCGGCGGAATCGGTGTCGGTCAATGCGGCCTGCGGGTGACGAACCAATGTTCCGACACATGGTGCGTCGTGGTTTTCCAGTCCCTGAATGGCTGGGTGCAGATGCGCCATGTTTCCGGCAGCCCGGTGACGCCGCCCGGACTTGCCGGAGCCGGGTCTCGCGATAATGTGCCCCGGCAAACGCCGCTCGGTACTTTCGAGTACACCGTGATCGGCGGCACCGGTTCGGTGACAATGGCCGGTCGAACGCAACCGACGCCGGTAGATCCGGGTTCGGAGATCCGTATACGCATGCTCTCGGGCGACCGTGCCGAAGCCCGTCTGCCACGCGAAGTCACGGTCGAACCGGTCGGGCTCCGGAAGCAGGGCGGGAATGTGTGGAGCGGACGGCTCTCGAGTTGGGGCGGGATTCCGCTGCCGGTTGACGTCCTCCTGGAGGATCCGGGAGCGGACCGAGCCGTGTTGCGGCTTACGACTTCGAACGCCATGGTGACGATGCGGTTGCGGATCGATCTGGCCCTTCAGGCGGCTGCCGGCGCTTCGCAGGTGCCGACACCGCCCCGAAACCCGGCCGATCGAGCTTGCCAGCAACTTGCTGAAGCGGAACGCATGATCAATGCAAGGGCTTCGACCGAGGCCATTCAGGAACTGCGCGGCCTTTATACGATCGCGGGGCTTGCCTTTCGCTCGGCGCCACCGGAACCGGCGCAATGCCGTCAGGCGCTCGACCTTATCGGCCAGTCGCCGACGCTGCAGGTGTTACTTGATCCGCCTTCCGGTGGAGGAACGGCGGGCGTTCCGGGGCGCGGCTCAGCCTGCGTCCGCGTGCGGGCGATCGCGGAGGCCATGGAACGGGTACGGGATCCGCGTGTCCTGGAAGTCTTCAACACCAGCGTCGACGCCGCCGGCATCATGGATCTGTTTGCCGCCAACGAGCCGCAATGCGCGCGCCTGCTTGTGCTTCTGGAACGCGAGGGTCTCGGCGATCCGGCTTCGGTGGCGAACAGCACCGGCGGACCTTCGACAAGTGGCGGGACACCAGCTGCCTGCGCCCTTTTGAGCGATCGCATACGACCGATCCTGCGCGGCGGTCCCGGTCCGGGACGATCCGGTCTGATGAGTGTGCTTGCCAGAAACGGCATTGCCAACGTCTCGCGTGCCAATGAGGCGCAATGCGTTGTCTTGGTGCGCGAGCTGGTCGCGGCGGGCGTGCTCGTCGATGACGGTATTCTTGCCCGTGTGCAGGTCTCGCCGACTGTCAGACCCGGCAACGCGGTGGCTGTCGGAACGTTCATCGCGCCTGATCCGGCGGACTTCATTCCGGAGAACGCCGGCACCGTAGGCGTCGGCAACGGGTCGCCGTGCCTGACGCTAGCCGATGGCCTTGTCACCGTGCTTCAGTCGGATTCGGCCCGGGCGTTGAACCGGATGTCGGCCATCCTGCGCGAGACCGGCATCCGATCGATTACCGGAGAAACCGCGACGGCCTGCATGTCCGCGCTGTCTGCCGCGCGGCAACAGGGAATCGTGCCGTGAGGGTGCGCCGGGACCGATCCGCCGGCTATTTGGCGGCAGGGGCGCTTGCGCTTCTGATTGCGCTTGCATCCGGCAAAGGCGCAATCGCCCAGGCTGATGACCCGACGGAGATCGACGACCTGCCAGGCTTCGGGATCTGGGGCCCGGCCTATCGGTTGCACAACGTTCCGAACGGACAACGTCTTGTTTTGCGGCGGGCGCCGTCGCGGCAGGCCGACATCCTGGGCAGTCTGTCCCGCTCCGCATCGGAAATACTGGTGCTGATGTGTACGCCGCAAATAGATCCACTTACCTATGAAGACGCGTCGCGGGAAAGCAAACATCGGCTTCTTGCCGGTGGCTGGTGCCGGATCGAGCATGCGGGTGTGGAGGGCTATGTGCCGGGGGTCTATCTGGACCCGATCCTCGGTCGATAGCCCCGGTCAGCAGTAGGCGTGACTTCAGGTTACGGTGTAGAAGTGACCGGCACCTGTAGCCGTTTTACGTTGGGCTGTATCCAGTGCACCAGATTTCCCCAAAAAGAAATGGCTGCCGCACCCGCCTGATGCCGCAGCCATTCCGTTTGTGCTTTAGGTCCGCCCGCCAATGGCGGTGCGGAGGATCATCCCGGCGGACCCCACCGCCGGGAGCAATTTCTTAGGCCGCGGCCTGACGGCGCCGACGGCTCATGAAGCCGAGGCCGACCAGCGCGGAGCCGAGCAACAGCAGCGCCGGCGGCAGCGGAACGGCCGTCACCGAGATGCTGGCGATCGTGAAGTTGTCGGCAGCCCCGATCGCGCCGATGCCGAAGGACGTGCCGCGGCGCTGATCCGGTGTCGTGAAGCTGGCGACCTGGGTCGGGTTCACGACGTCCTGAAAGTTCACGAACCGCAGGAAGCTGTTGCCCGTGACCGATCCGAAGGCAAAGTCGTCATTGCCGTCGACATTTCCGAAGGTGATTTCGTCGAAAAAGACTTCGCGGCTGAACGTGAAGACAAGCACGTCGTTGCCCAACGCTCCATCGACCTGGTCGCCGTCAAGGATACCATCAGCGCCAAGGCCGTCCGGATCCTGATCGACCAGACGTGTGGCGAAGTTGATGTTCGACGGATTGGGACCCGGTCCAATTCCCGGGAACGTCCCGGCTGTCACATCGACCGTGATGCCGTCGATTGTGAATGAAAGACTGCCGGTTGGCAGTTCATTGGTGCCGGTGAAGCCAAAAGTTGCGGCCTGTGCCTGTCCGGCCGCGAACGCAATACCAACTGACGCTACTAAACCCACAATTAACTTACGCATTCCTACACTCCGAATAATTGCCCCTGTTAGAAATTGATAACCGGCTTACCTCACCTGAGGTGCCTGCTCTCCCCGCTGCATCAATAACCAACTTTTAATCATAGATTCTTCTTCAGGGACACGCTTTTTTACAAAAACGCAGGAAAACATTTAACAACAGCAGTTGATTTGAAGTAATTGCTAACTTGGTTAGTTTGTTCGATTGGTTATAGCGGCAGTTTACCGTCTTGGGGTTGTAATGTGTTTTCTTTGGTAGTGTTGGCTTTGGCGGCATGCGCTGAATTATCGATCATCACACTGCATGGCCGCCACAACGTCGACCATGACGCCCGCCCAGTCACCTGGTCTTGATTGCCGAAAATACCGCATTGCGGGATACCAGACCGAATCGGCGCTGCTCGTTCCGTGATACCAGTAGGGATATGTGTCCAGGAGCACCCAGACGGGCTTGTTGAGGGATCCGGCGATATGCGCAACGGCGCTGTCGGTCATGATGACAAGATCAAGCTCTTCGACGAGCGCTGCGGTCTCCGCGAAATCGAAATCGTCGGCGTCGACGATCAGATTGCCGATGCCGCTGTCGGTAAGATCGGCCTGTGGTGGTCCTTTCTGAAGCGAGAAAAGCTGCAGGGAAGGCACTTCAATAAGCGGCAGAAAATCCTCGAGCGATGCTGCCCGGTGTCGGTTGTTGCCATAGGTGATACTGCCCGACCAGATGATGCCGACGCGCTTTCGGCCGGTGCCCCGTTCCAGAAGCCTGTCCAAACGACCGTCGGGTGACGGTTGGCGGTGGAGCCGGGCCGGCGGAAAGGCCGCCGGATCGGTTACGCCAAGACGCGCGGGCAGGGACAGGATCGGGCACCAGAGATCCGCGTCGACAGGTGCGTTGTCGGGATCGACGAGCAGCGTGTCGACGCCGTCCAGCGCTGCAAAAAGGGCTTCCAGCGCCGGCGGGATCCTAAGCGTCACTTCGAAACCCAGAGCTTTCACGGCCGGCAGAAAACGCGCCGCCCAGATCGTGTCTCCATAACCGCCTTCGGCGGTCACGAGCAAACGTTGACCGGGTGCGGGTTCTCCGGTCCACGGCAGCGGACCGACCGGCGACCGATGCGCGGCATCGAGCGCATGGCGCATCTCGTAAAACGGCCAGCCGGAGGTGTAATTTCCGCGTCCGAGTTCGATCATGGCGATTTCGAACGATGCGGCCGCGTGATCGGGATCGTCGGCAAGTATGCCTGAAAAGACCTCGATCGCAGCTTCCCTTCGGTAGGCCCGCGCCAGGGCCACGCCAAGGAGGTAGGTCAGCGTCGGATCGGAAGGCGCGTGATCGACGGCCAAACGTGCGTAGTCGGCCGCCTCGGTGAATCGTCCGCGATCCAGACAGAGGAGCGTCAAATGGTGGAGCGTTTCGGTGTCTGTGGGATCGAGCTCATTGGCCCGTCGCAGGCAGGCAATCGCCGCGACTTCGCGGTTATTGTGCCGGTGCGTTTCGGCAAGCAAAAGCCAGGCGTCCCGATGGGCGGGATCGGTCTCCACCACCGTATCGAGGAGCGCCCGGGCGGCATCCAGGTGGGCGCGTCTGAATTCGCGCAACGCCTTGTCGAACAGGGTCGCCGACAGCGAGCTTCGGTCATGTGTATCTGTCATCGTAAAGTTTGCCACCAATCGCTTCTGTCCCGGATTTCCGGCAGCATGATCGCCGGTGGTTCCCTTTCTTCAGGAACGCACAACATGTTGGGACAAAGCCGTGCGGTCAGATCGTCCGGAGCTTGCGGGCCGACAATCGGGCAGCAGTGCCAGAACGCGCGATAGCCAAGCGCAAACAGCGTCGAAATGAGTTGCGGCGACCGGTCGAACACCTCGTTCTCCAGATAGAGTACGGGACGAAACCGTTCGATTGTGCCCGCGGCTCCAATCAGGACGTCCCGTTCCATGCCCTGTACATCTGCCTTGATCAGGTTGCACCGGTCGAGGTCCAGCGCATCGAGCGGCACGACACGCACAGGATGGCCTGCGCCTGCTTCGATCAGCGGCGCTCCCCCGAAATTGCCGGGCAGATCGAACCGCTGATCAACGACTTTCGCGGTGCCCTCGCGCTCGCCGAGCGCTGCGTGCCAGGGTTCGACATGAGCGGCGCCGTTGCGGGCTGCATTGGCGAACAACAGGTCGAACAGGGGCCGCTGCGGTTCGAAGGCGATGACCCGTCCGGACGGGCCGACGAGGTGGGCGAAGTGAAGCGTGAACCAGCCGACATGGGCGCCGGCGTCGATGATTGTGTCTTGCGGTTCGACGATCGTGGCGTACAGGTCCGCTTCTTGCGGACAAAACGTGCCGCAGGCGGAAAGGCATTGTCCGATGAATGTTTCTTCGGCCGGGTAGAGCAGGGTGCCCGCGGGTGTCGCGATTTCCTCGATGACCATGTCGGGCGTGCCGGACGGCAGCGATTGGATGTCATCGGGCATGGGTTCTTGCGGCTCGACCAGATGAAACGACTTTCGGACATACATCTCATCGACCCCGATGCGTCCGACATGCCGGTATCCGGCTCTTTCCATCGTTTGGCGGATTGCCGCATCGTTGCCGTTGTTTTCGATGCTCCAGCAATCGATCTGGAACGCGTCGAAATCGAAGCCCGCCAGGATCGACGCCTCGGCGCCTTCGACATCGAGCGAAAGGTAATCGATCTTCTTGTGCCCGGCCGTCTCGAGCACTTCAGACAATGTCGCGACCGGTACCTCGACGATACCTTCGCGATGATCCGGATGCGCACGCACAGTTTCCAAAAGATCGGCCGGGTAGGTCTCCAGAAATCCGCTCATCTGTTTGTACCCACGCTCGATTTCCAGAAAGCGCGCCACGCCGGTGCGCTGTCCGATCGCGGTCGTCAGACACGGCACGCATCGCGCGCGCCGCGCCGCTTGGGCCAGCCGTTCCACTGGTTCGATGAGAAGGCCTTTCCAGTTTCGCACCCGCTCGAAAAACAGCGAATTGGATCCGGTCACGCCATCATAGGCGCCGATTTCAACAAAGACGCCGTCCCTTTTGCCGCCGAAAATCCGCTCGTCGACAAATCTGTCCTGGCCCGCCTGGCTGGCGAAAAACATCAAGCTGCGCCCTTCCGTCGAAGTCTTTGGCCGCGGACCGTCTCGTTGCCTTTCATCGGCACAGCAGGCACGTCCAAGCAAAGTACCATCCTTACCGTAGAGGATTTTGGCAATCCATGTTCCCGTGGCCCCTGAATCGGAGTGAAAATCTGAATTGGATTCTTGGCAAAAGCGGCATGCATGACGCAAACCTTGAGAACAACAGATGGACACGCGGCCATATCTGTGCGGCGCCGATTCGATGTGTTACCGTGCAAGTCACGGGCTGGGTGTGAAGGTGAATCTCAGTAATCTTAAGTCGAATTTGACCTTTGTGGCGGGTCGAAAGGTAAATGTTGATGGCTAAATTTCCGTCCAAGTTCGGTTTTGACCCTGATGTCAAGAACCTGCGGGATCCCGGGCGTAGACCGGGCAACAAGGTCAGTATAAGCGACGAAGCGATGATCGGGGCGTTTCGAAATCCTGCGCTCAATACAATGACGTCAAATTCCGAATTCGTCACAATCGATGCTGCAGGGCGCGGCGCGGTCATGGCTACCGTTGGCGCCGGGGCCGGGAACGATGCCCTGGGCAGCCGTAAAATTGGAGGCGGAGGACGCGGCGCTGTCATGGCTACCGTTGGCGCCGGGGCCGGAAACGATGCCCTGCGCAACCGTCCTGGCGGCAGGCGCATGGAAACCATCAATTCCGGGCGCAACAACGACACGTTGAATCCCTATTTTCGTGGCAACGTCATGGATACTATTTACGCCGGCTGGGGCAACGATACGCTGAGCCCAAGCTCGTTCCGCTCGCGTGCGACCACCATTTATGGGGGATCGACAATGGATACGGTCTATGCCGGCGGGAGCAACGATACGCTGGTGGGTCTGCCGGGAAGCAGGGTATACGGTGCCGCTGGGAAAGGGGCGGGGCGTGTCGTCACCGCTACCGTGATCAATCCGGCCACACGCCGGGCCATGTCCGTTACCTATGACCGGGAGATGAACAAATATCTGGACACGAAGCTGGACCGGTGGATCAACGCGCCGGGTTGGATGAGGCTACAGTTCCGCTGATCTCGATAACGAGTCTGGCTATTCCCGAGGGTACCCGTACCGCCCCAGGAGCGGTGCGAAGCACTGGTCCAGGTACTGACATTCATCCGGCCTGAGTTCGGTGCGCCAACGGCCGATTGCCCCGGACTGGATGTGGCGGTCGGTGATCAACGTCTCGGCATCTTCATGCAATGTTCGATACCGGTTTTTGCGCCGGCGTATCGAAGGTTGCCGGCCGTCCGCGACCGCCTGCATTACAGCGCGATGCCGGTCGAGACTGCTCGCTTCAAGCGCGGATGATATCGCTTCGATGCTCCGCTCCAAGCCGAGTTCGGACGCGATGCTCGAAACCACCTGGACCGGATTTGTCACGAGGTTTTCGTACCGGATGAGCAGCCAGCCCGTCTCGACGCCGGTCTCTTCAAAGAGCGAATAGCACTCGACGATCTCGGATACCGCTTCGTCAAACGACAGATCATGCATTTTCATCATCGACACACACGCGTCGCGCGGGTCCCGGTAGTTCAGGAACCCGACAATATCTTCGTGCTGCCGGACGAGGGCCGAGGTCGATGGGTCCCAGCTATGGGTGTGCACGATTGCCGGAATAACGCGGGTGTTACCTTCGCCGACAAGCTGTTCGACCGTCGGGAACAGTTCGGGACCGTGCGGATTGGCCTGGACGACCGGACCGCCGATCAGATGGCGGATGATCGCGTTGACATAGACCGTGCCGGACCGCGGCACGCCGGCGTTGAAGATGATCATATGCCGCCTGTGCCTCGCCGATCGACCTGGACGAGATCGTACTTCACCAGCCAGAGAATGCAGCGTTCCAGCAGATCGGCCGGCATGTCCAGCCGTTTGCCGAGGTGCAAGAGCGGCAGCGGCCCGCTTTTGACAAGCTCTGTCTGTACCTCCGCCAAGAGGTCCGGCGGGGCGATGCTGAAGCCGACTTGGTCGTCGCCGGTCAAATGCATCAGGTCGGCGATGCGATCGGCATCGACGGCCCTTTCGACATCAAGGAGCGTATCGGGTTTCAGGTGTGCGGTCGCGTAATGGCCGTAGTTTGCGAAGGGATCGAGGACAGCCGGATGGCATGCCGTCGATATGACGCTGCCTTCCCGCCGGCGCCGCGCCGCAAGTTCGGCCCACAGGGCGCGGTAGCGGGGGAGGAGTACGGACCAGTCAAATTCTGTCGAGGCGCGTTGCTGGCCGGCGCTGCCGAGTGCGCGCGCTTTTTCGGGCTCGGCGATAAGGGCGGCGAGCGCTGCGGCCAATGCCCGGACGTCGATTGCCGTACGTTGCTGGACCTGTCCGAGAAACTGTAAATAGGTGTCGGTGCCGTCGTCATGGCGTTCCGCGATTTCGGCGCCACCGCCGGGCGCGGCCATGAGGGTCGGTACAGTGATCCCGGTGACACCGTCGACGACCGTATCCCGGTGGCCGTCCCAGTCCGAACAAACAACGGGCAAGCCGGCTGCCATCGCCTCCAGAATGGCAAGCCCGAAGGTTTCCTGGATGTTGTCGACGGGCATGACAAAGAGGTCGGCGGCAGCGCGCACGCCCAGGACCGCCTCGGGATCGGTGCCGTCGATGAAGGTCGTCGCGACGGACGGCGCCAGACGGTCTGCCGCGCGCCGGTACATGTTTTCCGATTCCGGGCTGTCGAACCAACCGGTCGCAACAAGGCGGATCTCCGCCTCGGTTGCCTCGGCAGCCAGTTCCAGTGCCATCATCAGCGGGGCGGGTTGCAGTTTTTCAAGGGTCGAGAGGCGCCCGAGGGTCATGACCACCCGTTCGCCGTCCTCGATGTTCAGCCGGCGGCGCCAGATCTCTCGGAGGCCCGGGGACGGGACAAGCGCATCAGCGTCGAGACCGAGCGGCAGGACCGGCAATTCCAGGTGCGGACGGGCGGTGGCGCCCCGTTCCCGCGCCAGGTAGTCATGCGCGGCGTCGAAATGGTTTTCAACGACCTGGCGGGCGGCCCGGGACGTGCAGATCACTGCATCCCAAGCGGTCACAGGCGCGAGGTACAGATCGAACAAGGCATGGGCTATGCGCCGGGTCGCGAGCGTGTGCGTGATGCCGCATAGGGAATAGGCGGTCCGGCTGCGACGCGCCCGCTGCCATGCCATTTCGGCGATACCGGGACCGGGCAGCATAATGGCGTCCAACTCGCCGAGCGTCTCCGGCGCGGCCATGAGGTGGCTTTTTGTCTGACGGCCTGGCGCGAGGCTCTCGACCAGGTGACAGAAATCTTCCGCATGGGACGGATCGTCGACGACACAATGGACGGGCGCGGTCAAGGTTTCCCGTGCCAGCGCCGCGAGCATGTTGCTGCCGGCCGCCCTTCGGCCCATGATGTCCGCGCCGGGTCGGTGCACGGCATCGGGGTGGTGGTAAAGGCCGACGGGCACTGGGTTCCGTCCTCGTTCTTGTTCGGTGGTCATAAACATCCGGCATAAAGACCGAAGAGGAAACGAAAAAAGATCCCTGTTGCCAGAGGTTTGTGATGGCATGTGCATCCGGTGTATCCATCGCATCGTCAACGACGCCCATCCGGCCAGGACCCGCGGGGATGATCTGTATGGACTACGCAACCGGCCGGAATCATGTGCTCGATCTGTTGCCGAAGGGCGATGTGGGCGCCGAAATCGGCGTCTGGCAGGGCGGGTTTACCGACCGGATCCTGGCGCATGCCCGCCCGCGGCGTCTCTACGCGGTCGATCCCTGGGTGCTGAGTGCCGATCCGATTCACCGGGATGCGTGGTACGGCGCGGCTTCCGGTGTGGATATGGACGCCGTTCATGCCGGGTTTCTTCGAGATTTCGACGCGGAGATCGCATCGGGGGTGCTGCAGGTGCGGCGGGAAAAGTCGGCTGCAGCGCTCGGCCGTTTCGAGCAGGGCTCACTCGGCTTTGTCTATATCGATGGCGATCACACCTATGACGCTGTCCGACGAGATCTGGACCTCAGTCTCGCGGCCTGCCGCGTCGGCGCGCTTATCTGCCTCGACGATCATTGTCCGGGAAAATGGTGGGGCGACAGCATCCTGCGTGCCGCGGCCGCGTTTCTTCAGGCGCATGAGAATCGCTGCACGGTGCGGTTCAGCGGCGGTGCTCAATTGGTCATCGAAGTCACGACGGGGCCTGACGGCGGGAAAGGTCGGACAATTGCCGATCGTCAGGGCTGACCCAAAGGAGCGTCGACGCTGTAGCCAAGATCCTCGACCGCTCCCGTATAGGGGCGCAGCCCGGCGGCGAAGGCCTGTTTTTGCCCGTCCTCCAACGATTGCAATTGCGTCCGGTTGCGGTCTTCGACACCGTCGACCCGATCCGTTTCCGGTGGTGCGAGACCGGGGCAATGCTCAGCAATGTCGGTCAGGGTCTGCAGGGGCGTCGCCACCAACCGCTCGTAGCGCACCGTATGGACGGCGATATCGCCGAGGTTGCGCACCATGGTCATGCGTTTGCCGCAGATATCGCCGAGGAGTGCCCAATACTGCTCTTTCGATGTCACGACATGCTCCATCCCGGGTGCCCAGTCGGTGAATATCGTCTCGTTTGGATAGCGTGCCCATCCCTCGCATACGGCGAACGGATCGCGCACCAGCCGGACAAGTGTCTGCGGCATGTCAGCAAAGGCCGTCATCAGGCGCCGCATGCGACACAGGTTCGGTGGTGATTTTTCGAGTACACTGCCGGAAAGGGTCTTTTCCCGAAAACGATCAAGCCAGATGCGGCGGACGCCATCCAGAGCAGGCGGCCAGTCGGGATCCCAGCGGCTTCCGGGCCGTGCAAGGTCCGGAACAAGCCATTGTCCCTCTGCCCGGGGAGCCAATTGTCCGGCGCCGCAATGCCGGCACAGGAGGTCCGCCAGGAGGGTCGAACCGGAGCCTGGAAGCGTGGCAAGGAATAGCCAGCGTACTGGCGCGTCAGAGGATGCCAGGGCCATGTTCGAGGCTTCCGTGCCACGGGAGGCGGGGCCGCTTCATCCCGTCTCCGTTCCGGTTTCGATGAGGTCCGGAAAGTCTTCCATCATCCGGTCGCGATACCGGCCCCGATAAAGATGCGGCCCTATATGCGGGACCACCGTCTCGACATCCAACCAGATCGTGCCGCTGCAACCGATAACCCAGCGATGGCAGAAGCTCTGGTCCTCGGCATAATGCAGCCCGCCGTCCGAAGACCCGACATGGCTGAAGAAGTCGTGCCAATCGAGGCCCTTGTAGCCCGGCAACCGGCCCATCGACGGGTAGGCGGTCGCAACGCCGCGCGCGGCCATTGTCTCCGGCACCATCCTGCTGATCAGCGCAAGACCGGGGCCGACCGCCGGCACGGTGATGAAGCCGTCCCGCATGTCCGGCTGCCATTCCGTCCCGTCGAAGCTGGCCCGTTGATGCGTATAGTCGAACGACCGGGAAACCAGGTCCTGGAGCGGAACCCGCTCATCGTCCGGTCGATCTACTTGGCCGTCGAGGCGGCGCTGCAGGTCAAGCCAGTCGTAATATTTTTGCGGATAGGCGACAGCGGCAAAGTCTTCGCCATGGGCCAGCAAACGCCAGAAGGCGGCCGGTTCGAACACCATGTCGCTGTCCACCATTAAAAGATGGGAGAAGTCCCGGTCGGTCAGAAACTGGCTCATGAGCTTGTTTCGCCCCATCACGACGTCCGGTCCCTGGTGAGTGACGAAGGCGAAGGGCGCGCCGCGTTCCTGCAGGCTCTGGGTGAGGGCGATGAGAGCCTGGCACGTGGCGGTTGCCATCGTGCCCGGCGTGATCATGCCGATCATCAGGGTGACAGCCGATGCGGCTGCAGGGTCAGGCGCCATGGGTCTGCTCGGCTCGCGGTGCGGGATACAGACCGATTGCGGCAATCGGGACGCTGCGTTTCATCGGCGCACAGGTTCAAGAAGTCGCGAGGGGCGGCGTTTTTCTGCGGCTTCGAACAGCGAAAACGTCTGGTCGACAAGGTTGACCACGCCGCCGATCGCATCGAGGTAGGCTTGCAGTTCGGGCGTAAGCGCGGCCTCGACCATCTGGATCGGGCGGGCCGGAAACGGCACCTCGAATTGCAGATAAAACAGCGGGTCACCCCGTTTCAGCGAGAGCGTCCTGTCGGTTTCGTGCCATTCGAATGCCCAGGACAGCGTGCGCGGCCAGACGTTGATCGGAAAACGTCCGCCGATCATCAGGCCGGGCAGGGGATCGGCCGGGCGGTGGAAAAAGGGCGGAACCTGCGCCATGAAGACCGGTTCGTCGGCCAAAAAGATGTAGGGCAGGCGCAATTGCAGAATCGGTCTGTCTGGATGCCGCCATTCGTCCCGCGGGCTGACGATGATGAGATGGTCGAGGGCGGCGTTGCGGACGGGGCTTTTCGATCCGAGGACGTTGCGAACGCCCGGAGCGCCAAGATCGCTCAGCGTGTAGTCAAGAACGAGGTCGACCGGACATTTGATCTCGAATATCCGGTTATCGAGGCTGAGAACGGCTGGACACGCGGCGGCCGATTTCGGGTGTACGGGCTTTTGATGCCGGGTGCGCAGCCGGGTCGGCGGATCGAAAAGAATGCTGGCCCGCTGTTCGGCCAGGAGCCAGCCGATGGAAACCGGACCTGTGGCGTCGGTCGCTGGCGCTTCAAGCGAGACCGACCATCCGAGCGCCGCGGCGGTCCGGTGAGTGTCTGTCGCAACAGGATCCTGGTCGCTCAAGTCATCTTTCCCGCTTTGTGGCCTTTGCTTCGGTCACATTACGGTCGGAATGCATAAATGACCACTGTAGAGCGATCAGGTCAAGATATCCGGCCAGTTCGAAGGCGGCTTATGGCCCTGAACACTTGTCAGCCGCTCAAGTTAAACTCCGAATGCCCCACGCCGTGCACTGATGAGCGATGGATGTCCGATGTCCTCCTCCGGACCAAGCATGGCTTTTGATTCATCCGCCACTTTTGTCGGCAACGCGGACAAAGCGTGCTTTTTGTCGTTCTGACAGGTGGATTTGAGAGTTGACTTGTCCGTCGCGGGCTTGTCATCCCTTTGCCGACCCGGCGGTGCCGACCTGTTTGCCTCGCCAGAGGATGAAAATGCCGGACAGGACGATCAACCCGGATCCGATGAGCAATGCGGGACTGAGCGGTTCTCCGAAAACCAGAGCGCCCAGAGCAACGCCAAACAACAAGCGCGTGTATCTGAACGGCGTCACGGCGGAGACTTCTCCAGTCCGCATCGCTTTCATCAGGCAGGTATACGCCGCAACGCCAGCTAACGCTGCACCAACCAGAGCACCGCTTGCTTCAAAATTCGGTAGGACAAAATCCGCTCCCTGATAGAGCGAATACACGGCGCCAGCGATCACAATTGACAGGAAGCCATACAGTCCAAGAAGCGCCGCGCTGATCGATGCAGGTGCGATCCGACTGGCAAGATCACGTCCGGCAAATCCGATCATGCCGGCAACGGCAAGGAGCGAAAGCGCTGAGAAGCTTTCTGTACCCGGCTGCACAATGATTACGACGCCCGCCAGTCCGACAAGAATGGCAAGCCATCGACGCCAGCCCACTTTTTCGCCGAACACCAGGACCGCACCGGCAACCACCACAAGTGGTGTTGCTTGAAGAATAACCGTAGCCGCTGACAGAGGGATAACCGCGATCGCCAACACGTAAAACAGTCGCCCGGTTACTTCGAACACAAAGCGAATGAGCATCGGTTTCGAGGCGATGTCGCGGACAAAAAGCGGCTCCCCCTTGAGAAGCGCAACGGCTGCAAAAACAATCGAGCCGCCAAGCCCGAACAAGACCAGTATCTGTGAGACCGGAATGACGCTGGCCGCGGCTTTTACAAGCGCATCTTCGGCCGCAAACGCTCCCATGGATGCCACCATCCACAGAGCACCTTCCCGGTTCGCCGTGCTGCCCGTCTTGATCTTTGTATTCAAGGAATCCCCAAGCCGATTCATCTGCAGGCTATACAGGAAGCAAACCTTCGCAGCCTACGCGGCGGACTCTATGGGTGCGCATCGCCGGCTCGTCAAGCTCGCGGCCATGCGTCTGAGGCTTCGGCTGAACCGGTCCACGTCCTCATTCTGCGAACCCGTGGGGATCGCAAGCCCGACCGGGCGCCGGGCGGTCAGCCCGCCCCGTTGGAGGCCTTCGGCCGTGAGACCAAAACTTCGGCCGCGGGACGGTAGTGTCATTCCTCGAACCCGCGGGGTTCGCAAGCCCGACCGGGCGCCGGGCGGTCAGCCCGCCCCGTCGGAGGCCTTCGGCCGTGAGACCAAAAATGGTGCGGACGGCGGGACTCGAACCCGCACAGAGCTTGCTCCGAGGGATTTTAAGTCCCTTGTGTCTACCAATTCCACCACGTCCGCATTGCGCCCTACCAAGCACTTACTGGAGCGCTCGTCTACCCGGATTTGTAGATGCTGTTTGATCCGTTCCACCTCGGTTGTCCGGATCGTTTTTTCCGAAGCCATTCGTGTGGCAGAAGGAGGGGAACCGACCGTCTTTTGCCCGACCTGCGGACAGCGGACGATCTTCCCCTTTCTGCTGTTCCTGGCACTTACCATGCCTTCGTCTCGTGCGAACCGAACCCCGCCAGGCATTGCGCACCATCACGTTCTCACTGCGGCGCATCCTTGTGCCAGACAGCGCGCATCAGGGTGATTTCGATCAGCCGCTCGCGGAAGGCCCGCTTTACCTGGTCAGAGCCAAATCGATCGACCAGCGTCCGGGCATCGGTGCGATGCCTTTCGTCGTTCAACCAGTTGCGCGCGACCTCGTAGAGGAAGAGCTGGCGGATGTCCGGAGCGTTGATCAATTCGATGACGGCGCTGACATCTTCCAGGCCGCCGATCGCATGGGTCCGGAAACTCAGCCGGTAGACCAGATCGCTGCGCCGTACGCCGTCATCATCGACCTTGTCGGCTTCACGGATGGTTTCGTGCAGGAGCGCGCGGCCGGCTTCTGACTGTCCGGCTTCGATCATGCCAAGTGCGAGATCGGTCAGGGCAATAATCCTCTGATCCAATGACTCAATGCGTTGCGCCAGGCGCATCCCGGGCTCGAACGCGCCGAGTTTGACGGCCGTATTGAGGATTTCGTCCCGGGTGCGATCCGCCATGGCTTCAAACGCTCCGGCGACGCTTGCCACGTTGACGACTTCGTCGAAGATGGCGTTTGCTCGGGCGTCGCTGTCTTTTTGGCCTAGCGTCCAGGCCAGGTTCATCAATCCCTGCACGCGCATGGCCGGATCATCGATGGAACGCAGCAGCCTTTCGGCCTGCTCGTACCGTTCGCCGATCGAATAATGGGTTGCGAGCACCCGCAGCGTCTCTCCGCGCCGCTTACGATCCTCGATCGAGGCGGCGATCTGATGAGCCTGATCGCGCAAGGGAATCTTGGTCTTTGAAAGGCGCGCCACAATGAAGCCGAGTTCCTTGTCGCGCCTTTCGGCATCATCGATCCCGCGAGCCAGAGAGAGGCTTTCCCTGAACAGCTCTTCCGCCTTGGCCACATCGCCCTGACGCTTGCATCGGCTGGCGATGAAGGTCAGGAGATTGATCCGGGCTTTCACATCCTCCATTTGCGCGATGCCCTTCAGGGCAAGCTCGAACTGGCCGGCTTCGGCCAGGCGCGAATTGAGTTCGTTTTGCACCCGGCGTCGCCATTTTGCGTCGATGTCGGAACGGTCCAGATCCGCTTTGGCGCGCTGAAACAGGGCGATTGCCTTATCGGTGTTTTTCTGGGAGGCCAGCGCGACAGCGAGCTGACTGTAGCCGCGGATCCGATCGATCGGCTCGGCAACGCGACCCATGGCGTCGACCGTTTGCTCAATCAGTTCCGGACCGGGATTACCGCTGAGGACCCGCCCCAGAATGATGACCTTCATCGTCGGGTCGTCGATCTGTGTGGCCAGATCGATCATGCGGTTCCTGTTGTTCTGACGGAGCAGGGTCTCGGCCATGGCGGCGAGCGCGCCGTCGCGAATGGCAGGCGTTTTCATGGCCTGTAAGGCCGCTTGGGCAGCGGCTTCGTCGCCGTTTCCCATCGCGGTGCGTACGATTTCAAGCCGCACAGTGTCGGAACTGCGCGCGTCGTCGAGCGCTTTCATCAAGCGGCGGGCCTCGTCGAACTGACCCATAATCGCGTGGCGTACGGCAATGCGCTCGATCACGGCGCCGCGCTGATCGTCAGGCAAGGCCGCGGCCAGTTGTTCCGCCTGCGCCAGGCGCGGCGTTTGCGACAGCATGTTCGCAATGCGCGTAACATGGTCGCTTTCAGATGCGATTTCGGGGCGTACGGCGAGGTCGGAAAGCAGGCTTTCGATGATCACGTCCTCGCAGCCTGAAACCGGGGCCTTGAGACAATCGTCCAGCTTTGTCTGGAGCGCTGATGCAGGAGAAGTGGTGAACAGGATGGAGGTCAAAACGCCACTCAACAAATACGATCTCAATATCATGTCCGGTCCTTCGACAGGTTTGGTTGTTTAAGGCATTGTTTCAAAATAGTTTTCCGCTCCAAATCCTGCGCCGCCGGGACTTCTGGCCGGGCGCGCCGCGATTGACCGAAGATCTCTGAAACAAGCACATCCGTGAGATGGAGATCAGCGCGGTCCTGAAGAACCGGGACGAATGCATGCTGGTCCTGCAGGAATCCAGAAAGCCCTTTTCGCGGCTTCCATCGGACGTGCGTGGAGCCGTCGTCGACGTCCGCCCATTCCCATCGGAACGGGTACGGACGGTATGGCGTTCGGGTTAATTCCGCCGGGATCAGGCCGCCTGTTCTTCGCGTGTCGCCGGTGCTTGTCTTTCCGATGTGTTCTGCTTGGCCATGCCGGTCGCACAATCGGAAAACAAAGACTTGGCATTCTCGCGCAGCTGCCTGATTGCTGTCTGGACGCGGAGCGTCTGCACGGTATCAGGATGCGCGTGCAGATGCAGGGTGCGCTCGAGCCGTGTTTCCGGTCCGCCGATCCGCTGCAATGCCGGGTCCCGGTCGGCGACACAGACAGGAAGCAGACCTTTGCCCATGCCCTTTTTGATCGCCATTTGCAGCGTTCTGGGATCGTCAGCGACGAAGCTGATCTTTTCTCCCTTGCCGCGGAGCTTTTCCAACAGCTTGGCCGGCGCACGGCGGGCGCCGCTGTCATCCTGCATCGCGACCCATCCAAGGTCCCGGGGGTCGTCGTTTCGCGGGGCGTAAAGCGCAAACGGGACATCGACCAGCTTGATCGCAAACTCGCCCATCTGCGGCGGATCTTCGAACCACAGGGAAATCGTGGCCGCGGTCAATCCGGCAGCCATCGGGTAACCCGAACTCAGACGCACCGACAATTTGGGGAACGATCGGGTGAGGGGCGGCAGAAAACAGCATGCAAGGTGTTCCAGAACCCAATGATCCCCCAAAATGCGGAGTTCGCCGACGGGTTCGCTCGCGGGCGATGCGGCCGTCTGTGCAATGCGCTCTGTCCGGCGTTCGATTTCCATTGCGTCGGCGATCAGTTTTTCGCCGATTTCGGTCGGAATGATGCCGGTCTTCGATCGCACAAACAGTGTCGCGCCGAGCGCGCTTTCAAGCGCATAGAGGCGGCGGCCGACCGTCGACTGATCTATGCCGAGCGATTTCGAGGCCCGGGTCAGCGAGCCCGATCTGACCAGGGCGAGCAAGATACGCAGATCATCCCAATTCAATTCGATCCGTTCCTTCTTTCGAATGCGCCTCGGGGACCACTCTGCCGGTTAGCCTTTCAGATTAAGGGCCCTCGGTCCCATTGAAATCGAACATGAAGACATAAATTCAGCTTGTGTCAGTGGAGCATGCTGCGGCGCCGATCTCCTTGAAGGCCTATCATTTTCCGATCTTCGCCTCTTGAACGAAATTGCGCGCTTTGCCCGACAAGAGGGCCGCGGGCCGGTGCGAAGTTTCGATACAAGTAGTATCGCACTTGATCGCGCCGGCGTGCCGTTACTGGAAGAGGTCGGGAGGACTGTGATAGTCTTAACGCATGCATCGCTCCATCCGACACAAGACCGCTATTTCCGGCGTCGACGTCATATCCATCCGCTCGGATTGCAGCTTTCCGCGCCACACCCACGATGAATTCGGATTTGGCTATATCGTCGATGGCGGTCAGGAAAGCTGGAGCGGGCGGGGGCTTGTCGAAGCGTCGGCCGGCGATGTGATCGCGGTCAATCCGGGCGAAGTGCATGATGGCCTCGGGTCCAAAGGCCGACCCCGGCACTGGCGAATGCTGTTCCTCACGCCGGATCTCGTTGCCGATTATGCCGGCCGGCCGGCTTCACAGATCGAATTTCATGACCCGGTGTTCCGCAAGCAGGACACATATCAGCTGGTCGCCTCGGCAATCGAGGTGCTTGCTTTTGCCGATGCGGATCCGGCTTACATCGAGGAATTGGTCACGCTTGCCCTGGGCAATCTGGTCAATGAAACCGGTGCCGGCTCCGTCCCGTCCAGGCACTCCGCTGCTGTCGGTGCGGTGATGGACCTTGTGCGGGATGCATGGTCCGAATCCCTTTGTCTGGAAGATTTTTCCCGGGCGGCCGGCATGAGCAGGTTCCGGATCCTGAGGGCGTTTTCCAAGGAAGTCGGGATCACGCCCCATGCCTATCTGACGCAGCATCGCGTCAAGCAGGCGCGGCGCCTCATACTTGACGGCGTTCCGATCGCCGAGGCCGCAATCGCTGCGGGATTTTCCGATCAGAGCCATCTGACCCGCGCCTATTCGAGGCAATTCGGTTTGACGCCCGGGCGTGACCTGAGAGCCCGCTCGGACTGAACCTGCAATATCCTTCAATCCGAAGGCGCCGGATCCCGGCATAGTGTCCGCGCCACTTTGGCTAGCGGAGTTTGTCGTGCGCTTTTCCTATTCCCCTTACATGCAGGAGACTTTCCCCCAGCGAGTCTCCTGTATCCTGACCGTCGCTGCCGTGGACGATCAGCGCGATGTCGCTGAAACCGCGCGCGCCTTTCTGGAACGGGCCCGTCGCAGACTGGCGGACGAGTCCGAAGGCACGTTTCCTGAAATCCAGGCCTGGCGGCGCGCCTACGCCACCATGGGACTGAAACCGACGCAGTATAGGTGTGCCGCGGAATCGCTGCTTCGGCGTTTTCGCAAGGACGGTTCGCTGCCCGATATCCATCCGCTCGTCGATCTCTGCAATGCGGTTTCTCTCGCCAACGCCGTTCCCGTTGCCGTTTTCGATCGTGACAAGATAAAAGGAGATTTGATCGTTCGCGAGGCCGAGGGAACCGAAACCTATCTGACGTTTTCCGGGGAAACGGAAACGCCGGAGATCGGTGAGGTTATCTTTGCCGATGCCGTCAGCCACGCCCATGCGAGGCGATGGGCAAACCGGCAGAGCCGCCATTCAGCGGTCTCGCGCCAAACCCGGCGGGCCTTGATCGTCGCCGAGGCGCTGCATGCCGGTGCCGCGGAGGATATTGCGCGGCTCGCGGGCGATCTTGGCGATGCGATCGCGGCAACCTTCGGCGAGCAGCCCGAAAGCACACTGCTTCTTTCGTCCGGGGAATTCTACGATTCGACCGACGACGGGGAGCGCAGCGATGTGGGCTGAATTCCTGCTGACTTCCCTGATCGTCGTGCTCCTGCCTGGAACGGGGGTCATCTACACGATCGGTATCGGTCTCACACGCGGTCCCTTGGCCAGTATTGCGGCCGCAGCCGGATGCACCACCGGGATCCTGCCGCATATGGCAGCGGCGATTTTCGGCGTCGCGGCCCTTCTGCACACCAGCGCGCTGATCTTCAATGCGTTCAAGATTGCAGGCCTTGTCTACCTGCTGTATCTGGCATGGTCGATCCTGCAGGCGAAGGGCCCGCTTCAGATCGCCGAGCAGCCCGAAGAAAAACCGCTTGGTCGCGTGGCTCTTACGGGTTTCCTGATCAACATCCTGAACCCGAAGCTATCGATTTTTTTTCTCGCCTTCCTCCCGCAATTCGTGCCGGCAGGCGAGACGGGCGCTCTGGTCCTGATGATCGCATTGAGCGCGATCTTCATGGGCATCACCTTTGTCGTGTTCGTCGCCTACGGCGTGTTTGCTGCGAAAATACGGCTGCATGTGACCTCCCGCCCGAACGTCATGGCCTGGATCAGAAGAGGGTTTGCAGCCGCCTTTGCGGTATTTGGCGCACGATTGATGCTGGAATCCGCATAGGCCGAAACAGAACGACGAGCGCACCGTTTTTACGGATCAACGGCGCGGGCAGGGGCCTCCGGATCGGGACGGATGGCGCTTCCTCCGGCGCTTATCAAGTAGAGACGCTTATCAAGTAGAGACATGGCGGGGTCCTCATGCCTGTTTTCGTGCAACGGCCCTGGTCCCCGTCCTTGTGTTACAAGCCTGTCGCGTCTCCCGATCCCGGTCCGCGCGACGGCTTGATTGGCGATGCGCGGCGGATTAATGACGCGATATGGCCTCACTGATCCACGCCAACGAGGACGAACTCGGCTACCGCGACATCGAGCGTGCGGCATCTGCGTTGTCCGTGAAACTTCAGCCGAGCGAACCGGCTTCCGCCGCAAACGACACTGTCGTCATGCACGGAACAATCGTTGCGGACCGCGTTGCGCCGCACCTGTTTGCGGCCGGTCTTGCACTTCGCTACGCGGCGAACGTGCCTCTCGTGCAGGAAGTCGAGGACTTCGTGCATCTCAGTGTTCTGGTTTCCGGCGTTGCGCGGCCGCTCAAGATCGACGGTATCTCGCCAGTCGTCCCGGAACGGAACCGGACTTTGGCGCTAGCCGTTCCGGATCGGGCCATCTGCCGGGGCGAGCCACGTGCGGGAGATGAGAGCATCGTTGCCGGGCTCTCGTTCAACAGTGCCTTCCTCGATCACGTCGTATCCGGTGACCGGAGTCTCGAGCCCTTGAGAATTCTGTTCTCCGGCGGACCGCGGCATTGCAAGTATCCACGCCTTCGCGGGTTGTGCCGGTTCGGTGATGAGTTGGGCGAGCCGCGATTTTGCGGGGCTCTTCGCAAGTTTCATATCGACAGCTGTGTGCTTGAGGCGGTCTCGGAATTCGCTCGAATGCTTTCCGATGAGTTTGCGCGGCCGCCCGGCATGACGATGCATCAATATCGCCGGGTTCAGGACGCTCGGGACATGCTCGAACACGATCTCGCGAACCCGCCCTCGATCGAGACGATCTGCAAGACCCTGGCGGTCAATGCGACGACTTTGCGTCAGCATTTCCGCAAGGTCCATGGAACGTCGATGTTCAGTTTTCTCAGAGCGCGCCGATTGAGCGTTGCGCGCCTCCTGTTGAGGGACACCGACATGGCCATCGGCGATATCGGATTCCGCGTCGGGTTCACGAACGCGGCAGCCTTTGCCGTTGCATATGGCCGGCAGTTCGGACATCCGCCCAGCGCAGAGCGTAACCGGCGCAAGGACTAAACTTCGTTTCGCAAAAGGTTTTCGTTGCCGGACAAAAACCTGACGATGGAAGTCACATTAAAACTGCTCTCAACCGAGAATGAGGGCAGACATGGCGAGACTGCGGAACGGATTCATTTTTTTGGTTCTGGTATCGGGTATCGGCCTACCAGTGGTTGCCCAGGAGGGCTTTCCGGAGGAAACCGAAGAACCGACCATTCTGGACACCATCATACTGTCCGCACGGCTACGAGACGAAATCCTCTTTGAAGCGCCCGTTGCGGCAACCGTGATAGGCGGTGAAGATCTCGACTGGGGATCGAGTGAACCGGGTGCGGCTCTGGCGCGCCGAACACCGAATTTCAACTTTGTCGATTTTGCGATACCGGGGAACAGTTTCGGCTCGATCCGGGGGATCGGCCCCTTGGGCAGCCCGCTCAATTCGCTCGACAATACGATCGGCTTCTCGACAAACGGCGTGCCGACAACGTCCTTCGGCTTCTCGCCGACGCTGCTGGACGTCGAACGGGTGGAAGTACTCCGGGGACCTCAAGGTACGCTCTTCGGGCGGAATGCGCTCGGCGGTTCGATCAATGTCGTGACACGCGCGCCCGATGGCGATCGCGATCTCAATGTCGGTGTCGAATTGGGGAACAAGGGAACACGAAACCTGGATCTGGCAGCTGGCGGCTGGCTTTCCAAAGACGTCCTTGCATCGCGGCTAGCGGTGAGACTGCAGAACTTCGACGGGGATATCCCCAACGCGATTATCGGCGGGAAAGAGGGCGATGCAGAAATCGCGGCCGCCAGGCTAGCCTTCGGAATCAATCCCGATCGACCGATCAACGCGACGATCACGCTCGGGCGAGAGGAGGAAAACCGGAACAATCCGCTCTACCTGCACATCGAAAATCCTTCGTTTGCCGTCAGCGGTTCCGACATCGAACCGGTCGGCGAGCGAACGATCACCTCCGCGAGCGCGAAGCTTGAAGCTGAACTTGACCGGTTCACCCTGACATCCACGACCGGTTTTCAGGACATCGACATCTTCACCGAGACGGATGATACGGACTCGTTCTTGTTTTCCGCATTCAACGCCGATTTCGGCTTGGTATTGCCCCCCTCCTTTTTTACGGATCCAAACCAGGATTTCGGCCGCGTCAACGAAAGCGAGCAGATCTTCAGTCAGGAAGTCAGGCTGAATTCGCCTGCCGGCAGCGCAATCGAATGGGTCGCCGGATTTTCCTACTTCCGGTCGGAATATGATCAGGATCGACTTCAGCAAAGCAATTTTTTCGGGTCTTTGAACGGCACCTACGACACGCGGATTGAAAGTCAGACATGGGCCGGATTCGGCGATATCTCGGTCCCGATCAATGAACGACTTACGGTCTCGACCGGACTGCGCTTGGCGCGCGACGAGCAGACGATCGACAGCACGTATGTGTCAAACGGGTTCCCCGGCACCGTGCCGACATACACCCAGCAAGGCAGTTTCGAGGATGAATACGCGACCGGTCGCTTCGCGGTCGATTACCAATGGCAGGACGATTTCATCAGCTTTGCGTCGATCGCGCGCGGCTATTCGTCCGGCGGGTTCGAACGCTACACGTCCAACTCCGCCGCCGGCCTCGACACGCCGCCGTTTCGCCCGAGCACTGTCTGGACCTATGAAATCGGCTCCCGCGCACGTTTGTTCGATGATCGTCTGTGGCTTTCCGGAAGCGTGTTCTTCAATGACGTGACCGGCGGTCAATTGGTAGCCTTCGACGCCACGACCTTCGACCTTTTCTTCGACAATCAGGATTACCGGAGCCACGGTGCCGAACTCGAGGTCGAAGCCGAACTGACGACAAACCTGACCCTGCGCGGTGCGCTCGGCTACACGGAAACCGAAATCGTCAATGTCAGCTCCGGTTCCGTTACCGGCGCAGTCGAAGGCAACCGTGTGCCCAACATGCCGCGTGTGACGGCGAGCCTCGGACTGGATTTTCGGCAAAAGCTGGGCCTGTTCGGGACGTCCGGAGACTTCGTTTTCTCGGCCGATGTTTCCCATGTCGGCGCACGGCAGGCCGACATCGCCAACAGTTTCGAGATCGACGGCTATACCCTGGCGGATCTTCGTGTCGGGTGGGAAAAGGAAAACCTCGAACTCTACGGCTACGCACGCAATGTTTTCGATGAGCGGCCGATCTACTTTGCTTCGGTTTTCTCGCCGAACGCCAATGCGGCAATCGTCGGTCGCGGTCGCCAGCTTGGTATCGGTGCCCGATGGCAATGGTGACCTGTTCCGCGTGCCTCAAATCGCCGTGCGCGAAACTAATTTGGCCGATCGGCGCCAAACGTCTCCGGTACGCGTTACCAAGGCGCCTCGTTAGAACCACCTTGTCGGACTTTCCGCGGCAGACCGCGGCGTCGCCGATTGTTCCGGGATTCGTAAATCGGCTTGGCTTACATGGTCCGGCCTACCGGCCCCGAAATGGATCTGTGTGCAACGCCGCCGCTTTAGGGATCTGTGACCGAACGAAGTATCTCTGCGAGCAGTGCGCGCTTCTCGCTTTAGGGTTCTGTCTTTTCTCGGCAGCAGCAAGAAATGCTCCGTCGCCTCGCTTTGCCGTTTCGTTCAGCCACCCGGTTACGACCTGTGCCGACCGTGCCGAGCCTGGACGAATGCAATGAGCGAAAAGCAAAAAGACGGCAGGACGGCCGGTTTGGCCCCGGTTCCTTGGGTCGCATCCGGATTTGAGCCGGTCGAGACCGCATTTCGAGACTTGCAGGACCGGGACGAGGAATTGGGGAGCGCCGTCAGCGTATACCTCGAGGGCCAGCCGGTGGTTGACCTCTGGGCGGGCTATGCTTCGCCGGGCCGGAACGTTCCCTGGCGGCGGGATACCGTCGTCAGCGTCTTTTCCGCGAGCAAGGCATTGACGGCACTCTGTCTGTTGCATCTGGTGGATCGGGACCGCGCCGGTCTCGACGACGCGGTTGTCGACCACTGGCCTGAATTCGCCCGCACCGACTCGGAAGCAAAAAGCCGCGTTACCCTGCGGCACATCTTGAATCACAGCGCGGGCCTGCCGGTCCTCAGAACCAATCGCGCGGGTGATGTCTATAGCTGGCCGCGCATGATTGCGGCGTTGGAAGCCGCCAGCCTCGTTTGGGAAGCAGGGAGCAGGACCGCCTATCATGCGGTTACGTTCGGCCACCTGGCAGGCGAAATCATTCGCCGCATCTCCGGCAAAATGCCGTCCCGCTATTTTGCAGAAAACTTCTCCGATCCACTGAACCTGGACCTGTCCCTCAGGCTGCTGCCTGACCAGACAGACCGCCTCGCGTTTTGCGATGGCGACAGCTGGAAGAACAGGTTCACGCGCGCTAACCTGACCTATGTCGCGCCCTGGTTCCGTGGGTGGCAGGCGCAGTATTTTCGACCCTGCGGCACTGACTACCACCCGAACAGCCGGCGGTGGCAACACGCCGAGGCGCCGGCGATCACGGGTTTCGGAACGGCAGAGGGATTGGCCCGGATTTATGCGATGCTTGCCGGCGGCGGCGTTCTGGACGGGGTGCGCGTTCTATCGGAAGACATGGTTCGGCGGGTAACCCGTGAAAGGCCTGAACCCGTCAAAGATCACGGTATCGGGCACGATGTCCGTGTCGGGCTCGGCCTGTACTATAACCTCGGGCCAATGGCCGATCTCGGCCCAAACCCGAACAGCGTTGGCCATGTCGGCATGGGCGGAGTCACGTCCTTTGCCGATCCGGATGCCGGGATCGGATTCGGATATGTATGCAATCACCTCTACCAACCGACGCCCAAAAGCGCGACACTGATTGGTGACCGGGCGGCGCGGCTCGTTGACGTGCTGTACGACTGTTTGCGCGACCGGACGCGGCCATAAGACGTCAAGCGCGTCGTCGCGAAAGCCGCTCCGCGTCCGTGTGGCGTTTGGGATCCGTTCGGGATGCACTCGCATTCAAACGGGACGACCGGGCCTGCGATCTCATCTCGCTCTTTGCAGGCGAAACGGTCCACAGGCGATACTGGTTTCTTGACGCCTTCGAATGCCTCACGCTAGACGATGGTCGGGCGCTTGCCGGCAGAGGCTTCTGGTCGGGTCCGCGCCAGTCATTCCAAAGGATCACCGCGCCATGGCATTCGACCGGTCCATCAAGATCGCGCCCTCCATCCTGTCCGCCGATTTTGCGGATTTCGGGCGCGAAATCGAAGCGGTTGAAACCGAAGGTGCCGACTGGGTGCACGTCGACGTCATGGACGGGCATTTCGTGCCGCAAATCACCTTCGGGCCGCAGACCTGCAAGGCGATTCGACCGCATATCCGCACCGTCATGGACGTGCACTTGATGATCGCGCCTGTCGATCCGCACGTGAAGGCTTTCGCCGAGGCCGGTGCCGACATCCTGACGGCCCACGTCGAAGCCGGCCCGCATCTCGACCGCACCCTGCAGGCGATCCGCGACCACGGCTGCCGGGCAGGGGTCGCGCTCAATCCGTCAACGCCGCCGGAAGCCATCGAGTTCGTACTCGATCGCGTGGATCTGGTTTGTGTGATGACCGTCAATCCGGGCTATGGCGGCCAGTCCTTCCTGACAAGCCAGATCGAAAAGATCCGACGCCTCAGGTCGATGATCGGCGACCGTCCGATCCATATCGAAATCGACGGCGGCGTGTCGCCGGCAACCGCGCCGCTTGTCGCGGCAGCCGGGGCGGATGTGCTGGTCGCTGGCTCCGCGGTCTTCAAGGGCGGGTCGGTGGCCGCGCCGGGCGCTTATGGCGACAATATCCGGTCGATCCGTACGGCTGCTGAATCGGCGCAGCTCGCCGCCTGATGAAAGCCATCGTCTTCGATCTGGATGGAACGCTCGTCGACAGCGCGCCGGACATGCACCACGCCGCGTCGCGCATGCTTGCAGAGCGCGGTCTGCCGGGCGTATCGCTTGCCCAGGTGGTCTCGTTCATAGGCAACGGCGTGCCGAAGCTCGTCGAACGTTGTCTGGACGCGGCAAATGTCGCCGCCGGCGATCCGTTCCGATCCGAGGCGCTTTCGCGTTTCCGGACGCTTTATGCCGACGAACCTACCGAACGGACACGGCCCTATCCGGGTGTTCCGGCCCTCTTGCAGGATCTGCGGACACGCGGGTACGCGCTTGGCATTTGCACAAACAAGCCGGTGGACCTTGCGCACGAGGTGTTGCAGCGCCTTGAGCTCGCATCGGCCTTTGACTGCGTCGTCGGAGGCGGATCGGTTGCCGTGCTCAAACCGGATCCGGCAACGTTGCACTTCTGCCTTGAAAGCCTGAAATTGCCGGTCGGGCAGGCACTGTTCGTCGGCGACAGCGAGACCGATGCCGCGACGGCGCAGGCCGCCGAGGTGCCGTTTGCACTTTACTCCGGAGGTTACCGAAAGAGCCCGGTCGAGGCGTTCGACGGGGCATTCGTCTTCGACGACTTCTCGGCGCTCGGGGCCTGGATCAAAGGCCGTTAACCGACCGGTTCCTGCGCGATCGGCGGTTGGAAGGACAGGCCCATGTCCCAGGGGAAATAGATCCATGTGTCCTGGGACACTTCAGTGATGAACGTGTCCACGAGCGGCCGGCCCTTCGGCTTGGCATAGACCGTCGCAAAATGCGCCTTCGGCAGCATGTCGCGCACCACCCTTGCCGTCGACCCGGTGTCGACAAGATCGTCGATGATCAGGATGCCGGCTCCGTCGCCGCCGGCCAGATCGATCAGCTTGTGATCGACCGGCTTCAGGACCTTCAGATCCCCCTGGTCGCGGTAATCGTGATAGGAGGCGACACAGACGGTCTCGATGAGCCGGATGTCGAGTTCGCGCGACACGATCGCCGCGGGCACCAGACCGCCACGGGTTATGCAGACGATCGCCTGCCATTGGCCCTGTCCGGACAGGCGCCAGGCGAGCGCCCTTGCGTCGCGGTGAAACTGGTCCCAGGAAACGGGGAATGCCTTTTGCGGGCTGGCGGTCGGGGTCATGGGATTCTCTTCGTCAGCGGACTTGTCGGATCGTTTCTACATGTCGGGTTTCAGGCTTGCGGCAAGCTGGCGGACTTCCTCGGCTGCGGCCGCGGCGGCAGCCGCGTCCCGGCTGCGCACGATCAGGCGCGTGCCATATCCATGCGCATCCATGAATGGATAGGATCCGATCATGACGCCCTCACGAGCCGCTTCGATCTTTCCGAGGCCTTCGGCAAGCAGGCTTTCGGGAATCCGCGCCTCGACGGTTTCCGACAGCATTTTCCGGCCGGTCTTCAGCATCGGTGCAATACCGTCCAGCATGCCCTGCATGATCGAGGGAATGCCTGCCATCACATAGACATTGCCGATGCAAAAGCCCGGAGCGCCGGAAACCGGATTGTGCACCAGGTGTCCGCCATCTGGAACGCGCGCCATGCGCAGGCGCGCCGCGTTGAGCTGATCGTCGGTATAGCGCTGCTTCAGGATCGCGACGGCTTCGGGATGGTGGTCGATGCCGACACCGAAGGCCTTGGCGATGGAATCCGCGGTGATGTCGTCATGGGTCGGACCGATGCCACCGGTCGTGAACACGTACGTGTAGGCATGGCGCAAGGCGTTGACCGCCTCGACGATACGGGCCTCCACGTCCGGCACGATCCGGACCTCGGCAAGATCGATTCCGATCGCCGTCAGGTATTCGGCGATGTAGCCGATATTGCGGTCTTTCGTGCGGCCGGACAGGATCTCATCGCCGATGATGATGAGGCCGGCCGTGATCACCTCGTCGGGCGATCCGGTCGCGTTTGTTTCGGACGTATTCGGAGGCGAGGACATGCAATAATCCTGAGGTTGTCGCGAGGTAGCGCAGCTTGCCGGCGATCTCAAGACAGGGGCGGCGGTTTCCACCCGTATATCCAGGAAAGACCGGCAAGCAGGCGGCCGGCAGGCAGGGCCGACAGGGTCGTGTTGCGCGCAAACGCAACCGCGCCGGACATGTGATAGATACGTCCGTTGCGGGCGGCAAGATCAACCAGCGATCGTGTGCGTCCGGCACGCAGTTTCTGGAAGCGTGCGCCGGCGGATGCCGGATCTGCGGCTTCGATCAGGCAGGAGGACAATACGGCCGCGTCCTCGATCGCCATCGCCGCACCCTGAGCCATAAAGGGCAGGGTGGCATGCCAGGCATCGCCGATGAGTATGACCGGGCGATCGGTCGGGTATCGATGCGGCAGGCTTGAGTAGAGCGGCCAGCGACGCCATGACCGGACCGTCGCGATCGCCGAGCGCGCGGGCTCGGCCCACTTGCCAAACGCTTTGTCGAGCGCGGCACGATCGGTTGCCGCATCCCAGCTCTTTTCCGCCATCGGCTCAGCGAGGATCGCCACGAGGTTGACAAGCGAACCGTCGCGCAGCGGGTAGTGAACGAGATGCGCATCAGGACCCATCCACAACCCGACCGAGGTCCAGTCGGCTTCCGGCAGGGAACGGGCCTCGATGGTCGCGCGCCATGCGGTGCGACCCGTCGGCACGGCGCCCGGCAATCCGAGCGTATCGGTGCGGATGGCGGACCAGACACCATCGGCGCCGACCAGAAGGCCGCCACGGAAACGACGACCGTCGGCGGCTTCAAGCCGGACGCCGGCCTGATCGAACGCCACGTTGACGATATCTGCTCCGGCGGCGAGGGAAATCAGGGGATCTCCGGCCGCCGCATCAATCAGGATCTGGAGCAGGTCGGCGCGATGCACGACCCGGTAGGGACGGGAGAAACGGGACCGGCAGAACGGACCGATGGGCAATGTGGTCAGGACCTTTCCGGTCGTGGCGGTCCGCATGAAAATGCGTTCCGGCTCGACGGATACCCGATCCAAAGCCCCGGTCAGTCCCAATCCGTCAAGCACGGAAGCGGCGTTCGGCGAGACCTGCAAACCGGCGCCAACTTCTGAAAAGGCGAAAGCCCGTTCCAGGAGAACGGAAGCCCGACCCGATCGGGCGAGCATCAAGGCGGTGGTGAGGCCAGCGATGCCGCCGCCGACGATCAGGACCGGATCCATACCGGCAATTCTTCAGCGCGGTGCGGGATCAGGCTGCCTTCGGCTTCCAGACGCTCGTTTCAGGGCGCGCCTCGTCGCTGGCGAGTTCCGGATCGTAGACATACAGCGTCGAACAATACGGACAGACGATTTCGGTGTCCTTGCCCATGTCGAGAAACACATGCGGATGATCGAAGGGCGGCGTCGCACCGATGCACATGAATTCCCGGACACCGATTTCGATCTTTGACGAACCGGAATCGTTGTGGAAGTGCGGAATGCGGGCGTCGGCCATGACGGCTGTCCTTGCGTGTCTGTTCGAAAGCGGAACGCTGCAATGTGATGCGCTACCCTTAGCCGAAGGCCCATCGGTTCGCAAACGCAGCGATATCGGGCGCGCTGACCGCCGGCTCCTGCAATGCGGCTTGGACGGCCTCGGTCACGGTCGTGTAGGGGTTTTTCGAATCGGCCATTGACCTGTGGGCCCCGGGCGGTGAATATGTGGCCTCGATCCTTCACCCTTACGTAAACGTCATATGAAAACCTTTCTTTCCGACGGCATCACGCTTGCATACCGGGATGAGGGGCAGGGGGAGCCGATTCTGCTGATCCACGGCTTCGCCTCCTCAAGCCACATGAACTGGGTTTATCCAAGCTGGTTTCGAACCTTGACGGATGCCGGTCGTCGGGTGATTGCGATCGACAATCGCGGACATGGCGAAAGCGAGAAACTCTATGATACCGCGCTCTATCCCGCGCCGCTGATGGCCGGCGATGCCGCGCGGCTCCTGGATCATCTCGACATCGCCCGCGCCGACGTAATGGGCTATTCGATGGGCGCGCGGATTTCGGCGTTTTTGTGCCTGCAGGCACCGGAAAAGGTGCGTTCGGTGGTGTTCGGCGGGCTCGGTATGGGCATGGTCGACGGGGTTGGCGCGCCAGAACCGATCGCGCGTGCGCTTGAGGCGCCGTCGCTGGAATCGGTGACCCATCCGGTCGGTCGCGCGTTCCGGCAATTTGCGGAAAACACCAAAAGCGACTTGAAGGCGCTTGCAACCTGCATGCGGGCCTCGCGCCAGACGATATCGGGGGAGGACATCGCCCGTATCGAAAATCCGGCGCTTGTCGCAGTCGGCACCCGGGACGAGATCGCCGGGTCGGCCGCAGGGCTCGCAGCGCTGCTGCCCAATGGCGCCGCCCTCGACATTCCCGGTCGCGATCACATGGTGGCGGTCGGCGACAAGGCCTACAAGGCCGGGGTCCTCGACTTTCTGGAGCGGCGGCCATGAGAGGTCCACAAGACCAGCAGCGTGTCGTTTTCACCGGTGCCGGCGGCGATCGCCTGGTTGCCGATGTTTTCGGCGAAGGATCGCCGGTCTGCCTGTTTCTGCATGGCGGCGGACAAACCCGACATTCCTGGCAGTCATCGGCCGCGCGGCTCGGTGCGGCCGGCTATCGGGCGATTGCCGTGGACCAGCGCGGGCACGGGGAGAGCGACTGGCCACAGAACGGCGCCTATGCCTTTTCCGACTATGCCGCCGACGTTTCGGCGCTGGCTGGCGCCATCCGGCAGGATACCGGGCACGGCACCATCGCCGTCGGCGCGTCGCTTGGCGGCCTTGCGTCGCTGTTGTGCGAGGTGACCGGGCCGGGCACGCTGCAGGCGCTGGTGCTGGTCGATGTCGTTCCCTGGATGGAGCCGTCCGGCGTCGACAAGATCCAGGGTTTCATGGGCGCTCGGATCGAGGAGGGCTTCGGGACCCTGGAGGAGGCTGCCGAGGCGATCGCCGCGTATCTGCCGCACCGGCCAAAGCCGAAATCGCTCGACGGCCTGCGCAAGAACCTGCGGCTCGATGCGGACGGCCGGTATCGCTGGCATTGGGACCCGCGTTTCCTGTCGGGCCCGCGTTCCATAAACTCGGACCGAGATCGGTTTGCCCACGAGATCCCGGCCGCGCTGAAAACGCTGACCTGTCCGGTTCTCCTGGTGCGCGGCGCCCGGTCGGAACTGATCACAAAGGGGGCAGCGGAGCGATTCCTGCACTACGTGCCGCATGCGAAATATGTCGATGTGACCGATGCCGGGCATATGGTTGCCGGCGACAGCAATGACGTCTTTTCCGATGTCGTGGAACGTTTTGTGTACACGCTCGGCTGACGGCTTTTCGAGAGTCCGATCAAGAGCGTAGGTGACCTTTTGAAGGCCGCACTTCATCCTGCTAACACATTGAGTCGCCAGCAATTCCAACCGATCTCGTTGGCATCCCACCCGCCCGGGTTGCGTTGCTTATCGCCGGTATCCTGACACGCTGCCGGCAGGGGTAGGGGTTTTTACACCATGGCGATGCCATGTTTACTGCCTAGATAATACAAAATGCGCGTGCGGTTTCCGCGCGGACAGCGTCTGTGCTATGTCAGCCGACCGTATGCCGTCGATGTCTCACGAACCGGGAGAGCGGATGTGACGACAGGAAACCCCCAGGGCGCCTCGGTAAGTCCGAGTGTGCAACGCCATGATCCGGTCTGGGATCAGGTCCGCCGCGAAGCCGAAGACGTGCTGAGCCGGGATCCGGCGCTTGCCGGCCTGATCGGCCCGTCCATTCTCGCCCATGCGCGTTTCGAAGACGGTTTGTTCCATCGGATCGCCGACCGGCTGGACCATGCCGCGGTGCGTTCGGACATGATCCGCGACGCGTTTGCGGAGTTCTTGCGGGAAAGCCCAGACCTTTCGGAAACGCTGCGGGTCGATATCGTCGCCGTGCTCGACCGCGATCCTGTGTGCGAGCGCATGATCGAACCCTTCCTGTTCTTCAAGGGCTTCCACGCCATCCAGGCGCAACGGCTGATGAATTGGCTGTGGACAATCGGTCGGCGCGATTTCGCGCTCTATCTGCAAAGCCGGGTTTCGGAAGTCTTCCAGGTCGATATCCACCCGCAGGTGCCGCTCGGCAAGGGATTGTTCTTCGACCACGGCACCGGCATCGTCGTCGGTGCGACCGCTGAAATCGGCGACGACGTGTCGATCCTGCAGAACGTCACCCTCGGCGGTACGGGCAAGGAATCCGGCGATCGCCACCCGAAGATCCATTGCGGCGTGCTGATCGGCGCCGGCGCAAAGATCCTCGGCAACATCGAAGTCGGGTCATGTTCGCGCGTGGCGGCCGGTTCGGTGGTCCTGAAACCGGTTCCGCCCAACACGACCGTTGCCGGCGTTCCCGCGAAAGTTGTCGGGAAGGCCGGATGCGCCGAACCGTCGCGCCGGATGGATCAAATCCTGGCGGATTTCGAAGAACAGGCAGTCGACGGCTCCTGAAAAGTGCGGTATGGCCGCTTTGTCCTCCCGCGCCGACGGGTGCTGGGGACGCGTTGACCATTGCATTCCAACCAGCGGGGCCACCATGAACAAAGAAGAACTGAAGAAGCTGGAGGTCTATCTAAGCAAGGTTTTCAAGCGGACCAATCTGGAAGTCCGCGGCCGGCCGCGCAAAGACGATTCCGCTGAAGTCTACATTGCCGACGAGTTTATCGGTGTGATCTACCGCGACGACGAGGATGGCGAGTTGTCGTGGAATTTCCAGATGGCGATCCTGGAGATCGACCTCGAGCCCTGACCGGCGGATCTCCTATCCATTCCCTCCCTCATGAAACGGATATGACCCTGCGCACTACGGGCGGTGCGGCAACCCGGCGTGCAGGTTTCGGGGCGGCGGCAACAGGCAGTCGGGAGCGTCATCCGGTTCGCAGGACGGTATGATGCGCCCGGCAAGCGCGGAGCCCTCCTTCGGTCGGCTCATCCGGTCTGCCAGGGAGACAATTGCCGTTTCCAGACCCTGCCACGACCGCAACAGGGCCCGGTCGAAGGAGTATCGGAGCGCCAGTCCGTCTGAAATTCTCAGATTTCGGAAACAGGTGCGCAATCGTCCCGCCATGTCGCCTTCGAAACACCGCACAAAATAGGGCGAGGTGCTTGCAGTCGTCTGATAGTACAGGCTCTCGTTGTCAAACGGTCCGACGCGATCGAAATGTTGATTGGTCAGGCCGCTGACGCCGACCGATTTCTCCTCCTCCAGGTATTGTCCGTAAAGGTGGAGAAACGAGTCGAGGCCGAAGACCGACTTGTCGGGTCTGAAGAATGTCAGCGTGACGTGCTGGCGCAGCACGCTTCGAGAAAATCGCGGACGGGTTTCCGGATCCTGTGTTGCCAGGATTTCGGCCAGCGAGACTCCGAAAACGATCCGGTCGCCGGCCGGACTGCGTGTCTCATTTCTGGACAGGACTTTCGGCACGCGCATCGTGCGCCCGACCACCGCGACGGTTTCGGCCTCCTGCCACAAGGCCCTGAGGTCTACCGGTGGATCGTCCCATTCGGCGACAAAAATCTTTGCGGTATAGAACGGGAAAAGCGCAAACAGTCCGGCCGTCGCCAGCCCCAGGACCCAGGCCTGGACTGACGTTCGGTCCGGCACGGTCCGGAAAACCCCGGACGCGTCCGGCGTGACCGGCGAGACGGTGTCGTACCAGTTTGTAAGACCCGGATCCGAAAGACCGTCATCCTCCGTGTAGCCGTTACTGTTTTCCGGTCTGCCCACCTAATCGCTCCGGCGTCATGGTCTGCAAATTGCAACACCCGGTTAGCGACGACACCCGTTGTCCATATATGGGCCAATCCATTAACCCACGATAAACCTTATGCTGAATGTGTTAACGATTGTTTATCTCTGTACGGCCGGCTTCGTGGCGGCAGGGTTCCTCGCCAGCCTGCACCAGATGATTACCTCCCGGCCACCGCAATTCGCGCTGTCGGCGGAGACATTTCCGCAAGGGCTGGGTTATGCCGTCCTGTGCGTGTTCGGCGGACCGTTCATTATCATGCGCAACGCGATCCGCGGGCGTACTATCGAACACCGTCCGATCGGCTGGCTGGTGGCGTCCTGTCTCATCGCACTGACGTGGAGCCTGTGCAGCGGCGTCGTCCTGGTGAATTTTGCCTCGACCCTCGGTTCGGCGTTCGTTTGAGGGACGCTGCGCTTGCGGGAGGGGCCGCTGACGGCCTATCGTCCGGCGCCCGATTTCCCATGCGCTGCGAGGAAAGATGCCGATCTATCAGCTTGACGACCTGATCCCGGACCTGCCGGCCGCCGACCGGTACTGGGTTGCTCCGACAGCGGTGCTGATCGGCCGCGTGCGCCTGAAACCCGATGCCAGCATCTGGTGGGGAGCCGTGCTGCGAGGCGACAATGAATGGATCACCATTGGCGACCGGTCGAACGTGCAGGATCAGTGCATGCTGCATACCGATCCGGGATTTCCCCTGACCGTCGGCACGAATTGCACGATTGGCCATTCCGTCATCCTGCACGGCTGCACCGTTGGCGACAATTCGCTGATCGGTATGGGGGCGACAGTGCTGAACGGAGCCGTGATCGGACGCAATTGTGTCGTCGGAGCCAATGCGCTGATTACCGAGGGCAAGAGTTTTCCCGACAATTCGCTTATCATCGGCGCGCCGGCCCGGGTGGCACGCACGCTCGACGATGAAGCGGCCGCCGGCTTCAGCAGCGCCGCGGCACGTTATGTGGAGAACTGGAAGCGGTATGCCGGCGGCGCCAAGGAGATCGCCGTTCCCTGATTGGCGTGGCGCATCGCGCGGCCCATCGCGCGGCCCTGGCCGGCCGGCAACGGAAAAGGCCGGCCCGAATG
>JBCDLT010000030.1:0-76782 GCA_038745065.1 Pseudomonadota bacterium | reverse complement strand
CACCGATCACCATCACTATTTCATCGAAGGCGAAAACGCTGTCATCGACATCCCCGCCGACAACATTTCCTTCAGCGGTCTTCCGATCCCGCCGGAAGGGATGGAAATTACCCGTGTCGACGTGATTGTCCGGGTGCGTCCAGTCGACAAGAGCTGATCGCCGGTCAACCGGTTGTCAAACAGTTCGGATATTTGAGGGGCCCGCTTTTCGCTGGGCCCTTTTATCTTTTGGAAACAGCCCGTTCGATAGGGAACGCTCAGAAGCGCTCTTCGGGATAGACACCGTAGAGGTCTGCCTGTTCGATCCAACCGGTCACATCGTTGACTTCGACCCTGCACCAATCGCCATCGCACCGCGCCACGTTGACAACGACCCGCGGCTCCAGCCAGGCAACGAGACTGGACTCGGTGGAATTGTCTGAATAGAGCGAAATCAGGCCGGTTTCACGATCCGGCGTGACCAGGCCCGTGCGGCGGCCCGACAGCAGCTTGTGAAAAATCCAGCCGTCGTCGCCTGCGTGATCGCGGATCCGCCGCCAGTTGTCGAATTCCTGAATGATTTCGACGGGCAGGCCTTCTTTCAGGAAAGTCCAAGCAATGTCGTGGTCACGACTCGGGCCGACCCGAACATTCACTTCATTGGACTTCAGGCTGACGAAGCGCGGCAGCGGCAAGCCGCTTGGTCCGGTCCGATTGGTCTGGGCAAACACCTGTCCGACAAGCGCCGAACTGAAAAGCACAACGAGCAGGGCGGCCAATGCCGATTTATATGCGGAAAGGCGAGGGCGACAGGAATACGCAAACATTGTCCGGTTCGAATTCATCCGTCTTTCGTCCGAAACAGGATCCCGCAGCTTGTGATTTCGAGCACGTTTGATAGACAAACCCGATGGGCTCGGTCGGGAATGGATCGGACAGCTCGCAGTCAATGTGATTCAGGGCTGTTAAGTTTTCCTGAACATAACACGGAAGCGGAACAATGCCGAAAAAAAGGCCATTGGTCGTCGTCACACGCAAACTGCCGGATGTCATCGAGACACGTATGGCGGAATTGTTCGATACGCGGCTCAACGTGTCCGACCGACCGATGACCCAGGCAGAACTGGTGGAGGCGGCAAAGACTGCGGACGTGCTCGTCCCGACGGTCACAGACCGCATCGATTCCGGTGTTCTCAGCCAGGCCGGCGAGGCACTCAAGCTGATTGCGAATTTCGGCAACGGCGTCGACAACATCGACGTCGAAACAGCGAACAATCGCGGAATCGCCGTGACCAACACACCCGGCGTCCTGACCGAGGACACGGCCGACCTGACCATGGCCTTGCTGCTTGCCGTGCCGCGGCGCCTTTCGGAAGGCCTGAAAGTCATGGAAGCCCAGGACTGGTCCGGCTGGTCGCCGACCTGGATGCTCGGACACCGCATCTCCGGCAAGCGGTTGGGCATTATCGGCATGGGCCGCATCGGCCAGGCTGTCGCCCGGCGCGCCAAAGCCTTCGGGATGTCGATCCACTATCACAATCGTCGCCGGGTCCATCCTTCGGCGGAGGAAGAACTCGAAGCCACCTATTGGGACAGCCTCGACCAGATGCTCGCCCGCATGGACGTTGTGTCCGTGCATTGTCCGCACACGCCCGCGACCTACCACCTGTTATCGGCGCGACGCCTGAAACTCCTCAAACCCGAAGCCTACGTCGTCAACACCGCCCGCGGTGAAATCATCGATGAAAATGCGTTGACCAGGATGCTGCTCGCCGGCGAGCTCGCCGGCGCCGGTCTTGACGTCTTCGAACACGAGCCGGCGGTCAATCCAAAACTGGCATCGTCGGAACGCGTCGTCCTTCTCCCGCATATGGGGTCGGCGACCATCGAGGGCCGCATCGACATGGGCGAGAAAGTGATCGTCAACATCAAGACCTTCATGGACGGCCATCGTCCTCCCGACCGGGTATTACCGTCGATGCTGTGACCGCCATCAGCCGTTGCAACAAAGGATTCGGTGCCGAAACCATTCTTTGTAGCTTTCAAAGTAAGCTTTCATTTTAATAGCTTTTCTGGCATTTCAGCGACAGCATCGAATAGTTTAGGGGCAGGTACTGGTCATATTTCACGAGTTCGTGTACGCACGCCTTGCAACAACAAGCTGGGGTGACGTCATGAACTATAAGATACTGATTGCCTGTCTGGCCGCCTTTGCGGTTCCAACCACCGTCCATGCCGCGGCGGTCAACGGAACCGGAAACATTTCACCGGAAGTTATCTTCGGAAGCGGCAACGCCAACGGGTCATTTACGGGCCAGACCCAAAACAACATTGAAGTCGGCCTGCGAGGCAAACAACGCTTCCCACCCGCCAACATCTTTAATTACGACGGCGTGGACAGCTATGTCTTCGACAGCACCGTGCTCAATACCAGTCCGGCCGATCGATCCGTGTTCAATTTCGAATGGGCGATCAATGTGAATGCCGACGGCACCGGAACGTCGACGCTGGCCGATTTCGACTATGCGCTGTCGATCGACCAGGATCCGACAAATGGGGAATCGTTCTTGACATTTGATCCGATCAACGTGGCGTTGGCGGATCATTCGTTCGGCAATAACGGTACCGGAAACGGCGCGGGCGTTGAAGCGGCCGACGCTACGGAATATGCCAACAACCTGACTTCCTTCAGCGTTGTGCAGCAATCCTGGAACCTGGGCTTCGGCTTCTCTCCCGATCCCGACTTGCCCGGCCGCTATTCGTTCGCTCTGCAGGTCCTGCAAAAGGGAACGTCCAATGTCCTGTCTTCGGCATCGATCGTTGTCGACGTGAAACCGGTTCCGGTTCCCGCAGCGCTGCCGCTGCTCGTGACCGCCTTCGGAGGTCTCTTCTTCCTGGTTCGTCGGCGCCGCCGCAGTGCGGCCTGAGCCACACCGGCAAGCCTTCAACACGCAGTACACCAACAACCAAACGCGACGGCGGTCGCGTTTGGCCCGCTTCGCGCCACGATCGTTCAATCGGGCTCTGAAATCCGGGCCGCCGGGTGGAACGACATCTTCATTGAGAATCGTATTTCCGCCATACCGCGTTCTCGCCAAGTTCCTGGACGAAGGCGGCATGGGCCTCGGCTTCCGCCGGGCACAAAGGCTTTGAAAGCGGCGTCGGGCGCAGGGTTGCGCGATAGGATTCAGTATCGTGGCCGGCGCGCCGGGTAGACGCTTCGACCCGCGTCTGCAGACCGAGGCCAGCCTGACGACCGCCCCGCAATTCGAGATAGACTTCGGCCAGTAGTTCGGCGTCAAGCAGAGCGCCGTGTTTCGTCCGTTTGCTGTTGTCGATGCCGTAACGCGAGCACAAGGCATCCAGCGAGTTGGGGCCGGACGGATGTTTGCGACGCGCGATCTGCAGCGTATCAACCACCCGTTCGGACGAAACCGCCGGGAGTCCGACCGCTTCCAGTTCGGTGTTGATGAACCCCATGTCGAAGGCGGCGTTGTGGATGACCAGATTATCGGCAGCCACAAACTCCAGGAAACCGCTTGCCACATCATTGAAGAGCGGTTTGTCGCTGAGAAATTCCTCGGAAAGACCGTGGACCTCGAAAGCCGCCGTCGGCATCGAACGCTGGGGGTTGATGTAGACGTGATAGACGTTGCCCGTCGCCACGTAATTGATCACCTCGACCGCACCGATTTCCACCAGACGGTCACCGCCCTTGGGGTCCAGGCCCGTGGTTTCGGTATCGAGTACCAATTCACGCATGGTCGTCGTTTTCCTTGTTGTCCGGACGAAAGAATCGGTGTTGTTGTCGATCAGGACAAGCCCGTTCGGCAGTTTTCCACGTCGCCGCCAACGGACTAAAGGCCGGCGAGGGCCCGCGTGACGGCGACGACCTGGCGTTCGGCGGCGTCAAAGCCGCGGCCGGTATCGATCAGAAAATGCGCGCCCTTGCGCTTTTCCCGATCAGGCACCTGCTTGGCCAGAATGGCCTCGAACCGGTCCGCGGTCATACCGTCGCGTGCCAGAACACGTTGACGCTGAATTTCCGGTGCCGCCGTGACAACGACAACAACATCCATGCGATGATTGCCGCCGGTTTCGAAAAGCAGCGGAATGTCGAGCAGACAGGCAGATTTGCCTGCAGCGCGAACCCGACCGCGAAACGCGATTTCAGCCTCCCGGACGAGGGGATGCACAATCGCCTCAAGTTGCGAAAATGCCGATGCATCGCCGACAATGCGGGCTCCGAGAGCGGTGCGGTCGACCGCGCCCTGCTGCGTGGTGCCGGGAAACGCCGCTTCGATAAGCGGCACGGCCTTGCCGCGGTAGAGCGCATGTACACAGGCGTCGGAATCGTGCACCGGCATGCCGTGACGGGCAAACATTGCGGCGGTCGTCGATTTGCCCATGCCAATCGACCCGGTCAGACCGACAAGGATCATGCCGCGTGACCGAGGTCTTTGAGGACATGCTCACGCAAGGCTGCGGTCACCGCCGGGCGTTGTCCGAACCACTTCTCGAATCCCGGCCCGGCCTGATGCAACAACATGCCGAGACCGTCAACGCAGGTCAGGCCCCGGTTCCGCGCCGTCTTCAGCAATTCTGTCTCCAGTGGCGTATAGACGATATCCGTGACCACCGCGTTCGGCGGCAGGCTATCAAGGCTGAAATCGAACGTCCCCTCGCCCTTCATGCCGACTGCGGTGGTGTTCACGAGAACATCGGCGGCGAGCAGGATCGTTTCGGCTTGTGACAGCGCTGCGGCCCGGCAACGCGAACCGAAACGTTCCGCAAGTCGTTCCGCTTTCGTTACGGTTCGGTTGAGGATCCAGACGGTATCGAATCCCCTTTGAAGCAAGGCCTGAATGATCGCCCGGGACGCACCGCCGGCACCAAGCACGACGGCTTTGCTGGTGGACCGGTCCCAGCCCGGAGCACGCTCATCGAGATTGGCAAGAAAGCCGTATCCGTCCGTGTTCGACGCCATCAGTCTGTCGCCATGGAACCAAAGCGTGTTGACAGCGCCCAGCTCGGCGGCGCCGGGATCGATCCAGTCTGCACAGGTGGCGGCAATTTCCTTGTGCGGCAGCGTGACGTTGGCGCCGACAAATCCGCCGGCGCGCAAAATCTCTTTCAGGTTCGAAACGGCCTCCGGTGCGATCGGCAATCGTTCGTAGCTTCCCGGCAGTCGGAAATGGTCCAGCCAGAAGGCGTGAATCAGCGGTGACCGGGAATGATCGACCGGCCAGCCAATGACACCGGCGCGCGGAGCAAGGTCAGTCATCGATCACGGTCTCGCCGCGCAAAAAGGCAAGAAGCGGCAGCAGTGGAAGGCCGAGGATTGTAAAATAATCGCCGTCGATGCGCTCGAACAGCTGAACTCCCTCGCCTTCAAGCTGATATGCGCCGACGCTGGAAAGCGCCTTGTCACCGACGGATGCCAGGTAGCGTCCGAGGAATTCCGGCGAAAAATCCCACATGGTCAGATTTGCCGTCGAAACATGGCGCCACACCGCCGCACCATCCCGGGCACATACCACGGCTGCGTGCAATTCGTGGGTCTGGCCGCGAAGGGTCAACAGGTTCGAACGGGCCTCATCCATCGATTCCGCCTTGACCCAGCGGCGTCCCTGAAAGGCAAGGATCTGGTCGGCACCAACAACGAGGGCGCCTGGAAACCGTTCGGATACATCGATTGCCTTGGCTTCTGCCAAAACGGACGCAATGTCCTCCGGCAGGAAATCGGCCTCCAGCAAGGGCTCTTCAATGGCCCGTTCGTCGACATCGGCCGGGATCGCGTCGAATTCCAGTCCGGCATTGGACATCAAGGTCGCCCGGATTGCGCTCGTCGATGCCAGGATCAGTGACTGCATCATCCCTCCAGTTGGGCTTCCAGGCGAGAAGCGTCCCGCTGGTTTTTGAGACTGAGGACTTCTGCGGCCGTCTCCTCGATCGATCGTCGGGTCACATCGATGACGGGCCACCCGGTCTCCATGCATAGGCGTTTGGTGTAGGCGATTTCCTCGGCAATCGCGCGCCGGTCGACATAGGGATTGTCCTCGTTGGAGGCGTTCAGCGTCATCAGGCGATTGCGACGGATATGAAGGATCCTGTCGGGGCTTGCCGTCAGCGCCACGATGAGAGGGCCCTTTGCCTGCTTGATGCGTTCCGGAAAGGTCAATGCCGGGACGATCGGTACGTTGACCGTCTTGATCCCGCGATTGGCGAGATACATGCTGGTCGGAGTCTTCGAAGTCCGGCTGATGCCGACAAGGATCACATCCGCGGTCTCGAGGTCCTCGGGCAGCTGTCCGTCATCGTGCATCATGGTGTAGTTCAGCGCCTCGATCCGCCGGAAGTAGTCGGCGTCAAGGGCATGCTGACCGCCGATCTTCGCTGTCAGCGGCAGATTCAGATAGGCCTGAAACACATTGTGGATCGGATCGAGGACGTTACGGCAGGGCAGGCTGAATTCCCTGCATGCGTTTTCCAGCGTATCGACGAGACCATCATCCACCAATGTGTAGAGCACAATGCCGGGTGCGGCCTCGATGTCCCGGATGACACGTTCCATCTGAACGGTCGAACGTACCAGCGGATAGACATGCTCAATAGCGTGGATGTTTTCATACCGCGCAGCCGCGGCCCGAGAGACCGTAAGCAGCGTTTCACCCGTGGAATCAGAGACCAGGTGGATGTGGAAGAAGTTGCGGTTCGGACTCACATGGTTTTCCCGGGCACTGGTGAAAAGGAGGGACAAGTTGCCGGTTGAGGTCTGCTGTATCGAAGACCGGTGGACATGGCCAGCCGCTATCAACAGGCAATGGTTTCAACGCCGCTGTATCCGACCCGTGTTGGCAAGACTCGCAATTCCGGCTTCTTCTCCGATCGGCTCTCGATTGTCCACAGGATTGCGGAATGGCTGGTTAAATTAGTTTCATTAAATCAGACGGATATGACCTTTTTCCGGTTCTGATCGGTTCAATTGGTCTGGAGCTTCAGAGGGGCTGTGCAATTCGATCACGATGTGGACGACGTGTGGATGCCGAATCCTCCCGGCAATTCACCGGCAATAAGAATAATCAAGACTCTTAAAATATCTTTCTTTAAGGAGATTGGTGAACAATCGCATGGGTCTAATCACTTGGATAAACCGCTCTTAAACGCCCTGAAAGGCCACGCACAATCGGTTTCGCCGATCTGGATGATGCGTCAGGCCGGCCGGTATCTGCCTGAATATCGAGCCGTCCGGGCAACGACACCGTCATTTCTGGAATTCTGCTATTCGCCGGAAAAAGCCACCGAGGTGACGTTACAGCCAATCGATCGCTTCGACTTTGATGCCGCCATTCTGTTCTCCGATATTCTGGTGGTTCCGGATGCGCTCGGGCAGGAAGTCTGGTTCGAAGAGGGTTTCGGCCCCAGGCTGACAGCGATCGATCCGGATTCTCCCGGGCTCGATGGCCCGGAAAAGGCAATTGAACGACTGGAGCCGGTTTTTGAGGCTGTTGAACGCATCCGGGACCGGTTGAGCCCGGACAAGGCGCTGCTCGGCTTCTGCGGGGCGCCCTGGACCCTGGCGACCTATATGATCGCAGGCCGGGGCAAGGAAGAACAGCGTGCAGCCCGTGAAGCGATCCTGCGCAAGCCGGCGGCCTGCGCCGGACTGTTCGATCTCCTTGTCGATACGTCGATTGTCTATCTGTGCGAGCAGATCCGGCGGGGTGCGGATGCGGTCCAGATCTTCGATACCTGGGCGGGAGCACTGGACGATCTCGCGTTCGATACCTGGGTGACACAGCCGACTCGTCGGATCGTCGACGGTGTCAAGGCACGGCACCCCGATGTTCCAATCGTCGGTTTTCCAAAGGGGGTCGGCCTGCGGCTGGAACGGTATGTGCTGGAAACCGGTATCGACGCTGTCGGCCTCGATTCCGGCGTGCCACTCGATTTTGCGCGCGACGTTCTCCAGAAAAAGGTCTGCGTTCAGGGCAATATCGATCCGCTTCGGCTGATTATGGGCGGAGAGGCCTTGTCCGAGGCGATCGAGGCGGCATTGTCGGCGCTTGGCAGCGGTCCGTATGTCTTCAATCTTGGCCACGGCGTGACCCCGGATACACCAATCGATCATGTGCAGGCCATGATCGACCAGGTGCGGGCCTATCGGAGCGGTTGAGCCGCCGTGACCTACGAAATCGTCAAGTCACTGCACATCGTCTCTATCATCGCCTGGATGGCCGGTATGCTCTATCTGCCACGGCTTATGGTGTATCACGCCGATGTCTCGGTCGGGACGGAGATGTCGGAGACCTTCAAGGTAATGGAACGCCGGCTCCTGAAAGCGATTCTCAATCCGGCAATGGTGGCGTCCTGGCTGTTCGGCTTGTGGCTGGTCAACCTCGCCGGCTATTGGACGAGCGGCTGGATGCACGCAAAGTTCGCGCTTATTCTCGCCCTGACGGCCTGTCACGGCTTGTTGGCGCGACATGTGCGGGAATTTGCATCCGACAGCAATGATCGGTCTACGCGATACTTCCGGATTATCAACGAAGTACCGACTGTGTTGATGATCGGGATCGTTTTTCTGGTGATCCTGAAACCGTTTTGAGCAAATCGACGCGGGCGGGCTGAAATCGGCGTTATCCGGAGCGATAGACGCTTGTAACTGAACCGCGAAGCAGCTATCTATAGGGCAATCCCTCAAAAGCAGACGGTACCCCCGGCACACGAGTGCAGGTATCACGACCGGCGGAACGGTTGTTCCCCCTCACAGATCTGCATTTTCCCAGTTCCCAACTTTTTCGTTGGCCCACCACAAGATCGAGATTCGCATTCATGCGCGAAATGAAACTTCAGGATTTGAAGTCGAAATCCCCGACTGAGTTGCTTGCGTTTGCCGAAGAGCACGAAGTCGAAAATGCGAGCACGATGCGCAAACAGGAATTGATGTTTGCAATCCTGAAACAGCTCGCCGACCAGGAAATCGACATAATCGGTCAGGGAGTGATCGAGGTCTTGCAGGACGGTTTCGGGTTTCTGCGCTCACCGGACGCGAATTACCTGCCGGGTCCCGACGACATCTATGTGTCGCCGTCCCAGATCCGACGGTTTTCGCTGCGTACGGGAGACACGGTTGAAGGCGAGATCCGCAGCCCGAAAGACGGAGAACGATATTTTGCACTTCTCAAAGTGAACTCCATCAACTTTGAGGAGCCGGAAAAAGCCCGACACAAAATCCACTTCGACAACCTGACGCCGCTCTATCCTGAAGAGCGCCTGCGCATGGAAGTTGAAGATCCGACGATCAAGGACCTTTCCGCGCGCGTTATCGATCTTACCGCGCCCCTGGGCAAGGGTCAGCGCGGCCTCATCACGGCGCCACCGCGGACCGGCAAAACGGTGTTTCTTCAAAACATCGCTAAGGCGATCACGACGAACCATCCGGAGTGCTACCTGATCGTGCTCCTGATCGACGAACGGCCGGAAGAAGTCACCGACATGCAGCGTACGGTGAAAGGCGAGGTCATTTCGTCGACATTCGACGAACCGGCCACCCGGCACGTCCAGGTCGCGGAGATGGTCATTGAAAAAGCCAAGCGGCTGACGGAACACGGGCGCGATGTGGTCATTCTGCTGGATTCGATCACACGGCTGGGCCGGGCCTACAACACGGTTGTGCCGTCTTCGGGCAAGGTGCTTACCGGTGGTGTCGACGCCAACGCCCTGCAACGGCCGAAGCGGTTTTTCGGTGCCGCGCGGAATATCGAAGAGGGCGGTTCGCTGACGATCATTGCGACAGCGCTGATCGACACGGGCAGCCGGATGGATGAGGTGATCTTCGAAGAATTCAAAGGCACAGGTAATTCCGAGATCATTCTCGATCGCAAGGTTGCGGACAAACGTGTGTTCCCGTCGATCGACATTCAGCGGTCCGGAACTCGCAAGGAAGAATTGCTCGTCGAACCGGTGCAGTTGAAGAAAATGTATGTGCTGCGTCGCATCCTGAATCCGATGGGAACCGTGGACGCCATCGAGTTCCTGATCGACAAGTTGCGGCAGACGAAGTCGAATTCGGAATTTTTCGACTCCATGAATACCTGACCAGGCGACGAATCGATTCGCTAGCGTTTCGATTCAGGTTGGCGGGTCGAATGAACCGGGCCATGGCGTTTGCGTCATGGCCTTTTTGTTTTGCAACCGCAACGAGTCCTGCGAAAAAAACAATCGTTTCGATATCCATCCGAAATCCGATCGGAGACCACGACCCATGATCGGCCACTCTGATACGATATTTGCGCTGTCCACGCCGGGCCTGCCCGCGGCGTTGGCCGTCATTCGCATCTCCGGGCCAAAGGTCCGATTCGTAATCGAAACAATGTGCGGGCGACTTCCCGAGCCTCGTGTAGCCGGCTATCTATCCATCGCGGATCCCGAATCCGGCTCAGTAATCGACAGGGGCCTGGTCTTGTGGTTTCCGTCGCCCGCAAGCTTTACTGGCGAGGATATGGCTGAGCTGCAGGTGCATGGCGGGCCGGCCGTCGTCAGAGCAATTCTCGATTCGTTGGTGCGGCTCAAGGATATGCGTATCGCGGAAGCCGGCGAATTCACCTACCGGGCTTTTATCAACGGCAAGATGGACCTAACGGCGGTGGAAGGTCTGGCAGACCTGATATCGGCGGAGACAGAGAGTCAGAGACGCCAGGCCCTGCGGCAGGGCGAGGGCCGTCTCGGACGCATCTACACGTCGTGGCGGGAGCGCCTTATCCGGGTGCGGGCGATGATCGAGGCGGAGCTTGACTTTGCCGATGAAGACGACGTGCCGGACGATCCGAAAACGGGGCTGAGGCAAGAATTGGAGAACGTGCTTTCGGAGATCCGCGATCATCTTCACGGTTCGACCCGATCGCGGGCTATCCGGTCAGGCCTGTCCGTCGTTTTGCAAGGCGCACCGAATGTCGGCAAATCTAGTCTCTTGAACGCGCTGTCGCGGCGCGATGCAGCCATCGTGTCAGCGGAGGCCGGAACGACCCGGGACGTTGTGACGGTTCCGATGGATCTCGGCGGCTATCTGTTCTCCATCAGCGATACGGCAGGTATCCGTGAGACGGTTTCCAGCGTGGAGGCCGAAGGGGTGCGACGATCGCTCGAGGCAGGCAGGCGGGCCGATCTTATCCTTTGGCTCGATGACGGTTCGGAAGGCAGCCGGTTCGATAAGGATCAGGCCGCGCCCGGATCGGAGTCGGCTGGCGGTGTTCCGGTCTGGATTGTGGCGAGCAAGATGGACCTGCGAACAGAAACGGGCGCGAATGCGATCCGAACTGCGGATATTCTGATCTCGTCGGAATCCGGGCTTGGCCTTGAAATGCTTGAGCAGAAACTCATCGCATTCGGCGCGGCCCGGCTGGGTAGCGGATCTGACGACCTGGCGACCCGGGCGCGGCATGTCGAAGAATTGCAGCGTACCGCAGCGGGGCTTCAGGCGGCGTTGCACGGTACGGAGCGGCCGGTCGAGTTGATGGCGGAGGATCTGCGTTCCGCCTCCGATGCATTGGGTCGCCTGACCGGCCGGATTGACGTTGAAGATCTGCTTGATGTGATCTTTTCGGAGTTTTGCATTGGAAAATGATGGTTCGATGTTTCACGTGAAACACTCGATTCGACTCCGTCACGATCAAGCAAGGAGCGATTGTTGGAGCTCATTGCCTCGTCGTCAATCTTTTGACGGCCAAGGCCAAACCGGATACGACAAGCCGGCATTGGGATGGCTTTAGGCCGGTATCTGACAGGAGGAGCTTACTGTGCTGAGGGAACACAGCTATGACGTGATCGTCATCGGCGGTGGTCACGCGGGTACGGAAGCCGCAGCAGCGGCGTCCCGTGTCGGGGCGCGGGTGGCGTTGGCCACACATCGGTTCGACACGGTCGGCGTGATGTCCTGCAATCCGGCAATCGGCGGCCTGGGGAAGGGACATCTTGTTCGTGAGATCGACGCGCTGGGCGGATTGATGGGCAAGGTCGCGGATGCGGCCGGTATCCAGTTTCGGATGCTCAATCGTCGGAAAGGACCTGCTGTCCGCGGTCCCCGCGCACAGTCCGACCGGAAGCTCTATCGGCAGGCCATGCAGGTCGCCATGCGGCAGCAGAGCGGGCTGACAATCCTTGAAGGCGGTGTGGGAGATCTCCTGATCGAGGGGCGCACGCTGCGCGGTATCGTCATGGAAGACGGCAGACAAATTGAAGCCGGCGCCGTTATCCTGACGACCGGAACGTTTCTGCGCGGGCTCATCCATATCGGTGAAAAGCGGATCCCGGCGGGACGGGTCGGCGAGGCGCCGTCGGTAGGTCTGTCGCATACGTTGTCGCAGCTTGATTTCAAACTGGCCCGTCTGAAGACCGGAACACCGGCCCGCCTCGACGGACGGACCATCGACTGGGTCGCGCTTATGGAACAGCCGGGCGACGATCCGCCTGTGCCGTTCTCCTTTATGACGGATCGCATCACGACACCGCAAATCGCCTGCCATATCACCCGAACGACGCCGGATACGCATCGCATAATCGAGGAAAACCTCACGAAGTCGGCCGTCTATTCCGGGCAGATCGAAGGAACCGGTCCGCGCTATTGTCCGTCCATAGAGGACAAGATCGTCAAGTTTGGGGATCGTGACAGTCACCAGATCTTCCTCGAACCCGAAGGGCTGGATGACGATACGGTTTACCCGAACGGGATCTCGACGTCCCTGCCAGAGGACGTACAGGAGGCCTTCCTCAAGACCATCCCCGGGCTGGAGACGGCAAAGATCCTGCAACACGGTTATGCCATCGAATACGATCACGTCGATCCTCGTGAGTTGAAACCGAGCCTCGAAACCCGGCGGGTGGAAAGGCTCTATCTCGCCGGACAGATCAATGGCACGACCGGCTACGAAGAAGCCGCCGCACAAGGTCTTGTCGCCGGCATCAATGCAGCACGTCAGACGGGCGGTCAGGATGCTTGGACCGTCAGTCGCACCGACGCCTATATCGGCGTTCTTGTGGATGATCTTGTGACGCGCGGCGTTTCCGAACCGTATCGCATGTTTACGTCGCGCGCGGAGTTCCGGCTATCGCTGAGGGCGGACAATGCCGATCAACGCCTTACGGAACACGGCGCCGCGTTGGGAATCGTCGATCCTGATCGGTTGAATCGGTTCCGGAACAAACAAGCAAAGCTCGACATTGCCCGATCGCGCCTGGATAAGGTGAGTCTGACGCCGAACGAAGCCGCTCGGCATGGTCTGGCGCTCAATCGCGACGGCATACGGCGGACGGGCTTCGACCTGCTCTCACGGCCGGAAGTCGATTTTGACTTGCTTTGCCGGATCTGGCCGGATCTTGGCGATGTGGAACCTGCGATCGCGGAACAGCTGGAAATCGATGCGAGCTACGCGGTTTATCTCGAGCGGCAAAAGGCCGATGTAGAAGCCTATCGCCGTGATGAAAACAAACGCATTCCGGAGGACTTTTCCTTTCTCGGATTGCCTGGCCTGTCAAACGAAATGCAGCAGAAACTTCAGGCAACCAGACCGGCAACGCTTTCTGCCGCTGCACGCATTGACGGGATGACGCCCGCGGCACTCACTCTTGTCCTGGCACATGTCCGGCGTCTCGAACAGACACGCGAAGCGCAGCGAGGCGCGGCACGGGCCTGAATGAGCATCATGCAGGACGGGCCGGAGATCCTTTCCGAGCATTTCGATGTTTCACGTGAAACATCCGATCGCCTACGAACGTATGTCGATCTCGTTCGAAAATGGCAAAACGTCCAAAACCTGGTCGCCCCGTCGACGCTGCCGGATATCTGGCGGCGCCACGTTCTGGACAGTGCGCAGATCCTGCGCTTTGCCCCTCACGCCCGGCGCTGGCTCGATTTCGGCTCCGGCGCCGGCTTTCCGGGTCTGGTGGTTTCCATATTGTTGGCGGATCGCCCCGGCTTCCATGCGCATCTGGTCGAGTCGAACGGTCGAAAAGCCGCATTTCTCAGAGCTGTTGTCCGGGAAATCGGGCTACCGGCGACGATCCACGATCAGCGAATCGAGCGTTTTGCCTGGACCGACCCTTTCCCCGTCGATGTCATCAGCGCGCGGGCGCTTGCGGCACTTCCAGTGCTTTGCGATTATGCGGAACCTTTCATGTCCGAAAAAACTGTGGCTATCTTCCACAAAGGACGCGATACCGATTCGGAACTGAATTCGACTCTTTCCGACTGGATTCTCGATCTGGTAATAGAAGACAGCGTGGTCGATCCACAGAGCAGGTTGCTGGTGATCCGCGCACTTCAACGCAGCAAAACGGGATAATGCCCAGATGGATGCTCTACCGGACTATCCGCGCGTTCTGACCCTGGCCAACCAGAAGGGGGGCGTGGGCAAGACGACAACCGCAATCAATCTGGGAACCGCACTTGCCGCGATCGGCGAAAAAGTGCTTGTCGTCGACCTCGATCCGCAAGGCAATGCGTCCACCGGTCTAGGGATTGACCGCAAGGACCGTCCGGTATCGACCTACGATGTGCTGATCGGGGACGAGACCCTGGCGGCATCGGTTGTCGATACGGCAGTGCCAAGGCTCTCCGTAGCACCGTCGACGCTTGATCTGCTTGGCTTCGAGCTTGAGATATCCGCAGAGCGGGATCGCGCATTTCGCCTGCGGAAGGCGATCGCCGACCACACGCGGACAAGCGAAGAGGACCAGCGCTTCAGCTATGTGCTTGTTGATTGTCCGCCTTCGCTGAACCTTCTCACGATCAACGCGATGGCGTCCGCCCATTCCATCCTCGTCCCCTTGCAATGCGAATTCTTTGCCTTGGAAGGGCTCAGCCAGCTTTTGAAGACGGTGGAACAGGTCCGCGGCAGCCTCAATCCGGAATTGTCCATCCATGGCATCGTGCTGACCATGTTCGACAAGCGAAACAATCTGTCGACGCAGGTGGTTTCCGATGTCCGGGAAATCATGGGATCGAAAGTGTACCAGACAATCATCCCGCGCAATGTCCGGGTCTCGGAGGCACCTTCCTATGGAAAGCCGGCACTGCTCTACGATCTGAAATGTGCGGGAAGTCAGGCATATCTTCGGCTCGCATCCGAAATCATCCAGCGCGAAAAAACCTATCGAGGCGTTGCGGCCTGATCGATTCAGTTCCGGAACGATAATAGAAACCGTGCATCACTCAATGGAGAGCCATATGGCGATGGGTGCTGAAAAGGCCAAAAGGCGGCTCGGCAAGGGCCTCGCCGCGTTGATCGGCGATGTCGATACGGACGCCGCAGTGATGACCCGGGCACGGACCCAACGACGCGTGCCCGTCGAATTCCTGGAACGCAATCCGCGCAATCCGCGCACGACGTTCAAGGACGACGATCTTGCAGAACTGACGGCGTCGGTAAAGGAGAAGGGGATCGTTCAGCCGATCCTCGTCCGGCCCAAGTCCGATGCCGGTTCAGACAGTTTCGAGATCATAGCGGGCGAACGCCGGTGGCGAGCCGCGCAGAAAGCCGGATTGCACGAGGTCCCGGTCGTCATCCAGGAGGTTTCGGACCAGGAAGCCCTCGAACTGGCGATCATCGAAAACGTTCAGCGTGCCGACCTTAATCCGGTCGAGGAAGCACGCGGCTATTCGCGTCTCATGGAGGAATTCTCCTATACCCAGGCAGACCTTGCGTCGGTGATCGGCAAGAGCCGAAGCCACGTCGCCAATACCATGCGGCTTCTTAAACTGCCGCAAACGATTCAGGATCATCTGGCAGAAGGCGCGCTGAGTGCCGGTCACGCCCGCGCCCTGATCACGGCGGAGAACCCTGAAGTTCTTGCGCGACAGATCGTGGATGAAGGCCTCAGCGTGCGCGATACCGAGGTGCTTGCCCAGACCCCGCCAAGAAAGGCGTCAAAGACATCCGAAAAGCGCGAAAAGGACGCCGACACAAAGGCGCTGGAAAAGCGACTGTCCGATTCGCTCGGCCTGACGGTCGTGATCAACCACAAGCCGAACGGTGCCGGCGAGGTGCGAATCCGGTATCGGGATGTCGATCAATTGGAAGCGGTCTGCCAGCGGCTAGGCGTCGATTGACGAGCCGTTATTGCGCGACACGGACCGATGTTCATTTCGGCGGGGCCAACAGGTCCCGCCTTTTCGTTTGAAGCCTGCGCAATCGACGTCTCTCGTCCGCAGCTATCGGCCGCGCCGCACAGACTGGGCAACACGGCCGATTGCCAAAAGTGCCTCACCGATTATGGCCCTTTCGAGCGGTGCGGTTTTCCGTCCGCGTTCGATGGCTGCGTACAGTACATTTGCTGCACGCGTAATCCGGGGACCGGTCCAAATCGAGACTTGGAGCTTCACGGCGTCGCGACGTTTGAAAAAGACCGGCGGGCGGATCGCAGCGACCGCTTCCTCGATCGAACCGCCCGTTTCTTTTGTTGCCACCGCCTGATCAAGGGTCTGGATATGGCGCAATGCCTGCAAGGCAATCACGGAAGCATGGTGGCCCGATGCCAGGAGACGGGCATACTCTTTTTCAAGTCTGGAAACGTCGCCGCCGGCCATCGCGTCGATGAGACCATCGAGCGCAAGGGTGGCCGCATCGGCAACGATCGCTTCGATATCGGCGGTCTCGACCCGATCTCGGCCCGCGCAATAAAGGCACAGTTTTTGAACTTCCTGACGGGAGGCGAGCCGGTCCGCGCCCAGGATCGACAAGAGCAGCGTTTTAGCCTCGCGCGAGATGTCGAGACCGGCCTGTCGCAATTCGTCGGAAACAAGACGGTCCAATGCGCGTCCGTCATCGGCGTAACAGGCAATGGCCAAGGCTGATTTGTGGGCTTCGATTCGTTTGCGCAACGATTGTGATTTTTTCAGATCCCCGGCGCTGACGACGACGATCGCATCCGCAGAGCCCGCTTCGAGAACCGCTTCCACTTGCTTGTCGATCGACTTGCTGCCGGTCGCCTTTGCACCGACCAACCGCTTGCCCCCGAACATCGACACGGTCAACGTTTCGTTTACCAATCGATCGGGCTCGCGATCGATTTCAGCTGCATCAAGCAGGATCTTGCCGAACGGATCTTCGATATCGGCGCCATAGGCTGCCATCAATTCCTGAAACCGTTCGCTGACGAGGCCCGTGTCAGGTCCAAAAACCAGAAAAAGCGGGATCGAAGGATCCGGCTTTTCGATTAATCGGCGAAAATCCTGTTCCTTTAAAATGCCCATCACTTGCGGTGTCTCATCGGGGTGTCCGGACGACAACCGGCTCGCAGATTACAGGCGGGGGCGTTGCATCGGTTCAGACGAAGGCAGGTTAACTTCGTTCCGTCGTATACAATGCTCAGGCAGTGCCGGAAGCCATGAAGGTCGCGATCCGCGTGCGTACTTCGCCTGCAATAACCTTGGCGGCGCGCTGCTGTGCGTCAAGCTGGGCCCGGGCGTTTGCGAAGCGCTGGTTGGAAAAGGAAAAGGACGCGTTGGCAAAACTGCTGCCGTTCAGAACGACGCGGTCCTCGCCGATATCCCATAACGTGTACACGACCGTCAGCGTCAGAATATAGGATTGCGGCACATCTGACAGAACCTGAACGGAAACGGCCGATACCCGCTGGGCGATCCTGTATTCCAGCCGGTAGAGCGGATCGGCACCGGACTTGCCGCCACGGAGGAGGAACAGCAATTCATTGCGGAATACCTGAGCTGTCCGGTCACCGGCCTCGGCGACCTGGACCGTCTGCAGGGACGCCCGCAGATCGGTGCCGGTTTCTGCGACACGTTGCCCGTAGAGCGGTTCGAAACAACCCGCAAGCGGAACCGCGCCCAAGAGGCCGATCAGGGACAGGCACCGGCGACGGCTGACGCCATCGGGCCGGTTGTCGGACACAATGCTCGGCTTAGGCAATCCGGTCTCGACTCTACGCGACGACATTGACGATCCTTTTCGGGACAACAATCACCTTCTTCGGCGTCTTACCATCAAGGAACTTCTGGACGCTTTCAAGCGCCAGGACGGCTCCTTCGACATCGCTTTGGCTGGCGTCGGCGTCTACGACGATTTCATCGCGCCGTTTGCCATTGACCTGGACCGGGAGCGTGATGGTCGATTCGACCAGAAGTGTCGGCTCCGCATTCGGCCAGGGACGCACGGACACCATGTCCGATTGTCCGAGCATGGCCCAGCACTCCTCGGAGAAGTGGGGTGTCATGGGCGCCATCATGTGGACCAGATAGTCAACAGCCTCCCGCAGGGCCCAGCGCACGGATGGGCTGGGCGTCTCGTCAAGGGATTGCTGGATGCGCATCAAGGTGTTGACCAGTTCGTAGATCCTTGCGACGGCGCGATTGAAGGCCAGGGCTTCGATATCGCTCTCGACCGCGACAAGCGCCTTGTGAACGGCCTTGCGGATTTCGGTTCCCGTCGCATCCATGGACTCGGGTTTGCTTTCGGAGAAGTCGGCGCGGATCCGATTCGCATCCGTAATAAAGCGCCAGACTCTCTGAAGAAAACGTTGCGATCCTTCGACACCGGCATCGGTCCATTGAATGTCGCGATCCGGCGGCGTGTCTGAAATGATGAACCACCGGGCCGTGTCCGCACCGTAAGTTTCGATGATATCGGAAGGGTCGATCGTGTTTTTCTTCGACTTCGACATTTTTTCGATCGGACCGATTTCGATCGCTTCGCCCGTTGCGGCCAGGCGCGCTGTGCGTCGGCCCTCGCGTTCGCTGATGTCGACATCGGCCGGATTGATCCATTCGCCGGCATCGTTGCGATAGGTCTCATGGGTGACCATGCCCTGGGTGAACAGGGCATTGAACGGTTCCGCCAATTTGAGATGGCCGGTATCGCGCATGGCCCTGGCGAAGAAGCGTGAATAGAGCAGGTGCAGAATGGCGTGCTCGACGCCGCCGATATACTGATCCACCGGCAGCCACCGATCGACGATTTCGGTATCGGTCGGTGTCTCGGCAGTCGGCGCCGTGAAGCGGGCGAAGTACCAGGACGAATCGACAAACGTGTCCATCGTGTCGGTTTCGCGTCGCGCGGCCGCCCCGCATTGCGGGCAGGCCACGTCGCGCCAGGTCGGGTGCCGGTCGAGGGGATTGCCGGGTTTGTCGAACTCGATATCGTCGGGCAGGCGGACTGGCAGGTCGGCCTTGGGCACCGGCACGGCGCCGCAGGTGGGACAGTGCACGATCGGGATCGGACAGCCCCAGTAACGCTGGCGGGAGACACCCCAATCGCGCAGCCGGAAATTGATCTGGCGTTCGGCCTGCGCGGATCCGTCCAGCGTGACGTCTTCAAGACGTTTCGCGACCGCTTCCTTAGCGTCAGGAAACGTCAAGCCGTCCAGAAAGTCGGAATTGATGAGGGTGCCGTCGCCGGTGTAAGCCTCTTCGAAGATCCGGAATCCAGATGCATCCTCGTCCGGCGGCAGGACGACCGGGACCACCGGCAATCCATACTTGTTGGCAAAATCAAGATCGCGCTGGTCGTGTCCCGGGCAGCCGAAAATCGCACCCGTGCCGTAATCCATCAGGATGAAGTTCGCGACATAGACCGGCAATGTGTGTCCTTCGACAAACGGATGCCGTACGCGTAATCCCGTATCGAACCCCTTCTTTTCCGCTGTTTCGATGGCCGTCACGCTGGTTCCCATGCGCCGGCATTCTTCAATGAATTCGGCAAGGGCAGCGTTGTCTTTCGCGCAAGCCTGGGCCACCGGATGATCCGGTGACAGCGCCATGAAACTCGCACCGAACAATGTGTCCGGTCGCGTAGTGAAGACTTCCAGCGCGGTGTCGCCACCGGATGGCGGAGTTTCGAAAGCGAAGCGGATTCGCAATCCTTCCGAACGGCCGATCCAGTTCTGCTGCATGAGCCGGACCTTGTCCGGCCAGCGGTCGAGGCCGTCCAGCGCGTCGAGCAGATCCTGGCTGTACGCTGTGATCCGGAAGAACCATTGCGTCAGTTCCCGTTGTTCGACCAGCGCGCCGGATCGCCAGCCGCGGCCGTCAATGACCTGCTCGTTTGCCAGCACGGTGTGATCGACCGGGTCCCAATTGACCTTCGACGTGCGGCGGTAGGCCAAGCCCTTTTCAAGGAAGTCCAGGAACAGGAATTGCTGTTGGGCATAATACTCGACATCGCAGGTCGCGAATTCGCGGCTCCAGTCCAGCGACAATCCCATCAGTTTCAACTGGCCGCGCATGGCGGCGATGTTTTCATAGGTCCAGTCCTTCGGATGGACACGGTTTTGCATCGCCGCATTTTCCGCGGGCATGCCGAACGCATCCCAACCCATCGGGTGCAGGACATTGAACCCCTTGGCCCGTTTGTAGCGCGCAACGACATCACCCATCGTGTAGTTGCGCACGTGCCCGACATGGATCCGGCCGGACGGGTAGGGAAACATCTCAAGCACGTAATAGGTCGGCCGGTCGTCGTCGTTTTCGGTTCTGAAAACGTCTGCTTCGGCCCATCGGGCCTGCCATTTGGGCTCTGCGTCCTGAGGATTGTAACGTTCGGATGCCATACCGTGATCCGTCCCGGTCGATCGTCTGTGTGATTGCGACGGACCATCACCAGAATTCCGCGGCGCGGTCAACCGCCGGTACAACCGCCGCGGCGTCCATTATGGCGGCAAATGTATAGCGTTCGGTGAATACGGGGCACGGCCAATCGTGTGTCTGTATGCCGGTGTGCCGTCGACGGGGATGGATTCACGTGCCGGGCCGCCATAGGGTGATCCGCAAATGTGCCGGATTGCGAAGGAGCGGATATGACAGAGGCAGCCGAGCGGCTTGAGGCGGTACAGTCGGCCGCCATTCGGGCGGCGAAGACCGCGGGCCGCGAGTCCGATGCCGTGACGCTGATTGCCATTTCAAAGACTTTCGGTCTCGAGGCGATTCGCCCGGTCATCGCCGCCGGCCATCGCGTCTTCGGCGAAAATCGCGTCCAGGAAGCAAAGGGCAAATGGCCTGGCGTGAAGGCCGATTATCCGGATATTGAATTGCACCTCGTCGGCCCGCTGCAATCCAACAAGGCAAAGGATGCGGTCGCGCTCTTTGACGTCATTCATACGATCGACCGGAAGAAGATCGCCGAAGCCATTCGCACCGAAATGGAGCGACAGGGACGGGTCCTGCGACTGTTCGTGCAGGTCAATACCGGTGATGAGCCGCAAAAAGCGGGGGTGGCCCCATCCGACGCCGATGCATTTATTGCGTTTTGCCGTGAAGACATTGGATTAAAGCTTGAAGGCCTGATGTGCATCCCGCCGGTCGACGATCATCCCGGACCGCATTTCTCGCTTCTGAACTCGATCGCGCAACGCAACGGCCTCGCCGGCCTGTCGATGGGCATGTCTTCGGATTTCGAGGAAGCCGTCATGCTCGGCGCGACCCATGTGCGGGTCGGATCAGCAATCTTCGGGGCGCGGCAGGCCGCTGTCGCCAGCCAGGTCTGACCGTCAAGTCGCCTTCGGATTATTCGGTGGAGTGTTCGACCTTCTGGCGCAGCTTGATGCGGTCGCGTGTCGAGATGCCGAGCAGCTCCGCCGTACGCCAGACAGTATTGTCCTCGAATTCGTGTACAATCCCGTCGGCATAGACCATTTCCCACATCATCTCGACGATCTTCAAGCGGCCCGCTTCGTCGAGCTTGCGCTTCAGTACCGAAGTGAAGCCATAAAGGTCGACCGCTTCGAGATCGCGCTTTCGCGCCTCTTCCAGCAATTCGTTGGTCTGATGGTCGTTCAGTTCGAAATGGCGTTGCAGAACGGCACGCAGCTTTGTGCGTTCGGCATCATCGACCGTTCCGTCGACAGAGATCACATGAACAAGCAGTGCCGCCGCTGCCAATCGATGATCATCCGCCGCGAATTCCTCCTCGCGCTGCCGTTCATCGGCATCGACCAATTCCTGAATGAAGTTCTTGAGCCGCTCAAACATGGAGAGTCCGTTTCGCTACCGCCGGCCGGTCGGCCACGGTCCCCGCGCGGGCCCGATCCCAACCTGACATTGTTGCCATCACGATAAATAGAGGAAACGAAGCAGATCCGTCAGAGGTTTTTTTCCGAGAAGGCGCGAATAAGACCGCGGGTGGATGCGTCGCGGGCGTCCGATGGCGTCTGGCCGCGAAGCATGGGCAGGATTTCCTTGGCCAGCTTCTTGCCCAATTCCACGCCCCACTGATCGAACGAATTGATTCCCCAGATTACCCCCTGCACGAAGACCTTGTGTTCATAAAGCGCGATCAGCATGCCGAGTGTTCTGGGGTCCAAACGGTCATAGACGATCATGTTGCTCGGCCGGTTGCCGGGCATCACCTTGTGCGGGACAAGGGCGGCGATATCGGCTTCCGCCATGCCGCTTGTCTGAAGATCACGGCGGACTTCGGCTTCCGAACGGCCGACCATCAAGGCTTCGGCCTGGGCGAAGCAGTTCGCGGCCAATTTGTCGTGGTGCTCGCGCTGCGATTCGTGGTCTTGCAGGGCGAGCAGAAAATCGACCGGAATGATGTCGGTCCCCTGATGCAGGAGCTGGAAAACCGCGTGCTGGCTGTTTGTGCCCGGTTCACCCCAGACAACCGGTCCGGTTGCGTGCGAAAGAAGCGATCCGGTCCGATCGACGCGCTTGCCATTGCTCTCCATGTCGAGCTGCTGGAGGTAAGCGGGAAACCGCGCCAGGCGTTGGTCATACGGAATCACCGCATGGGAGGCGAACGACCATATGTTGCGGTACCAGATGCCGATCAGGGCCATTAGGAACGGGATGTTTTCGCGAATCGGCGCGTTACGGAAATGCGTGTCGACGGATGCGGCGCCGGCGAGAAAATCCTGAAACCGGTGATATCCGACCGCCATGCAGATCGGCAGTCCGATGACCGACCATAACGAATACCGGCCACCGACCCAGTCCCAGAAACCGAAACGCCTGTCTTCCGGAATACCGAAGCCTGAAACCGCCTCCAGGTTGGTGGAAAGGGCGACAAAATGCGACCCGACCGCATCCTCTCCGAGCGCCTCTGCGAGCCAGGACCGTGCCGTTGCCGCGTTGGTCATGGTCTCGTCCGTCGTGAAGCTCTTGGACGCAACCAGGAAAAGCGTTTCGGCGGGATTCAGCCCGTCGAGCGTGTCGTGCACATGGGACCCATCCATGTTCGACAGGAAGTGCAGACGGGGACCATCGTGGAAGGGACGCAGAGCAGCGGTCGCGAACGCCGGACCGAGATCCGATCCGCCGACGCCAATGTTCACGACGTCGCGAAACGGCTTGCCTGTCGCGCCTTTCAGGTCGCCGCTTCGGATCTGTCCCGAAAAAGTATCCATGCGGTGCCGTTCGGCGTCGATGTCGGGCATCACGTTGCGCCCGTCAACAATCGGTCCGGATTCGGCAAAACTGCGCAAGGCCGTGTGCAGCACCGCCCGACGTTCCGTCTCGTTGATGGGCTCGCCGGAAAACATGTCGTCCCGCCGGGCCTCAACGGCCGCCGCCTGTGCCAGTCCGGTCAGCAGATCGATTGTTTTCGATGTCACCCGGTTCTTGGAAAAATCGAAGAGCAGCGAATCAAGTCGCAGGGAAAAGGTTTCGAAACGGTCGGGATCGGCAGCGAACAGGTCCCGCATGGTCGCTGTTTCGAGTTCCGTTCGGTGGGCAACGAGGTGTTTGATGTGTTCGGGAAGGTTGCGCATGGGGTTCCTTTCCGTAAATGCCGGCCGCCGGGACCGGCCTGCGTCAATGCCAACCTGTTCTGCCAGCAAACCCGGCCGTCGAGGCTACAGGATGGTCAGAGGCAAGGTGCCTCGGCTTCAGGTGCCATCGCGACCGAGACCGGCCGCCTTTCGCGCCAGCGCGGTGACATGTGTCCAGTCGCCGCTTGCCACGCTGGATTTCGGGGCGACCCAAGAGCCTCCGACACAAATCACATTGGAAAGCGCAAGATAGGTGCCCGCATTGTCCGCATCGACGCCGCCGGTGGGGCAAAAGCGAATGTCCGGCAAGGGTGATTCAAGGGCCTTGAGAAAGGCAGCCCCGCCGGCCGGGCCGGCTGGAAAGAACTTCTGAAGCGCATATCCTCGATCGGCAAGCGCCATTGCTTCACTGGCGCTGGATGCCCCCGGCAGCAGCGGTATGGCGGACCCACCGGCCGCGTCGAGAAGCGCGGGCGTGGAACCGGGCGAAACGGCAAAGCGTGCGCCCGCCCGCTCGCAGGCCTCCAACTGGGCGGCATTGCGCACGGTGCCGGCGCCGACGATCGCGCCTTCGACCGATTCGCCGATGGCACGCACGGCGTCGAGTGCCGCCTGGGTACGTAAAGTGACTTCGATCGCCGGAAGTCCGCCGGTAACCAGGGCCGTCGCAAGCGCAACGGCCTGGTCGACATCGTCCACCACAAGCACCGGTACGACCGGCGCACGCGACAGGATGTCTTCAAGGATTGCGTGTTTGGTATCCATCTGCCTATTCCGACCAGTAAGTGACAAGCGGTCTGTCCGACCGTGCCGCCATGGCGCAGATCGGGTATTGAAGCGGGTCTTTGGTCGCAATCGCCTGGTCCAGAACCGTCCGCTTTTCCGCGCCTTGGATGTGCAGGATGCAGGCATGCGCCTGTTGCAACGCCCGCACGGTCAATGTGATGCGCGGTTCGCCGGTTCCGGGCGCGTTCATGGGCGACAGCAGCGCGGCGCCATTCGGATCGAGCGCGTCGCGAAGACGATCGCCGCCGGGAAACAGTGAGGCGGTGTGTCCGTCCGTGCCCATGCCGAGGATCACCATGTCAAGGTTTGCAATGACCGGACTCAAGGCTGTTTCAAGTTCCCCGACCGCAACTTCGGGTGTGGGCGCGCCTGTATAGAGGGCGCGAAAGGTGGCCGGCTCGGCCCGGTCGCGCAACAGCGATCGGCGAACCATCGCCGCGTTCGACCGGTCGTCGGTCTCGGGAACCCAGCGCTCGTCCACCAGCGTGATCGTCACCCGATCCCAGGCCAATTCCTGCCGGCACAAATGCGCGAAGAACAAGGCCGGCGTCGATCCGCCGGAGACCGCAAGGGATGCTGTCCCGCGTTTGTCGATCGCCGCCCGAAGGCCCGTTGCAACCCTTTCGGCAAGGCTTTCGGCCAGGGTTTCCGCGGATGCAAATTCTTTCAGGTCGAGGCTCAAAGCACGTCCTCGTGCCAGGTTCTGCCGTCGCGTTCGATCAGCGCGATCGATGCCGACGGTCCCCACGTGCCGGCCCTGTAGCCGTTGACCGTCTGGCCGGTGCGTTCCCAGGCCTCCAGGATCGGATCGATCCAGTCCCAGGCGGCATCGACCTCGTCGCGGCGCATGAACAGGGTCGGATTGCCCCGCAGCACATCCATCAACAGGCGTTCATAGGCGTCGGGGCTGCGCACATTGAAAGCTTCCTGGAACGCCATGTCGAGAGGCACCTTGCGCAGCCGCATGCCGCCCGGACCGGGGTCCTTGATCATGATGGACAATTCCACGCCTTCATTGGGCTGCAGGCGGATGATCAGCTTGTTGCTGCTGATCTCGCCCGCCGAGGATCCGAAGATCGAATGCGGGATGGACTTGAAGTGAACCACAAGGTCCGATGTCCGCGTCGCCAGGCGCTTGCCCGTGCGCAGGTAAAACGGCACGCCGGCCCATCGCCAGTTCTCGACTTCGGCTTTCAGCGCGACGAATGTCTCGGTCATGCTCGTATCGGGACCGATCTCGTCGACATAGGCCGGTACGGCGCCGCCCTGGGACGCGCCGGCCTGGTATTGCCCGCGGACGGTGACAAGCGAGGCGTTGGATTCGTCGATCGGCCTCAGCGCCCGAAGGATCTTCAGCTTTTCGTCGCGCACCGCATTGGCGTCAAACGCGGCCGGCGGCTCCATTGCGACGAGGCAGAGCAATTGCAGGATGTGGTTCTGAACCATGTCCCGAAGCGCGCCGGCAGTGTCGTAATACGGGCCGCGTGTGCCGACGCCGAGCGATTCGGCGACGGTGATCTGGACGTGATCGATGTGGGCGGAATTCCAGAGCGGTTCGAACAAGGCGTTTGCGAAACGCAGGGCCATCAGGTTCTGAACGGTTTCCTTGCCGAGATAATGGTCGATGCGGAAGACCCGGTCCTCGGAAAAGACCTGACCGACGGCGGCGTTCGTGGCGCGGGCCGAGCCGCCGTCATGGCCGATCGGCTTTTCGATCACGACGCGCGTCGCGTCGGTGTCCATCGCCATCGACCCGATGCGTTCGCAGATCGGACCGAACAGGTCCGGTGCCACCGCCAGATAGAATGCGCGAACCGGATTGGGTTCGTTTGCCAAAAACGTCTTCAGATCATGCCATCCGTCGTCGGCCGATGCGTCGGCACGAACAAAATAGAGCTTGTCAAGGAACGTCTTGATGCCCTCCTGGCGTGCGTGGGCGTCGTCCACATGGTCCTTGAGAGCGTCCGCAACACTGTCTCGAAAAGCATCCAGGCCATAGTCGCGTCGCGATACCGCAATGATCCGGCTGCATTCCGGGAGCTGTCCATCTCCGTCACGATGGAACAGGCCGGGATAGAGCTTACGGTAGGCGAGATCGCCGGTGCCGCCGAAAACGACAAGGTCAAACGGATCGACGGCGATGAAGCGACTGACCATCGGGGGCCTCCGGTTGAGCGGGATCCGTGCACGGAGCCAGACCGGTTCCGAGCTGCTGGATAGAAACGGATGGCACACGAAACGGCGCCGGAGGGAGGGCGGACGCCGGCAAGTCCTGGAACATCGCTGCCGTTACCGGGTTTTGTACCGGATTTACGTCAAAAACGCGACAGTGCCGCGAACGGTCGGGAATCCGAACGTTGCAGAACCTGGCAGACCAGCGTGGAAGGCGGCTACAACGCGCCGTGGCAGTGTTTGTACTTCTTGCCGGAACCGCACGGGCACGGCGCATTGCGCGGAACCTTGCCCCAGGTGGACGGGTCATTCGGATCGAGGGCGACATTTTGCGGCCGGTTGCGCACCGGGCTTGCCTTGGCCGGGGCTTCCGCGATCATCGTGGCCCCGCCCTGATCGAATTCCATCCCGGCCTCGCCGGCGGCATCAGCCAGTTCGGCGTGCTCGGCACTGAATTCGGAAAAATCCTCGTCAGGCAATTGCGTGGGCGGCGAATCCATCAGTTCGACCCGCATCATCTGCGCGGTCACGGCTTCGCGCAATTGGGTCAGCATAGCCTCGAACAGGGAGAACGATTCGGTCTTGTATTCCTGTAGCGGATCGCGTTGCGCATAGCCCCGGAAACCGATCACCGAGCGCAGGCTTTCCAGCGCCTGCAAATGGTCCCGCCACAAATGGTCGAGGGTCTGTAGCAGGATCGTCTTTTCGACCTGGCGCATGATTTCCGGGCTGTACTTTGCCACCTTTTGCGCCGCCGAGCGGTCGGCCGCTTCCTTTACGCGCTCTCGAACCTCCTCGTCGGCAATGCCTTCTTCCTTGGCCCAATCGGGGATCGGCAGGTCAAGGTTGAGGACAGCCTGTACGCGTTCGCGCAGCTTTTTGGTTTCCCACTGTTCCGGATAGGCCTTTTCGGGAATGTACTCCGAGACGAGGCCGTCGATCACGTCGTGGCGCATGTCGGATACGGTCTCCGCGACCGTTTCGCCGTCCATCAGTTCGATCCGCTGTTCGAAGACGACCTTTCGCTGGTCGTTCATCACATCATCGAACTTCAGAAGGTTCTTGCGGATGTCGAAATTGCGCGCCTCGACTTTTTTCTGGGCGCGTTCCAGGGCCGTGTTGATCCACGGATGAACAATCGCCTCGCCCTCTTCGAGACCGAGCTTCTTCAGCATGCCGTCCATCTTGTCGGATCCGAAGATCCGCATCAGATCGTCCTGCAGCGAAAGGAAAAACGTGGAATGGCCCGGGTCGCCCTGACGGCCCGAGCGACCGCGCAGCTGATTGTCGATGCGCCGGCTTTCGTGGCGCTCGGTGGCGATGACGTACAGACCGCCGGCTTGCAGTGCGATGTCACGAAGATTCGCCACATCTTTGCGGATATGGACTTCTTTCTGGGTGCGCTCCGGACCCTCGGGCATATCATCCAGCTCCTGGCGGATGCGCATGTCCGCATTGCCGCCAAGCTGAATGTCCGTTCCGCGCCCCGCCATGTTGGTCGCGATGGTGACCGCGCCGGGAATGCCGGCCTGGGCAATGATAAAGGCTTCCTGCTCGTGGTAGCGGGCGTTCAGGACCTGAAACACCATCTCCTTCTTGCTGCCGGAATCGCCATCATAGAGCGACGAGAAATCGCGCTGGCGGAAACCGGATTTCTTGAGGAGATCGGCGATCAGCTCGGACTTCTCGATCGACGTCGTACCGACCAGAACCGGTTGGCCGCGGCCCTTGCATTCCTTGATCAGCTCGACGATCGCCTTGTGCTTTTCTTCGACCGTTCGATAGACCTCGTCATCATCGTCGATCCGCACGACGGCGACGTTGGTCGGGATCTCCATGACGTCGAGCTTGTAGATATCGAGAAACTCGTCCGCTTCCGTCAACGCCGTGCCGGTCATGCCGGCGAGCTTGTTGTACATGCGGAAATAGTTCTGGAAGGTGACTGAGGCGAGCGTCTGGTTTTCCGGCTGGATCGACACGCCTTCCTTGGCCTCCAGGGCCTGGTGCAGACCCTCGGAGAAACGCCGGCCCGGCATCATGCGTCCGGTGAATTCATCGATGATGATCACTTCGTCGTTCTTGACGATGTAATCCTTGTCGCGCTGGAACAGTTTGTGCGCGCGGATCGCCTGGTTGAGGTGATGCACGATGGTGACGTTTTCGACGTCGTAGAGCGAATCGGACTTGAGAAGCCCGGCCTCCGCCAACATCGCTTCCAGCTTTTCGTTGCCTGCTTCGGTGAAGCTCGCCGACCGCTGTTTTTCATCGATTTCGTAGTGATCCGGCTCCAGCGCGGGAATGTAGCTGTCGACGGAGCGGTAGAAGTCCGTCCGGTCCTCGACAGGGCCGGAAATGATCAGCGGCGTGCGCGCCTCGTCGATCAGGATCGAATCGACCTCGTCAACGATCGCGAAATTGTGCCCGCGCTGAACCATCGATTCCCGGTCGTGCTTCATGTTGTCGCGCAGGTAATCGAAGCCGAATTCGTTGTTCGTTCCATAGGTGATGTCGGCGTGATAGGCCCGGCGACGCTCCTGATCGTCCAGTCCGTGGACGATGACGCCGACGGAGAGCCCGAGGAACCGGTAGATCTCGCCCATCCATTCGGAATCCCGCGACGCGAGATAGTCGTTCACCGTCACGACGTGGACGCCGCGTTCAGACAGCGCATTCAGATAGACCGGTAGCGTTGCGACGAGCGTCTTGCCCTCGCCGGTCTTCATTTCGGAGATCCGTCCGTCGTGCAGCACCATGCCGCCGATCAACTGGACATCGTAATGGCGCTGGCCGAGGGTCCGCTTGGCGGCTTCGCGCACGGTGGCGAAGGCCGGAATAAGGAGATCATCCAAGGACCGGCCGTCGCGAATCTCCTGCCGGAAGGTCTCGGTGCGCAACCGCAGATCCTCGTCGCTGAGCGCTTCCAGTTCCGGCTCCAGCGCATTGATCTGGTCGATTTTCGCGCGATAGGGTTTCAGCCGGCGTTCGTTGGGATTGCCGAACACTTTCTGCGCGATCTTGCCAAGGCCGAGCATTATCGGTCCCTTTGTCCTTCCCGCCGGGGCAATCGGCGCGCCGGTCGGATGATGATCAGATAAAAACCATACTTATCGTTTCTCGCGTCATGAGGAAATGCACGGAAACGAAATCGTGAGAAAACCGCGACCGCGAGAAGTCTTGTCTCGTCTAGACGAGGGGACGCGAGAGAGATAAGAGGGGGGCAAACTCTTGTCAATGACGGGCGCGAAACGCCGGTCTGCCCGTCTGCAAGCCGTTTCTCCGGCCGGCCGAAGGATTTTCCATGATCTTCAAAGCGTGCCGACAGGCCGCATCCGCGGCGGTGGTGTCCAGTCTTGTTGTTCTCGCGGTCGCCTTACCCCGCTCACCCGCCCACGCCGCGCCCGATGACGTGGTCGCGACGGTGGACGGCACGCCGATCACCGAACGCTATCTGGATCTGGCCGCCGAGGAGTTCGCAGAACAATTACAGCGTGTTCCCGCCGACCAGCGTCGCAGGGTCCTGCTCGATGTGCTCGTCGACATGACCGTTCTGGCCAATGCCGCACGCCAGGAAAAACTCAATGAAACCGCCGAATTCGAAGGACGCATGGCGTTCCTGACGACACGAAGCCTGCGCAACGCGTTCTTTCGAAGCCGCATTTCGGGCATGGTGACCGAGGAAGACATCAAGGCCCGGTACGATAAGGACCTTGAAGGATATGAGGGGCCGGCGGAAACCCGAGCCAGTCATATTCTCGTCAAGACGGAAGAAGAAGCGGTCGCCGTGATTGCCGAACTCGATAAAGGCTCCGACTTTGCCGAACTCGCCAAGGAAAAGTCGACCGGTCCGTCCGGACCGAATGGCGGCGATCTCGGGTTCTTCACCAAGGAGCGCATGGTGAAACCGTTTGCCGATGCGGCCTTTGCCATGGAGCCGGGCACCTATTCCAAGGTACCGGTGCAGACCCAGTTCGGGTGGCACGTTATCAAGGTCGAGGAACGCCGCACGCAGCCCAAGCCGGCCTTGGCCGAAGTGGAGGAAGGCATAAGGGGCTCGCTGGTTCGCGAGCGTTTTGCCGAAACGCTGAAGACGCTCAAGGACGCAGCGAGCATCGATATCAAGGAAGCCCCGGCCGAATAGTCGGCTTTCGCGTAACAGACAGCGGGCCGGGATCGCTCCCGGCCGCTTTGCCCGGCACGCCGAATGGTGCACCGGGCACCTGACCTCCGGATCGAACCTCTGCCGGCATGCGGGACAATGCCGCCGAGACCGCTTGCCGATCCGGATCAGCGCCTGCGTCTGGAGGCGTTGCCTCGCTGATCGCTTGATCGAACCGTCCGGTTCCGGTCACACTCCGGTTTCACTGTTTTTTCTTCTCGATCCGGGCACTCGCCGCCATGACATCCGACATCTCGCCGTTCGCACCCGATTCCTACTGCACCTGTCCGGAGATTTCCGGCATACGGCTGGCGACAGCGGAAGCCGGTATCCGGTATTCCGGCCGTCATGATGTGCTGCTTGCGATATTCGATCGCCCGACCGCGGCGGCCGGTGTCTTTACGCAATCGCTGTGCCCGTCGGCACCCGTCGTGTGGTGCCGTGACCGGATCGGCCGTGGGGAAGCGGCAGCCTTGCTGGTCAATTCGGGCAACGCCAATGCCTTTACGGGTAAACGCGGCGTCGAGGCGACACGCCTTTCGGCTGACCTTGTGGCCGGACTCCTCGGATGTGGCGCCGACGATGTCTTCCTCGCCTCGACGGGTGTCATCGGCGAACCGCTCGAAGCGGACAAGTTTGCGGGTGTCCTTGAAAATCTGCAAAGCGAGGCCCGGCCCGACCGCTATTTCGATGCCGCCCGTGCCATCATGACGACCGACACCTATCCAAAGCTTGCGACACGGCATGTCGATGTCGGGGAACATTCCTTCCGGCTCAACGGCATCGCCAAGGGCTCCGGCATGATTGCACCGGACATGGCAACCATGCTGGCTTTCGTCTTCACCGATGCGCCGCTTGCCGCACCGGTCCTGCAGACGCTGCTTTCGCGCGCCGTGGATGTCAGCTTCAACGCCATCACGGTCGACAGCGACACGTCGACAAGCGATACCGTGATGGTGTTTGCGCAACCGCCGGCGGGCGTGCCGGTGGTGGATGCTCCGGACCATGCCGTTGCGCAGGCCGTCGGCGAGGCTCTCGTCGAGCTTTGCACCGAGTTGGCACAGGGGATCGTCAAGGATGGCGAAGGCGCGAGCAAGTTTGTCGAAATCCGTGTCATGGGTGCCCGATCCGACGCGTCGGCCAAACGGATTGCGCTGTCGATTGCCAATTCGCCCCTGGTCAAGACGGCTATCGCCGGCGAGGATGCAAACTGGGGGCGGGTCGTCATGGCGGTCGGCAAGGCCGGCGAACCGGCGGATCGGGATCAGCTCGCCATCTGGTTCGGAGACATTCGCGTTGCCGTCGACGGCGAACGGGATCCGAACTACGACGAGGCGGACGTATCGGCCTATATGAAAGCCGATGACATCCTTGTGTCGGTCGACGTTGGCGTCGGCGACGGGACCGCACGGGTCTGGACCTGCGATCTCACCAAGACGTACATCTCGATCAACGCGGATTACCGGTCCTGATGCCGGGTGCTGGCATGCTCACGGATCCGGAAGCGACGATGCCGCCGGATGGCCAGTGCCCATCCGACGCGGCGCTGACGCAGCGGCTCGAACAGGCCAACCTCAACGCCTGGCCGTCGGCCATCAATCACTGGGACGGTGCATGGTGCCTGCGGATCATGCCCGGATCGCGTTCCCGCCGTGTCAATTCCGTTACGGTCTTCGATCCGGCCGACGATGCCGACCTCGAGGCACGCGTCGACCGCATGCTGGAGCATTTCGAGCGCCATCGGGTCCGACCGGTTTTCCGCTGGACGCCGTTGTTTCCCGAAAGCCTTGCCGCCAGCCTGATGCGTCGGGGATGGAACCGGATCTCGGAAACCCTTGTCATGGTGCGTCGGCCCGAAGCCGCACCGAACAGGTCCAACCCGAATTCCATGACAGCTTTTGCCACGAGTGCAGTCGATCGCTCTTCCTGGCTGGATGGCGTGGTCGCGACAGGCGCCGCTGAGGCGGGCAACCGAAAAGTGCTTGAACGGACGCTTTCGATGATCGGTTCGTCGTTCACGACATGGCTCGCCGTCGACGCGAACGGTGCCCCGGTCGCGACGACGCTCGCCGTCTCCGACGGGTCGTTTGTCGGCCTTTTCCTTGTCCACGTGGCACCGGAACAGCGCCGTAAAGGCCTTGCGCAAACACTGGTCGCGCGGGCCTGCGCCTTCGAGCGATCGCATGGTGCTCCGACAGCGTGGCTGCAAGTCGAGGCCGACAATGGGCCCGGCACAGCCCTTTACAAAAAGGCGGGGTTCCGGACCGCGTACCGTTACGCCTATTGGGTGCATGACGAAGGGACGGGCATTTCATGAAAATTGTTTTGGTGGCCGCCTGCGCGCTTGTCGACGCCGACAATCGGGTTCTTGTCGCGCAACGGCCGGAGGGCAAGGCCATGGCGGGCCTTTGGGAATTCCCCGGCGGCAAGGTCGAGGCCGGCGAAACGCCGGAAGCGGCTTTGATGCGCGAGCTCACCGAAGAATTAGGCGTTATGACTAATGAATCCTGTCTCGCGCCCCTGACTTTTGCCAGTCACTCTTATCCGGATTTTCATTTGTTGATGCCATTGTATGTCTGCCGAAAGTGGCATGGCGTCCCAAAAGCCAACGAGGGACAAAGCCTGAAATGGCTGAAACCTCAACGTCTTCGGGACATTCCAATGCCTCCGGCGGATGAGCCGTTGATCTCGCATCTGATCGATCTTTTGTGAAAGGGATCATCGCAAACCAAGGAAGCAGACTGTGCGTAAGATCGCTGACAAACACTCCGTAAAGCGCCTTGTCGCTCGTTTTTGTGCCGACGAATCGGGTGCGACAGCGATCGAGTACGGTCTTGTCGCAGGCATCATGGGTGTTGCCGCCGTCGGCTTCAAAGGCGTATTCGACGCGTTGAAAACCGAATTTCTGGATCCGACAAAAACCGCGGTCAGCGGCATCTGATCATTTCGGCTTGCTGTCGTCTGTCAGAGTGATTTCATCGGTCCCCAGCGCGTCGGCCAACCGTGTTCGGGCCGTCCCCGGACGCAGGGGCTTTTGCTGCGAATCGTGCGGGGCCCATCCCGACATCCACATGACATCAAAGGTGACCGGGATCCGCCCGTCCGCTGCGCCATAGCGATCTGCGTAAAGCGCCGCGGCGTTCGGGAACAGCATGCGCGGCGGGACCCGAATATCACGGTCGTTCAATGCGTTGGTTGCAGCCATGGCGCGCAAATCCCGGACCAGGCCGGTCAGGCCCGTATAGCGCACAGTCAAGCGATCCAGATCGGTTACGGGAAGCGCAAAGCCGGCGCGCTGCAGAAGGGCGCCGAGATCCCGGACCTCGGCCAAGGGCGCGACGCGAGGCGACGCGCCGCCGGTTTCGGCTAGTTCGGCCTCTGTCAGGCAGGCGCGCAATTCCTGCAGGCTCTGTCCTCCGATGAGCGCCGCGAGAAACAGGCCGTCCGGGCGCAGAGCGCGTCGGATCTGCGCAAGAATTCCCGGAACATCGTTGGCAAATTGCAGATTGAGAACCGACACGACCAGATCGGCGCTTGCGTCGCGCAATGGCAGGATCTCATCATCGATCACGGCCGTCGGTCGACCATTTCCAATGAACGGTGCGAGACGGTATGCCGATGTCGCAACCCGCCGGGCGACAAGCCGGTCGCAAAGATCCGGCAGCCAGCCGCTGATGTCGACCGCCGTCTCGAAAGATCGATTGACCATGGAGACACGGTCGATCAATTCCTCGACGACATGGTCCAGCAGGAACAGCGCCTGCCTGTCGCCAAGGCGCGCGGCGCGGGCCAGTCGGCGCTGGAACAGCCGTCGGTCGATCAAACACTGGGTCGTCATTCCATGGTTCCGTATCGGTCGCGATTTCCCGCAGATTTGCGAACCGATCCGGTGATATAGTCCTTTCATGGACAGCGCAAAACGAGTGGCCGGCCTTTTGACGCGCGCATCGACGGCTGTGGTCGATGCGATCCTTCCGCCGCTGTGTCTGGCCTGCCGCCGGCCGGTCGCCCGAGACGGCGGCTTGTGTCCGTCCTGCTGGCAAGAGTTACGGTTCATCGACCGGCCGTACTGCAACGTGCTCGGAACGCCCTTTGCCTACGATATCGGAACCGGCGCTGTCAGTGCCGAGGCGATCGCCAACCCGCCGGCATTCGATCGTGCACGCGCGGCTTGCGTGCATCGTGGCCCGGCCCGGGACCTTGTGCATCGGCTGAAATATTCCGACCGGGCAGATCTCGCGCGATGGATGGCGGGATGGATGGTGCGGGCAGGGTCGGACCTGTTGGCCGATGCGGACCTGCTGATACCAGTGCCGCTCTACCGGACCCGTCTCTGGTCCCGTCGCTTCAATCAGGCGGCTCTGCTGGCGCATGCTATCGGATTGCGGCAAAAGCTGCGCGTCGAGACGGAATGGCTTGAGCGTATCCGGGCAACCCCGAGCCAGGTCGGCCTGAATGCCGGCCAGCGGGAACGCAATGTCCGGGGCGCCTTTCGTATCCGAAAAGCGGTTCGGCCGGAAATCAAGGCACGGAAAATTGTTCTGGTCGACGATGTGCTGACAACTGGCTCCACAGTGGATGCATGCGCCAGAAGTCTGCGGCGCGCGGGCGCCGGCCGGGTCGACGTCCTGGTCTTTGCTCGGGTTGTCCCGGGGCAGGATGTCGCTATATGACGGACTCTTCGCAGTTTTCGGAGGCAGATATGGCTGAAGTGGTCGTCTACACGCGGCAATGGTGCGGATTTTGTACCGCGGCGAAACATCTTCTCGACAAGAAGGGGGTGTCTTTTGAAGAAATCGACGCGACCGGCGACCAGACGAAGAAGCAGGAAATGATCCAGCGGGCCGGCGGCCGTACCACGTTTCCGCAGATCTTTATCGGCGACCACCATGTCGGCGGATGCGATGATCTGTTCGCCCTCGAAAGTTCGGGAAAACTTGACCAAATGGTCGCGGTTTGAAGATAAAGACGTTCGACGTCTAAATTTCAGGCTGCCGTTCCACGAAGCAAGGGCGGCCTTGAGGGGCAAACACGGGCAGAACCATGACAGAGTTTCGCGCTGCAGTCGTTCAGATGCGGTCGGGCACCGACATCGACCGGAACATTTCGGATGCCGAAAAACTCATCCGCGCGGCTGCCGCTGACGGCGCCCAATACGTTCAAACGCCGGAAATGACGAATATTGTCGAACTGAAATCTGCGGGCTTGTTCGATGCGATCGAGGCGGAACAGGGTAATGACGGCCTGGCGCGGCTGTGCGCGCTGGCGCAGGAATTGAAGATCTGGCTGCACGTGGGCTCGATGTCCATCCGCCTTGAAACCGCACGGGCGGCAAACCGCGCTTACCTGATCGCGCCGACGGGCACGATCGTTACCCGGTATGACAAGATCCACATGTTCGACGTCGATCTTGAAGGTGGCGAGAGCTACCGAGAATCAAAGGTCTACCGGCCCGGCGATCAGGCTGTGGTCGCTGATCTGCCGTGGGGCAGGCTGGGTCTGTCGATCTGTTACGATGTGCGGTTTCCGCACCTTTACCGAACGCTTGCCCAGGCCGGAGCGCAGATATTGGCGATTCCTGCGGCGTTCACGCGCAAGACCGGCCAGGCACACTGGCATATTCTGCAGCGGGCGCGCGCCATCGAGACCGGGTGTTTTGTCGTTGCCGCCGCTCAAGGCGGCGATCACGAAGATGGCCGAAGCACGTTCGGTCACAGTCTGATCATCGATCCCTGGGGCGAAGTGCTTGCCGAGCTTGCGCACGACGAGCCTGGATACGCCGTGGCAACCATTGATACCGCCCGCGTTGCCGAGACCCGGCAGCGTGTGCCGTCGTTGCAGAACGGACGACCGTTCGAGGTCAGCCCGGACGCATCGGAACATACCCTGAAGGCCGTGTCGTGATCCTGTATACGCTGGAATGCGACCGGGACCACCAGTTCGAGGCGTGGTTCAAGAGCTCCGAAGACTTCGAGACGCAGGTCAAGCGCGGTTTCGTTGCCTGTCCGCATTGTCAGTCGGTCCAGGTCGGCAAGGCGCTCATGGCACCTGCGGTGTCGACATCGAAGCAAAAGTCCGATCCGCCGACCAACCCGTCTGCGCAAGACGGGGGAGTGCCGCTCGCAGCGCCGGACCCGAAGATGGCCGAATTGGTCGATGCGATGCGCCGTCTGAAGGCCCAGGTCACGCAGAATGCTGATTACGTGGGCAAGGATTTCGCCGAAGAAGCCCGCAAGATCCATTACGGCGAGGTCGAGGAACGCGGTATTTACGGCGAATCGACGCTGCAGGACGCCGAAAGCCTGCGCGAGGAGGGCATCGATGTTTATCCGCTGCCCGTCCTGCCTGACGAAACCAATTGAACAAGGGGGCCGGTCCGGTTAACCGGTCCGGCCCTGTTGGTCTACGCCGCTTCGGTCGCCGTATCCGGCTCGGACGAAAACAGCAGCCTGTCGCCGGCCGCGCTTACCTGCACATGATCACCGTCACCGACGCTGCCGGCCAGAAGCCGTTCGGCCAACGGGTCCTGAAGCTGTTTCTGGATGACCCGTTTCAAGGGGCGGGCACCGTAGACCGGATCGTATCCGCGGTCGGCCAGCCAGTCGCGTGCCGACTGATCGAGGGACAGTGAGATCTTGCGATCCGCCAAGAGGGCATCGAGCCGTTTCAGCTGAATATCGACGATCATGCCCATTTCCAAACGCTTCAATCGCTGGAACAGCAGCATTTCGTCCAGCCGGTTGAGAAATTCCGGTCGGAAATGCGCCTTGACCACCGCCATGACGTCGTCGCGGACCGCGTCGACAGTCTGATCTTCGCCCTGGTTGGCAAGGAATTCCGCCCCGAGGTTGGACGTCAGGATGATCAGCGTGTTGCGGAAATCCACGGTACGGCCCTGCCCATCGGTGAGCCGGCCGTCATCCAGGACCTGCAACAGCACGTTGAAGACATCTCCGTGCGCCTTCTCGATCTCGTCAAACAGCACGACCTGATAGGGGCGGCGGCGAACGGCTTCGGTCAGCGCGCCGCCCTCTTCGTATCCGACATAGCCGGGAGGGGCGCCGATCAGACGGGCAACGGCATGTTTTTCCATGTATTCCGACATATCGATGCGCACCATCGCGGACTCGTCATCGAACAGGAATTCGGCGAGCGCTTTTGTCAATTCGGTCTTGCCGACGCCGGTAGGGCCGAGGAAGAGGAACGAGCCGATCGGCCGGTTCGGATCCTGCAAACCGGCCCGAGCGCGGCGCACGGCGGTCGAGACGGCATGGACGGCTTCGGCCTGTCCGACAACCCGCCGGGCGAGCTCGTCTTCCATGCGCAGGAGCTTTTCCTTTTCGCCTTCCAGCATCTTGTCGACCGGAATGCCGGTCCAACGCGACACGACCTGGGCGACGTGATCTGCGGTCACGGCCTCTTCCATCATCGTGCCCTGCTCTTCTGCGGATTCGACCTCCGCCAGCCGCTTTTCCAGTTCCGGCACGCGCCCGTACATCAGCTCTCCGGCCTTTGCCAGATCGCCGTCGCGCTGGGCGTTCTCCAGGGCAATCCGGGCGTCTTCCAATTCGCGCTTTATGTCCTGGGCGGAAGACAGTTTTGCCTTTTCAGCCTGCCATCTTTCGCTCAGAAGCGAGGACTTGGATTCCAGGTCGAGCAGTTCCTTTTCCAGCTTTTCGAGCCGGTCCTGGGAACCCTGGTCGGTTTCCTTATTCAGCGCTTCGCGCTCAATTTTCAACTGGATGATCCGACGGTCGAGCTCGTCTAGTTCTTCCGGTTTGGAATCCACCTGCATGCGCAGGCGGGCGGCGGCCTCGTCGACGAGGTCGATGGCCTTGTCCGGCAGGAAACGGTCGGTGATGTACCGGTTCGACAAGGTGGCCGCGGCGACAAGGGACGAATCGGTGATGCGCACACCATGGTGCACGGCATATTTGTCTTTGAGGCCGCGCAGGATCGAAATCGTGTCTTCCACCGTCGGTTCGGACACGAAGACCGGCTGAAAGCGGCGCGCCAGGGCCGCGTCCTTTTCGACATGTTTGCGGTATTCATCGAGCGTAGTTGCGCCGACGCAATGCAATTCGCCGCGGGCAAGGGCCGGTTTCAGAAGATTGGAGGCATCCATCGCCCCGTCCGCCTTGCCGGCGCCGACAAGCGTGTGCATTTCGTCGATGAACAGGATGATACGGCCTTCCGCCGCCTCGATTTCGGACAGGACAGCTTTCAGCCTTTCCTCGAATTCACCGCGGTACTTGGCCCCGGCGATCAGGGCACCCATGTCGAGGGCGAGCAGCGACTTGTCTTTCAGCGATTCCGGTACGTCACCGTTCACGATGCGCAGCGAAAGGCCCTCGGCAATGGCCGTCTTGCCGACGCCCGGTTCGCCGATGAGTACCGGATTGTTCTTGGTCCGGCGCGACAGCACCTGGATGGAGCGGCGGATTTCCTCGTCGCGACCGATGACCGGGTCCAGCTTGCCGTCACGGGCGGCTTCGGTCAGATCGCGGGCATATTTGTTGAGGGCGTCGTACTGGTTTTCAGCCGATGCGCTGTCTGCTGTGCGGCCCTTCCGGATTTCATTGATGGTCGCGTTCAGGCCGTTGGCCGTGACACCGGCGTCCTGGAGAATGCGCGCCGTTTCCGTATCTTTTTCAATTGCCAGCGCCAGCAACAATCGCTCGACGGTTACGAAGGAATCCTTTGCCTTGGTCGCCAGCTTTTCGGCTGAATCGAAAATCCGCGCCAAAGGCGCAGCCAGGTAAAGACCGCTGGCGCCACCGCCTTCGACCCGCGGCATCTTGTCGAGCGCGCGATCGACCTCGGCCAGGGCGTCTGCCGGCCGGCCGCCGGCTCGTTCGATCAGGTTGGCCGAGAGGCCTTCCGGATCGTCGAGAAGCACTTTCAGAATATGTTCGGGAGTAAATTGCTGGTGCCCGCGCCCAAGCGCAAGCGTCTGGGCGGACTGCACGAAGCCGCGCGCCCGATCCGTATACTTTTCAAGGTTCATCCTGTCCTCCTAGCCCATCGGACTCGCCCTTACGGCCCGAGCCCGGTGTCCGAACCGACTGCCCATGTCGGCGCAGCCGCCTCTTCTATATAGTGTTGCATTTCCATCACAGAAGGGGAGGAGTGTCGAAACGTGAACGCAACGTAACGCGCATGGTTCGGCCGCGTGTCAGGAGATCCGATCGCAGGCGGTTCAAGCGCCAAATTAGTCATGAAATTCAACGGCCAAGGCTGCCTTGGCCCGGCTATTGCCGCATTGATGAAAACACGGCAGTCAGGCTGCGTTGAAAAAACGCGTTTTGGAAGCAATTAAATCGGGTTCAAGCAAATCGGGCCGGCACGAAAACCTGCCAGCCAGCCTTTCATCGGCCGCGTCCCGCAGCGCTCATTGCCGGTTCAGGTTTCGGACGTATCGGATCCAGAAGAATCGCCCGACGCTTTTTCACCGTCCCTGTTGCTGACCTCGGCAACGATCGCCGACGGTTGCAACGGGGGGCGCCGCGGTGTGCGCGGCCGGCCGCGTGCCCGGCGGCGGGGAGCCGGCGCCTCTTCGGTCTGCTCGACCGGTCCGTCTTCGGTTTCGATCGCGATTGCCGGTTCTGCCCCGTCGACCTCTACCTTGACACCATTCGGTATCTTGCCGTTTGCCACGCCATTGGCGAGTTGTTGGGAATGATCCACAACGGGTTGCGGCGTGTCTGGGTCTGAAACGGCCGGCTGGGACAGGAATTGCGGAAGGGCATCCTCGGTTGTTTCCGGTTCGGACCGGGTGTCCTGTTCGCGTGCCGGTGCCGGCTGATTGTGCGCCTGAGCGGCAGCGACGATGCGATTATAGTGCTCAGCGTGCTGCAGCAGGTTTTCCGCCTTGATCCGGTCGCCGGCGGCGCTCGCATCGCGCGAGGCTTGAATGTATTTTTCGGCAATGCTCAGAGCCGTTCCTCGGATTTTTCCGTCCGGCCCGTTCGATTCGTAGGTCTTTGTAAGCGGATTAGGGCCCTTGCGGTTGCGATTGCGCATCCGCTTATTTTGGTTCGATTGTCTCATAGGATAGTTAGTCTCATTTTTAGAAACTGGCACTCAGCCTGCGTGTGGGTTCTGCCATCGTATGGCATTCAATACCTTAAGATCGCCGTAGCGAGACTTTCGTCGCGCCATCGCCCCTTCGGTACTGTTTCGAAACGCTGTCCGCGCCGACACTCTGGGACTTGAAAACAGGCAATCGCCCGTATTCCGGTCGGTCAGATCACGACAGCCGTTAAACTCCGATCCGGTCGAGGAAAACGAACCCGGTTTTCCGGTCAGACCGTCTTATCGCCTCTTGAGTCCGAGCAGTTTTTGCCCCCTCCGGCACGTTTGCCTGGAAGAAACTGCTCCGGAGCTGGATCCCTGATTGGTCCGCAAATGGCGCCAGATACGTCTATTGCTTTCAGGACCTAGTTTGTCCTTTCAATCACCGTCAGTATCGGTTGGCACCATGAATTCGGTATGACGACGTTAGCGGGAACCGGCGGATTTTTGCAAGGGTTTTGTTGCGAGCAAGGGCAGAATTGTGTCCGAGGTGTCGTCTTATGGCAACATTGCGAGAACCGCGCGATCCCGGCCTTCGAGGTCGGTTGCCGTCGACAGGACCGTGAATCCGTTGTTCTGAGCAAGCCTGGAAACGCCATCGGCCTGATCGAATCCGATTTCAACCAGAAGCAGTCCGCCCCGTATCAGGTGGCGACCGGCTCCTGAAAAAATCCGGCGATAGGCGGCATATCCGTCTTTGCCGCCGTCCAGCGCGATACGCGGATCGTGGCAGCGGACATCCGCGTCAAGTGTTTCGATGTCCTCGCTTGGAATATAGGGCGGATTTGAGACGATCAGATCAAAGCGTCCGGACAGAGCCTCGAAATAGGACATGCACACAAAACGGCAGCGCGCAGCAACGCCGTGGCGTGCCGCATTGCGTCTGGCAACTGCGAGCGCTCCAGGACTTACATCGCTGGCCAGGGCGGTCATGCGCGGGCATTCCGCCAGGAGTGTGGTCGCAATGATGCCGGATCCGGTGCCGATATCGAGGACGGTCGCGTCCGGAACAAGGTCCGCGCCTCTTCTGGAGAGAAGCACCTCGATCAGCGTTTCCGTATCCGGCCGCGGTTCGAGCGTTTCTGCGGTAATCTCGAAAGACCGGCCCCAGAAATCGCGCTCGCCCATCAACCGGGCAACGGATTCGCCGGCAAGACGCCGCGCGACAAGACGATCGGTCCGCCGTTTGTCCGACGGGTCAAGCGGCCGGTCCGGCTCGGAGATGAGGCCGGCCGTTGTCAGGCCGGTCACGTGGCAGACCAATTGTCTTGCATCGAGATCCGGAGTCTCCAGGTGCGATCGCCGGAACCGGTCACGGACGTGGCGATAGAGGCTGCCGACGGTTTCGCGCGGGTCGTCGGAGCTGCGCACGACGATCTGCGGGTCAGACATCTTCCGCGGCCAGAAGGCTGGCCTGGTGATCGGCGATCAGGGGATCGACGATGTCATCGACCCCTTCGCCCTCCAGGACCTGGTCCAGTTTATACAAGGTGAGATTGATCCGGTGGTCCGTTACCCGGCCCTGAGGGAAGTTGTAGGTTCGGATCCGTTCCGACCGATCGCCGGAACCCACCTGGCCGCGCCGGGCTTCCGCGCGTTCATCGGCGGCTTTCTGCCGCTCCATGTCGAACAGGCGGGCGCGCAGGATCTGCATGGCGCGCGCTCGGTTCTGGTGCTGCGATTTCTCGCTTTGCAGAACCACGATACCGGAAGGCAGGTGGGTAATGCGCACAGCGGAATCGGTGGTGTTGACATGCTGACCGCCGGCACCCGATGAGCGCATCGTGTCAATCCGGATATCTTCGGGGCTGATGTCAATGTCGACATCGTCAGCTTCGGGAAGCACGGCAACGGTCGCAGCAGAGGTATGGATACGGCCGCCGGATTCGGTTTGCGGGACGCGTTGAACACGGTGGACGCCGGATTCGAACTTGAGCCGGGAAAACACGCCCTGGCCTTTGACCTCGGCAATAATCTCCTTGTACCCGCCGGCGTCGCCGTCGCTGATGCTCATCACGTTGACTTTCCAGCCCCGGGCCTCGGCGTATCGCTGATACATGCGGAACAGGTCGCCGGCGAAAAGGGCCGCCTCATCGCCCCCGGTGCCGGCTCGGATTTCAAGGATCGCATTCTTTTCATCGGCGGCGTCTTTCGGCAGAAGAAGGATCTGCAGATCCGCCCGCAACGCCTCCAGCGAGGCTTCCAATTCGGGAATCTCCGCATCCGCCAGTTCACGCATCTCCGGATCGGTATCCTCGTCGCTGCTCAAGGCGCGCAAGTCGGCCAGTTCGGCATCCTTGGCATCGAGTTCGCGGATCTTCCCGACGACCGGGTCGAGTTCGGCGTACTCCCGGCTCAGCCTGACATAGGTCTCGGCATCCGGATTGCTCGCCATCGTCTGTTCGATGATGTCGAACCGGTCGAGCAGGGCGTCTAGTTTTTCGCGGGCAAACATTTTTGCGGCTCTATGGAGGTGTCGGCATCAGATCGACAGGCCGTTGTCTTCGGCAAAGTCCTGAAGGAAGGCGCGGATGTCGGTCTCGCGTCCGGCCGGTTCGAGACGGGGCAGCAAGCGGGCCTGCAACCGGGCGAGATCGAGTTGCAGGACCATCGCCTTGATCGGTCCGATCCCGGCCGGGGACATGGAGATCGCCCGGTAGCCGAGGGCCAGGAGCGCCATCGCCTCGGGCGGGCGCCCGGCAATCTCGCCGCAAAGCGTCAAGGGGATATGCGCCTGCTTGGCCGCATCCGCGATCTTCTTGAGTGCGCGCAGGAAAGACGGACTGAGCGTATCGAAGCGACCGGAAACACGCGGATTTCCCCGGTCCGCGGCCATCATGAACTGGAACAGGTCATTGGTGCCGACGGAAACGAACTGGGCCACGGTCATCAATTCCTCAAGCTGGAACAGCAGAGAGGGGACTTCGAGCATGGCGCCGAGCCGAATGGATTCGGCAATCTTGTGGTTGTGATTGCGCGCGAACCGGATTTCCCGTTCGACGAGTTCGCGTGCCACGCGGATCTCCGAAACATCCGCCACCATCGGCAGCATGATGCGCAGGTCCCGCCCTGCCGCAGCCCGCAGCAGCGCGCGGATTTGCGTGCGAAACAGGGCCGGCCGGTCGAGACCCAGACGGATGGCCCGCCAGCCCATCGACGGATTCTCCTCCGGAATGGCGTCGAGATAGGGCAGCACCTTGTCGCCACCGACATCGAGCGTCCGGAAAACCACCGGGCGATCGCCGGCATCCTCCAGGATACGCTCATAGAACGCCTGCTGCTCCCGCAGGCGCGGCAGACTTGCCGAGATCATGAACTGCAGCTCGGTGCGAAACAGGCCGACGCCGCGTGCGCCGGTTTCTTCAAGGTGCGGCATGTCGAAGGGCAGGCCGGCATTGATCAGGAGCGTTACTTCCGTGCCGTCCCGGGTGATGGCAGGTTTGTTTTTCAGACGCCGGTATTGGGCCTGGCGGCGAGCCCGCAGCCGCACCTTTTCGCCGTAGGCGGCTTCAACGTCACTCTGCGGGCGGATATGGACCTCGCCCGAATCGGAATCGACAATGATCGGATCGCCGGTTTCCACCAGCGAGACGATGCCCTTGATCTGGCCGAGCGACGGCAGGCCGAGCGCCTTTGCGACAATCGAGACATGGCTTGTCGGTCCGCCGTCCTCGAGGATGACCCCGCGCAGCCGATCCAAGTCGTAGTCCAGAAGTTCGGCCGGGCCCATGTTGCGCGCGACGAGCACGGTGTCGCGGTACGGGCCGGCTTCGGCCTTCTCGTCACGGTCGACCAGCAGCCGCAGCAAACGGTTGGCCAGGTCGTCCAGATCATGCAGGCGCTCGCGCAGATAGGGATCGCGCTGGCGCAACATCCGGGCGCGGGTGTCGGATTGAACGCGCTCCACCGCCGCCTCCGCGGTCAGGCCGTTGCGGATGGCATCCTCGAGCTTGGTCACCCAGCCGCGGTCATGGGCGAACATGCGATAGGCTTCGAGCACTTCCCGGTGTTCGCCCATATGGGCGACTTCACCGCGCGCCAGCATGTCATCCACCGACATGCGCATTTCCCGAATGCCCTTTTCGAGCCGCTCCAGCTCGGTTTCCACGTCCTCGGCGATGAGATTGCGGACGACGACCCGCGGTTCGTGAAGGACGACATGTCCGAGCCCGATGCCCTCCGACAGGGCCAGGCCGTGCAGGGCCAGCGGACGTTTCATGTCCAGTTCCGAACCCTGGGTCTGAAGACCCTGCAATTCGCCGGTCGCGATCATCTCCGCGATGACCATTGCCGTCGTCTGCAGCGCCTCCATTTCCTCGTCGATATAGGTCCGATGGGCGCGGTTCTGGACAACAAGCACGCCCAGCGTGCGGCCGGCGCGCAGGATCGGCACGCCGAGGAACGAATGGTATTCCTCTTCTCCGGTCTCCGGCAGGTAGGCGAAGGATGGATGCGATTGCGCGTCGCGCAGGTTCAAGGGGCGCGCCTCATCGGCGATCACGCCCACCAGGCCTTCGCCGATGCGCAGGCCGGTCTGGTGCACGGCTTCCGGCTTGAGCCCTTCGGTGGCAAACAATTCCAGGACATCGTCCGCACGCAAAATGTAGACCGAGCAAACTTCCGCGACCATGTTGGCGGCGATGTGTGCGACGATCTTGTCCAGCCGTTCCTGCGCGCCGATCGGTTCCGCCATGACCTCGCGCAGACGGCGCAGAAGCAGGCGAGGACCGGCCAATGACCCTCGGATCATGGAGGGGATCCTTGCGACATGTCGATGGCCGCCAACCCGATCCGCACTCGGGCGGGGCGAAGGCGGTGCTCACAGACCTCGAAACCGTGGGCGCGTCTCAAAGCGCCCCTAAACGTCATCCAGTCCGTATACCGAATGCAGGGATCGAACCGCAAGCTCCGTATAGGCCGAATCGATCAGGACGCTGATCTTGATTTCAGACGTCGTGATCGCCCGAATGTTGATGCCCTTTTCAGCGAGGGCCCTAAAGGCCTGTGCCGCCACGCCGGCATGAGAGCGCATGCCGACGCCCACGATCGATATCTTGACGACGTCTTCGGCGCCTTCCAGGGAGTGGAATCCGATGTCGGCGGATGCGGCTTCGATGACGGAAAGCGACCGGTCGTAATCGGCAGCCGGGACAGTGAAGGTGATGTCGGCGGTCGAGCCGTCGGCCGAGATCGTCTGCACAATCATGTCGACATTTATGTGGGCGTCAGCCAGGGGCACAAAGACGCTGGCCGCGACACCGGGCTTGTCCGGCACGTTGCGCAGCGAGATCTGGGCCTCGTCCTTTGACGCGGCAATGCCCGTAACATTTTGCTTTTCCACGATTTCTTCCTCGTCGCAAATCAACGTCCCGGCGGGCAGATTCGCCCCGTCGGAAACCGGGGCATCCGGATCTTCGAAACTTGACCGTACGAAGACCGGTACCGAATGCACCATTGCAAGTTCTACCGATCGGACCTGCAATACCTTCGCGCCAAGCGAAGCGAGCTCCAGCATCTCCTCATAGGAAACGCGGGCAAGCCGTCTCGCCTTCGGCACGACGCGCGGATCGGTCGTGTAAACGCCATCGACATCGGTGTAGATGTCGCAGCGGTCGGCGTCGATGGCGGCGGCCAATGCCACGGCGCTGGTATCGGATCCGCCGCGGCCGAGCGTGGTGACACGGTTGTTGGGTCCAAGTCCCTGAAATCCGGCGACGACCGCAACCTGGCCGGCGGCAAGACGCTGCCGCAACATATCGCATTCGATCGACTGGATTCGCGCCGAACCGTGGGCCTCGTCGGTATGGACGGCAATCTGCCATCCGAGCCAGGACCTGGCGTCGATGCCCATCGATTGCAGCACGATTGCCAGGAGGCCGCTGGTCACTTGTTCGCCCGAGGAAACGATTGCATCATATTCGCGGGCATCGTGCAGCGGGGCTGCCTCGCGACACAGCCGGACCAGCTCGTTGGTCTTGCCGGCCATGGCCGATACGACCACCGCCACTTCGTTGCCCGCGTCAACTTCGCGTTTGACATGACGGGCCACGTTGCGAATACGATCAAGATCGGCAACAGATGTGCCGCCGAATTTCATTGCCAGTCGTGCCATGGATATCGTTTCGAATGCGGCTGGGTAGCGAACGCGCGATGAAGGCGGTTGCATACAGGGATCCGGCACGCTCCGCAACAGGCCGTCGGCGAAGGCGGACCCGGCGCATTACCGGGCGGCTGACTATCAGCCGGCAAACCAGAGGACCCAGTTCATGACCGGCACTCCGCAGCCCGCCCCGTCTGGTCCCAAGTCGTCCGTAAGCGCCGATGAACTGGCCCGCTTTTCGGCGATCGCTGAGGAATGGTGGGATCCGGACGGCAAGTTCAAACCGCTGCACCGACTCAATCCGGTGCGTCTGGACTATATCCGGTCCCGCTTGTGCGATCACTTCCAGCGCGATCGACGCGGGTCCGGCGCGCTTGAGGGGCTGCGGCTTCTCGATATCGGCTGCGGCGGCGGTCTCTTGGCCGAACCGCTTGCCCGCCAGGGTGCGCAGGTAACGGCGATCGATCCGTCGGAGCAGACCATCGGAATCGCGCGAGCCCATGCGCGGCAGACCGGCGTGGCTGTCGACTACCGGGCGACAACCGCAGAGGCCTTGCTTGCCGAGGGCGCGCATTTCGATTGCGTGACAGCACTGGAAGTCGTCGAACATGTCACGGACGTGCCGGCATTCGTCGCCACCTGTTCAGCGCTCGTCGCGCCGAACGGCGTGTTCATCGGGTCCACCCTCAATCGGACCCTGAAATCCTATGCCCTAGCCATTGTCGGTGCGGAGCGCGTCTTGCGCTGGTTGCCTGTCGGCACGCACGATTTTCAAAAATTCGTCCGTCCTGCCGAATTCGAAAAAGCGCTTCAGGCGGGCGGGCTGAGTGCGTTCGACAGGGCCGGGATCGTCTATGATCCCTTAAGCGGCGGCTGGCGCCTGTCGGCGCGGGATCTGGACGTCAACTATCTGATTGCCGCGCGGCGTTGAGAATATTCCCACGGCTCAACGATCGCGCGTCCGTATCGCGCTGCGCAATTCGGCGAGCGTCGCGGTAAGGTGGTCGGACGAACCGTAGGCGTGCGACAGGGCGATCGCACCCTGCCACGCCGTGATCATCTGCCGTGCGCGGGCCTCGGGACCGGAACGTCCCGCTTCGCGCAGTGTGGTTTCCAGCCAGGCCGTCAGGACGGAAAGGGCGTCGGCGCTCTGGGCCGCGGCCTGCGGGTCATGACGTTTGAAATCCGCGGCGCCGCGGGCGATCGGACAGCCGCGGCGGGTCCGGGCGTCGGTCAATGTGTCCAGGATATCGATGAAGCGGTCCAGTCGTTCGGCCGGCGAGCCGGCCTGGCGGTCGAGTTCGTGAACGAGCTCGCGGCTCTGGGTCACAAACAGGTCGGCAACGGCCCGGGCAATATGGACCTTGGTCTTGAAGTAGTAATAGACGTTTCCGAGCGGAATTCCGGCGCTTTTGGCGATGTCGGCCAGCGACGTCGCGTCGAAACCCTTTTCCCAGAAAAGATCGGCCGCCGCATGCACCAGACGGTCTTTCTTGTCGGATTTGCGGGCCATGCCCCTTCCTCCATCGGCCGAGCGACTTCGGTGGCACCGGCGACGATTTGCGTCGTGACCGATCTGTCGGATTTTGCTTGCCGGGTCGCGTCTCCTTCTGTTTATCCGAATGCGCGGTTTTGACCAGATGGGTCGATCGGATCCGCAGGACCCGATTCAATTGCGGAGGCGGCGTGGACAGAACGATATTGATTACGGGGTGTTCGTCTGGAATCGGACGGACCTGTGCACTCGGCATGAAGGCGCGAGGCTGGAAGGTGTTTTCAACGGCGCGCACCGACGAGGATTGCGCGACGCTGGAAGCCGCCGGTCTCACGGCCATCACTCTCGATTACAGCGATGCGGATTCGATCGCTGCCTGCCTCGATAGCGTTCTGGGGCAGACCGGCGGCAGGCTTTCGGCGCTTTTCAACAACGGTGCCTACGGGCAGCCGGGCGCGGTAGAAGATCTGCAGCCGGATGTGTTGCGCGCCCAGTTCGAGGCCAATTTCTTCGGCTGGCACGACCTGACGCGTCGGGTGGTGCCCGTCATGCGTCAACAGGGTTCCGGCCGCATCGTACAGTGCTCGTCGGTGCTCGGCTTCGTCGGATTGAAGTTCCGGGGTGCCTATGTTGCCAGCAAGTACGCGCTCGAAGGCTTGACCGACTGCCTGCGCCTGGAACTGCGCGATAGCGGCATCCATGTCAGCCTTATCCAACCGGGGCCGATCGAGACACGTTTTACCGAAAATGCGGTTCGGGCGTTTGACCGGAACATCGACACTGAGGCCTCGCCCTTCCGCGCAGCCTACGACCGGCGCAAACGACACTTGCAGGACGGCGGCGAAAGCCGCTTCAAACTGGGGCCGGAAGCGGTTCTGGCGCGCTTGGTTCACGCGGTGGAACATCCGCGCCCGAAACCGCGCTATCAGGTGACGACGCCGACTTTCGTCATGGACGGTTTGCGCCGCGTCCTGCCGACCCGGGCTCTGGATCGTCTGGCCGCAAAGATCTCGGATTCACAATGAAAACTCCGATCCGACCGGCAAATAATCGCGTATCCCGCCTTTGACAGACTGACCGGAGCGGCGTACCTGCTGGAATGTCTGGCCGCAATTGTCACGCGATGGTGCCGGGAGCCGCTTCGGCGGTGCCGTCGTCCGCCGGTACCCGGCGAAAAATCGAAAGGCTGCCACGATTATGCCCCAGATCCTCAACGCCCTCGTGCCAGTCGCCATCGGTGCCGTTGCCATCGTTTTGGTTCTGGGCCTGCGCAACATGCTACGCAACAACAGCGCCAATACCTCGCAAAAGCTCATGTGGTGGCGGGTCATCCTGCAGGCCGTCGCCATCGTGGTGATCATGGCCGCCATCTTTGCCCGTCAGGCATCAGGCTAGACCTGGATCCTTCCAGCCCTTGTTGCGGACTCCGCCTCCACCTTCCCAAAGGCCGTCGAGTGTTGACTCTCGGCAACAGCCCCGCCCTTAAATGCCTGCCCGAAAGGCTTTTAATGGTCTGTCGAGAGATGTTCCGTTAAGGAAGACAGGTGGAACGGGGACCTATCGCGGCGATTCGCCGCGGATCGGATGCGCTGACGTGCAGGCGAGAGACCGGTCGATGCCGCAAGGCGCGGCCCAAAAGGGTACGGACGTGACGGAATATCGATTTGGCCTGAAAAGACTTTGTGCCGGACTGGCCCTGGCAATCCTGACCTTCCTGCATGGCCCGGCAGGTGTGAATGCCGCCGACTTCGGAGATCCTCCGCCCAGCCCGTTTGACGTGCCGTTCATCGACGAAGTTCGCGCAGGAGCGTATTACACCAACCCCGACCAGGCGGAACGCGGCGCCGTCGTCCAGTTCGAGGCGATCTTCTCGCAGTTCATTTCCCACGATTTCGGCAATACCTACATCAATGCGCTCTTGCTCCCGCGGGTCCATGTCGGCGGCAATATCAATGTGACCGGCGATACGAGCGTGGCCTATGCGGGTCTGACCTGGCAATTGCCCGTATACGGCCCGCTTTTTTTAGAGGGCACGTTCGGCGGCGGCGTTCACAACGGCGAGCACGACAATGCCGGCCCGGATCGCCAGGCGCTCGGATGCCCGCTGGCGTTCCGTGAGTCGGGATCCATCGGGCTGGCGTTCAAGAAGTTCACGGTGCTCGGTACCGTGGAACATCTGTCTAATGCCGGCCTGTGCTCCCAGAACGACGGCCTGACGAATTTCGGCGTTCGTGTGGGTTACAAGTTCTGATCGGGCCGATTACACGCCCTATATCCAAAACCATACCCTTTCCCGGCGTGCTGCCGGACCGGATGTGAGGCGGACGCGTGGTTACACTGAACAAGATCTATACCAAAACCGGAGACCAGGGCGACACGGCGCTCGGCACCGGCGAAAGGCGGCTGAAGTCCGACGGGCGTGTCGCGGCATACGGTACCGTCGACGAAACCAATTCCCATGTCGGGGTGGCACGCCTGGCGCTCGCATCGGAGCACCCGGACCTGGATGCCATGCTCGGCCGGATCCAGAACGATCTCTTCGATCTCGGCGCCGATCTCGCGACGCCGGAAAGCGATGAACCGCTCGGCTACGAGCCGCTGCGCATCACGCCGGCTCAGGTCGACCGGCTGGAAGGCGAGATCGACCGCCTCAACGCCGATCTGCAACCGCTGAAATCCTTTGTGCTGCCCGGCGGCAGCGCGGCATCCGCCCATCTGCATGTCTGCCGGACCGTTTCGCGGCGGGCGGAAAGACTGATGGTGGCGCTCAGCCGGACTGAAGGCGAAACGCTTTCCGATGCCGCGCTCAAATACATCAATCGGCTTTCGGACTTCTTTTTTGTCGCCGCACGCTGGACAAACGACAAGGGCGAGGCCGATATTCTCTGGGTTCCCGGCAAGAACCGCTGAGATCGGGCCACGTCGCCGAAAAGCGATGACCCCGGTCCCGGAAAAGCCAAGGGCAGGAGTGTCGATCCGTGTTTGTTCCCTTGCACGACGCCAATTCGCTTAAGCGTATCGATCAGCCGATCGTGACATGGCTGATCCTGGCGACCTGTATCGTCGTCTATGTCGTCTTTCAGGTTGGCGCCGTCGGCAATGAGGCACAGCGAATCGTCTACCAGTTCGGCACGATTCCGTCGGTGGTCAACGACCGTGCCGTATTGCCATCGGGTGTTGCTGTCCTGCCCGAGGGTTTTTCCCTTGTGACCTATGCCTTCCTGCACGGCGACGCGATGCACCTGATCGGCAACATGCTGTTTTTGTGGGTGTTCGGCGACAATGTCGAAGACGCGATGGGTCATGTGCGGTTCGCTTTCTTCTATGCCGCTTGTGCCGTCGCCGGCGGCCTGGCCTATGTCTGGTCCTTTCCCGGCTCAGACGCGCCGCTGATCGGGGCATCAGGAGCGGTATCCGGTGTCGTGGCGGCCTATCTGATGCTGCATCCCAAAGTGAAATTGTGGGTCCTGGCCTTTGCCTGGCTGCCGTTGCAATTACGGGCGCAGTGGCTCCTGGGGGCATGGGTGCTTTTGCAGTTCTATTCGCTGTTTACGCAAACAGGCGGCGCCATCGCATGGATTGCCCATGTCGGCGGTCTTTTTGCCGGCGCGGTCCTGATCGTTGTGCTGCGCCGACCGGGTACGCCGCTTTTCGACAGATCGCCGTCGTAATCCGCATCGGACCCGCGCGCCGGTCCGATAAAATCCGGCCCGGATCGCCGGGTGGCGGCCCGTGTTGACAGGAATTTGCCGCGTATTTAGTGTCCGCTGCGCTCGATTAGACGCCATGCGCGGACCGCCAATCACGCGGCGCGCGGAAGCCCACCAAACTAGTCAAGACACGCGAAACGCAGGAAACGCGGCGTCCCGGCCGGGACCGTCACGCGGTTCAGTAAAAGGACAAGCAATATGAAGATCTTGGTGCCGGTGAAAAGGGTGATCGACTACAACGTTAAAGTGCGGGTCAAGGCTGACGGATCGGGCGTCGACCTCGCCAACGTGAAGATGTCGATGAATCCGTTCGACGAGATTTCGGTTGAAGAGGCCATCCGGTTGAAAGAAGCCGGTACGGCAACGGAGATCGTCGCCGTTTCGATCGGCCCGCAACAGGCTCAGGAAACCATCCGCACCGCGCTTGCCATGGGAGCGGATCGGGGCATTCTTGTAAAAACAGACGATCTGGTGGAGCCGCTCGCGGTTGCCAAGATCCTCAAGGCTATCGTCGATGAAGAACAGCCGGGTCTGGTGATTGTCGGAAAACAGGCCATCGACGACGATTCCAACCAGACCGGCCAGATGCTCGCCGCGCTGCTCGGCTGGTCGCAGGGCACATTTGCGTCGCGGATTGCGATCGAAGGCGACGGCATCAACGTCACGCGTGAGGTCGATGGCGGCCTGCAGACCGTGGCGCTGAAAATGCCGGCCATCGTGACGACCGACCTGAGGCTCAATGAGCCGCGCTATGCATCGCTGCCGAACATCATGAAGGCAAAGAAAAAGCCGCTCGACACCAAGTCGCCGGAGGATTATGGCGTCGATGTCGCGCCACGCCTCAAAGTACTGGAAACCGTGGAACCCCCGGCCCGCGAAGCCGGCGTGAAGGTCGACTCGGTTGCCGAACTCGTGGACAAACTCAAGAACGAAGCCGGCGTCCTCTAGGACCGCCGATCAGGAGGGCAAAATGACTACACTCGTACTTGCCGAACACGACAATACGGACGTCAACGACGCTACGCACAAAACCGTCACAGCCGCGGCGGCGCTTGGCGGCGACATTCATCTTCTCGTTGCCGGCAAGGATTGCCGCGCGGCGGCGGAGCAGGCCGCAGGGATCCATGGTGTCGCCAAGGTGCTGGTGGCAAATGGCGACGAATTCGAGCACATGCTGGCCGAACCCGTCGCCAGCCTGATCGTATCCCTTGCGGACGGCTACGATGCTGTCCTGGCGCCGGCGACGGCGAACGGCAAAAACGTCATGCCGCGGGCCGCGGCGCTGCTCGACGTGATGCAGGTATCCGACATCACCGCCGTCAAGGGTCCCGACACTTTCGAGCGGCCGATCTATGCCGGCAATGCGCTGCAGACGGTACAGGCGACGGATGCCAAGAAACTGGTCACCGTGCGCACGGCATCCTTCGCCTCGGCGGAAACCGGCGCCTCGGCTCCGATCGAAGAGATCGCAGCGGCCGACAATCCTGGCCTTTCCTCGTTCGTCGGCGCGGAATTGTCGAGTTCCGACCGACCGGAACTGACGTCGGCCAAGATCATCATTTCCGGCGGACGGGCGCTCGGCTCTTCGGAAAAGTTCAACGAAACGATCCTGCCTGTGGCCGACAAACTCGGCGCGGCCGTCGGCGCCTCGCGGGCTGCCGTCGATGCGGGCTATGCACCGAACGACTGGCAGGTCGGGCAGACCGGCAAGGTCGTCGCGCCGGACCTTTACATCGCGTGCGGCATTTCAGGGGCCATTCAGCATCTGGCCGGCATGAAGGATTCCAAGGTCATCGTGGCGATCAACAAGGACGAGGAAGCGCCGATCTTTCAGGTCGCCGATTACGGCCTCGTCGCGGATCTTTTCGACGTGCTGCCCGATTTCGAAGCCGAACTGGCCAAGGCGGGCGGCTGACTCCCAGGCCGGGTCATCCCGGCCGCCGTGCTTTTCCGGTGCGGTCCGACGGCCCGGTCGCCATGGTTTTTGCTTGCGATTTTTTGCATTGCGGGAAAGGATGACCGCGCGGTCGACACACGGCTTTGCGCCCCGGTATTGACGCCGTAAGCCGGGGACCTGTTTGGCGGCTGCGAAGCAAGAAAACCGGGGCAGGGTCCCTTGGTGGAGAGGTTAGCGCCGCCTGCACAGGAATGAAGATGGCACAGGCCGCGCCACATTGGCGGCCGCGACAGGGATCGAGCGTTCCAGAGCGCCCGCCGGACCGGCTTCGGAGGCCTCTGCAATGATGGGATCCGGAGAGGTATTGTGACGGAATTACAAAAAATCGGCGTCATCGGCGCGGGCCAGATGGGAAACGGGATAGCCCATGTCTGCGCACTGGCAGGGTGTTCGGTCCTCATCCACGACGTGGCACCGGAACGGATCGAAGCCGGGCTTGCCACTATAAACGGCAATATGCACCGCCAGGTTCAGGCCGGGAAAATTTCCGATGCGGAGCGGTCCGCGGCGATCGATCTGATTTCTGCGTCGCCCAATCTCGACGGGCTTTCCGATGTGGATCTCGTTATCGAATCGGCGACCGAAAACGAGACGGTCAAGCGCAAGATCTTCAGCCAATTGTGCCCGATCCTTTCACCGGATGCGGTGTTGGCGACGAATACGTCGTCGATTTCTATCACGCGCCTGGCCGCGGCCAGCGACCGCCCCGAGCGGTTCATCGGCATGCATTTCATGAATCCCGTGCCGGTCATGGAACTGGTCGAACTGGTGCGTGGTATCGCGACCGAAGACGATACATTCGAACAAACCAAGTCCTTCGTTTCCCGGCTCGGCAAGAAGATCGCCGTGTCGGAAGACTTTCCGGGCTTCATGGTCAACCGCATCCTGCTGCCGATGATCAACGAGGCGATCTACACGCTTTATGAAGGTGTCGGTGGCGTTGAATCGATCGATACATCCATGCGCCTCGGGGCGAACCATCCGATGGGCCCGCTGCAGCTGGCCGATTTCATCGGTCTCGATACCTGTTTGTCGATCATGCAGGTGCTGCATGACGGTCTCGCCGATTCGAAGTACCGCCCCTGCCCGCTGCTTGTGAAATATGTCGAAGCCGGATGGCTCGGCCGCAAGACACGACGGGGCTTTTACGATTACCGCGGCGAAACGCCGGTACCTACGCGCTGACCGGCAAGGCCCGAACACGCTTGTTGTTTCGGATTTTCAGGTTGCGCGGCGCAGGACTTTGTTAACGGCAATCGGGTAGTGTCAGCCCTGACAAAGGGTGGGACATGTCGAGTACAGCCAACATTGCGTATGCGGCCGTTGCCTCGCAGCAGGCACAGACGTCGCAGATCCTTCAGACGACCTTCACCAAGCAGGCCGCCGAAGCGGATCAGGCCGTCGCGGCGCTCCTGCAGCAATCCGCCGCGAACCTGGAGGCCATCCAGGCCGCTCCGCCGCCAGGTACCGGGCTCGTCGTCGACAAGACAGCCTGACCGCGCAGGTCAGCGACCCGTATTCCTCTCCCCTGAGAATGCTTGTCAGGCCATGTCGGCTGCGGCGCGAATGACCGCGATCGCATCGTCGGAATCCCATTCCGCGGGTCCGGCCATGGTTCCGATCTCACATCCGTTCGGATCGACGAGCATGGTCGTCGGCATGCCGATCGCGCGCCCGCGCCGCTTCAGCGTATTGAACACACCCATCGTGTTGTCGGCATAGAAATCCAGGTTTTCCGCTTCGATATCCTTCAGGAACTTCTTCGCCTTCCTGGGGGCCCCCATGTCGATGCTGACGGCCACCACCTTGAAAGCGTCGCCACCGAGCCGGGCCTGCAGCCGGTCGAGCGCCGGCATCTCCTCGCGGCAGGGCGGGCACCATGTCGCCCAGAGATTGAGAAGGATCGTTCGGCCGCCGAAATCCTGCATCGTCATCTCGGCGCCGGTCCCGTCCTTGAAAGACAGATCCGAGACGGAAATCGGCGATTGGGCGATCGTAAGCGAAGCGACATGGCCGCGGACCAGCGGGGCTGCGCGCAGCCCCGCTTCGCGGGCCGAATTGCAGCCGTGGGAATTGCCACCGACACCCCTCATCCCGTATACCGCTCCGATGCCGATGGCCAGGGCCGCGCCACCGGCAAGAACCAGCCGCCGGGAAGGGCGCGGCGCCGGGTCTTCGTCTTTCGTCATATCTGGCCTCATTTTTCCACTCTCACCTGACCCCAAGGAATGCCTCGATGACCAATCGCATGTGGGGGGGCCGGTTTGCCGACGGACCGGACGCCCTGATGGAAGCGATCAACGCTTCGATTTCTTTCGATCGCCATCTCTATGCTCAGGATATCGCGGGTTCCAAGGCGCATGCTTCGATGCTCGCAGCCGTCGGAATTCTGAGCGGCGAAGATGCGCAACGCATCCATCAAGGTCTAGACACAATCGCGTCAGAAATCGAGGCGGATACTTTTCCGTTTTCCGCCGAGTTGGAAGACATTCACATGAATATCGAGGCGCGCCTGAAGACGCTTATCGGCGAGCCCGCAGCGCGCCTGCATACCGCGCGATCGCGGAACGATCAGGTGGCGACGGATTTCAAACTCTGGGTCCGCGACGCGCTGGATACCATCGATGGCCAGATCCTCGGACTGCAAACGGCTCTTCTGGAAAAGGCGGACCGTTACGCGGATGCGGTCATGCCGGGCTTCACCCATCTGCAGTCGGCGCAGCCGGTGACGTTCGGCCATCACCTGATGGCTTACGTGGAAATGTTCGGAAGGGACCGGACGCGATTCGCGGACTGCCGGCGCCGGTTGAACGAATCACCGCTCGGCGCCGCGGCTCTGGCCGGCACGTCTTTTCCGATCGACCGCGATGCCACGGCGCGTGCGCTGGGCTTCGATCGGCCGGCTGCCAATTCACTCGATGCGGTGTCGGACCGCGACTTTGCGTTGGAGGCGCTCGCGGCCGCTGCGATTGCCGCGACCCATCTGTCCCGATTTTCAGAGGAAATCGTCATCTGGTGTTCGGTGCAGTTCGGCTTCGTTCGCCTGCCGGACCGGTTTTCCACCGGCTCTTCCATCATGCCGCAGAAGCGCAATCCGGACGCCGCGGAACTGGTTCGGGCCAAAACGGGGCGCGTCAGCGGCGCCCTGCAGGCGCTTTTGATGGTGATGAAAGGTCTGCCGCTCGCCTATTCAAAGGACATGCAGGAAGACAAGGAACAGGTCTTCGATAGTTTGCAGACATTGTCGCTTTGCCTGGAAGTGATGACCGGGATGGTCGCTGGCATGCAGGCCGATACACAAAGGATGGAAGCTGCGGCCTCCGCCGGGTTCGCAACGGCGACGGACCTGGCGGATTGGTGTGTGCGCGTCCTCGACATGCCGTTCCGGGATGCCCACCACGTGACGGGCCGACTGGTGGCGCTCGCCGAAACCCGCGGCTGCGAACTCGCCGACCTTTCCATGGAGGATCTGCAATCCGTCGAACCGCGGCTGACCGACGATGTGCGGTCGGTGCTTGGCGTTCGGGATTCGGTGACCAGCAGGGTGAGCTACGGCGGCACGGCGCCGCAAAATGTGCGCCGCGAGGTTCGGCGCTGGCAGGACATCCTGAAAAGTGATAAACGCCAACACGATACCGCATCCAGCCGGACATGACCGCAATGACGCTGATCGCTCCGCCGATCGAACAATCACGCCGGACCCGAAGAGCCGGCGCCTTCGCCATCGGCGTCGTCCTGGTTTTGGGGCTGGCGCTCGGCGGCTGCGGCAAGCGCGGGCCGCTTGAAAACCCGCAGGTCACGACAGGCGTGGACGAACAGGGCAACAAAATTCGGGAACCCGCGCCCGAGCCCGATTACAGCAAGCCCTTCGTTCTCGATCCCATTCTTTTTTAGGTCACGCCGTGCACCATTTCGACTATCGCAACGGCGCCCTCCACGCCGAAGACGTTCCGATTGCCCGGATTGCCGAGGCTGTCGGGACACCCTTTTATTGCTATTCGACCGCAACGCTGGAGCGCCATTACCGCATATTCATCGAGGCTTTTGACGGCATACCCGCCCTCGTCTGCTACGCCATGAAGGCAAATTCGAACCAGGCGGTGCTGGCGACACTGGCCCGGTTGGGCGCCGGCGCGGACGTGGTCTCGGAGGGCGAGCTGCTGCGGGCGCTCGCCGCGGGCATTGCGCCGAAGAAAATCATGTTTTCAGGTGTCGGCAAGACTGCGCGGGAACTGGCTCTGGCGCTTGACAACGACATTTTGTGCTTCAACGTTGAATCCGAGCCGGAGCTGCATCTTCTGTCCCGGATTGCCGCTGACAAAGGCAAAACAGCCCCCATATCGCTGCGGATCAATCCGGATGTCGACGCCAGGACGCACGCCAAGATCGCCACTGGCAAGGCGGAGAACAAATTCGGCATTCCCTGGCAGAATGCCCGCGAGGTCTACGCTGCGGCCGCCGCGCTTCCCGGCATTGCGATAACCGGGATCGACATGCATATCGGCAGCCAGATCACCGATCTTGAACCGTTCGACGCGGCTTTTTCCAAGCTGGACGCGCTTGTGGAGGCGCTGCGCGGCGACGGTCATACGATTGACCATGTGGATCTGGGGGGCGGCCTGGGAATTCCTTACAAGGCCGACAACGATCCGCCGCCGCATCCCGACGCCTATGCCGAAATCGTGCGGCGGCACGTACAGCGGCTCGATTGCAGCATCATTTTCGAACCCGGCCGGCTGATCGCCGGCAATGCGGGCATCCTCGTCACCGAAGTCATCTATGTGAAGAAGGGGGCCGACAAGACTTTTGTCGTCGTGGATGCCGCGATGAACGACCTGATCCGGCCGACACTCTATGATGCCTATCACGAGATCGGGCCGGTGCGCGAAGCGGCCCCGGACGCACGCCATGTCCGGGCGGATGTGGTCGGCCCGGTCTGCGAGACCGGCGATTACCTCGCGCTCGACCGCGACATGGCTGAACCCCAAGACGGCGACCTGCTCGTGCTTTACTCAGCAGGCGCTTACGGCGCGGTGCAGTCCGGAACCTATAATTCCCGGCTCTTGATACCGGAAGTGATGGTCAAGGGCGATCGGTTCCATGTCGTGCGGCCGCGCCAGGACCATGCCGCTCTCATCGGACTGGATCAAATGCCGGATTGGCTGTGAAGCCGGGCCGTGTGCACATAAATGTGCCTGTGACATCATCGCGAAATTCCTTGCCCTGACTGTGCAGGGCCCCACCTCTATGGTAGGTTCCTTGTGTGTGGCGGCCAGGAAAAGGATGGGATTTTGAGATCCACGATCGACGGTCAAGACCCTTCACATTCCAAAAACCAACCTGAAATTGTAGCAAAGGCGATTGATCGCCATGTGGCGTATGCGCGCCTGGCGGTCTTTTGGGAACGTCTGCTTCCGGCGATCGCGCCCGGCCTGGCTGTCATCGCGGCCTTTGTCGGTATCTCGTGGATGGGGATCTGGCCGCAGCTTCCGTTCTTTGTCCATATCGTACTGCTATTATTGTTCTTTTTGGCGTTCCTTTGGGCCGGTTGGTCGGTTCGCGTTGTCCGCTGGCCGAATCGAGAGACGGCGCGACGGCGTGTCGAGACCGCTTCCGGCCTGGTCAATCGGCCGCTTGAGACGCTTGAGGACACGCTGGGATCAGGGGCTGCGCGGGCCGAAACGCGGGCGCTCTGGACGGCGCATCGTGAACGGGCGCTGCGAACGCTCGGCCAGTTGCGTTTCAAGTGGCCCTCGCCCCGACTCGACCGTAACGATCCGTTTGCCGTGCGAATCATCGCGATCATCGTGCTCTATATGGGCGCCTTTGTCGGCTATGGCGCGTATTGGGACCGGCTTGGCGACGCTTTCCGGTTCGAGCGCGCCGTGGAGGATGCCGGCCTTCGCATCGATGCCTGGGTAACACCGCCGGCCTATACCGGACATCCGCCGATCTTCCTCAATCTGGACCGCTCCGCGAGCGCGGATCCGATCCGGATTCCTGAAGGCAGCGTCGCGACCATCCGCATCCAGGGCACCGATGACCCGATGCAGGTCGCCCATATCACGGAAGCCGGCGAAACCATCGTGGCGGCCGTCGACCCGCAGGGCGAAGTGATTCTCGCGTCAGCACGAGCAGGCGACGGCCTGCGGCCAGCATTCACCACCCATGAAGTGACGCTCGAGGAAGACGCCGCCGTATCGATTGCCTCCGGCAACAATGCGCTGGCCCGATGGCCGTTCCAGGTAGTACCGGATGAGTCGCCGGAGATCTCGCTGCGCGAGCCGCCTGAAGTGCAGCTCAGCGGCGCCATCAAGCTGACCTATTCGATGCAGGACGATTACGGTGTCATCGGCGCTAGCGCGGAGCTGATGGCGAAGGAAGAGTCCTTTACGGTGGCTGCAGAGCGGGCTGAAGTACGGCCGCTGGTGGAAGCACCCGTCGTCAAGCTGTCCTTGCCGCAGCGCCGGACCAAATCAGGCTCGTCGCAGACGTTCCGAGACCTTACAGCGCATCCCTGGGCCGGCAGTATTGTCGATATCCGCCTCTCGGCCCGTGACGAAGCCGGTCAGACCGGATTGAGCGAAGTGGTCGAGTTCCGACTGCCGATGCGCAACTTTTCCAAGGCGATGGCGCAGGCGATCGTGGAGCAGCGGCGCAATCTGGCGCTCGATGCCAACCGGCGCCTGCAAGTGCTGGATGCGATGGACGCGCTGATGATCGCGCCGGAACGGTTCATCAACGACGCCTCCATCTATCTGGGCATGCGCTACGTTTACAAACGGCTTCAGGAGGCCGAGGACGACGAAGCTCTGATCGACGCGCTGGACGTGATGTGGGATCTCGCCCTGGCGATCGAGGATGGCGATTTGTCGTTGGCCGAACGTGCCTTGCGTCAGGCCGAAGAGGCGCTGCGCCGCGCGCTGGAGAACGGGGCGTCGGACGAGGAGATCGAACGCCTGACCCAGGAATTGCGGGAAGCCATGAACGAGTATTTCCGTGCCCTGGCTGAACAGATGCAGCGCAATCCGCAGGCCGCTCAGCCGATGGATCCCAACGCCCGCGTTATGCGGCAGCAGGATCTGGATGAGATGCTCAACCAGATCGAGGATCTGGCGCGAACCGGCGCTCATGACGCGGCCCGTGAAATGCTGTCGCAAATGCAGCAGATGCTGGAAAACCTTCGTGCCGGGCGGCCGCAAATGCAGCAGGGCCGATCGGCAAGCGAAATGTCCGACGCGCTCAACCAGCTCGGCGAAATGATCCAGCGTCAGCGGGAGCTCATGGACGAGAGTTTCCAGCTCGATCAGCAATCACGCCGCCAGGGCCAGCAGAACGGACAGGGTCAGCGCGACGGTCAAAACCGCGAAGGGCGGAACGGTCAAGGCGGGCAGCCGCGCGGCGGCCAGCAAAACGGCCTGGCGGAGCAGCTCGCGGAGGCGTTGCGTCAGCTCGAACAGGGCCAGGGCGACCTTAGAAATTCGCTGCAGCAACTGCTTCAGCAACTCGAACGCGACGGCATTCGCGGCAATGAAGCGCTGGACGACGCCGGCCGTTCCATGGGCCGAGCCGCCGATGCCCTCGGACAGGGCGCGCCGGGCGAAGCTGTCGGGCCGCAGGGTGACGCGCTTCAAGCCCTGCAGCAGGGAACGCGCGGGCTTATCGAACAGATGATCAATCAGGGACAAGGCCAGGGAACCGCGGACGGTCGCGGAAACCAGCGCGATCGTGATCCGCTTGGCCGCCCTTATCGGAATACGACAGAGGACTTTGGCGATTCGGTGAAGGTGCCCGGAGAGATCGATATTCAGCGGGCTCGCAGGATCCTTAGAGAACTCCGGGAGAAACTTGGGGATCCGCTTCGTTCGGAAACCGAGCGTAATTACTTCGAACGCCTGCTCACCCCCTATTGAGCAGGCTTTCGACGGTCGGATTCCGGAACGGGAATTCGGTCAGGCGGCTGAATGGCGCGGTGTGGAAAGCAGAGCGCTTTCTACAGCCTGACGGATGTCGGCCAGACTGAACGGCTTCTGGATGATGTCTTCGACCAATTCGTCAAGGCCGTAGGCTCGTTCGCGCTGGTCCGCGTACCCGGTCATCAAAAGGATTTTCAGGTCGGGCCAGTCGCGCGCGGCGTTCAGCGCAAGGGCAATGCCGTCCATCATCGGCATCTTGATGTCGCTTAGAAGCAGATCGTAGGCGCCCTGCCGCCGTTCCAGAATCTCCATCGCTTCGCCGCCATCCTCCGCCGTTTCGACGGCATGGCCTTGCGATTCCAGCGCGCGTTTGACAAACGCCCGGACTGACTCATCGTCTTCGGCTAGCAGGATCGTGGCCATGATTGTGTCTCGTCTTGTCCAATCCGCGATATGTCACGCGGGACGGGATTGATCGGCTTTATGGAGGTCACGGCGCTCTTTCGGACCTTCTTGACGGGGCGCTGTCCCGATGGGCTCCCGTCGACATGAACGCTAACCGACAAATCCTAAGCGAATCACTCGGACACAAAATTTATTCGAATGCGCGGAAACTGACAAATGGTCGCGCCGCCGGCGCGCGATCGCATGGATAGCCGGCCTTTTCGGAGGCTACCGAAATCAGGCGCGAGCGTCCGGTCTCAGGTTTCGTCCAGATATCCGATGAACGGCAGTTCGCGCCAGGCATGGCGGGCATCCATGCCATAGCCGATGACGAACTTATCCGGGCAGGCGAAGCCGATGTAATCGGCGTCGATATCGGCCTTGCGCTTGCCCGGTTTGTCGAGAAGGGCGGCGATTTCTACCCGGCGGGCACCCCGGTCGAGCAAGAGCTTGCGGGCGAAGGCGAGTGTCCGTCCGGATTCAAGAATGTCGTCGATCAAGAGGATGTCGCGTCCGTCGACATCGCCATCGAGATCACGCAGAACCGCGATCGTACCCGACGATGTCAGGTTCTTGCCGTAGCTGGATAGATGCAGGAATTCGACCTCGGGCGTAACGCCCTGCCGATGGAGGGCGCGGAGGAGGTCGGCGGCAAAGACAAAACTGCCTTTCAGAATCGGCACGACCATGAGCTGTTCGAAACCGGCACTGGCCAGTTCCGCGGCCAGGTCGTTCACCCGTCGGGCGATGGTCCCCTCGTCGAACAATGTCTTGATCTTGTGCAAATCCGGATGGGGCGTCGCCGGCGGTGTTGTCATTGCGGGCCTGTTTTACTGCCGTCCTCGTAAACCCGCTCTTCGCTGGGGCGCGTCCTTGAACCGGACCAGTATATCCGTCGCCGAGGCGGGCGTCGTTGTCAACTCGGTCTTGAAACGGGTGACTTCACCTGCCGGCAGTGCCGTCAGCGATAATCGGGTGGTCCAGGAGTACAATTCGCTCTCCGCGTCGTCGCGCAGCGAAAAGAGGATCTCCGGCAGGCGTACCGTGCGGTTGCTGACGTTCTCGATCAGGCCTTCGACCACAAAGACGGGACTGCCGTCGTTGTATTCGCGGAGCATGCGAATGTCGCGGAAAGCGAGGCCGCGCAGATTGACTTCCAGACCGATGGTCGCATAGAGCGCGGCCAGATCCGGGACCGCCTTAACGATCGGATACCGGAACACGACGACGGAGCCAAGAAGCGCAATCGCGGCAACCATGCTGAGGGCGCCGACCACATGCCGCGACCGCTTTCCGACAAGTCCTTTCTTGCCGAGACCGGATTTCTTGGCCTGCCGCGCCGCGGCGGCTTCAATGGAATTGGTCTCGTTTGCCGCGGCAAGCGCGGATGCCACGTTCGCTTCGATCGTGGTCAGTGCTTCCTTGGCGCGACCGGCATCGCCCATGCGGTCTTCGTGGTCCGCATCGCCATCCGAAACGTTTCGGATGCCTTCAGAAGCGAACGAATTCGCGTCGATTCCGTCCAGCAGGTCGACATTGGCTTCTGGCTCGTCTTCCGATGTTGCTTCGTCGAGCCCCCAGTCGGCGAGATCCGGTTCGGCCGTTTCTGCTTCGTCGTCGAAATCCGCATTGTCGAATTGTTCGTCGGCGACTGCCTCGTCGGCACCATCCGACGTGTTGGCCTGCGCGGACATTTCGGGAATATCCCAGTCTGGACTGCCCTCCGGCTCCTGCGGTTCTTCGAAAGCCGGTTCGGGCTCGGCAGGCGGCGGCGAAGCGTGCCACATGACTCCGCATTTGCCGCAACGCAGCTTGCGACCTTTTGGTCCGATTGCCGAATCGGCAAATTCATACGATGTCGAGCAGGACGGACATTCAACGCGCATTAAGCTGGCCCATCAGTATAACGACCGCAGGACACATCCTCCGTTCGCTCGCCTTTCAGCAGTCTTAAATTTCCCTGCTACACAGATGAGAATGGTATCCTTAATGAAGTCTTAAAACTGGGTACTTATTGCGTGGGAAAGCGCACTTACACAACCAATCGGCTGCGCCAGACGGCGGACTACGCTCGGTTAGGTTGACAATTGGTCAAACCGGCTTCGAAAGACACACATCTTGATCCGATTCGAAAATGTAGGCTTGCGCTATGGCGGCGGTCCGGAAGTGCTCAAGGATCTTGACTTTCAGATCAAGCCGCAATCGTTTCAATTTCTGACCGGACCGTCCGGGGCGGGCAAGACCAGTCTGATCCGGCTGTTGTTCATGTCGTTGAAACCAAGCCGTGGCCTCATCAAGGTGTTCGGCAAGGACGCGGCGCTGATCGAAAGCGAGGAATTGCCCGAGATCCGGCGGCGGATCGGTGTCGTGTTCCAGGACTTCCGCCTGCTCGACCACCTTACGACCTATGAAAACATCGCCTTGCCGCTTCGGGTACAGGGGCAGTCGGAAGACGCCTATCGGACCGACGTCATGGAACTTCTGACCTGGGTTGGATTGGGCAAACGGATCCATGCGCTCCCACCAGTGCTTTCCGGGGGAGAAAAACAGCGTGCCGCCATTGCCCGAGCGCTCATCGTCAAACCGGAAATCCTGCTTGCCGACGAGCCGACCGGCAATGTCGATCCGCCGCTGGCGCGCCGGCTCCTACGCCTGTTCGTCGAACTCAACAAGCTGGGAACGTCAGTTGTCATCGCGACGCACGATTTGCAATTGATGGATCAGTTCGATGCCCGCCGCCTCGTGCTCGAAGACGGCCGGCTGACGGTTTATGACTGAGCGCCGGCAAGGGGTCGACATGGTTTTGGGAAAAGCCCTTGCGCTCCGCAAGAAGCCGTCCGGCGAAAGCCTTATCGGCCTGGTCCGCAAACGCAGGCGGGCCGGGTCGGATCCGGCGCCGCGGGCGAGCGGACCTATTATCCCGGGCCAATCGGTTGCCGGCAGTGCCCTGGTGGCGGTCGTTGCGATCATGTGTTTTCTGGCCTGCCTTGCGGTCGGTGCCGCCAGCGTCGTCTATGACGCGGCGCGCGATTGGCAAAAGGCGATATCCAGCGAGATCACCATCCAGGTCAGGCCGGTTGCCGGTGTCGATATTCTCGGCGAAATCGACAAGGCGATTGCCGTCGCCGAGCGAGCGCCCGGCGTCGGATCCGCGCGGGTTCTGACGGATAGCGAAACCCAGGACCTGCTGTCACCCTGGCTCGGTCCCGATGCCGACATCACGGCGCTGCCGGTGCCGCGTCTCATTGTCGTGGCGATCCGGGATCCGGCCCGTTTGAACCTCGCCGCCCTGTCCCGTCAGATCGGCGACGTCGTCCAGGGCGCCAGTCTCGACGATCATGCGATCTGGATCAGCCGCCTGTCCGGCATGGCGGCCAGCATGATCGCCGCGGCGATTGCCGTCGTGTTGCTGATCCTGGCCGCCATGGTTCTGTCGATCGTGTTTGCCGTGCGCGCCGCGATCGCCGGGAACAAGCAGATCATCGACGTGCTGCATTTCGTCGGTGCAACGGACCGATTCATTGCCCAGGAATTTCAGCGCCACTTTCTGCTGACAGGCTTGAAGGGCGGGCTGGCGGGCAGTCTGTCGGCCATGCTCATCTTTTTTCTGGTCGGCATCGCGGACCGGACCGGCGAAACGCCCTATGGCGCCCAGGTGGACGCGCTTATCGGGAACGTTTCGGTCGGTGCAGGCGGCTATTTTGGCGCTGTGGCCACAGTCTTCGTGGTTGCCGTGCTGACGGCGCTGACCTCGCGGATCGCCGTGCACCAGGCGTTGCGTGTGCGCCCGATCTGACGTCAACAGGTTATCCAGCGCTCCTATCTGTATGTCGAGGTACTCGGATACGCCGTTCTTGATTTGCGTGCATGTCTTGGCCTTAATGCAAGCGTAATCGTTTCGAATCGGCGCGCCGGAGATACCGCGAACGGCCATTCGAAATCTCCGGAGACGTCATGTCCCGACTGGCAAATCTCCCGCGTGCAGAATCGGCGCCGGTCGGCCGCAGAGGTCGGTTGGTCCGCCGCATCCTGTTCTACGGTGCGCTTGTTATGGTCGCCGCGGTCGGCATTGATTTCGCACTGTTTGCGCGAGAGGTGATGCGGACCGCACCACGCGTCGGTCCGAGCGCGGACGCGATCGTCGTGCTGACCGGCGGAGCGGAGCGAATCAAGGGCGCCGCCGCGCTGCTTCAGGACGGACATGCTTCGCGCCTTTTGATTTCCGGCGTGCATCCCAACACCACGCTCAGCGAGATCGCACGATCCGCCGGTATCGAGAATCAGCTTTTGTCATGCTGTGTCGACCTCGACCACGAGGCGACGAATACGATCGAAAACGCCGAACAGGCGCGGCGCTGGGCGGAGCGTCTCGAGTTCGCGTCGCTGATCGTCGTGACCAGCGCCTACCACATGCCGCGCAGCATGGCCGAACTGGCGAATGCTATGCCACGGGTTCAATTGCTCCCCTATCCTGTCGTGCGGCAGGATCTTCGGCTCGACCGGTGGTACGGAAAGCCATCCACTGTACGGTTGGTCGTTGCCGAATACGTCAAGTACATCCTGGCGCGGCTGCGCATGAACCTGCAATCGCCTCCCGGCCCCGACCGGATCGCCGGCACTCTATAGGTCAACCCGCTTGATTTCCGGGCGGCAAACGTGGAGACATGCCGTTCCTCAGGGCGTCCGGTCGTACCGGGACGCGACATCAGGCGTTGCGCATTCCATGCTGCTTTTTCGTTCGCTGGTTTTTCTTGCCTTTTTCTATGTCTGGACGGTCCTGTGTGTCCTGACCGCATGGCCGCTCATGTTGTGGTCGCGCCGCGCCGGACGCTGGTACGTCAATATTTGGGCCAGCGGCGTGCTGGTCCTGCTGCGCGCGATCGCCGGCGTGCGGTACCGGATACTCGGCATGGAAAACATTCCCGATACGCCGTGCCTGATCGCCTCCAAGCACCAGTCGGCATGGGAGATCTTTGCGCTCCTCAAGCTGCTGCCGGACGCGGCCTTCGTGATGAAGCAGGAACTTATCGATATTCCGCTGTTTGGCCGGTATTCGCTGCGGGTCGGCATGATCCCCGTCGAACGGGACAAGGGCGCGTCAGCGTTGCGATCCATCACCGAACTGGCGCAACGGGAAATCGCCGCCGGACGGCATATCGTGATCTTTCCGGAAGGCACGCGTCGGCCGGTCGGCGCGCCGCCTGACTACAAAACGGGCGTCGGTCTGTTTTACAAGCGATTCGGTGTTCCAAGCGTTCCGGTCGCCCTGAATTCGGCACGACACTGGCCAAATGGTGTCACGATCAAGACGCCGGGCACCATTACGGTGTCTTTTTTGCCGGTGATTCCGGCCGGCCTGTCGACAAAGGCCTATTTGGCCGATTTGCAAGATGTGATCGAAAAAGAGACGGAAAAACTGGTTCGCGAGGCCGATTAGATCTCTGCGCGGTCACAAATGCAAAAATCCGGGTCCGTCATCGAACTCCCGTTCAGGCTGTGGTCCGGAAAAACCTCGCCATGGCCCTGTTTCGCCCGCGATCAGGTAACAATGCTGTCACATATGTGAGATTGCGGTCTTACTTTTTTCACAATCACACCTAACTATCCTGTGCAAAGCTTGTGCAAAACAGGTTGTTGGTTCACGGATTGTTCCAATGGATGCGGACACGAGGAGGCGGTCCCTGCCCAACGGCAGGCGCCTGAATATCGACGATGCGGGACGGCTCGCCGAGCAGTTCCGATACTGGCATGGCGCTTCCGGTGCACGCTACGTGTTCACCGAAATCGACGTGCAGGAAATCGATGATTATCCTGAGACGGTTGTTCTTGTGCTGGATGCGCGGCGGCGCTCAGCGTTGAGACTGGCCTATCTCGGCGAAATCGACTGCGCTTCGGAGACGCCCGATCAAGCGCTTGCCGAAGCACGGGACACGTCATCGATGCGGGCATTCGTGCATCTCCTGGCCGAAACGCCGGAGCGCCGGCAGCAGGTTATAGCGGACCTTGCCGCTGCAGCCTGACGTCGTGCACTCGCCGCGCCGTTTCTAACCCGGATCCGCTCTAAATCGAACGCCCCTGACATCTTTCTGTCCTGCCGGTCTGCGCCGGCCTCGGCACCAGGCGACATCTCAATCGGAACCAGACGGTCCGGCTTTTCCGTTCAACAGGGTATGCGCCAGGCGTTCCAACGGGTGGTCGCGAACGCCCAACTCTTCAAGATGACGCGCGGTCGACAGCACATAGTCAAGATTGTGGCCTGATTCCCCCCGGCCGCTTCGCACGATCTCCGCCTGAACGTCGATTGGAAGCCGGCCGGCATATTGCACGTGCCGGCGGTCGACCTTGTACACGAGCGCCTCGACCCGCCGACCGGTTCCGTCCTCAAGCATGATGCGCCGCCGCGTCTCCAGATAGACATTCGTAACGAGCTCACGGGCACGCAGGTAGGCAACCACACTTTCAGCATTGTCCGCCGGTATCCGAAACGCCGTTCCGATGCAGGATCCGCCGCGATCCAGTCCCAGAACGAGCCCCGGCACGGCCTGGGTGCCGCGGTGCACCCAGGAATAGATGCAGAGCGATCGGTGCAGGCCGCAGAGCCGGGCCTGAACCGCCTCTTCGGGCGAAAATCCCGGACGCCACATCAGGGACCCGTATCCGAAAACCCATAAGTCCGACATGGCCGCTCGCGCTCTGACCCCGCCCCGTTTGCCATTCATATCTTGCCATGCGGGTTGGCAACGCACAGCTTTGCGCTTAAAGCACGGATCCCGGTATCTCGGCCCGCACGGGGACCTTATCCAATTTGCCTGTGCACCGCCGCGGGACACTTGTCGGTGCATTCGACCGACGCGCAGAACACGCCTATTTCGGCTTTGCGCGGACTTGTCAAGGAAGGGGTTCATGAGTTTTCGGATCCAGTTGCTCGGTCTGGCGGTCGTCGTCATCTTTGCCGGATGGTCCGCGTTCTGGTGGTTTGCGGCGTCCACAGTCGATGAAGCAAGCGCTGACGCGATCCGCAATGCGGGCAGTCGCGGCATGGTTGTCGAGTGCGGTGACCGGGTCGTGCGCGGCTGGCCGTTCCGGCTGACCCTTGTCTGCGACGGCGCTTTGCTTGAAACCCCGGACCATCGGGTCGCGTCCGACGGATTGCGGGCCGTGGCCCAGGTCTACGATCCGACCCATCTGATCGTGGAAGCGGATGCGCCGTTCGAATATGCCGGGAACGCGCTTCCGGGAAGGCTGGGGGCATCCTGGAATACCGGACATGCCAGCTTCCATCTGCGGGATCGTGCGGTCGATCGCGCATCGATCGCGTTTTCCGAAATCGGGGTGACCACCGAAGCCCTGACACCACTCAGTGCGCCCAAGGCCGAACGGCTGGAACTGCATGTGCGCGGAAGCGAGGAATCGCTTGATCTCGACGTTGCCCTGCTGATCCGAACCTTCAGCGCCACGCTTGCAAATCAGGACCTTCCGGAGGCCGATTTCGACGCCGCGATCACACTGACCGGCGGACGGTATCTGCTCGTCGGCCAGAATCGCCGCTTCCTCGAGGCGTTCACGTCCGAGAACGGCATTCTGACTGTGCACCGGGCGCTGCTGACGATCGGCGATGCGCAGGTCGAGGTTTCGGGCCGGTTTTCCCTTTCGCCGGACGGTGTCCTGAGCGGAGATCCGACGATTGCCATTGCCGATCCGGAGGCTCTCGGCCGGGAACTGGCGCGTATTCCCGGTCTGAACGTCGAGCCGATCCGACCGGTACTCTCGGCGCTTTCGGGTTTCGGGGCGGAGACCACGATCGATGACCGCCCCGCCCGATCCGTCGGGTTGTCGATTCGCGACGGCAATGTCGCGGCCGGTCTGATTCCGCTCGGTCGGCTGCCGCCGGTGACGCTGCCGGTTGCGGAGTGATTCAGTTGCTTTCGCCGACCGCCGTTCCGTGCTGCCGGCCGAAATTCGGTTCCGCGGTTTCCTGACCGGCTTCGATAATGCCGCGCCTGATGGACCGGGTCCGGGTGAAAAGGTCGAACAACGCATCGCCGTCGTTCCAGCGGATCGCCCGCTGCAGGGAAATCAGGTCTTCGTTGAACCGCGCCAGCATCTCCAGCACGGCATCCTTGTTGTTGAGAAAGACGTCGCGCCACATTGTGGGATCCGAGGCGGCGATCCGCGTAAAGTCCCGAAAGCCGCCCGCTGAGAACTTCATGACTTCCGATCGGGTGATGCTTTCCAGATCGGCCGCGGTGCCGACGATATTGTAGGCGATCAGGTGCGGTACGTGACTGGTGATGGCAAGCACCAGGTCGTGGTGCTTGGTGTCCATGATATCGACGTCGGATCCGAGCCGTTCCCAGAACGCCCTGAGCCGCGCCAGATGGTGCGGATCCGTATCGTCAGAAGGCGTCAGGATACACCAGCGCTGCTCGAAGAGCTCGGCAAACCCGGCATTCGGTCCGGATTGCTCCGTGCCCGCGACAGGGTGGCCGCCGATAAAATGCACGCCGTTCGGCATAAACGGGGCGACGGCGTTGTGGACAGCATCCTTGACGGATCCGACGTCGCTGACGAGGGTTCCCGGGGCGAGATTGCCGCTGATCGCTTGCGCAACGTCACCGCTCGCGCCGACCGGGACGCAAAGGATCACAAGGTCGGCGCCGACAACGGCTTCCGCCGGGTCGGTGAAATAGAGATCACCAAGATCGAGGTTTTCGGCCTGACGGACGACATCCGGCGCCGTATCGGCAAGCGCGAGGGAGCGGACGGCGCCGGTCTTGCGGACGGCGTGGGCAAGCGAGGATCCGAGCAGGCCGATGCCGATGACGGCGAGGCGCTCAAAAAGGGGGTCGGGTTGAGATTCCGGCATGGTCGCCTCTTTATCTACCGGGTGGCGGACGCGACACGCCGACCCGGATTCAGTCTTTTTCGAGAAACGATCGGAACGCATCGATAACCGCTTCGTTGGCTTCGTCCGTTCCGATCGACATGCGCAGGCTGTTGGGAAATCCGTAATTCTCCACCCGCCTGACAACGATGCCGCGGTCGAGCAGATAGGCGTCGGCGTCCGGCGCCCGCTTGCCGTCTATGTCCGGCATGTGAATGAGAATGAAATTGCCGACACTGGGCGTCACGCCAAGGCCAAGCGCCGTCAGGCGTTCGGTCAGCACGGGCAGCCACTTTTCATTGTGGGCGACGGCGTTTTCAAGGAAGTCCCGATCGCGGATCGCGGCGATGCCGGCCGCGATCGCCGGGCCGGTCACGTTGAAGGGACCGCGCACCCGGTTGAGCGCGTCGATCACGTGATCCGGTCCGTAGCACCAGCCGAGACGCAGATTGGCAAGGCCGTAGATCTTGGAAAAGGTGCGGGTCATCACGACGTTCTGCGACGTCGACACCAATTCGATGCCGCTTTCGTAGTCGTTGCGTCGGACATATTCCGCGTAGGCGGCGTCGATCACCAAGAGCACGTGCGGCGGCAAGGCCGCATGCAGGCGCCGGACCTCGTCGAACGGCAAATACGTGCCGGTCGGATTGTTTGGATTGGCAAGGAAGACGAGCCGCGTCCGATCGGTTATCGCCGACAGCATGGCGTCGACATCGGCTCTGAGGTCGCTTTCCGGCACAATCACCGGCTTGGCACCGGCCGCCAGAACCGCGATCCGGTAGACCAGAAAGGCGTGTTCGGTGAAAACCGCTTCGTCGCCGGGCGCCAGATAGGTGTTGGCCAGGAGCGCCAGCAACTCGTCGGACCCGTTGCCGCAGACGAGATTGTCGGCGTTGAGCCCGTGCACCGATGCGATCGCCTCGCGCAGCGCGACGGCGCCGCCGTCCGGATAGAGTTCAAGCGCTGCGGCGTTGTCGCGATAGGCCTCAATGGCATTATGGCTGGCGCCAAGCGGCGTCTCGTTGGAGGACAGCTTGAACAGGCGGCTGCCGCCGGATGCCTTGGATTTTCCAGGAACATAGGCAGCAATGTCCAGAACGCCGGGCTTCGGCTCGGGGCGAGTACGGTCGGTCATATCGGAAACTCTTGAAGGCGTGAGGGATTGGCGTGGGCAGTCGGGAACCGGTCAGGTCCGGTAATATCGATAGGCCCGGGTATGAGGGCCCGCGTCGGCATGACGATGGATCGCATGCGGGCCAAAGGCCGGCATGGAGCCGTCTGCTGTTGAGTTTGCGGGCCGAAGCACAATCATGGAAGTCGCCAAGTCTTTGACGTCCGACGCCGATGCGGGCCGGACCGTCCTGTCTTACGCAACATCGCCGCAAATTGCAAAGGCTTCGTCGGACCGGCCGTCGGTCCCCTCACCTCTGATCGCATGAAGCCGTCGGGAGCGGCTCAGCGGACTTTGGTGACAATGTCTTGCGGGCGGAAAGGGCGCCCTGCGGAGCAAAGAGCGGATTCAGGCGGCGCGATGCGGCGGTCTCCGCCGTCACACCCTGATAAAGCTGCTTTTCGGCCTCCACCATGATGATACCGGAAAATGCCGGCCAGACGCGCGCGCCGAGCCGTTCCCAGGCCTTGGCCGTCGCGTTGCGCGGGCGTTTGAGCACCGGCGGCATCATCAAAGCCTGGCGCCAGGCGACCGGCGCGAACATCACGTCGCGCAAAAGGCCCGCCATCTGGCCGCGGGAGAACGGCCGACCATAACCGAAGGGCGTGGAATCCATCCGCGCCCAAAGCCCGGACCGGTTCGGGACAACGACCAGGATGCGCCCGCCCGGCGTCAGGATCCGCCAGACCTCGCGCAGGACGTCCCGCGGATTGTGGGCCATTTCGAGGGAATGCACGAGCAGGGCCTTGTCGACTGACGAATCCGGCAGCGCAAACATGTCCTCAAGGACAAGAGCCACCTTGTTCGGTTCCTTGCGCGGCCATGGGGCGACGCCCTGGGGCGCCGGCATCATGGCGATGACGCGTTCGGCTTCGTCCAGATAGGGCCGCAAATAGGGTGTCGGATAGCCGATACCGCACAGTCGATCACCGGTCGCGTTCGGCCAGACATCGAGGATCTTGGAGCGCACGACCTCGCGGACGATCCGCCCGAGCGGAAGCCGGTAGAAGTCCAGGAGATCGACGACGTCGAGATGCATCGTGCCTTCCCAGCATGACCGTGGCGATCCGGTCGGGTGTGCGTGGCATCTGATACATCATCGGTCGCGCCAAGCGCAATCGCAACCGGTCGGTTCCGCCCGCGCGCTTTCCAGTGCCATGGAGCGATGATATCACCCGATTGATTGACAAAAGGATACGACGATGCCGGACCTTAAAATCCATCAGTTCTCATGCCTGTCCGACAATTTCGGTGTGCTGATCCACGATCCAGGATCCGGAATGACAGGCTCGATCGACGCGCCGGAAGAGGCCGCGGTGGATCAAGCGCTCAAGGAGACCGGCTGGGCTCTCTCCCATATTCTCGTGACCCATTATCACGGCGATCATACCCAGGGCATCGCCGGACTGAAGCAGACGCATGGCGCTACAGTGATCGGACCCGCCGGTGAAGCCGACAAGATCCCGACGCTCGACCGGACGGTTTCGGACGGCGACAGCTTTGCCTTCGGCGGTTTCACGGTCGAGGCCATCGCAACGCCGGGCCATACGCTGGGGCAGATAAATTATTATCTGCCGGAGGCAGCCGTCGCCTTCACGGGCGACACCTTGTTCGCACTCGGGTGCGGGCGGGTTTTCGAGGGATCGCACGCGATGATGTGGCAATCGCTCGATACGTTGCGGACCCGCCTGCCGGACGAAACCGCCATCTATTGCGGTCACGAATACACGCTTGCAAACGGGCGCTTTGCATTGACGGTCGATCCGCACAACGCCGCGCTCCGGGACCGCATGGCGGAGATCGAGGCATTGCGGGAAGCCGGTAAACCGACGCTGCCGACGACCATGGCGAAAGAGCGCGCGACCAATCCTTTCCTGCGTCCTGAGGATCCGGCGATCCAGGCGACCCTCGGCATGGCGGGGGCGGCGCCGGAAGCCGTGTTCAGCGAGATCCGGCGCCGAAAGGATTCCTTTTGATGGCCTTCGGCGGGCCAGACCTCGCCGCAAGAGACGTCATTCGGATGCTGGATCTGGCGCCGCATCCGGAGGGCGGCCATTACCGCGAAACGTTTCGAGACCCGAACCAGGAGGGCGGTCGGGCCGCGTCAACGGCGATCTACTACCTCCTGGAGGCCGGTGATTGTTCCGCCTGGCATCGGGTGGACGCTGTCGAGGTCTGGCACTGGTATGCCGGCGGCCCGCTTGCTTTGACGATTTCGCAGAACGGTCACGATGCAACGGCGCACCGGCTGGGACCTGCGCTTGGCATGGACGAGCGGCCGCAGGTCATCGTGCCGGCGCATGCATGGCAGACCGCCGAGAGTCTCGGTGCATGGACCCTTGTCGGATGTACCGTCGCGCCCGGATTCGAGTTTTCGGGCTTCGAAATGGCGCCGCCGGACTGGCGACCGACTCCGCGCGGTGTGTGAAAAAGACGGCATCGCTCCCGCATTCGTCACAGGTTGTCTTCCCGGGACCGATCGAGTACCCAGATCCCGCGCGCGCCGCCGCACTCCATCCCCTACTTCATGAGGCAAGCCGATATGGCGACCCACCGACTGCTTCTCTTGCCGGGCGACGGCATTGGACCCGATATCATGGCCGAGGCCGTAAAGGTGCTCGACTGGATCAACGCAAACGGGACCGAACGGTTCGAAACCGAGGAAGATCTGGTCGGCGGAGCCGCCTATGACGCTCACGGCCAATCCATCTCGGACGCTACGATGAAGACCGCGGTGGACGCGGATGCGGTCCTGTTCGGCGCCGTTGGCGGGCCCAAATGGGATGGCGTCGGCTATGACGTACGCCCGGAAGCCGGCCTGCTGCGCTTGCGCAAAGACCTGAAATTGTTCGCTAATCTGAGGCCGGCCATCTGCTATCCGGCGCTGGCGGATTCCTCGTCGCTGAAACGCGACGTGGTCGAAGGGCTCGACATCCTGATCATCCGCGAACTGACCGGCGGCGTCTATTTCGGGGAGCCGAAGGAAATCATCGATATCGGAAACGGGCAGAAGCGCGGAATCGATACCCAGGTCTACGACACCTTCGAGATCGAACGCATTGCACGCGTCGCCTTCGAACTGGCGCGGACCCGCGGCAACAAGGTGACATCGTCGGAAAAGCGCAACGTGATGAAATCCGGTGTGCTTTGGAACGAGGTCGTAACCGAACTGGGTGCCCGGGAATATCCGGACGTCGCGCTCGATCACATGCTGGCCGATGCCTGCGGCATGCAATTGGTGCGCTGGCCGAAGCAATTCGACGTGGTGCTGTGCGACAATCTGTTCGGCGATATGCTCTCCGACGTCGCGGCCATGCTGACCGGCTCGCTCGGCATGCTGCCATCGGCCTCGCTCGGGGCGCCGGATGCGACGAGCGGCAAACGCAAGGCACTTTACGAGCCGGTGCACGGATCGGCGCCCGATATCGCCGGGACCGGCGCGGCCAATCCGATCGCAATGATCGCATCGCTTGCCATGTGCCTGCGGTATTCCTTCAACATGGTGGATCTGGCCGACAGGCTGGAAGCGGCGATCGCGGCAGCGCTCGACAAGGGATTGCGAACCGCCGACATCATGTCGGACGGCATGACACAGGTCGGCACCGCGGAGATGGGGTCGGCGATCGTTGCTGAACTCGACGCGGCGAGCGGGGCCTGAACGAAGATGGCCGCGCCCGCCCTGCAATCGTCGGCGCCGATCGTGCCGGTCCGCGACATCGATGCCTCGCTCGCGTTTTATGAAGGCCGCCTCGGCTTCCGGCGCCTCTATGTGGCGTCGGACAAATCGTCCGCAGAAGTGTCGCGCGACGGGGCGCAGATCATGCTCGTGGCCTGTGATGACGCCGACACGCTGGCAGTGACGGCCACCAACATGTCGGTCTATGTCCGGGTCCGCGACATGGCCGGCCTTTGGGCCGATCTGGGGCCGCGGCTGAGCGATCTGCCGAGCGCGCGCCTGCGTCCGCCGTTCGACCAGTCCTACGGCATGCGCGAGTTTCACGTCAAAGATCCGGACGGTTTCCTGCTGTTCTTCGGGGAGCCGGTCCAATGAGCCTTTCCTGTCGGTTTGCTGCAAAGGACGATGTTGCGACGATCGTGACGATCATGGCGGCCCTGCATCGCCACTATCGGCAGCCGGATCCGGATCGCACGGCGCTTCGGCGCATGGTGACGCGCTGCCTTGCAGCCGACGGACGGCTGGGTCGTATCGTGCTGTGTTT
>JBCDLT010000029.1:0-79207 GCA_038745065.1 Pseudomonadota bacterium | reverse complement strand
CGGATCGACGACCGGCGCCTCGGGACCCGGGCCGCGTGTCCCGAAACCCGTTTCGATCAGGTCGGCATCGGGCGTCCAAGTCCGAAAGACGATGCGGATGCGGTCGACGACCACCGGCAGGCAAAGACGACACCCCCGTACCGCCAGGCCTTCCATCAGTGGACGCGGATCGATTTCCGAACGGATCGGCCAGAAGCCCGACACCATCGATCCGGCCGGGATCGGCAAGCGGTCCACATACCCGGCAAGCACGCGAGCGGCATCCGCGCGGACCTGCGACGACAGGGCGTCGCGTCGACCGAGGGCGGCATGCCGCAGGGCGGCTTTGGACGGCGGATTGGACAAGGGGATGCGCTGTCTGTGCAATCGAAAGGAAAGCGCGGCCGCCGCAACCGTCGGATTGTGCGAAATCCCGGGAGACCTACAAAGTAGGTGGGCGCCGTATGAAAAGACCCACGAGCCTTCCCAGGAACAGCTCCCGTTCGGAATCGCAAGGCCCCGGGGATTTTAAATCCTGACGCGAAGGGCAGCCGCGCCGTCCTTCTATATAATTGCCGGGCCTTTCAGGCAAAACAGAAAATGCGCCGAGCGATGGCAGCCGGCGCGCCGACCGTCAGCCGGTCGACGCGTCTTCCATACCGGAGGAAACCAGCAACGCGGACAGTTTTTCGATCGAGCGGGCCGCATCGTCGAGCCGCATGGCGAGCTTTTCGGTGTTTGATTCGTACCGGTCCACCACGGCGTTGCGGCTTTCGCGCAACGACGCCAGTTCGGCTTCGAGCCCCTTGATCTGTCGTTTCGCCTCGGCCAGTTCGTCCACGACCATGATCGCAGCCATCACGGTCAGCCTTTGGTCGCCGATTTCGCCGAAATTCGACTTCAGGGAGTCCACGTAGGCATCGAACTTTCCGGCGAGGCCGACCAGACGGTCTTCCTCGCCTTCGTCGCAGGCCATACGGTATGTCTTGCCATTGATGGAAACGGAAACCTGAGGCATGGATAAGCGGCTTTACAAGGTCTTTCTGTATCGGGTTGATCCGGATCCGCGACGTCCTTACCCGCCGTGATCTTCCAGGACGGTGCGGATTGATTCCATGGCCGCTACGAGGCGCCGGGACACTTCCCGGTTGGCGTCCTCAAGCGTGTTGCTATAGGTCTTCTGGGAGTCCAGCTCGCCGGCCAGTCGCGACCGGTCTTCACCGAGCCGTTGAATCTGTCCCTGTAATCCGCTGACAGTCTGGTCGGTGCCCATCTTTGTTTCGACGGCACCTTCAAGCCCGCCGATTGCGGCTTCCAGCCGCGAAAGTGCCCCGTCCAACGTGGGCGCGTCGGCCATGGTCATGTCCCCCGATCGGATTCGATCCCGGCGATCCGAAGCGCTGTCCGCTCCCACCGCGGACCGGATATCAGCCACAGCGCCGACCTCTGGCGCCCCTATGGTCGTCGGAGATTACGCAAGTGGCAGACCCCGTCAATGCCTGCCGCCCAAAATCGTTGAGAATGTGGCGATTGTTACCCGTAAAGTGGAAAACGCACGGCGTTGACAGGCGAGCCGATCCTGCTAAGTGTCTGCCCGCCGATCGGAGGTCCGCAGCACGCCAATCCGGTCGGATCTCAAAGGGCGGATCACCGCCCCGGCATCACCGGCCCGTCGGCCCCTGGCACGGCGTTCGTTCTGGCGCCCCGGATAGGCATTCTATGATTGACGAGATGAAACACGCAGCCATGGCGAATGCCATAAGGGTTCTGGCCATGGATGCAGTCGAGAAAGCCAAATCCGGCCATCCCGGACTGCCCATGGGGGCTGCCGATATTGCGACGATCCTGTTCACAAAATACCTGAAATTCGATCCGATCGACCCGCTCTGGCCGAACCGCGACCGCTTCATTCTCTCCGCCGGCCACGGCTCCATGCTGCTTTATGCGATCCTGCATCTGCTGGGATCCGACGACATGCCGATGTCGGAACTGGAAAACTTCCGGCAGCTGGAATCGAAGACGCCGGGGCACCCCGAACACGGCTGGACGCACGGTGTCGAAACCACGACCGGGCCGCTCGGCCAGGGTCTAGGCAACGCGGTCGGCATGGCCATTGCCGAGCGCGCCATGAACGCTGCGTTCGGCGACGACCTGGTGAACCACAAGACCTATGTGCTGGCCTCCGACGGCGACCTCATGGAAGGCATCAGCCACGAATCGATCAGCCTGGCCGGGCACCTGCGCCTGTCGAATCTGATCGTTCTTTTCGACGACAACGGAATTTCGATCGACGGCCCGATCGATCTGGCGGAATCCGGCGACATGATCGGTCGGTTCGATGCCGCCGGATGGGACACCCGTCGGATAGACGGCCATAACTCGGACGAAATCGAGGCCGCGCTCGATTGGGCCCAGACAAACGACCGTCCGACCTTCATCGCGTGCAAGACGCAGATCGGTTTCGGCTCGCCGAACAAGGCCGGCAAGGCGGCGGCGCACGGCGCGCCGCTTGGCGCGGAGGAAATTGCCGCGACCCGTCAGGCGCTGGGGTGGTCCGAAGCGCCGTTCACCATTCCCTCCGACATCTTGGATGCCTGGCGGCTCGCCGGCCTGCGGTCCAAGCAGAACCGCAAGGAGTGGGAAAAGCACTATGCCGACCTCGACGGCGAACAGAAATCGGTCTTCGACCGCCGGCTGCGCGGCGATCTGCCGGTCGGCTTCGACGACGCCATGGCCGAGTACAAGCGCGAACTGGTGAAGGATGCGCCGACGATCGCCACCCGCAAGGCCTCGGAACGCGTCCTGGAGGTGATCAACACCCAGATACCGGAGACGATCGGCGGCTCGGCAGACCTTACGGGGTCGAACAACACCCGTTCGACGGACCAGGAGACGTTTTCCGCCGAAAACTATGCCGGTCGCTTCATCCATTACGGCATTCGCGAACACGGCATGGCGTCCGCCATGAACGGCATGGCCCTGCATGGCGGCGTCATCCCCTATTCCGGGACCTTCCTGGTCTTTTCCGATTATTGCCGGCCGGCCATCCGCCTCGCCGCGCTGATGAAGCTGCGCGTGATCCATGTCATGACGCACGATTCCATCGGCCTTGGCGAAGACGGCCCCACGCACCAGCCGATTGAACACATGGCGAGCCTGCGGGCCATGCCGGGCCTCGTGACCTTCCGCCCTGCGGACGCGACCGAAACGGCCGAATGCTGGCAATTGGCGCTGAAGCAGAAGGACCGTCCCAGCCTGTTGGCGCTTACCCGCCAGAACCTGGCGCCCGTGCGTCGGCAATACGCGGAAAACAACCTGTGCGCCCGGGGCGCCTATGTCGTGCGCGACGGCGCTGAAGACGGGGCGGACGTGACGATTTTCGCTGCCGGCTCGGAAGTCGGTATCGCGCTTGCTGCGGCGGACCTCCTGGAAGAACGCGAGGTCCAGGCTCGTGTCGTCTCGGTCCCAAGCTTCGAATTGTTCGACGAACAATCCCCTGAATATCAGGCCGAACTGATCGGCAACAGCCCGGTCAGAATCGCCATCGAGGCGGGCATCCGTCTCGGATGGGATCGCTTTGTCGGGACCGACGGCCTGTTCATCGGCTTGTCCGATTTTGGCGCCAGCGGTCCCTACAAGGAAGTCTACCGGCATTTCGGACTGACCGAGGAAGCCGTCGCCGAAGCGGCGGTCGCGCGCCTCGAACCGCTCAAAGACAACGTCTAGTGAATCAGGGCGGCCGGAAGAAACCGGAGCGCCGTACGAAGGAGACCGCAACATGGCTGTAAAGGTGGCAATCAACGGGTTCGGACGCATCGGGCGCAACATCCTGCGCGCGATTGTCGAATCCGGTCGAAGCGACATCCAGGTCGTCGGCATCAACGATCTCGGCCCGGTCGAAACCAACGCGCATCTGGTCCGGTACGATTCCGTCCACGGGCGCTTTCCGGGCACGGTCACCGTCGATGGCGATTCGATCGATGTCGGCACGGGACCGATCCGCGTCACCGCGATCCGCGACCCCAAGGACCTGCCCTGGGGCGAGTTGGGCGTCGATATCGCGCTCGAATGCACCGGTATCTTCACCGCCCGCGACAAGGCGGCCGCGCACCTGGAAGCCGGCGCCAAGCGGGTCTTGGTCTCGGCACCGGCATCGGGCGCGGACATCACGGTCGTCTACGGTGTCAACCACGACAAGCTGAACGGCGATCACGTCGTGGTCTCGAACGCCTCCTGCACCACCAATTGCCTGGCCCCGGTGGCCTACGTGCTGAACGAGGCCGTCGGCATAGAACAGGGATTCATGACGACCATTCACGCCTATACCGGCGATCAGCCGACCCTCGACACGATGCACAAGGATCTCTATCGCGGCCGGGCGGCGGCGACGTCGATGATCCCGACATCGACCGGTGCGGCCAAGGCGGTCGGCCTCGTTCTGCCTGAACTCAACGGCAAGCTCGACGGCACTGCAATCCGGGTGCCGACGCCGAACGTCTCGGTGGTCGACCTCAAGTTCAATGCCTCCCGCGAGACGAGCGTGGAAGAAATCAACGGTGCCATCGAAAAGGCGGCCGCATCGAACCGTTTGAAGGGCATTCTCGGTGTCTCGAACGAACCGCTGGTGTCCATCGACTACAATCACGATTCCCATTCGTCGTCGTTTGCCTTGCCGCAGACCAAGGTCATGGACGGCAGTCTCGTCCGGGTGATGAGCTGGTACGACAATGAATGGGGCTTTTCGAACCGCATGGCGGACACCGCCGTCGAAATGGGCAAACATCTCTGACACCAATGGCCTTCAGGACGCTGGACGACCTCCCGGACATTGCCGGTCGACGTGTGCTTGTACGCGTCGACTTGAATGTGCCCATGGCGGACGGGCGGGTCACCGATACGACCCGTATCGATCGCATACTCCCCACCCTGCGGGATCTCAGCGCCCGGAACGCGCTGATCGGACTGCTGGCGCATTTCGGCCGGCCGAAGGGCGAGCGGGTTGAGACGATGTCGCTGGAGCCGGTTGCGACCGCCCTGTCGGAACGCTTGGGCCAACCGGTCGGGTTCATCGGCGAATGCATCGGCGCCGAGGTTGCGCGCGGGTTCGAACAGACGTCGCCAGGCGGTGTGCAGCTCCTTGAAAACACACGTTTTCATGCCGGCGAAGAGCGCAACGATCCTGCCTTCGTCGACGCGCTGGCCGAGAACGGCGACCTGTACGTCAACGACGCGTTTTCAGCCGCCCACCGCGCCCATGCCTCAACCGAAGGCCTTGCGCATCGCCTGCCCGCCTATGCCGGCCGGGCCATGCAGGGCGAACTGGACGCACTGGAAAGCGCTCTGGGCACGCCGCAACGACCGGTCGTCGCGCTTGTCGGTGGCGCCAAGGTTTCAACCAAGATCGATCTTCTGGAAAATCTCGTCGCCCGCGTCGACACGCTCGTGATCGGCGGCGGCATGGCCAATACGTTCTTGCATGCCGGCGGCGTCGATGTCGGCAAGTCGCTGTGCGAGGCGGACCTCGCGCCTACCGTCAAGCGGATCGAGGCCGCCGCGTCTGCAGCCGGTTGCCGATTGCTCTTGCCGCACGATGTGGTCGTTGCGCAGGCGTTCGAGGCGCAGGCGCCGAACCGCGTCACGGGGCTCGACGGGATCGGCCCGGACGACATGATCCTCGATGTCGGGCCGCAAACCGGCGCTGAAATCGCCGAAACGTTTTCCAGCGCCGCTACACTGGTCTGGAACGGACCGCTCGGCGCCTTCGAGATCGAGCCATTCGACCGGGCAACCAATGCGGCCGCCCAAACGGCCGCGGAACTGACCGGGGCCGGAAAATTGATGTCGATTGCCGGCGGCGGGGACACCGTCGCTGCTCTCGTTCATGCCGGCGTGGCCGGGGAATTCACCTATGTTTCAACCGCGGGTGGAGCATTCCTGGAATGGCTGGAGGGCAAGACCCTGCCGGGGGTGGCCGCTCTTTCTGAGTCGGGCAGCTGACTTCGAAACAGCGCACGGGCGCCTGCCGCCGGCGGCGGGGCAACGGAAGAAGCGTGGAACAGCAAACGGAAGAGAAAGACGATGGCCGAAAAACTTGAAGACATCGCCCGGGCAATGGTCGCGCCGGGCAAGGGCATTCTAGCAGCCGACGAGTCGAGCGGAACGATCAAGAAGCGATTTGATCAGATCAATACCGACTCGACCGAAACCAATCGCCGCGACTATCGGGAAATGATGTTCCGTGCCGACGAGGCCATGCGGAACTACATTTCCGGTGTCATCCTTTTCGACGAAACCCTGCGCCAGAAGGCAGCGGACGGATCGCCGCTCGTCGACATCATCAAGGCCGCCGGCGCCGTTCCGGGCATCAAGGTCGACAAGGGCGCCAAACCCCTGGCCCTTCACCCGGATGAAAAGGTCACCGAAGGCCTTGACGGTCTGCGCGAACGGCTCGCCGAATATCACGACCTCGGCGCCCGCTTCGCGAAATGGCGCGCGGTGATCGATATCTCAGACTCCGCACCGAGCACAGCCGGCATCGCCGCCAATTCCCATGCCCTCGCGCGCTATGCAGCGCTCTGCCAGGAAGCCGGCATCGTCCCGATCGTGGAACCTGAAGTCCTGATGGACGGACTGCAATCGCGGCATGACATCGACCGCTGCTACGACGTGACCGTGGCCACGTTGACGCGTGTCTTTGCGGACCTGCATGAGGCGCAGGTCAAACTCGAAGGCATCGTGCTCAAGCCGAACATGGTGATCGCGGCAAAGAACTGCCCGACCCAGGCAAGCGCTTCTGAAGTCGCGGAAAAGACCGTACGCTGCCTGAAGACCTGCGTGCCGGCCGCCGTGCCGGGCATCGCATTCCTGTCCGGCGGCCAGAGCGACGAACAGGCAACCGAGAACCTTTCACTGATGAACGCGATGGGGTCCCTGCCCTGGGCGCTGACTTTCTCCTACGGCCGCGCGCTGCAACAGGCTGCACTGAAAGCGTGGGGCGGTAAGGTTGAAAATGTTGCCGCCGCACAGCGTGCGTTCACGCACCGGGCCCGCATGAATGGGCTTGCCGCGCAGGGCACATGGTCCGGGGACCAGGAAAGACAAGCGGCCTGAACCGAAGTCGGTGATTCGCTAACCGGAGACGGGACGACGGTTGACTATCGGACGGGGCCAGGCGGCCCCGGCCGCAGCTGACGACTTGTCTTCCCCGACGATTCTGATATCGCACTCTCTTGACCCGAGTGACCGCTACCCAGACGGCAAGCGACGTGCGCCCCAGGCTGTTTCTCATTACCCCGTTCGACACAATTGACGACGACGCAACCGGCAAGCTGGGCGCCGCCCTGTCCGGCGGCGATGTCGCCTCTGTACTAATCGATCCCGAACGCCTGCCAGCGGACAAGGCACAGACCGTGACCAAGGAATTGGTCCGGATCTGCCAGGCGTCAGACGTCGCAGCGCTCGTGCGCAACGACACGCAATTGGCCGGTCGGGCTGGTGCCGATGGCGTGCATGTCGATACCGGCACTGCCGACCTTGAAGCCGCAATGGCGTCTTTCCAGCCATCTCGCATCGTCGGCGCCGGCCGTGTTGCCAATCGCCACGATGCGTTGCTGATCGGCGAGACGGATGTGGATTATGTTCTGTTTGGCAGATTGGACCGCGCGGACGGCGGCTCCGAAGACCCGGACGGCTTGGCGCTTGCGGAATGGTGGTCGCCGATCGTTGAGATTCCGTGTGTTGCCTTAGCCGGGGAATCCGAGCACTCTGTGCAGACGGCGTGTGAGACCGGCGCCGAATTTATCGGCATTCGGGGCTTTGTGTGGAACAACCATGACGGACCGGCCGATGCGGTCCGGAAAGCCAATGACATTCTCGATCAGTTTGCGGATGAGTGAGCAGAATACTGCGGGCAGGCGGCTATCCGAAGTTTGTCGCTTTCTAGTTGCCGCGGCGTTTGTCCTGGCGAGCGGATCCGCGGGCATCGCCGCGACCGACGAAACGCTGTCTCAGGATCTGCCGGCGCTGCAGGCGCCCGGCTCCGTCATCACCTATGGCGACCAGAACGTGCCCGAGGGCGCCGACCTTGCTTATGGCGCTTTTCAGCGGGGCTTTTACCTGAACGCGCTGGCGATCGCGACCCGCAATGCCGGCCGGGGCGATCGGGCCGCCCAGACCCTGCTCGGACTGATCTACGAAAACGGATACGGCGTTCCCCAGGACCTGGAAAAATCGGCAAGCTGGTATCAGCTGGCCGGCGCTGCCGGCGACCCGCAGGCGCAGTATCGTCTCGGGCTGTTGCACCTGGATGGCCTCGGCGTCGAAAAGAGCGCCGCAATGGCCGCGGACTATTTCGCCAAGGCAGCCGAAGCGGGTCAGACCAGCGCCGCCTACAATCTTGGCCTGTTCTATTTGCAGGGCCGGGTCTTCAATCAGGATTTTGAACAGGCGGCGGAACTGTTCGGCACGGCGGCATCGGCCGGCATATTGGACGCGCAATACGGTCTCGCGCTTTTGTACAAGCGCGGCCAGGGTCTGCCGCGCAGCGACAGGGATGCGGTATTGTGGCTCGAACGCGCCGCGGCCAACGGCCATGACGCGGCTCGGGTGGAACTGGCGATCATGGTATTCAACGGCGTCGGCACTCCGAAGGACGAAACGCGTGCCGCGCGCCTCTTCAAGATGGCTGCCGAGGCCGGCAACCCGGTTGCCATGAACCGGCTGGCCCGGCTCTACGCAGCCGGTCTGGGCGTCGAAGCCGACCCGGTCGAGGCCGGCCGCTGGCATATCCGCGCGCGCCAGGCAGGTGTATCCGACCTGCGGCTTGACGGGTTTTTCGAAAGCCTTGATCCGGCGACACGCGACGAAGCGGTCAAACGCGCCTTCCCGCGCCCGAAGAATGACGCCCGGGCTTTGCAGCCGGCTGAAGAGGAGGCACCGGCACCGGTCTCCGAGTGACCGCGGCTTGCAAGGCGCCGCAGCGCGGGTGTGACGGCCGGAAACCGATGCACCGGCGCGCTGCTCTGTCGTCCCTCTTGAATGATGCAGCAAGCTGGGGCACAAGCGTGCCGGAAACCGGATCGCCGCCACCCGGTCTCGGGACCGATCGACAGTCAGGCCCGCGTCGCCGGGGCGCGCCGGGACAATCTGAGCGGGAGCAACGGTCAGCAGGGCGCAACACTCCGGTCCGCACGCTGCCGCTGCTTCAATGAAGTGAAACCGATCGGCCCCGCCCGCCACGGCAGTCCCGGCCGGTCCGCAACGCGGTTCCCGCGTGCCCGACAGGGTGACAAGATGAAGATCAACGGCAACGAAATTCGGCCCGGAAACGTGATTCAACACCAGGATTCGCTTTGGGCGGCCGTCAAGGTGCAGCACGTAAAACCGGGCAAGGGCGGCGCATTTGCGCAGGTGGAGCTGAAGAACCTGCTCGACGGCCGCAAGCTCAACGAACGCTTCCGCTCTGCGGAGACGGTCGAACGCGTCCGACTGGAACAGAAGGATTTCCAGTTCCTCTACGAACAGGGCGATCAATTGGTGTTCATGGATTCGACCACCTACGATCAGCTTGAACTTCAAAAGGATTTTGTCGGTGAGCGGTCGGCCTTCCTTCAGGACGGCATGACGGTGACCGTCGAAATGCACGAAGGCATGCCGATCGGCATCAGCCTGCCCGACCAGGTGACACTGAAGATCGCCGAAGCCGATCCCGCGCTGAAGGGACAGACCGTGTCCTCGTCCTACAAGCCGGCAGTGCTGGAAAACGGCGTGCGCGTCATGGTGCCGCCGTTCATCAATTCGGGCGAGAACATCATCGTCGACACCAACGAAATCACCTACGTAAAGCGCGCGGACTGATCCGCCGCTGCCGCCGACCGGAGTGTTCGCATGGCCCGTTCCGCTATCCTCAATGTCATGGTTCAGGCCGCAACCAAGGCCGCCCGGGCTCTGTCCCGGGATTTCGGCGAGGTCGAGAACCTTCAGGTCTCGCGCAAGGGGCCGGCGGATTTTGTGACCGCGGCCGACCGGCGCTCCGAGGAGATCGTCCGCCGGGAACTGGAAAAGGCACGACCGGGCTACGGCTTCCTGCTTGAGGAAAGCGGCGCGATCGAGGGCACCGATTCGCAGCATCGATGGATCGTCGACCCGCTGGACGGCACAACGAACTTCATGCACGGCATACCGATCTTCGCCATCTCGATCGCCCTGGAGCGCCAGGGACAGCTGATGGCCGGTCTGGTCTACAACCCGGTCATGGATGAGTTGTTTACTGCCGAACGCGGATCGGGTGCGTTTCTGAATGACCGCCGGCTTCGGGTCGCGCAGCGCAGCCGGCTGAGCGATTGTCTGTTTGCCACCGGCATGCCGTTTCTGGGACACGGCGATGTCGGCCGCACCTTGCGCGAAATCGCGCCGCTCATCGGCGAGACCTCCGGATTGCGCCGCGGCGGTGCCGCCGCCATCGATCTGTGCTGGGTCGCGGCCGGCCGGTATGACGGCTTCTGGGAACGCGGCCTGTCAGCCTGGGACATTGCTGCAGGAGCGCTGATCGTGCGCGAGGCGGGCGGTTTCGTCTCCGACGCCGAGGGCGGCGACCGCATCCTGGAGACCGGTTCGGTGGTCGCCGGCAACGAATTCACCCATGGCCATTTGCTCTCTGTCCTTAAAAAAGCCGCACCCGCCCCGGCCGAGACCTGACGCCGTGTCGCCTGATTCGCCGGGCAAACGGGCACGCACCCGGAGAACGTCATATCAAGCGCCGGGCAAGTGCCGCCGCGCCGCCGGGGACCCAGATTGCGACCCCGCGTCAACAAATCCCTGAATTACCACGCGGACAGGGCATTCGTGCCATGATTTCCGGTTTTTATCGCCTGTCTTTTCGGGTTATCACTGAATGGCGGCGCTCAGCCGCGCTCTGACGGCGACAATTCCAGCGGCGACCATGGCGAACGATCTCGATCCCTATAAGCTTTCCAGTCCCCGCGCCTACCTTGTCCGCATGGTCATCTTTCTGGCGATCGTGGTTCTGGTGCTCCTCCCGCTCTACGGACAGATCGTCGTCGCCTTTCAAAGCAATCCGCTTCTCAACGGTCTGATCCTGTTTACCGCCCTGGTGGGCATTCTGCTCGCCATACGACAGGTCATCCGGCTGTTCCCCGAAGTGGCCTGGGTCAATGGCCTGCGCATCGGCGAACCGGGACTGGAGGTCCGACGACCGCCGGTCCTCCTGGCACCCATGGCCAGCCTGATCGGCGACCGGATCGGCGAGACCGCCATTTCCACGCAGACCATGCGATCGCTGCTGGAATCCATCGGCACCCGGCTCGACGAGGCGCGCGACATCCTGCGCTATCTGACCGGGCTTCTGGTTTTCCTCGGGCTGTTGGGTACGTTCTGGGGCCTGTTGCAGACGGTTTCCTCCGTCGGCCAGACCATCCAGAGCCTGGATGTCGGGTCCGGCGATGCCAATGTGATCTTCGAGGATCTGAAAGCCGGCTTGGAAGCCCCCCTCACCGGCATGGGCACCGCGTTTTCCTCCTCGCTGTTCGGACTGGCCGGTTCGCTGGTTCTGGGCTTTCTCGATCTGCAGGCCGGCCAGGCACAATCCCGGTTTTACGTCGACCTGGAAGACTGGTTGTCGACGGTGACGGACCTGTCGCCGGACGAACTGGAAGCGGGTACCGTCGATCACCTCGGATCGAGCGAGGATCTGCGGGAAGCGATCAACCGTCTCGCCCGTTCGGTCCAGGAAGGGCGCGGCGGCGAGACCAACGGCCGCGCGGCGACCCATGCCATGGCCAACCTCGCCGAGGGCATTCAGGGTCTGGTGCAGCACGTGCGCTCGGAGCAGAAGATGATGCGCGAATGGGCCGAAGCCCAGACCAAGCAGCAGGCCCGCATGAACACGCTTTTGGAACGTCTGTCGGGGGCGGTGGAAAACGACAGGAGCGCCGGACATGGCAATCGCCCGCACCCGTAGACGCGAGCTTCGGGCCGATTACTGGCCCGGTTTTGTTGACGCCATGGCCACCTTGCTGCTGGTCATCATTTTCCTGCTGTCGCTGTTCATGGTTGCCCAGTTCTTCCTCAGCCAGCAGATCAGCGGCAAGGATACCGTCCTCAATCGGCTGAACAGCCAGATCGCGGAACTGACGCAATTGCTGGCGCTTGAAAAGGCGTCGAACCAGAACCTGGAAGATTCCCTCGCCTCGCTGCAATCGGCGGTGCTGGGCGCGGAAGCGGAACGCGACCGGTTGCGGGCGCTCCTGGACAACCAAAGCGGCGCGGCCTCGCTTGCCGGCAGCCAGATCTCAGAACTCGAAGAAGCGCTGGTATCCGAACAGACGGTGAGCCAGAAGGCGCTGGCGCAGGTTGAGTTGCTGAACCAGCAGATCCTGCAATTGCGCCGCCAGATCGCCGCACTCGAGGACGCGCTCGACGCCTCGGAAAATCGCGATCGGGAAAGTCAGACCCGGATTGCCGACCTCGGACGGCGCCTGAATGTCGCGCTCGCCCAGCGGGTGCAGGAATTGAACAGGTACCGATCGGACTTCTTCGGCCGGCTGCGGGAGATCCTGAGCCAGCGCTCGGACATTCGGGTCGTCGGCGACCGTTTTGTGTTCCAGTCCGAAGTCCTGTTCGCGTCGGGATCCGACACGATCAATACCAGCGGCTCGACCGAGCTCGACAAGCTCGCCGATGCGATCCTGGAACTGGAGGCGCAGATCCCGCCGGAATTCAACTGGGTGTTGCGCGTCGACGGCCACACCGATGCGCGCCCGCTTTCCGGCACGGGCCGGTTCCGAAGCAATTGGGAATTGTCGGCTGCCCGGGCGATTTCTGTCGTCCGCTATCTTGTCGAACGCGGCGTCAAGCCGGTCAATCTGGTGGCCGCAGGATTCGGCGAGTTTCAGCCGCTTGAATCGGGAGACAGCGACGATGTGCTGGCCAAGAACCGGCGTATCGAACTGAAACTCACCCAACGATAGCACGACGCTTGAAAGGGCTGGCCTAACGCGGCTTCGGCGCCTCGCCTTCGAGATCGGCGCGACGGGTCGGACCGGGCGATCCTGCAATTTCAAGGATCAGTTTGCGGCGCACGGCATCGGCAAACGTGTCGGAATTGTCAGCCGTAATCACAAAGGATCCCGGCCCGCCGATGATGCGATCGCGAAACGCGGCTTCCAGGTCGTAACTGATCGGACGCCCGGAACAATGCCGGCAGAGCACGGCCAAGCCGTTGATGGTGATGCCGCCGTTGAGAACTTCCTGGCGCGCCGTCCCGATATCCGGACCGTTCCAATTGTTCGCGCTGTCCGCGGAAAGGTCGATCACCCGGCGCAAACCTTTATAGGCATTGCTTTCGATCAGGGCCTTTCCGAAAAGCAGCGCGGATCCGATAGCATTGCGCCCGAAGGCGCGGCGCGGCGGCTCCATGAGGGCGGTGGCAAAACGCTCCGCCGATTCCGGACCGTCGATCACCATCCAGTCGACCACGATCTCCTGGGAGGTCATGTCGCCCCATTCCACATAGGTAACGGCGATCCGCCCGGTCAGCGTGCTCGCAATAGCCGAAATCACGGCGGGATCGGTGATCGCTTCCGCATAGCCCTGTCGTTGGAAGCGGATTTCCGCGTTGTCGATCGAACCGGTAGCATCTGCAAGCAGCACGAGTTCCAGATCGATTTCGGTCTCGGCCGTAGCCGCACCGATCGTCGCGATGCCAAGCACAAAGCTGACCAGCAAACCACTGAGCCAGGCCTGTCGGGACCGGCCCTGTTTCCGTGGCACAATCGCTCGATTATTCCGCTGCCTCGGCATCGCTTGCATCGGCCAGTCCCTTCGCGCCGCGTTCGAATTGCAGACGGGCCAGGCGGGCATAAAGGCCACCTTCCCGGGCGATCAGGGTCTTGTGCGTGCCCTCTTCAACGATTCGGCCCTTGTCCATCACCAAGATACGATCCGCCGCCAGGACCGTCGCCAGACGATGGGCAATGACCAACGTGGTGCGGTCCTGGATCAGGCTTTCGAGGGCCTGCTGGACAAATTCCTCACTTTCCGCGTCGAGTGCCGCGGTCGCTTCGTCCAGAAGCAAGATCGGCGCATCCTTCAGGATCGCCCGGGCGATCGCGATGCGCTGGCGCTGGCCGCCGGATAATTGCACGCCGCGCTCTCCGAGCTCTGTCTCATAGCCCTCCGGCATTGCTGTGATGAACTCATCGGCGTTGGCCGCGCGGGCAGCGGCGACAATTGCGTCGCGGTCCGCATCGGGGCGGCCGTATCGAATGTTTTCAAACACGCTCGTTCCGAAGACGACGGTTTCCTGCGGCACGATGGCGACCTGGCGCCGGACGGCCAACGGATCCGCATCGCAGACCGAGACGGTATCGATGCAAATGCGGCCCTCGCCGGGATCGTAGAACCGCATGAGCAACTGAAACAGGGAACTTTTGCCCGCGCCGGACGGTCCGACAATGGCGACCGTCTCGCCTGGTTCGATGGTGAGCGACAGGTCTTCCAGCACGGTAACATCCGGTCGCGACGGATAGGCAAAGCGCACGCGATCCATCGTCACGCGGCCCGTGAGCCGAGCCGGCAGAGCGACCGGTTCCTTCGGCGTTTCGATATCGGCTTTGGTCGCCAGCAGTTCGGCCAGCCGTTCAGCTGCTCCCGCGGCCTGCGAGATTTCACCCCAGACCTGGCTCAATTCGCCGAGTGCGCCGGCCGCAAATACCGAATACAGCACGAATTGGCCGAGCGTTCCGGCACTCATCTCGCCGCTCAGGACCGACAGGGCGCCGATCCAAAGGACGCCGACGACGCTGGAAAACACCAGAAAGATGGCAAATGCCGTTAGCCATGCCCGCGCCGCCGTCGCCGAGCGGGCGGCACCGAACGCCTTGTCGACAGCGCCGCCGAACCGGCCGGAGATCAATGCCTCATTGGTAAAGGCCTGCAGCGTGCGCACCGCGCCGATGGCCTCTGTCGCAAAGGCGGACGCATCGGCGAGCGTGTCCTGAGCCAGCCGAGACTTGGTGCGCACCCGGCGCCCGAACCAGACGATCGGCAAAACAATCAGCGGAATGACGAGGAGGACGAGGCTGGACAGGGTGACACTGGTCACCATCATCATGGCCGCCGCACCGGCAAACAGGAACAGATTGCGCAAGGCGACAGAGGCGCTCGATCCGACAGCCGCCTTGATCTGTGTCGTGTCCGCCGTCAGGCGGGATACGACCTCGCCGGACTGGGTCTTGTCGAAAAACGCGGGACTGAGCGAGACCACATGGGCGAACACATCGCTGCGAACGTCTGCGACGACCCGTTCGCCGAGCGTGGTCACGAGGTAGTACCGCAGGGCGCTTGCGGCCGCCAATGCGCCCGCGACCAGCAGGAGCATGCCGAAATAGCTGTCGATCAGATTGGCATCCTCGGCGCCAAAGCCGTAATCGATCATGCGCCTGACCGCGAGCGGCAGGGCGAGCGTGGCGCTTGCGGCCGCGACCAGGGCTGCAAACGCGGCGGCGATCCGTCCCTTGTAGCGCAAGAGATAGGGAACGAGGACCTTCAGCGAGGCGACTTTCTGCCTGGATCGTACCTTTTCGGTCTCGCCCGGTTTGCCGGAACTATCTTGCACGGATCATCCTTGTGTTCGGCCGGAATGCGGTCGATAAGCAGTCGCGCGCACTTGACCATGGCGCGCCGATTTTCTCAAGCCGACGGCATGCGGCACTTGCACCGCCGGGAAAGCTCTTGTATAGGACCTCCCGACAGTTTCAGACCGCGCGCCCGACAGCGCGTGGTCTTTTTTAGAACGTTTCGAAAAAAGCGGAAACCCGTTTTCCATCGGACGCGACTAACTGACAAGCTATGCGAGCGCCCGCACCCGATTTCGGATCGACGCGGGGCGGCGGAGACAGGCGATGAAAAAAGAAATTCATCCGGACTACCACACCATCAAGGTCGTCATGACCGACGGGACGGAATACGAGACCCGCTCGACCTATGGGTCGGAAGGCGACGAATTGCGGTTGGACATCGACCCGACGACTCACCCGGCCTGGACGGGCGGCGGCCAGCAATTGCTGGACCGCGGCGGACGGTTGTCCCGCTTCAAGAATAAATACAAAGGATTTCTCGGCTAAGAGAAACGACACGCCAAATTATCAAACCCCGGTGTTTCCACCGGGGTTTTCTTTTTTGTAGCAGCGTTGCCGGCACCATCTGACAACAACACAGCCGTCATCGCACGGCTCGTCCAGGCGATCCAGGGACGGCGGGACGGCAGCGGCTTTTCTGGTTCATTTACCGCGTTGACTGGGTTACGGGTCCACCAAAACAGATGCCCGATGTGTCCGCCATGCTGGATCGGCCGAACACGCCGGCGGATGACGGACGGGGGAACCGATGATGACTCTATGGCCCCGACCTGAGCGTGCCAGAACGGCTCCTACCCTACCCTTCTCTCCGTCATCGCACGGCTCGTCCGGGCGATCCAGAAACGCAGGTGAATCCAGGTTGGATTGCTGAGCGCTCTTTGACTTTTTAATCCAGCAAGAGCTGAATCGAAAGAAACAGTCCTAAGACTTCGATCCGAAAGCAGAAGACAGCGCGTCAAGCTGTTTGGCGATCGGGTTGCCGCTGTCCTCGACAGGTTCGGCTTCGCCGGACAGCGCTTTGTCGAGATGAACGATCCGGCGTTGCAGGTTCAGTGAGGCTTCGATCAGGGTCTTCAGTCGGTCCGGGAGTTCCTCCCAGCCGCGCTGGCCTTCCGCGCTGCGCACCGAGTCGATCCGGACCTTGTTTTTTTCCTGGACCGCCTGTTCCGCGGTCATCTCTCCCTCATTGACCGCTCGCTGCAAAAGCAGCCACGAGGCCAATTGCATCAGCCGCGTCGTAAGGCGCATGGATTCTGTTGCATATGCCAACGACCCGGCGCGCGACAGGTCCTTGGATTCCTCGCGCCCGTCCGTGTCCAGATAGGACGCGGTCTCTTCAACGAGGGCCATGCCTTCCTGGAAAAGGGTCTTGAATGTATCCGAACCAGCAAGTCTGTCGACGAACCGGATAGCCGGATCGGACGGTTGATTGTCGGACATAGGCAATCGTGTCTCACTCATAAAATACGCAGCCTCCAGCGTCTCACAACGGTTTCGGCCGGTCCAGCCGAATCTTGATTGTTCGTTAACTCTCGAAGCCGCAACGTCGCAAAAATCATGCCATCTCAATTCGGTACAGGAAGCGCTGTTCGCGGCCTGAAACCGATCCATGGCGAAGCGACACAAGCTCGCTTCGCGGAGTGTGCTTTCAGGGGATGCGCTTCGGTTTGGAGAGGTGACGGCGGACGGTCGGTGACACCAAAAAAAAGAGCCGTGAAAACGGCTCTAAGAAGTTAACAGGGAGGCGTCAAACAGAGTGGACAGGAGCCACTCAGAATCCAGATGACTGGATGACATGAGTAATAAACGGGAAAGCTTAACTCTTAGTTAACGCCAGGAAGTGATGGCAAATTTTCTTTGAATTAATGCGGTTTCTGACGAGATCAGAGGCGTGCTCACATCTTGAAGACCGAATTCGCCGCTTCGGCAGTGGACCGTTTTGCTTGGATTTCCCGTTCCAGACGTTCGATTTCGGAGCGCATCAGGGCAATGCGTTCTTCAAGCTCTTCCAGCGACAGAGTGCTGAGATCCTGCCCGACCACATGATCGGATTTCTGGACCGGTGCAGTTTCGTCATCGAACATCGTTTTCCAACCTTGTTCAGGGCGACAACGGCACGTCCGGCTCGCCCGGCCGGCAGCTGTCCATCGATCCCACGCGCCATCATCGCGCGGACCGTGTGCCATATCAAGACATGACGCCGCACCTCTGCCATCGCCGCTCGGAAAGCGGAAAGGCTTGGCGATGGCGCCCTTTCGCTCTATGGCGGGGTTCGAAAAGCAATTCCAGGAGCGCACAATGTCCGATCCCCTCCCCTCCACGATGACCGCCATCGGCATCGCCCAGCCCGGCGGACCGGACGTCCTGGTCCCGGAACAGCGCGCAATTCCCGCGCCGAACGAAACGTCGGTGCTGGTTGCGGTCGAGGCCGCCGGTGTCAACAGACCGGACGTGATGCAGCGGATGGGTGCCTATCCGCCTCCGAAGGGCGCGCCGGATATTCCAGGGCTCGAAATAGCCGGCACCGTGGTGGCGCGCGGATCCGATGTCACGAAATGGCAAATCGGTGACCGGGTCACGGCGCTCGTCCAGGGGGGCGGCTACGCGCAATATTGTGCGGCCGAAGAATCCAATGCCTTGCCGGTTCCGGACGGGCTTTCAATGGCGGAGGCGGCTGCCTTGCCGGAAACGTTCTTTACGGTCTGGTCGACGGTCTTTGACCGCGGCGGCCTGAAGGCCGGCGAGACCTTCCTCGTGCATGGCGGTACCTCGGGCATCGGCACGACCGCCATCCAGCTCGCCAAGGCGTTCGGCGCCCGCGTGATCACCACCGCCGGTTCGGACGAAAAGTGCGCCGTCTGTCGGGATCTCGGTGCCGACCTGGCGATCAATTACAAGACGACCGACTTCGTCGACGCCATCAAGTCCGACAACGACGGACGCGGTGTCGACCTTACGCTGGACATGGTGGGCGGAGATTACGTCGAGAAAAACTGGCGTGCCGCGGCAATTGGCGGACGCATTGTGCAACTCGCGACGCTGAACGGCCCGTCGGAAGAAGTCAATTTTGCGCTGTTGATGGTCAAGCGCCTTATCCATACCGGCGCGACGCTGCGGCCCCGCGATACCGCTTTCAAGGCGGCAATCGCCGAAACGCTTCAGAACAAGGTATGGCCGCTCCTGGAGGACCGTACAATTCGCCCGATCATGGATTCCGAATTTCCCCTGGAAAAGGCGGCCGATGCCCATGCCCGCATGGAATCGAGCGCCCATGTCGGAAAAATCGTGCTGACGACCGCGCACTAAAAAGGCGGTTCATGTATCGAAAACAATGCCCCGCGGCATCGTCCCGCCGGGCCAAACCGGCCGTTTCGATTCCGGATTTGCGCGTCGTCCCATACGAAGGTATAAGGAGGCGATTCCGTCACAATTTGACTGACGTACCTTTGCCGGCTCTGCCGGGTGCGGCAAAGACCAAGGGAGAAGTCCATGTCGAACGGCCCTTTGATGCCGAAAGCGACAGCCGTCTGGCTGGTCGACAACACCTCGCTTTCGTTCGATCAGATCGCGAATTTCTGCAGCCTGCACCCGCTTGAGGTCAAAGCCATCGCGGACGGGGAATCGGCGCAGGGAATCAAGGGCCTCGATCCGATTCTCACCGGCCAGTTGAGCCGCGACGAAATCGATGCCGCGCAACAGGACCCGAACCACAAGCTGAAAATGGCGACGAGCAAGGTCCGGGTGCCCGAATCCAAGCGGCGCGGCCCGAGATACACGCCGGTTTCGCGTCGTCAGGACCGCCCGAACGCCATCCTGTGGCTGGTCCGCCATCATCCGGAATTGAAAGATGCGCAGATCATGCGCCTTGTCGGGACCACGAAGCCGACCATTCTCGCCATCAAGGAGCGGACCCACTGGAATTCCGCCAATCTGACGCCGCTCGATCCGGTGACGCTCGGCCTGTGCAGCCAGCTCGAACTCGACATGGAAGTGCAGAAAGCCGCCAAGGAAGCACCGCCGCGGCCGGTCGAAACCGGGCCGACCCTGCTGACTGCAGAAGAGACAACATCGGCCGAGGCCCTGGAATCGGCGCTCGGCGAGACCGCGCTCGGCACCGCCGAGCCTGCGCCTGCTCCTGCCGAAGACGACGAGCTGGATGCCGACACAGTGTTTGCGAAGCTGAAATCGCTCAAGCCCGACGCCGAGGCCGATGAAACCGAAGACGATCAGATGCCGGCCCCGGAACCGGAAGAACCCGGCACCACTGCCTGACGTCGGCCATTCGTCCCGCACTGGGAAAGTCGCGCCTCGCCGCGCTCAATCCGCCCCGTCGACAGGCACGGTGTAGTTCAGCGGCAGGCGCCCGCCATCGGCATAGATGGTCTGGCCGGTAATATAGGCGGCGTCGTCCGACAGCAGAAAAGCCACGACGCCGGCGATCTCCTTGGGTTCCCCGACCCGGCGCATCGGCGTACGTGACAGAATGCGGTCGCGGGCGTCAGGATCGCTGACCGCGGCCTTCAGGAGGTCGGTCGCGATCGACCCGGGTCCGATCGCATTGACACGAATGCCGTATTCGGCAAGCGACAGCGCCATGACCTTGGTGAGCTGGTTCACCCCACCCTTCGATATTGTGTAGGGAACCTGGTTGGGGATCGCAAAGACGGCATTCACCGAAGACATGTTGACGATTGCGCCCGCCGGTCCCTCGTCCTTGACCCGATCGACCATGTGTCGGGCGATAGCCTGGCCGCACAGGAACATGCCCTTCAGGTTGACCTTGAGCACGCGATCGAAATCCGCTTCCTCAAGCTCCAGAAAATCCGCGCCGTGCACGATCCCGGCATTGTTCACAAGGGCATCGATCTCGCCGTAGGCATCGATCGTCGCTGCCATAATGTTGCGCACGTCGAGACGCTCGCTGACATCGCCGTGCACAAAAGTGGCTTCGCCGAGCTTGCGCAGATCCTCTTCGGCAGCATGCCCGGCGTCTTCGTCGATATCGGCAACCACAACCTTGGCGCCGTCTTCTACGCATCGTCGCGCCGCCGCGTAGCCGATGCCTTTGGCCGCACCGGTCACGATAACGGTCTTGTTCTCAAGCGTCATGACGCCTCTCCGTTGAGGATGGAAACCTGTGAACCGGTGTGTCGGATCAGACCGACCAAGCGCCGATTGCGCGGTGTTTCACCGTATCGGCGATTTCATCGAGGATGGCGGGGTCGTCGATCGTCGCGGGCATCTTGTACTCTTCCCGGTCGATGATTTTTTGCATGGTGCCGCGCAGGATCTTGCCGGATCGCGTCTTCGGCAGGCGGTCGACGACGGCGACGGTCTTGAACGCGGCCACCGGACCGATCTTTTCGCGCACCAGCGCCACCAGTTCGCGTTCGATGACGTTCTGATCCCTGTCCACGCCTGCCTTCAGAACGACGAACCCGGCCGGTATCTGTCCCTTGAGGGTGTCGGCAATTCCTACAACCGCGCACTCCGCGACATCGTCATGCGAGGCAAGCACTTCCTCCATGCCGCCGGTGGACAACCGGTGGCCGGCGACGTTGATGATGTCGTCGGTGCGCGCCATGATGAAAAGATAACCGTCCGCATCCCGGTAACCCGCATCCGCGGTTTTGTAATAGCCGGGAAACTCTTCCAGGTAACTTGACCGGAACCGGGCATCGTCCTGCCACAAGGTCGGCAGGCAGGAGGGCGGCAAGGGCAATTTCACGACGATATTGCCGAGATCGCCGTCAGGCACTTCGTGACCCGCATCGTCCAGGATCCGGATGTCGTAGCCGGGCATCGGCACGGTCGGCGATCCGTGTTTCACCGGCAGCATTTCAAGGCCGACCGGGTTGGCGGCGATCGACCATCCGGTTTCGGTCTGCCACCAATGGTCGATGACGGGAACACTGAGATGTTGCTCCGCCCATTGCACGGTATCCGGATCGGCGCGTTCGCCGGCCAGGAAAAGCGTCCGCAGATTGGCCAGATCGTAATCGCCGATCAAGCGGCCGTCCGGGTCTTCCTTCTTGATCGCCCGGAATGCCGTCGGCGCGGTGAACAGCGCCGAAACGCCGTGCTCGGCCATCACCCGCCAGAACACCCCGGCATCCGGCGTGCCGACCGGCTTGCCCTCGAACAGCACCGTCGTGCAACCCTGCAGGAGCGGCGCATAGACGATGTAGGAATGCCCCACCACCCAGCCGACATCGGACGCCGCCCAATACACCTCGCCGGGCTCCATGCCGTAAATGTTCGACATCGACCATTTGAGCGCCACCATGTGCCCGCCATTGTCGCGCACCACGCCTTTCGGCGTGCCGGTGGTCCCGGACGTGTAGAGAATGTAGAGCGGATCGGTGGCGGCGACCGGCTGGCAGGCGACCTTGCGACCAAGCGCGTCTTCGAGCAGCGGTGTCAGTGAGGCATCGCGATCGGGAACCAGTCCGGCAACCAGTTCCTCGCGTTGCAGGATCAGGCAACGGCTCGGCTTGTGCGTGGACAGCTCGATCGCCTCATCGAGGAGCGGCTTGTAGGCGACGATGCGGCCGGGTTCGATGCCGCAAGAGGCTGAGACGATCATGACCGGCTTGGAATCGTCAATGCGGGTGGCGAGTTCCTGCGCGGCAAACCCGCCAAAAACCACCGAATGCACCGCCCCGATACGCGCGCAAGCAAGCATCGCCATCACGGCTTCGGGGACCATGGGCATGTAGATGATGACCCGATCGCCCTTGTCGACGCCGTTGTCCTGCAACACGGCTGCGAATGCCTGGACCTTGTCGAGCAATTGCCGGTACGAATACGTCTGCTGACGCCCGGTGATCGGGCTGTCGTAAATCAGAGCGGCCTGGCCCGGGCGCCCGCGCTGGACATGGCGGTCGAGACAATTGTAGCAGGTATTGCACTCGGCACCGACGAACCAGCGGCCATAGGCGCCAAGCTCGGGGTCAAAGACCTTGTCCCAGGTCTTGACCCAGTCGATTTCACCGGCCGCCTTTGCCCAGAACGCCTCCGGATCCGTCGACCAGCCTTCATAAATCTCCTGATAGCTGCTTGGCATGCCTGTCATTTCCTCCCGATCCGGAATGGACCCGACTTCCGTACTTGATTGCTTCTGTACCGGACAGCCCGGCGCGATGGGTCGGACTCCGAAGCCCGTCGTGCCGCGTTGCGTTTCCCCGTCGATGGCACTATCGAATCCGACAAACAAGTTCACAATCGTTAAGGCATTTCAACAGGGCGCGAAACTGCAAACCCGAAAGTCTGCGCCAGACGGGACGGGCGGACGCGCCGCGCCCGCAAACGGACCGGTATGATCCTCGATCCCTATTTCTATCTGGCTGCGATTCCGGCCGTGTTTCTGATCGGCATGTCGAAAGGCGGGTTTGGCGGATCGATCGCCATGCTCGGCGTGCCGCTGATGAGCCTGACGATCTCGCCGATCCAGGCCGCCGCGATCATGCTGCCGATCCTCGTTGTCATGGACATTGTGGGTCTGGTTTCCTACCGCCGCCTGTTCGATACGCGCATTCTGAAAGCCATGATTCCCGGCGCTCTGGTCGGCGTTCTGATCGGATACCTGACCGCCGCCTGGGTAACCGCCGACCACGTCAAGCTGATCGTCGGTGTAGTGGCCCTTCTTTTCACGCTGAACCATTGGTTCGTACAGCCGTATGACGCGCCGCCCCGGCCGCATCGTGTTGGCGGCGGCGTGTTCTGGGGCGGGGTCGCCGGGTTTACCAGTTTCGTCTCGCACGCCGGCGGACCGCCCTACCAGATGCACACGCTTCCGCTGAAGATCGACAAACGCCTGTTTGCCGGTACCGCGATCGTGTTCTTTTCGGTCGTGAATGCGGTGAAGCTCATTCCGTATTACGCGCTTGGCCAGTTCAATGCGGAAAACCTCGCGACCTCGGCGGTGTTGCTTCCGCTGGCCCCGATCGCCACGCTGTTCGGCGTCTGGGCCGTGAAGACGGTATCCCAGGAGCTTTTCTATCGGGTCACCTACGCTGCGGTCTTCATCGTGTCGCTGAAGCTGATCTGGGACGGCGGCCAGGCGATCTGGTTCGCCTGAAGCGTTTTCCCGGACCCGGGACGGATCCCCGACGAAAGAATGAGGCACCTTGCGGCCCGTGCGTTTGCGCGCAATCACGGCTTTTCGTATACCCGGAGACCCCGCACTCCATCGCAAGGCTTCGCCGTGTCCAGCCAGTCCAATCCGTTCGAAACCGATCTCGATCGCAATCCGGCAAACTTCCAGGCGCTGACGCCCCTCACGCTGCTGCAGCGCGCCGCTCTCGCCTTCCCGGACCATACGGCCATCGTGCACGGCAATCTGCGCGTCTCCTACGGCGATTTTTATGCACGCAGCCGGCAGCTTGCCTCGGCGTTGCAACGGGTGGGCATTGGCAAGGGCGACACAGTTTCGGTCATGCTGCCTAACACGCCGCCCATGCTGGAAGCCCATTACGGTGTGCCGATGACGCAAGGCGTCCTGCATTCCCTGAACACCCGCCTCGACGCGGCAATCATTGCGTTTCAGCTCGATCATGCGGATTGCAAGGTGCTGATTACGGACCGGGAATATTCCGGTGTGATGCGCGAAGCGCTGGCGCTCGCCACCGTCAAACCGCTCGTCATCGATTATGACGACCCGGAATTCCCGCAGGACGGTGCGCGCCTCGGCACGCTCGATTACGAGACATTCCTGTCCGGCGGCGACGCCGAATTCACATGGGCGGGCCCGGACGACGAATGGAACGCGATCTCGCTGAATTACACATCTGGCACGACCGGCAATCCGAAGGGCGTCGTCTACCATCACCGCGGCGCCTATCTGATGTGCTACGGCAACGTGATTTCGTCCGGGATGGGAAAACATCCGGTCTATCTCTGGACGCTGCCTATGTTTCACTGCAACGGCTGGTGTTTCCCGTGGACCCTGTCGGCCGTGGCCGGCACCCATATCTGCCTGCGTTGGGTTCGCCCGAAAGCCATGTATGACGCGCTCGCCGAACACGGCGTCACCCATCTGTGCGGAGCGCCGATCGTCATGGCGACGCTGTTGAACGCGCCCGAGAGCGAAAAGCGCCCGCTCGATCACACGGTGCATTTTGTCACCGCCGCGGCACCGCCGCCCGAAGCGGTTCTCGCCGGCATGGCCGAGGCCGGTTTCCAGGTCACCCACGTATACGGCCTGACGGAGACCTACGGCCCGGCGGTGGTCAACGAATGGAAGGCGGAATGGGACGCGCTCACCCCCGACGCCCGCGCGACCCGCAAGGCCCGTCAGGGCATCCGCTACCCGGCCCTCGAAGACCTGACGGTCATGGATCCGGAGACGATGCAGCGGGTGCCGGACGACGGCGAAACCATCGGCGAGGTCATGTTCCGCGGCAATATCGTCATGAAGGGATATCTCAAGAACCCGTCGGCCAGCGGAGAAGCCTTTGCCGGCGGCTGGTTCCATTCCGGTGATCTCGGCGTCCTGCATCCCGACGGCTACATCCAGCTCAAGGACCGGTCCAAGGACATCATCATTTCCGGCGGCGAGAACATATCCTCGATCGAGGTCGAGGACGTGCTTTACAAGCACCCCGACATCACAGCCGCAGCGGTCGTCGCCAAGCAGGACGAAAAGTGGGGAGAAACCCCGTGCGCATTCGTGGAGGTTCGCGCCGATGCCTCAATCGGACCCGACGACGTGATCGCCTTTTGCCGCGACCGGCTAGCCCATTACAAATGCCCGCGCACGGTGGTCTTTACAGAATTGCCGAAGACCTCGACCGGCAAGATCCAGAAGTTCAAATTGCGGGAAATGGCCGAAGGCGTCTGATCCGCAAACGCGGCTTATAGGGGCGCCCGTCAGGAACGGGCCCACCATCGTAGAAAAAAACCAAGTATCGCCTCACCCCAACAGGATGCGGAGCGACGGTCGGCCGCTCAAGGCCGCGATGTCAGGCGTTGGCCCTGGCTAGTGCAGTGTTTCGTCGGTTCGCAATCGTACGAGTTCGTCCTTGATGAGAAGCTTTTGCCGTTTGAGCTGCGCGATTTCCAGGGAGTCTGCACTTGGATGATGGTTCGTTTCTTCCAATTGACGCTCTAGATCCGCATGCCGACGTTCGAGTTCGGCGATATGCTCAATCCGGGACATTGGCTTAACCTCCATTGTCGCTTCTGCATCGAATACTGTCTCATACGCGCGTCGCCTTGTCGAAAGGAAACTGAAAAGGTGGGACGGGATTTGCACCCAAATGTCAATAATTGGTCAAACAGTATATATTCATTGCGCTAAAAAGACATGATATTGCGCACTTTTGCAGAAATGATCCACACCATCGCCTTTCTGACCGGTACGCCGATCGATTCCCGAAATCCGGGTGTCGGCTGCAAAGGTCGACAGCATGTGATAGTCTAGACAAGGCGCACGTCTTGGTGACAGCGTAGAAACGTGGAAAGACGTGGGAAAAATGATAGACGACGCGGAAGAGCAGGCGGAAATCGTGCGCCTGTTGGCGACATTGCGCCAGGAACATCGGGATCTTGACGATTCCATCGATGCCCTTCTTGCGTCCGGAACCAGGAATCATCTTCAGATCCAACGACTTAAGAAAAAGAAACTGGCTCTCAAGGATCGGATCAAGGTTCTTGAAGACAAACTCATCCCCGACATCATAGCCTGACACCGGCGGTTCCTGGCGCCTCTTTCGATTTGGGAAATCATTATGGTCGGCGGCTTCAATCCACCGGGAACCTGGCAGCCGCGCGGGCGCGGTTTCAGCATGGGCATCGCGCCGCCGAACGGTCAGATGATTCATTTCACAGGTCAGGTTGCATGGGATGAAGACGAGAGGATCGTCGGTCCCGGAGATGTCAGCCTGCAGACACGGCAATGCTTCCGCAACATCGAGACCGTACTCGCCGCCGTCGGCGACCGGCTTGAGGATATCGTCGCCGTCACAACCTACTACACCGCCCGCGATCAGCTTCCGCTGATCCAGCAGGTTCGCGAAGCGGTGCTGCCGGCCGGCTGTGCGCCCGTCAGCACATCGGTTATGGTGGCCGGGCTCGGCCATCCCGACTTTCTCGTCGAACTGACGCCGATAGCGGTTGTGCCCTTCGACCGCTTTACCGCCCCCGGCTGATCAAGTCACCGCACGCGGCGGCGTACCTTCATGGTCTGGCTTTCTTAATGGCATACATCGCCTTGTCGGCGCGCGACATGACGGCATCCGGACCGGAATCCTCCGCATCGATCACCGAAAACCCGATGGATGCGGCAATCGGGATCCTGTGGCCGCCGGCTTCGAACGGCGTCGTTGCCAGCGCCGCAACCAGCATTTGTGCCTTGGCTTGCGCCTCGCCGAGCGTGCTGTGCCACAAAACGATGGCAAACTCGTCTCCGCCAATCCTCGACACGACGTCGGACCGGCGGACATTGGCAACCAGCAACGCGGCCACATGCATCAAGGCCATGTCGCCCGCGGCATGCCCGTGCCGATCGTTGATTGCCTTGAACTCGTCGAGATCCACATACAGGAGCGCCGCATCCGACCCGTAACGACGCACCATGTCGAAAGCCCGTTCCAGCTCCGCATCGAAGCCGCGACGGTTGAGCAGCCCGGTCAACGGATCTTCACGGGATTCGGCGCGCAGGGCCGCGATCAATTGCTCGGCGTCCTGCAAAGCCGACCGCAATCGGGCGTTTTCAGCCACGAGATCCGATCCGTCGCCCGCGGTATCGGGCGTATGCGTCTCGGCCGCACGGCCCTTGACGGGAACCGCCTTGGCGCCAGTCGCTGGTTTCGGCGTCATGGCATGCCTCCTCAAGACCGCGGCTCGGCCTTGCCGCCGGCCGGTCCCAATGTCGGCCGGACGCCGCGACGGGAATCAGTTTCCCTTGTATTGCAGGCCGATCGTCGGAAAAAGAGCCCGAAAGACCTTGCACGCCATTTGCCGATACGGCTATGCGGGGACCTTCGCACCGACAAGCCGTGATTCCGTGCCATGACCGACGACGCATTCCCGACCGAAAAGCCGGTCGCCATCATCATGGGCAGCCAATCGGACTGGCCGACAATGCAACACGCCGCCGAGACGCTGGACAGTCTCGCTGTCGGGTATCGGGCTCGAATCGTTTCAGCGCACCGCACGCCGGACCGCATGGTCGAGTTTGCCCGTTCCGCTCGGGATGCGGGCGTCAAGGTGATCATTGCCGGTGCGGGCGGTGCCGCGCACCTGCCGGGCATGACAGCCGCGCTCACGCCCTTGCCCGTCTTCGGCGTACCGGTCGAATCCAAGGCGCTTTCCGGTCAGGACAGCCTTTTGTCGATCGTCCAGATGCCCGCCGGAATCCCGGTCGGAACCCTCGCCATCGGCCGGTCCGGCGCTGTAAACGCGGCGTTGCTTGCCGCGGCGGTCCTGGCGCTTTCGGACCCGCAGCTTGCGGAACGTCTGGACGCCTGGCGCGCCACACAGACCGAGGCGGTCGGACAGGTACCGGATGGGGCATGACATTGTGATCGACAAAAAGCGACGGCTTGCCCCTGGCGACGTGCTGGGCATTCTGGGCGGCGGACAGCTTGGCCGCATGATCGCCCTGGCCGCCGCGCGGCTTGGTATCCGGACACACATCTATTGTCCGGATCCGGCGAGCCCTGCCTTTGACGTGACGCCGAACCGGACGATCGCAGCCTATGACGACGCATCCGCCTTGGCGGCCTTTGCCGATGGTGTCGATGCCGTCACCTTCGAGTTCGAGAACGTGCCGGCGCAAACCGCGGAAGTTCTGGAAGCCTGCACCTTGTTGCGGCCGAACGCCCGCGCGCTGGCCGTTTCCCAGGACCGTCTGCTCGAAAAGACGTTCTTCCGGGATCGCACAATTCCGACCGCCCCCTTCGCCCCTGTCAGCGACGAACACAGCCTTGCCGAAGCGATGGGCCTGATCGGCACGCCGTCGATCCTGAAGACCCGGACGCTCGGCTATGACGGCAAGGGGCAACGCCGTATAGACGATGCCGGCGACGCATCGGACGCCTGGTCGGAGCTTGCCCGGGCACCGGCGATCCTGGAAGGCTTCGTGCCCTTCGCCCGCGAAGTGTCGCTGGTCATGGCACGCGGCCTAGACGGCGACATCGCGTTTTACGACATGGCCGAAAACCGCCACGAAAATCACATCCTGCGGCAAAGCGTGGTACCGGCAACCCTTCCGGATTCCGCAATCGCCGAAGCGCATGACATCGGCCGGCGGACGCTTGCCGATCTGGACTATGTCGGTGTTCTGGCAGTCGAATTGTTCGTCGTGGAAAGAGGCACGGCGTGCGACCTGGTCGTCAACGAGATCGCACCCCGTGTTCACAATTCCGGTCACTGGACGGAAGCTGCGTGTCCGGTCTCCCAGTTCGAGCAGCATGTCCGGGCCGTGTGCGGATGGCCGCTCGGCAGCACATCGCGCATGCACGACGTCGAGATGAGCAATCTGCTCGGCAGTGAAGCGGAGACCTGGCAAGAATTGGCACGCGAACCGGGCACTGTCATGCACCTTTACGGCAAGGCCGAGGCCCGCCCTGGCCGCAAGATGGGGCACATCACCCGGATCCTCGGCCCAAAGAAAGCTCCCGGACTGGACAGCCCCTAGCGGAAACGCTACCTGTCGATGAATCGCGCCCGGGATCGAGCGTGTACGTGTCGGTGCGGGCAAAGCCGACAGGCGCCATCCGGGAAAGAGGCCTCGATGGCCGGGCGATTTTCGAGGGCGGGACGACTGACTCATTTACGAACAGCCTCCGTCGTCACCGGTTTATCCTCTGCGGATTCGTCCGCGGATGCACACGATTGTGCTCTTGCCCCTTTCACGCCCCGACGATGGCATAGGCTTTGACGATGTCAGTGCGAGATGATTCGATTCAAACGACACGGCGCGGTCGGGCACAAGGCCTTGGCGCGGCCCTGGTCTGCGCTCTGTTGGCCGCGGCCTGCACGCCCGATTCGATCGGTACAGGCGTTTCGGCCGACCGTGAAGTCGTCGGTTCTCCCGCCAACATTGCGTCGCTGTCCGAGGTCATCAAGGCGAATCCGAATGACCCGGAATCCTACAATATGCGCGGTACCGCGCTGGGCGAAGCCGGTAGGCTGTCGCGTGCCGTAGAGGACTTTACCAAGGCCATCTCGCTCGATCCCCGCTTCTATCAGGCTTACGGCAACCGGGCGCTCGCCCTGCGCCGGCTCGGGCGCCTGGAGGAAGCCCGCAAGGACTACGATGCGGCACTGCAATTGCAGCCGACCTACGACATTGCCTATATCGGCCGGGGCGATCTGTATCGCGAGGCCGGTCAGGTGACCCTGGCCCTCAACGACTACAACCGCGCGATCCAGCTGAATTCGTCATCGCCACGCGCCTATCACAATCGCGGCCTGATCTTCCAGGCGCAAGGCCAGCACCGGTTTGCGATCGAGGATTTTTCGACCGCGATCAGCTACAACAATTCGGCTCCGGAGCCCTACAATGCCCGCGGCATTTCCTATCTGGCTCTGAACGATCTGACGAACGCCCTGGACGATTTCAACACGGCGGTCGCCCGCAACGAGGGTTTTGCGGAAGGCTGGGCGAATCAGGGCGTGGTCTATGAGCGGCGCGGCGATCTCAACAAGGCGCGATCGTCCTATAACCGGGCGATCAGCCGCGAATCCGGCAACGAAACCGCTCGCGACGGTCTGCGCCGCATCAATTCCGGCCGCACAGTGCAATCCGGCAGCGTCTCCCAGTAGCGCGTGCCGTCGCCGCCCCACCGGTAGGCTGATCGCATCATGTCCTCACCGTCACCGTTCCGCTACACGCCCTATGCCGGCCGCAAGACCCCTTTTTCGATAGGCCTTGAACCGCTCGACCCCGACGCGTGGCTCGAACCCGATCGGAACCTCGGGCGCTATCTGGACGAAAAGCAGCACCTGTTCGCGACGCGATACGACGATGTCTTCCGTGCCCGGCCCGACACCGAGGACGCCCAGTCCGAGGTGCTCGACATGCTGGCCAGCTATCTCCCGGCGCGCCATGACGACATTTATTCGATCGAGACCGATGGCATGCGGATTGCCGGACCCGGTCGGGTGGTAAGCCTAACCGATCCTGACCGTCCGCCGCTCGAACGCGCCGCGCGCCTTGTGCAGGATGACCTTGTCCTGATGCGCAAGGGACCGAAGGGATATGAACTCGCGGCAGCGGCCGTGTGTTTTCCCTCATCATGGACGCTTGCCGAAAAATTCGACCGCCCGCTCGACGCCATCCACGCCCCCGTCCCGGGTTATGAAGGAAAGATGGCCCGCAGGTTGAACCTGATTTTCGACCGATTGCCCGACGAACAGATTGTGTGGCGCACGAACTGGTCGGTCTACGATAGCGATCGTCTGCCAGCCTTCAGGAGCGGTTCGGAATTTGCGCAATTCCGCGATACCACCGATTTCGATCGGGCCTTTCTGCGCGTCGAGCGTCAGACGCTGCGGCGCCTGCCGATATCAGGTGATCTCTTGTTCACGATCATGATCTATGTCGATCCGCTGAACCGGTTGCGGAACCATCCCGACCGGCAGCTTCTGGCCAAAGGCCTTCGCCAGCAGGTCCTCGCGCTCGATGCCGACCAGCTCGGATACAAGTCGCTGACGCGCCGTCGCGACCAGCTTGCCGGGTATCTGGAAACGATCATTGACGACGGCTGACGCGACCGTTGGTAGAATAGCGGATCAGTCGAGCGCGCCGAGCTCGACCAGCGCGGCCCGGACCTTTTCCCAACCGTCCCGATCCCAGATGTCGGTATGGGAACCGCCCGGAATCTCGATCAATTGCTTCGGACCCTGATAGCGCTCGACGATTTCGCGCCCATGCGCAAACGGAATGGTCTCGTCCTCGGTTCCGTGCACGACCACGAGCGGCACAGTCAGGTCCGACAGTAAAAGGTCGGAGCGAAACGGGTCTTTCATGAGGAGCCGTATCGGATACATGGGATACCGCATCCGCGCGATCGATTCCGCCGAAAGGAACGGCGCTTCAAGCACAAGCGCGCCGACCGCCCGACGGCTCGCCAGATGGGTCGCCACGCCGGACCCGAGACTCCAGCCGTAAACGATCACATCACCGGGCGACACGCCGTTTTCGGCCAGGAAATCGTAGCCGGCCTCGGCATCGAGAAACAGGCCGTCCTGGGTCGGCGACCCGGTACTTCCGGGATAGCCGCGATAGCTGATGCCAAGCAGACCGAACCCGGCATCGATGAGCTCTTCGAAGCGGTCATGGCTGTCGGCCACCGATCCGCCATTGCCGGGAAGGTAGAGAATGGTCGGGTGCCCCGGTTCTGCCGCCCGATACCAGGCCGCGATCCTTTCCCCATCCGGAACGGCCAGAGTGACCAGCGAGACGCCGCGCTCCGCCGATGAGGCCGGCACCGCGATCGACCCACCGGGATGATATTGCTGATCGCGCTGAAAGGTGAACAGAAGAGCGCCGAAGCCGACATAGGCAAGGGCAACACCAACCACGATCCCGATCAAGGCTCTTGCCATTGTCCGTTACAACGCCCGCGGCACGGCGCAGCCGGACAGCCGGTTCAACAGACCGCCCGGAGGCACGTGCGTGTCACAACGTCGATGCAAGAACGAACAGGATGCTGATCACGAAGACGACCAGCGATGGCATATAACCTTCGCCGGAAGACGCGATGCCGATGGCGACGGCGATCAGCATGGCCACAAGCGTGACGGAACCAAGAAACGTGCCGAAACCGCCGCCGAAACCGAACATGACCAGGGACCACATGATCGTTCCGAGCGCCAGCGATGTGATCTTCGAAAGTTTGAGGAAACCCTCGTAGGTCCGCTCGTGTTCGGGGTAATCCATGGCAGGGGCATCTTGGTCCGACATCGGCACTCTCGCAGGTCTTGATTTTGCGCGATCTATACCGCAACCGACCCCTGCCCGGCAACGCCCTTGTGCCCGGCAGTCCCCCTGTGAATGCACGATTGCGCCGATTGGGCGCAGCGTTCGCGTGCCGGCCCCGGACCGGAAGGCCTATTCGGCCGCGACCAGCGGCCGGTCCGGCTCCAGCCCGACCCGGGACAATGCCTCGCCCTGACGGTCGGTCAGCGTATCGATGTCGAAGTCTTCGATCTGCTCGTTGAGAAGCCGGTAATAGTTCAGTTCTCCGCGCAGATGCAGGAACACGGCGCCAAGTCCGATCGCCGCTCGATCCATGAACACAAATTCGCGCGGGATCGTCACCGGTCCCTTTTCCTTCAGCGCCTTATGCACCGCAAAGGCCTCCCGCCGCCCGTATTGCCCGGGCCGGATGCCGTCGGCGATCGTGCGCACGCGATCTTCCAGAAGCGGACCGTAGATGAAGCGCGCCCAGATGTTGAGGATCTCGATCAGTTCATTGCTCAGCCCGGTGAACCCCCAGCGCTCGTAAGCGCTGACGATCTGGTCGCGATTGTCGTTCTGCAGACCGCGATAAAGGTCCAGCACGCCCTGGACGAACGACGTGGGAAAGATCCGGATGCACCCGTAATCGAGCAGGTTGATTCCGGCCGGCTCCCCGTCGGTCCGAAACACCGTGTAATTCCCGAGATGCGGGTCGCCGTGGATAACGCCGTAATGGCTGAACGGCCGCCACCAGGCGCGGAACATGGCGACCGAAAGACGATTGCGCACTTCGAGCGGTTCGTCCTTGAAGGTCAGAAGGCGTTCGCCGTCGACCCATCCCATAGTGAGCAGGCGGCGGGTCGACAGGTCCGGTTTGTATTCGGGGACGCGTACCAGCGTCTCGTCGCGCAGGATGTCGGCATAAAGCGCCATGTGGCGCGCTTCGCGCTCGTAGTCGAGTTCCTCGCGGATGCGCGCGCTGATTTCCTTGGCGATTTCAGTGGTATCGATGGCCGGGCCCATGCGCCGATGCAGCGCGAACAGCATCTGCAATTGGTTGAGATCCGCCTCGACGGCCGAATCCATATCCGGATATTGCAGTTTGCAGGCAAGCGCTTGACCGTCCTTGCCGACGGCCCTGTGTACCTGGCCGAGCGATGCCGCGGCTGCCGGCTCCTTTTCGAAAGACGAGAACTGCGACTGCCAGCCGCGACCGAGCTCCGCCTGCATGCGCCGCTTGACGAACGGCCAGCCCATCGGCGGCGCGTCGGACTGCAATTGCTGGAGTTCGGCGGCATATTCCGCCGGCAACGCTTCGGGGATTGTCGCCAGCAATTGGGCGACCTTCATAAGCGGACCTTTCAGTCCGCCGAGCGACTTCGCGAGCTCGGCGGCATTCTTCTGATCGTCCAGCGAGAGGCCGAAAAGCCGTGCGCCCGCGAACTTTGCGGCCTGGCCGCCGACGCCCGTGCTCACTTTTGCATATCGTCTGAGCCGCCCGGTGAGGCGATTGCTTTCTTCAGCCATGCTCCATCCCGAATTCCGGCCGTCATCAACAAGAATCGGCGACCTCGCCTTAATGTAAGGCGGAGACGCCGAGGCGCAAACTCACGAGCCTTATACGGTTACACGTCTCTGTCGGATTGTCGCTCTTGCTCGGGGCGTCCGGTTGCAATCCGTGAGAACAGCGGCGAGGTGCGCAACATGCCGACAAACCGGCCCCGCTCGGCGGCCTCCACCGCGCGCCGCCGTGTCATCCGGTAAAGCACAAATACGACCAGCACGGAGTGGATCGCTCCCGTATAGGCAAAAAAGTATGACGGCCCGAGCGACGAAATCAGCGTTGAAGCGATCACCGGGCCGAAGATCGCACCAATCGTGTAGAACAGCACAAGTCCGACGGACAATTCGACAAACTCGCCCGGTTTTGCGTAGTCCGCGGCATGCGCGACTGACAGTGAATAGAGCGGCAGCGCAAAACCGCCGAACATCATGCCGCCGATGAAGACAAACATCGGGTCAAGCCGTCCGAAGGCGAACAGGAACAGGCTGGAGGCAATGCTGACCGAGGTTGCCGTAAGCAGGATAATTCGCCGCCCATACCGGTCAGACAGCGCGCCCAGCGGATATTGGCAGACCGCGGCTCCGACCACAGAAAGGCTGACGAACAGCGCGACGGCATCAACCGCAAGTCCCATCTCCTGTGCATAGACCGGTCCGACGGTCCGAAAGGCGCCGTTGGTCAGGCCGATTACCACACACCCGATACAGGCCGTCGGCGACAGCGCCCATGTCGCCAGAGGTCGAAGCCGGGTCGAGGCCGGCGGCGGCGGCGATTGCTGGCGCGACAGAGAAACCGGCAGGATCGCCAAGCAGAACATGATGGCTGTCAGCACGAAGATCTCAAAGCCGCCGGCCCCGACCAGCGGCATCAGGAACTGACCGGCGGTGACAAAGGCAAGGTCGACCACCCGATACATGCTCAGGACGCGACCGCGGTCCTTGTTCTCCGCGATCTGGTTGAGCCAGCTTTCGATGACCGTGCCGATGCCGGCCGCGCAGAACCCGCCGATGACCCGCAGACCGATCCAGACGGTCGCATCCACCACCAGCACGAACATCAGGGCGGTGATTGCGTAGAGCGCCGCCAGCGCGGCGAAGACCCGGATATGGCCGGCGCGGGCGATCAGCGTCGGCGTCCACAAACACGATGCGAAGAAGCCGAAGAAGTATCCGGCGCCCATGAACCCGATCGCCGAATCCGGCATTCCTTCCAGATTGGCGCGCACGGCGATGAGCGTGACGATGAGACCGTTCGCGCCGAGCAGGATCCCGGCGGACGTGTAAATCGAGATCAGGCGGGAATCCATGAAACACCGGATTCAGGACGGGTCTGTCCGTGCAAAATGATATCAGGACGGCCGAAACCCCAGCGGGAAAACGTCCATCACGTCTAGGCCCGTCTCCGTCACCAGGGCCTGACGTTCGATCTTCACGCCGTCCGGCCCGCCGGTCCGGCCCACATAACTTTCGAAGCAAACCACCATACCCGGCTCGAAGACGCCGTCATATCCCGAACGCTCCCAATCCTCAGGATAGGCGATTGCCGGATATTCGTCGCACAGACCGACGCCGTGCATCACGACACCATAGCGGCCGGCCCGGCAATCCTCGGGCAGAACGTAGCCCTTGTCGCTGATTTCGCGAAAGCTCATGCCCGGTCGGAAGATGTCCATATTGGTGGCGATCTGGTCGAGCGCGATCCGCAGAAGCTCTTCCTGTTCGGGCGTGCCGTGATCGGCGCCCGCGATCCATGTCCGGGAAATGTCGCAGCAATAACCGTACGGCCCGATCAGATCCGTGTCGAACGCAACGATTTCGCCAGGTTGAATGACCTTGTCGGAACACTCGTAGAACCAGGGATTGGTGCGCTGACCGCTGGCAAGCAGGCGTGTCTCGATCCATTCACCGCCGCGCGCAATATTGGCGCGGTGCAGTTCCGCCCACAATTCGTTTTCGGTCATGCCCGGGCGCAAGGCGTCCCACATCGCCCACATACCGGTCTCGCAGGCGTGCACGGCCCGGCGCATCGCCTTCAGTTCTTCCGGGTGTTTGATCTTGCGGGCGATTTCGGTAAAGGCCTGGCTCTGCTCGATCTCAAGGCCGCGTTTCTGGAGTTCGAAGATGCCGATCGGTTCGCATTTATCGACAAGCAAACGCCGGTTGCCGCCACCGTATTGGCGCATGAGATCGTCGATTTCGTCCGCCCACTCGGACGCGTGCTCGGTTTCCCGCTGGCCGTTGCAAAAATAGAAGTAGGAGCGGGCCGGACGGATTTCGTCGATCTGTGACAACCCGTCGGAGACATGCCGGCAGGAATGGTAGTCGAACAGGATTGCCGGTCCTTCGGTCGCGATGAAGGCGTAGCGGACCGGGTTGTGCATCGCCCAGACCTGCATGTTCGTGCTGTCAAGCGCATAGCGGGTGTTGAGCGGATCGTAGAGCACGCACCCGGCCGCATCGCGCAATCGCAATTGCTCGCGGATGCGCCCGAGGCGATAGGCCCGCATGACATCAAGGTCCGGTGCCTCGAGACCGGCGGCCGCCCACTCGGCAAGCGCCGGATTGTTGCTGCCTTCGACATGGACGAAACCCGACGTCTGCACGGGAGGTTCCCGATGCGTCGGATCGATCTTCGGCTGGTAGTGGGCAAAGGTCATGGCGCTGTCCGCAAGCAACGGAAATGGCGGCCTTTTTACGGGTCGCACAACGCCACCTTAGAATGCCGGCCCCGCCGGGAAGGCACGGAGCCGACATCTTGCACCAGCAATCCGGCGCCGCCGCACCGGTCAATCGGCCTCGAACAGCGCGACGATCGTGTCATGACCGGCCTGCCGGGCGAGGTCGGCAGCCGTCAATCCATCCCGATTGCGGCTCTCGGCGTCGGCCCCGGCGCTTAGCAGCAGGCGGACGACGTCTTCGCGCCCGAGCGAAGCAGCGGCCCGAAGCGGCGTGCCTGTTCCGGCAGAGCCCTCCCGCTGCAGGGGGTCCAGTTCGATTCGAGTAGCGATCCGATCCAGAGGCGCACCGGCCACAATCAGGTCTTCGGCATTGCAGGCCTGCCAATGACTGGTCACGATATGCTCGGCGACGGCCGGTCTGTCGAGATGCAGTGCCCAGCCGAGCGGCGACGAATCGTAGGCGTCGTCTCGAACCGACAGCTCACCTCCGGCCCCGACCAGCACGTCGATCATTTCCGGCTGCCCGGAAAACGCAGCGCTATGCAGGGCGGTCTGCCCGTAATTGCGGGCGAAGTCGGTCTTCAGGTTGACGTCAGCGCCGTTCGCCACCAGCCAGCGCACTGCGTCAGGTTTGCGTTGCGAGACCGCCCATTGCAGCGGCGAGCCGTTGCAGGCGACGCCGTTCACATCCGCGCCCTTTTCCTTGAGGAAGGCCATGGCGTCGACCCGACCGGACCGGGCGGCGAAACTGAACGCGTCGTCGAGGATTTCCTGGACGTGACCCGGTGTCGGCTGCCAGGGCGGAAACCCAGAATGCGGCCGGTGAAAGCCGCGTTTACGACCGGCTTCCGGTGTCGGACGCCCGGTGGCATCGAACAGTTCGGCCATCCGGTCCAGACGCCCTAGACCGGCATTCACACGCAGGTTGTCGGGAGTGATCGCAAGACCGGCGAGATACGCCGATACATCCTGATGTCCCCACCACAGGGCAACCGTCAGCGGTGTGCCGCCGCTGTCATAGGCTTCCAGGTCGATCGTCGCCCCGGCCTCGACCAGCCGCCGTGCCAGCGGTGTGTTATCGCTGTAGGCGGCCTGATGCAGCGGGGTCCAGCCCTTGTGATTGGCCCGGTCGGGATCGGCGCCCGCAGCGATGAGCCGATCCACCATGGCAAAGCGCGCGTCCTCGGCAGTGTTGCGTTCTCCCGGGGGTCTGGACAGATTCGGCGTGACGAGGAGCGCCGATGCCAGATTGAGCAGCGTATTGCCGTTCGTGCCGGAACGGTCCAGCAGATCGGGCGTTGCGGCAAGGGCGGCATTCAGTGCGCCGATGTCGGTATTTTCCAATGCCTGAAAGGCGTTGCGAAACGGCGAGTCCGCCCGATTGGCAGCGACATCGGCAAGATGCGCCTCCAATTCCGCCCATCCGGGAAAGCCATGCTGACCGGCCACGACGAGCGCGAGATCGTCCGGCCCGATCACACCCCATGCCGGATCGTTGTCTTCCAGCGATCGATATCGGGGATGATGAGCCCGTACCTGATCGCGCGCCCGGCTTTCGCCGGTCTCCAGCATGGAGCCGAGCCCGGTGGCGCGATCGCGAAAATAAGCCGGATCGGTCTGAAAGACCTCCAGCCGCGCGACCTGTCCGTTGTTTTTGTCGTACCAGTCTTTCAGCCGGGGCCAACTGGCAAAGCCGGATTCCCGAGCGATGACGAGAAGCGCCTGATGCAGGTGGAAGGGCCCTTCCCGAGGGATCGCATGGTTGCGTGGATGGTTCGCCTTTAGACGTTGGAACGCCTTGGCATCGCCTGCCCGCAGGGCGCGTAACAGGGCTTTGGCGGACTTTCTGACATCGGAAAGCGGAGGGACGCCGGGCTCGGCTGGCGCTTTTGTCATGGACCACGACCTTTCTGTCGACCGGCATCCGCAAACCGGAAGAAAGGTGTGAAGCAAGACAAAATGCGGGATCGCAACCGGATGACCAGGTCTTTCCGCGGACGGGAGGCGTTCCGAAAACCGACGGGACCGTATCAGCGGACCGGAGCGCCCGTCAATCGCCGGCTTCGACCGGCGCGGATATCGCCGACGACCGCGCCGACTTCCTTATCCGGACTGATCCGGCCGATATCGCCCCGGCTGGGCAAACGGATTGACGTAGAGCCGATCATGGCTCTCGACACCGACTTCCAGTTCGCAATCGCTGCGCGGGCGGGCGACGCACAAAAGCACGTATCCTTGCCGCGCCTGGCGTTTGTTGAGCGCCGTTGCTCCCGGTTGGCGTACCTTGCCGGAAAGCAGTTTGGCGGCGCAGGTGATGCAGCCGCCGTAGCGGCAAGCGATCGGCAGCACATGCCCCGCCGCTTCGACCGCATCGATGATGGCTTCGTCTTCACCGACCTCCAAAGTCAGGCCGTCCCGGTTCTTCAACGTCACCTTGAAGGTCTGCAAACCGGCCTCCAGACGAGAGCAAACGGCGGCCCGGCCCGTCGGAGCCGGACCGCGTTCCCGGGTCAGACCCAGATGTCGGAAGAGCAATCCCCGCCAGGATAGCGCGTCTCATGCGCCCGCGCCGGTCCGTGCGGCTCCTGGCCGAAATCGATCAGGAACCGATCGTTGATTTTCATCCCGCCGTTCTCCGGATCGCAATCGACGATCAGCATCACGCCACCCGCCTCTTTCATGTCCGGGTAGAACTGGTTGTCCCAGGTGGAAAACAGCGATGTCGTCACATAGAGACGCTTGCCGTCGAGCGACAGCTGTATCATTTGCGGTGCGCCCTGTACGGCCCGACCGTTGACCACCGGCGCCTTGCCGAGCATGCCGCCGATCCAGACCTGCCCGGTCAGCACCGGATTGGACGGATCGGAAATGTCGTATTGGCGCAGATCGCCGTGCAACCAGTTCGAAAAGTACAGGTACTTGTCGTCCATGGAGACCAGGATATCGGTGATCAGCCCCGGCATCGGCACGGGGAAATCCTTCACGTCGATCGACTCCACGTCGATGACCTTTTCAAGCTGCACTTCGCCCGCCGCATCCTTGTACCAGTGAAAGACGTTGGACGAGAGCGTTGCTCCGACAAAGCCGTGCGACGAATCCGGATCGTGATGGAACCGGACTTCGAGCGGGATCATGCCCTCTTCGCCCAGGTCCACGCTCTTTTCGATGCTCTTGTTCTTGAAGTCCCAGAAATGGATCTGCTTGCCGTAATTGCCCTTGGCGACGTCTTCCAGATCGAATCCCGGCATGAACGTGTTCGGCGCCCCCCATTCGGAGGAAACCATCATGTTGTGGCGCGGCTGATACCAGAAATCGTAATTGAACTTCATGCCGGAAATGTCGTTTTCCCAGCGCCCGACAATCTCGAAATCCTTGTTGAGGTGCAGGAAGCCGCCGGGCGCGTTGCCGTCCGCGTCACCGAGCATGGACACGATAATGTCCTGTCCCAGGCAATGCACCGTGTGCGGGGCGGACAGGTTGGTCCGGCGTTTGATTTCCTCGCCGTCTATCGTCTTGTGGAGCGTCGGCTTGCGCGGATCGGTTGCGGTATCGACGATATAGAAATTCGTCGTTCGCACACCCGGAATGATCAGATAACGGCGCGACATCGACCCGTCACCGTGGCACGACGAACAGGCATTCCAGCCCATATGGTGCAATTCGTCGCCGACCGTCGGCATTTCGGTGCGGTGAATGACCTGACCATAGGTCGGGCTGTCGTCATCGACATCGATCGTTGCGAGATAATCCGGCTTTTCGATCCCCGTGCCGGTGTAGATGCAGATCGTGTAGACGACCTTCTCCCGCGGTGCCTTGATGGCTTCCTGCGGCGAGGCGTAACCGGGCCCGGCATGGGCAGCATGAGTTTCAGTCGACATGGTAATCCTCCCTATTTGAACGGATTTCCCGGCCCGGGAATCCTCTCGGCAATTCGTGACGGGCCGGCTTGCATACACAATTCAGCGCCCTGGCTGGCGGGGCGCGGCCGGATGCGGGAGGAAATCCGGCGCGCCGCACCGTCCGGCCGAGGGGAGCCCGTGCTTCGAAGCGAGTGCAATGCCTTTAGTCAGACAAGTCAAGGTTCGCGGTTTGGCTACGCCGCAATCCGGGCTCGAAGCGCCGGAACGCAACGTCGCCGCACGCCGCGATGAGCGCTCCGCAGGCAAAGCGCGGGATGCAGACTGCCCCGGATCGACAATTTTCCGGATGCCCCTCCCGGTGCGATCGGCTTGCATACCGTCGGTCGGGCGCGGGTTCGTCCGCCCGGGTCCAACCGCGACAGGCGAATGTCGCTTGTGTCTCCGAGCGTTATCGCGCTTGACGACGGATTTTCCGCATGGCGTAAATGGTCGGGAAAGTGGTGCCTTCAACCACTGCATTCCGAGGGAGGACTTAATGTCATCACATACACTGACCCGTCGACTGGCGCTGGCCGCAGCGGCGGCGTTCACGCTTGCCAGCACCGCCGCAATCGCAGCGGACAACAAGATGCTGGACGAGATCCACTTCCTTATTCCCGGCGGCGCCGGCGGCGGATGGGACGGCACGGCCCGCGGTACCGGCGAAGCCCTGACAAAATCCGGCCTGGTCGGCTCTGCATCCTATGAAAACATGTCCGGCGGCGGCGGCGGCAAGGCGATCGGCTACCTGATCGAAAACGCCGAATCCAATCACGGCACGCTGATGGTCAATTCGACGCCGATCGTCATTCGGTCGCTGACCCGTGTCTTCCCGCAGAATTTCCGGGATCTGACCCTGATTGCCGGCACGATCGGCGACTACGCCGCGTTTGTCGTCGGCAAGGACAGCGAACTCAATTCCTTCACCGATCTGATCGCAGCCTACAAGGCAAACCCGCGCGACGTCGCGATCGGCGGCGGATCCGTGCCCGGCGGCATGGACCATCTGGTCGCGGCCATGGCCATGAAGGCGGCCGGCGAGGATCCGACCAAGGTGAAGTACATCCCCTATGACGCCGGTGGCAAGGCAATGGCCGCCCTGCTTTCCGGTGAAATCAAGGCCCTGTCGACCGGCTTCTCCGAAGCCGTCGCGCTGGCCGATGCCGGTGAAGTGAAGATCATCGGGGTCACCTCCGCTGAGCGCGTTGCGGCCAATGCCGACGCCATGACGCTGAAGGAACAGGGCGTCGATGTCGAATTTGTCAACTGGCGCGGCTTTTTTGCGGCCCCCGGCCTGCCGGACGACAAGGCACAGGCCTATCGGGACGTGCTGGCGAAAATGTACGACACGGCTGAATGGGAAGAAGTCCGGTCCCGCAATGGCTGGGTCAACATTCACAATTCCGGTGAAGACTTCTCCACCTTCCTGGAAAACCAGGAAAAACAGATCGGCGATCTCATGAAGGAACTCGGCTTCCTTTGATCCGATAGCATGCCGACCCTGCGCCGGTAGCCCTGGCGCAGGGTCGAAAGACTTTGATTGCCCGGCGAGCCGGGCACGTCGAACATCGGCTGGGGGCGAGCCGGCATGATCGACCAAAAACAAAAACCGCCCCCGGGAGGCGCGGGCATGACGCTCGACAAGGGCATTGCGGTGGTCTTTCTGGTCATCGCGCTGATCTACGGCTATGCGGCGCTGACGTATCCGCTTCTGCCCTTCGAACGAAACCTCGCCTTTCTTCCCAATACCTTGCCGACCGGCCTGAGCGTGCTGGCGATTATCCTGTCATCGATCATCATCCTGTCGCCCCGGCCGAAAGCGGATGCCGACGGCGAACCGCTCGGCGGCATCAGCATGGAACGGCTGCGCGAATTCAAGATCGGCCAGGCGCTTGGTCTGATCGCCGCCATGATCGCCTATGCGTTGTTGCTGCGCCCTGCCGGGTTCATTCCCGCGACAACGGTCTTTCTGGTCGGAACCGGCTGGATCCTCGGCGAACGCAAACTCTACATCATGGTCCCGATCGCGCTCTTCGGCGCGGCGGCGATCTGGTTTCTGGTGCAGGAGACGCTGGGCATTTTCCTGCGTCCGCTGCCCGAATTTCTGGGTTGAGGAGGGTCGGCCATGCTTGAAGGCATTTCCATGGGCCTGTTGACGGCCCTCTCGATCCAGAACCTCCTGATGGTCGTCGCAGGCTGTCTGATCGGCACGCTGATCGGCATGCTTCCGGGCCTCGGCCCGATGTCCATCATCGCCATCATGATCCCGGTCGCCATCAAGATCGGCGACCCGTCCGCAGCGCTCATTCTGCTCGCCGGCGTCTATTACGGCGCGATTTTCGGCGGATCGACCTCTTCCATCCTGATCAACGCACCCGGCGTGGCCGGCACGGTCGCGACGTCGTTCGACGGCTATCCCATGGCCCGACAGGGCAAGGCCGGCAAGGCCCTCACCGTCGCCGCCATTTCGTCGTTCGCCGGCGGCACGGTCGGCGCGATCCTGTTGATGGGATTTGCGCCGGCACTGTCATCCGTCGCATTGCTGTTCCATTCGGCTGAGTATTTTGCGCTCATGGTGGTCGGCCTGTCCGCCATTGCAGCCTTTGCCGGCACTGGAAAGGTCGTCAAGGCGCTGATGATGACGGTCATTGGCCTGATGCTGGCGACCGTCGGCGAATCCGCCCTGTTCAACGCACCGCGTTTCACGATGGGTCTGATCGACCTGCAATCCGGCTTCAGTTTCATCACGCTCGCCATGGCGCTGTTCGCGCTGCCGGAAGCCATGATGCTGGTGCTCGATCCGAAACGCGGCGAGAGGGGCAAGAGCGACAACGGCGAGATCAAGGATTTGCGCATCACGCGCGATGAGGCTCGTCAGATCATTCCGGTGATCGGCCGGCAGTCGATCCAGGGCTTCCTGATCGGCGTCATGCCGGGCGCCGGCGCGACGATCGCCTCCTTCCTCGGCTATGCCGTCGAGCGCAACATTGCAAAGGGCGCCGACCAGGACGAGTTCGGCAAGGGCTCCATCAAGGGACTGTCGGCGCCGGAAACCGCCAACAACGCCGCTTGCACCGGCTCGTTCGTGCCGCTTCTTACCCTCGGTATTCCTGGATCCGGCACAACCGCCATCCTGCTCGGCGCGCTGATCGCGCTGAACGTCAATCCCGGCCCGCGGCTCATGGTCGACAACCCGTCGATCTTCTGGGCGGTCATCATTTCCATGTATATCGGCAACGTTGTGCTTCTGGTCCTCAACCTGCCGCTCATTCCCTATATCGCCAAACTGCTGCTCATCCCGCGCAACTATCTGATTCCCTTCATTTTGTTCTTTACGATGATCGGCGCCTATATCGGCCAGAACAATGCGACGGAACTGCTCATCCTGGTCGGTCTCGGCGTCTTCGCAACGATCCTGCGATTTGCCGATTATCCGCTGCCGCCGCTCCTCATCGGCTTCATCCTTGGCGGCATGCTGGAAGACAATTTTGCCCGCGCAGTCAATCTGACGGACGGAATCAGCTTCATGTATGAACGACCGATGACGCTTGCCCTGCTGCTGTTCGGTGCTGTTTTGATCTTCCTGCCGGCGTATCGCCGCCGTCGCGCCAAGGCGCTCAAACAGGGTGTCGCGCAGGGCGATTGACCGCCCGGCCCCGCCGATTTTTTGGCGGGGTGCATAGTACCTCGTCGCAGAGATTTTGATGGTTTGACCGGCTTGTCCTGGATTTTGGCTAGGCGCCCTGCGCAGAGCGATGCGGGGCATCGGACAAGCAGGGCAACGCCGTCCAAAATCCAGGAGAAGCCGGCCTACGGTGGCGAAGGCTCGTGCCTGGGCGTCGTTGCGCCGCTTGCCCGATGTAAAACAAATCGGATGTTTCCGATTTGTCGGGCAAAGGACAACGGCGAAACATCGCCGTTGTGATCGCGCTGCGCGACGCGCCTAGCCCAGGCACGAGTCTTCCCCATCAAACCGTCAAAATCTCTGCGACGAGGTACTAGGCTGCCGGCGTCGATTTATGATTAACGAGACGTTAACGCCGTCCCGATAGGCTCGAAATGGGCGGCCGGCACACCATTCCCTTTTCCAGGCTGTCGGCAGAGGGCAACCCCGATGGCAGTCATCTTTCTTCGCCTTGCGCTGCTTGTGCGATTGACGGCACCCGTCCGGGCGGCCTGCAGGGCGAACATTTCTTCACAAGCAGGACCTGGTGCATGAAGCTCAACGTCGACAAAGCAATCCGCCGGGCGCAAACCCATGTGAAGAAGGGAGAAACCGCCCAGGCGGCCGAGGTCTATTCGTCGATCCTGGTTGCCTTTCCGCAGAACAAGCGTGCGCAGCAAGGACTTGAGCGGCTGAAATCCGGTCAGGTCCACCAGCCCTCGCCCCGGCGGTCCCAGGCGCCGCAGACCATGCCGCGAGAAGGCTATAACCGGCTGGTGGCGCTGTTCCGTGACGGATGTTTCGAGGACGTCGTTCGTTTCGGCGAACCGTTTGCAGCTCAGTTCCCGAACGACATCGTTCTTCTGTCCATGCTTGGCGCCGCCAATTCCGAACTGGGTCGGCTCGACCAGGCGATTGTCCATTATCGGCGTTCGCTCGAACTGAAACCAGACTATCCGGAGGGTCATTTCAACTTCGCCAATGTCCTCAAGGACCGGGGAGATCTCCAGGAAGCGGAAGCCGGCTATGCCCGCGCCATAAAGCTGCGCCCCGACTATGCGGAAGCGCACTACAATCTCGGCGTTCTGCTGCAGGACAGGGACGACGTCGACAGCGCCCGTGCCGCCTATCTGAAAACCCTTGAAAGCGCTCCGAACCACGCCAAGGCGCACAACAATCTGGGGGCGATGAACCAAAATGCAGGCGACCTGGACGCCGCCGAATCCCAGTACCAAAGCGCGATCGAGCTGAACCCGGATTACGCCGAAGCACACAACAACCTGGGCGGCGTTTACCAGGAACGCGGCATGCTGGAGGTAGCGGCCAAGTGCTATCGGCGGGCGACGGAAATCAATCCGGATTATGCCGAGGCCTTCAACAATCTGGCGACAGCGCTGCACGGCATGGGGACCTTGCAGGAGGCCGCCAATATGTGCCGGCGCGCTCTCGACATAAGGCCGGATTATGCCGAGGGGCTGAACACACTCGGTGTGATCCTGCAGGATCTCGGATCCCGCGACGAAGCGGCGGTGAACCTGAACCGGGCCGTGGAAATCAGCCCGGACTACGGCGAGGCGCTGAACAGTCTGGGCGTCGTGCTGCGCGAGAAAGGCGATTTCGACAGGGCCGTGGAAACCCACGCCCGGGCCGTCGACATCAGCCCGGACAATCCGGACGCCCACAACAATCTCGGCGTTGCGCTGAAACATACCGGGTCGCTTGACGAGGCGATCGAGAGCTTTCACCGGGCTCTTGAACTCAATCCCGACTACTTCGAAGCGCACAACAATCTCGGCGTTCTGTACCAGTCGAAGGGAGCCTTCGACGAGGCTGTCGCCAGCTTCAAACGCGCGCTTGAAATCGACCCCGGTTACGACATCGCCTATTCGCAAATGCTGCATCAGCAGGCGCATATGTGCGACTGGGCCGCCATGGCGGAATCCCGCAACGCGGTCAAGCGCCTCGGTATTCGCAAGACCCGCGTTTCACCGTTTTCCATGGTCGTTCTGGACGACGATCCGGCCCGCAACCTGATCCGTTCGCAGATCTATACGCGCGACAAGTATACACGCCCGGAATTCCCCGCGCCGGCGCGGCCGACAATCCGCCCGAAACGTCTGCGCATCGGCTATTTCTCAGCCGACTTCCACAATCACGCCACCATGCATCTCATGGCCAAGCTGTTCGCCGAACACGACCGTGATGCCTTCGAGATCTACGCCTATTCGTTCGGCATGGAATCCGACGGCGAGATGCGCCAGCGCCTGATCAAAGATGTCGACGTGTTCCGGGATGTGCGAACCGTCGGCGACGAAGAAGCGGCCCGGATGGCCCGCGAAGACGGCATCGACATAGCCGTCGATCTGAAGGGTCACACAAAGGGTGCCCGGTCGGGCATCCTGGCGTTTCGACCGGCCCCGGTACAGATCGCCTATCTTGGTTATCCGGGCTCGACCGGAGCGCCGTTCATCGACTACGTGATTGCCGACGAAACGGTTATCCCGCCCGACGCGCAACAGCATTACAGCGAAAAGGTCATCTATCTGCCGAACACCTATCAGGTGAACGACGACACACGCCGGATCGCGGGACATACGCCAAGCCGCACCGAATGCGGCCTTCCGGAAACCGGCTTTGTATTCTGCTGTTTCAACGCCGGCTACAAGATCACACCGGCGGAATTCGATGTCTGGATGCGCCTTTTGCGCGCGGTCGAAGACAGCGTGCTCTGGCTCCTGGACGGCAATAAATGGTCCGAGGCCAATCTCAGGGCCGAGGCCGAAGCCCGCGGTGTCGACGGCAATCGCATCGTATTCGCCAAGCGGCGTCCGCTTGACGAACATCTGGCACGCTGCCGCCAAGCCGACCTTTTCCTCGACACCTTCACCTGCAACGCCCACACAACGGCCAGTGACGCACTGTGGGCCGGTCTGCCGGTGATCACCAAACTCGGCGAGGGCTTTGCCGCCCGCGTCGCAGGCAGTCTGTTGAAGGCCGTCGGCCTGCCCGAACTGGTGACCGAGACGACGGAAGACTATGAGGTGCTGGCCCTGGCGCTTGCAACCGATCCCGAGCGGCATGCCGATCTCAAGTCAAGGCTTGCGCTAAACCGCGACACCCAGCCCTTGTTCGACACCGGGCTGTTCGCCAAGCATCTCGAAGCCGCGTACCAGCAGGCATACCAGATCTATTTCGACGACCGTTCGCCCGCACCGTTCCGGATCGGCGACACGTCACCCGATGCCGGGCCGATACGCTCTGAGACGCAGGACGCACCGCCTACGCGGGATCGATCGAACGAACTCCCGGACGGAACGACCGAGCGCCTGCTGGCACACTACAAGGCTGGCCGTTTCGACGATCTCTTGCGTGAAACCGGATCGCTGATCGAGTCCTATCCTGACAGTTCCGTCCTCCACAATCTGGCAGGCGCGGCGCTTGCTGCCCTGAACCGGGCCGATGCGGCCGTCGAAGAATATCGCCGTGCTCTGGAGATCGCGCCGGACAATGCCGCCGCGCATCTGGCCTGCGCCAATGTCCTGCGAGCGCAGAACCGGTTGGAAGAAGCGGAAGCCGGTTATCGCCGGGCAGTCGAGCTCGATCCCGATCACGCCGATGCGCGCTACAATCTCGGCCTCACGCTGCAGCAGCAGGGAGACTACGAACAAGCCATCGGCCAGTACGGCGAGGCGCTCCGCATCGATCCGGACCATGACCGGGCGCGCGAGCAGAAATGCCATCAATTGGCGCGCATATGCGATTGGCAGGCGCTCTCGGGCGAAGCTGCGGGGATTGCCGCGCTCGGCATCGAAGGAGCGCCGGTGTCGCCTTTTTCCCTGCTGGCTATGGAGGACGACCCGGCACGTCACCGGCTGCGGTCCGAAAAGATGACCCGCGCCCTGTACCCGGATCCGAGCCCTCGGCCACGGCACAAGGACGTTGCTTCCGGCCGGCTGAGGATCGGCTATTTTTCGGCGGACTTTCACGACCACGCAACGATGTATCTGATGGCCGGCCTGTTCGACCACCACGATCGCGATGCCTTCGAAGTGCATGCCTATTCCTACGGTCCCGACAGGCAGGACGGCATGCGACAGCGTTTGCTCGCATCGGTCGAACACGTTCACGACGTGTGCGAGGAGACCGATGCCGGGATTGCCGACATGGCGCGCGGCCACGGCCTCGATATCGCCGTCGATCTGAAAGGCTATACGCAAGGCGCGCGCCTCGGCATTTTTGCGCGCCGCGCTGCGCCGGTGCAAATGACCTATCTCGGTTATCCCGGAACGACCGGTGCACCCTTCATCGACTACGTAATCGGCGATCGGATCGTGATCCCGGAAGGCGCCGAGGCGCATTACGCCGAAAACGTTATCCGGATGCCGCACAGCTACCAGGTCAACGACAGGGACCGGCGGATCGCGGACCGCGCACCGACGCGCGCCGAATGCGGTCTGCCGGAAGACGGCTTTGTTTTTTGCTGCTTCAACTCCAGCTACAAGATCGGCCCGGCCGAATTCGATATCTGGATGCGGCTCCTGGCACGCATACCAGGCAGCGTCCTCTGGCTCCTGCGCACCAATCAATGGGCCGAGGCCAATCTGCGGTCCGAAGCCGAAGCCCGCGGGATCAACGGCACGCGCCTGATCTTTGCCGACCGCCTGCCCCATGCCGAACACCTGGCGCGCTATCCGCTTGCCGACCTGTTCCTGGACACGTTCACCTACAACGCCCACACCACGGCAAGCGATGCCTTGTGGACCGGCCTGCCGGTAGTCACGAGGCTCGGCGAAGGCTTTGCGGCGCGGGTGGCGGGCAGTCTGCTGTTTGCAGCAGGCATGCCTGAACTGGTCACCGAATCGGCAAAACACTACGAAACGCTGGCGCTCGAATTGGCGCGCGATCCTGATCGCTGCGGCGCCCTGCGTGCGCTTTTGGGGGAAAACCGCGCCACATGCCCGTTATTCGACACGGCCTTGTTCACACGACACCTTGAAGGCGCCTATCGTAAAGCCCATCGGCTGTATGTCGATGGCTCGGAACCGGCATCATTTTCGGTGCAAACCGGATAAGCTGATCAAACGGGAGCCCGGATACGGCCCGCTCCCGCTGGACCAAGGCAGGCGTATTGGCCGTCAGGACAGGCGAAACCCATGAGCGTCTTCAATTCTGCGACCGAGTTTGGTGTTGGGACCGGCGAAGAGCCGTGTCGCAGAAAGTCCTTTGCCGACATGATCGGCAAGCGCGTGATGAAAGCCCATAACGCCATTCGTTCCATCCCCGCCTTGAGCCGCCCGCAAGGCCAGGCAACTGTAGGATCTGGGCACCGCCCTCCCCATCGGAGTGCGACCGCTCTAGATGCGACGCCGGGCCCCTGCCCGCTGCCTCCCGTTCGGCAAGCCGATGGGTAAGCGTGTCCTCCTGACCGGAGCGGGTGGCTTTGTCGGACGACAGATCCACAAGGCGCTGGCGGCGCGCGGTGCGGAAATCACGATCCTCGCCCGCAAGATCCGCATCGACCATTCGGCAAAGACAATCGTTACGCAGGATGCGTTTGCCGAAAGCCGTGAATGGTGGGCCGAGGCATGCTCCGACATCGACATCGTGCTGCATGCGGCATGGTACACGGAACCGGGCCATTACCTGACATCGGCCCTGAATCTTGACTGCCTTGCCGGCACGATACGGCTTGCTCAAGGTGCGGCGGATGCAGGGGTTCCGAGAATTACCGGCGTGGGGACATGCTTTGAATATGATCTCAGCTACGGCGACCTGTCCGTCGAAACCCCGCTGAAACCGGAAACGCCCTATGCCGCCGCCAAGGTGGCTGCGTTCCAGGCACTGTCGCAATGGGCCGCCGGCGCCGGCATTTCATTTTTATGGACCCGCCTTTTCTTCTTGTACGGCGAGGGCGAACATCCCCGCCGCCTCGTCCCCTACCTGCACTCTCGTCTCGCCGCCGGAGAACAGGCGGACCTGACGAGCGGCACCCAGATCCGCGACTTTCTCGACGTTGCCGATGCGGGCAGAATGATTGCCGACGCTGCCTTGTCCGATGTCGAAGGCGCCATGAACATATGTTCCGGCACCCCCGTTACGGTCCGCGAAGTCGCGGAAAGGATCGCCGATCAATACGGCAGACGCGACCTGTTATGTTTCGGGGCCCGCCCCAACAATGCGGTCGATCCACCGCGTGTCGTCGGTATTCCTTCAATCCCGGTCACGCGCGCAGGCGACGGCACAGAGATCGACAAGACACACGCGCCCGAAACCGGCGCGGGAGCCGCTGCACCGGATTCCGCGTCAGACTACAGCCACAGGCGGCGGCTGGGAGCGCGTGCATGATCAGGCGCTTCGTTCGCAGCAGCGGATTGATATTCGACCTTGGAATGAACAATGGCGACGACACCGAATACTACCTCTTGAAGGCCAAGAGAGTGGTCAGCGTCGAGGCGAATTCGGATCTGTGCGCCCTTGCCAAGAGCCGTTTTGCCACGGAAATCGCATCCGGTCGGCTCGAAATCTGCAATCTCGCGGTCTGGAACGATTTCGACACCCGCACGTTTTTCATCAACACCGGAAATGATCACTGGAGCAGCCTCGACATCAACTGGGCGGGCCGTGAGCAATCGACGTGCGCCGAGCGCCCGGTCACGTGTGTTCCCGTCTCTTACCTGTTCGCGCTTTATGGCGTGCCCTTTTACATGAAGATCGACGTCGAGGGCGTCGACCAGATTGTCATCGATCAGCTACGGGACAGCCAATACCTGCCGTACTTCCTGAGCCTGGAGGATTGTCGCTTCGGCTTTGATTATCTGGAGACGCTCAAGGCGGTTGGATATGAGCGCTTCAAGCTGGCCAATCAGGCCGACGTTGCAAACATGACCGACCGGAGCGTCGCCCATCGCTTCAAGCCGGGAGCATCGGGACCGTTTGGCGACGATCTGCCGGGCGAATGGCTGGGTTATGAGGACATGGTCTCGAAATATTCCTGTGAAGTGCGCGACCGCGACAACAATCGGCACGCGCCGCGCACGATCTGGTGGGATATCCATTGTTGCGGACCGTCCGCCGAAAACGTCCTTTGACCGGAGCGCGACATCTTGGATGAGGTAACCGCATTTCGCCGGAGCGTGGATAACAACGTGCGGGCTCTGGGCGAGGATACGGCGTTCCGGGCCCTGAACACGCAATGGCTGATTGCCTCCGGGCGTCACAAATATGCGCACAATTTTTCCTGGCTCGGCCGCCCCGTCATCCAGATCCCGCAGGACCTTTATGCCGTTCAGGAACTCGTTTGGGCGGTGAAACCGGACCTGATCATCGAAACCGGGATCGCCCACGGCGGATCGCTCATCATGAGCGCCTCCATGCTGGCACTGCTCGACTATTGCGACGCCGTCGCGGAGCAAAAGCCGCTGGATGTATCGGCCAGCAAACGCAAGGTGGTCGGGATCGACATCGACATTCGCCGGCATAACCGGGCCGCCATCGAAGATCATCCGATGGCCCACAAGATCCACATGATCGAGAACTCCTCGATCGACCCCTCGGTCGCACGGCAAGTCAGGGACATTGCCGGCCAGCACGACACGATCATGGTCTTCCTGGATTCCAATCACACCCACGAACACGTGCTGGAAGAACTGAAGATTTTCGCCCCGCTCACGTCTGTCGGGAGTTACTGCGTTGTCTGGGACACCGGGATCGAAGACATGCCGGACGGCTATGTCGTCGACCGACCATGGAGCCGGGGAAACAACCCGAAGACGGCGTTGTTCGAGTATCTTCGGCTTTGCGAATCGGGGCTTTCGGACCAAAGCGGCCGCGCGCTTCGTTTCGAGTTGGACAAGACCATTGAAAGCAAGCTGGGCCTGACGGCGTCCTGGGACGGATTCCTGAAACGGGTTTGACACCCCCATGCATCGTGTCCGGCAGTACACGCTGCCGCGATCGCCAAGGAAAGAAGCGTATGAAAGCCGAACTGAAACCGCGCATCAATCTTGAAGGGCGAACAGCGCTGGAGACGGTCATTCCCCTGGCGACACCTTTTGTCCTGTTCGTCGATCCGTCGAGCGCATGCAATTTCCAATGCGTGTTCTGTCCGACCGGAGACCGGGCGCTCATTCGGGAGACCGGTCGCTTCCAGGGGGCGTTGAAGCTCGAGCTGTTTCAGAAGATCATCGACGACCTCCACGAATTCGATCATCCGCTCAAGGTTCTGCGCCTTTACAAGGACGGCGAACCGCTCCTGAACAAACGCCTGCCGGACATGATCGCCTATGCAAAGGCGAGCGGGCGCGTCAATTACATCGACACGACGACGAACGGATATCTGCTCACACCTAAAAATGTCGAAAAACTCATCGCGTCCGGACTCGACCGAATCAACATTTCCGTCGATGGCCTTTCCGACGAGCAGTTCTGGGAGTTCACCAAGACAAAAGTGAACTTCGCAGATTTTGTCAAAAATATCAGGCACCTGTACGACGTAAAAGGCGATTGCGAGATTTGCATCAAGATGCCCGGCGATGAATTGTCCGAGGATGAAAAGAAGTATTTCTTCGACACGTTCGGCAATTATTGCGACCGCATTTCGCTGGAGAATTTCGCGCCTTGCTGGCCGGAATTCGATGTCGAGGATTACACCGGCGTGACCATCACGGAAGGGATCTACGGCAATGAAATCATGGATATTTCAACGTGCCCGTACATCTTTTATTCGATCTCCGTAAATTCCGACGGCGTTGTCAGTCTTTGCTTCCTCGATTGGGCCCGCAAGCTTTCTGTCGGCGATCTCCGTTTTCAGACTCTGAAGGAAGTATGGACCGGCGAACCGCTGTACCGGCATCAGGTCGCTCATCTCGAAGGCAGGCGATGCGAAAACGAAACCTGCGGGGGATGCGGCCAGTTAAGCCATTGCCTGCCGGACAACATCGACCCCTATGTCGATGACCTCCTGAAGAAGCTCCGGGCCGCAAGACCCTACACGTAGGCCGGAGAGACTTTTATGGCGGACCGGGCGCGCATTCTCCACGTCACGCCGCATCTCGGCGGCGGTGTCGGACGGGTGCTTTCCCAGATCGCGGTTCACCGGTTGCAGGAGCGCAACGATTACAGGGATTCGTTCCTTTGCCTGGAGGCAATGAACGACACCCGTCATGCCGACCTGATCACAGACGCCGGCGGCGACTTCATGGTCATGCCTGATGAGACCGCCACAGGCAGAATGCTGGCTGAGGCCGACATCGTGCAGGTCGAATGGTGGCACCATCCGCGTACGCTTGAATGGATGGCCCAACGGGCTGCGCTTCGATCCCGCCTGATCCTGTGGAGCCATGTATCCGGCCTGCATTATCCGACGCCGTCGCCGGCTTTGCTGTCGCTTCCCGATGCCTTTGTTTTCACCAATCCGTGCTCGCTGGAACTGATTGCCGACAGACCGGGAAACAGCACGGTCCGATACGATGTGGCATGGAGCTCAGGCGGATTCGAGGGAATCAAAAAGCGCGATCGCGGTTTTGATCACTCCCCGCTTGCATACGGATATCTGGGAAGTCTGAACGCCTCCAAGATCCATCCCGACATGGGATCTTTCCTGGCCGCCGTAACCGTGCCGGGTTTCAGTCTCGATGTTTACGGCAGTGTGTCGGAAAACCCGGCCCTGCAAAGCCATATGGCCGAATGCGGCGTGTTGGATGCCTGCCGGTTTCACGGTTTTGTCGAGGATCCCGGGGCCGCCCTGGCGGGCATCGACATCTTTGTCTACCTGCTCAATCCGATGCATTACGGCACCGCGGAAAACGCTTTGTTGGAAGCCATGGCTTGCGGTGCCGTTCCGGTCGTACTCGACAATCCTTGCGAACGGAACATCGTGGAGAACGGCAAGACCGGAATCGTCGTGTCCTCGGTCGCGGAATTCGCCGAGGCCGTCCGGTTCCTGGATGCAGACCGAGGATCGGCGGAAACGATGAGCCGCAAGGCGGCGGAAACCGTGCGCGACCGCTTCCAGATCGCCAACACGGTAGCCAAGCTTGATGAGATCTATGACGCGGTGATGGCGTGCCCGGTTCGGGACCGGAGCCTGCGGCAAGCAATCGGGACGACGCCGTGGCACTGGTGCCTTTCGGGCGCCGGGCCCTACCGTCCCGGCCTGGAAAGCCACTCCGTTGGTGCACCCGACGACGTGCCGTTCCTGTACGAACGCAGCAAGGGATCCCCGATCCACTTTCATCGCACCTTTCCGCACGACCCGGATCTTGCAGGTCTGGCCGGCACGCTGGAGAAGACCCTTGCGGCAATTCGGTCGGATTGATCGCGAACTGGATGACGGCCTGCTGGATGCCCTGCTGAAGCCGCCGACGGCACCGTCGCTCGTTCTGGATGCGGATCGGGTTGTCCTGCACGGCGCCGGCGCGATGGGCCGGCTCGCCTGTTCGGTCCTGGCGCATCTTGGCATCCGTGTCGACTGCATGATGGATCGGGCGGCAAAGCCCGGACAGACGATCCCGCCGAACCTAGAGGTCGTGCGGCCCGATGACCCGATCCTGGCGACAAAACGGGCGGAGACGATCGTCCTTGTCACCACCGTCAGTGCCCCGTTCGAAGCCGTGCGTGATGAACTTCACGCCATCGGCTGGCAGAACGTCCATCCGTTTTACGATTACGCCAATCAATTCGTAGACCGGCATCCGCTGAACAACGGCTGGTTTGCTCCGGCTCGGACAGACGGCGACAGGCTAGCAATCTCGCGCATCCTCGGCGCGTTGGCCGATGATGTTTCCCGAGCCCATTACATCCAGTTCCTGGCCTGGCGGCTCCTGCGCGAAGACTGGATCTTCCAAAACGCCCCCATCGTCGCCGAAACTCGGTTTTTTATCCCCGAAATCCGCTCCTTTCTCGAGGCGCGCGATCTCTGTTTTGTGGATGCCGGAGCCTATGACGGCCGCGTATTGCAACAGCTTTTGGCGATCACGGAAGGACACATCGAGCAGGCGCTCCTGTTTGAACCGGATCCGGACAACCGAGCATTACTGCATACCTATCTCGACACGGTGCCGGCAGACATGCGTGAGCGGACCAAGGTGTATCCGTTCGCGTTGGGAAACCGAACCGGTCGGCAGCCGTTTGCGGCCGGTTATGGCCTGATGTCCCGGATTTGCCGTGAAGGCGAAACCGAAATCGCCTCCGCTTCCGTCGATGTCGTTTGCCTCGATGACCTCGATCTCACCGTCAGCTTTGCAAAGTTCCATCTTGAGGGCGCCGAATACGACGCCCTTGAAGGCGCGAAAGCAACGATCCGGCGCCAGAGGCCTGTCATCGCGGCCACCGTCTATCACAACGCCGACGGACTGTTTCGCACGCTGACCCATTTGCTGGACCAGGCCGCCGACTATGCGCTCTATTTCAGGCTGCACAGCTGGTGCGGGACCGGAGCGACCGTCTACGGCATTCCAAAGACCTGAATTCATTCATTAATTACAGGAACTTGTTGAGCAGGTCGGTCTCGAAGAAGATCTTGTTCGAGGCCGTGTTCGCCCGGTCGAGATCCATGCCCGGCGGCGCTTCGGATCCCTTGACGATGAAAAGTGTGTTTTCGGCGCCCTTGGGAACGGTATCGAAGAACAGAAGATCGAGATCGGTGATCGATTGCAGCGTCTCTGCGACCGAGGGATCGAAGCCGCCCACCAATCCGATCTGTGTCTTGCCGTCGACCAGCGTCGAATCATGGGTGACGAACCACAAGGCCGCTTCGGAACGGATCTCGTCGAACGGCTTCGGAAGACGCGACAACGCTCCCATTCCCCGCAGGCGCGAGGCCAGATAATAGGTCTCGATCGGGTCCCGTCCCCTTGCGATCCGGAACCTCAGCGCAACCAGCATGCGCCGAATGAGGAATTCGTGGATGCTGGTTCTCAACAATTCCAGGTTCTGTTCGCTGAGGGCGGAGATGCACAGTCCGAGAAGGTGCTCAAGCCCTCCCCGGTAGGCGTCCCATGAAACTTCGACTTCCTCGGTGCCGAGTTGATGGCGCCGCTCGTCGGCAAAGTAGTTGGTCACCGATCGATAAAACGGCGTGCCGGAGAAGATCACATTGCCGACTGACAGGTATTCCGACGGGACAGTAAAGGCCCAATGGGCGAGATCGTTGGACCGTGGAAAGCGCCGGCGAAAGGCATCGGTCTGAAAGATCGCGATTTCCGCAAAGATGTGGTTCTGCAGGATCAGCGACAGCATATGCAGATAATTGCCGCGCAAGACGGTCGCGTCGCCGGGAAGTTCGTAGAAATTGGACAATGTTTTGTCGTGCACGAGATCGACAAGTGTCCAGGGAGCGTAAAGCACGACCGCGTCGGGATTGGCCGTCAGCGTCGTCAAGGCCTTGTCGAGACCGCCGACGTCGATCAGGTCGTCATCGGCAAGATACATCGAATAGCGTCCGCGGGACTGTCCGAACGCGAATGCCAGGCTGTTGTGCGGACCGATATTCGTTTCCTGCCGAAAGTACCGTATGGGCAGTTTGTCGAGCCACTCCGCGACGACGGCTTCGGTATTGTCCTCCGACGCATTGTCCGAGATGACGATTTCGTAGGAATGCGGAAACCCTTGGATGTCGGCGTGCAGGGTTTCCAACAGGTTGCCGATGTACCGGGCCCGGTTGAACGTCGGTATGCAGATGGCAAGCAGCTTTTCATCACCGGCCATGGCCAAGATCCTCCCGTCGAGTCACTGAAACTCGGCCCGAGATACCGGACCGAGGGTACCCACCCATCGCATCGGCAAAACCGTGGCGGAGGCTGGCATCGTGCTGCGCGGCTTTTGCTGCCTGTCGGGCGCACGACACCGCGCAGACCGTGGCAAGCGTGAGATGTGCACGCTAGATGACTCGCGCCCGCCGGAAAACAGTCAGAAAGCCGAACCGACAATCGTTCCCCAGAACAGCGTCGCTTCGCATTCCTGAGGGGCCGCCGATGACCGTGCAAAAACCGGGTGGGCGTGCCTCCTGAGATCCGTCAGTGTCCGCGCGGACAAAGGAGCACCGCGCCATGCAGACGATCGACCGCCTGACCTTTTCCGCCTTCGGCATGCACGCAGCCGATCAGATTGCCATCGTGACTGTGCCGCTCGTGGCCGCGCTGGTTTTCAAGGCAAGTCCGGAGACCATCGGCTTGCTTGTGGCCTGCCAGGCAATGGCGCATCTCCTCGGCTCGATCCCGTTCGGACTGGTCGTCGACCGTGTCGCCGCGCATCGGGTCGCCGTCGCGGCGACATTGATTTCCCTCATCGGCTTTTTCGGCATTGCGCTCAGCGTCCGGCTCGAGAGCCTCATCGGATTTGCCGCCGCGGTGACTTTTTCCGGGTTCGGCATCGTGCTTTTTGTGCTCGTCAGCCTGTCGATCCTGCCGGTAATCACCGGAAGAAACCGGCTCGCCAACGCCAACGCACGGCTCGAACTTCCGCGCGCTCTGACAACCTTCGCAGTGCCCCTTGCCGTCGGTCTGGTCTTCAACGCGGGCGTTGCCGAAGTCATCTTCTTAATCGCAACCCTTGCAGCCGCAACGGCTTTTGCAGGCACGCTCGGCCTGCCCCGCTTTGCCTCCCCTCAAAGGTCGTCGGACAACATGCTGAAGCAGATCGTTGAAGGCGGACATTTTGTCATCCGCCAGGATCTCCTGCGGCCGATCGCCTTGTGCGCGGTTTTCTGGAATTTCGGTTTCGCGGCCTTGCTGGTCATCATGGTGCCGTGGCTCATCAACGAGGTACGCATCGATCCCGGCGCGTTCGGCATCGGTCTGTCGGCATTCGGCGCGGCGACGATCGTCGGGTCAGCCCTGAGTGCCCGCTTTGCCGACCGTGTCTCCCCGAACCTTGTTCTGCTGTTCGGACCGGGCAGTTCGCTCGTCGCTGTTTTCGCCCTGCTTCTGATCCCGACCGGCGGATCCGTCTGGATGGTCGGCGCCTGCTGGTTCTTTATCGGTTTCGGCCCGTCCATGTGGCTCATCGCCCAGAACTCGATCCGCCAGCTCGTGACCCCAGGCGCGATGCTGGGACGGGTCAACGCCGTAATCCAGACAGCGATCTATGGTGTGCGCCCGCTCGGCGCGCTCGCCGGGGGCATGATCGCCGGCGCGACGTCACCGACGATTGCGCTTGCCTTTACCGTCCTGGTCTTCGGATTGTCGTTTGCCGCCGCGCTGTTCAGTCGTCTGCGGGACCTACGCACCTACAACGAACTGGATCCGGTAACCCGGCCTGTCGAAGCCACGGTTTAAGGTCTGTACTCAATAAGGGGATTCTAATTGAGTACGGACCCTAAAGCGATCAGCCGTCAGCTTCCGACCGGTGTGTGCCCGAAACCGGGCAGGCCCATAACGGCCTCCCGGCCGCCATACCGCTCGACCAACGCCGCCTGATCATCAAAGGCCTGGGCATTCACCGCCTCCGGGTCGAGGATTGCCGCCAGCACCGCGTGCAGCCGCGCGCGAATGTCCGCGTAGCCGGGATCCCTGCCGAGATCGGTCAGTTCATGCGGGTCGCGCTGCATGTCGAACAACTGGCAGGGCGCCCCGCCGGCATAAAAGACGTATTTCCAGGTCCCCTGACGGATCATGTAAAAACCCGTTGGGCTGCCGCCGTCGTGATACTCGCTGAGCACGACCCGCTCCGGTTCCGGCATTGCGATGAAATGCTGTAACGGCCGGCTCTGCCAGGGCTTACCGGCACGGCCCATGTCGACACCGACAAAGCTCTCGACCGTCGCGGCAATGTCGGTCAGGGATACAGGCGTGTCGTTGGTGCCCGCGGCGATACCGTCGCCGGCAACGATCATCGGAATGCCGGCCGAATCCTCATACATGACCGATTTGGCCCAGAAGCCGTGATTGCCGAGCATCTCGCCATGGTCTGAAAAGTAGATCACGACCGTGTCGCGTGCGGCGCCCGATGCTTCGAGCGCCTCCAGTACCTGCCGGATGTTGTCGTCGAGAAAGCTGCAAAGCCCGAAATAGCCACGCTTGGCCCGGTCCCGGCTCTCTGCATCGAAATGCGAATCGTAATCCCAGAACCGCACCATTTCTTCCAGCACCGGGTGATCCGGCGGCCCGCCGATCGTCTCCGGCATCGGCCGGTCGGCATACAGGTCGTAAAACCGGTGCGGCGCCGTCAACGGGTAATGCGGGCTGACGAAGGAAACAAACAGGGCCCAGGGCTTGTCTGCCATTGTCGAGCCATAACGGCCCAGCCAGTCGCAGGCGGCCTCGGTGATGGCGCGGTCATAGGCGGTATAGGTGCTGTCGCCCGGCCCGGCGTCGCGCGCCATCTCCGTGACCTCATCGAAACCGGGCAGCGGATTGCGTATCAGGCCCTGCGGCCATCCCTTACCTTCGTTTGCCAGATACATCGGCAGAATCTCGTCGGAAAACCCGTTATCGTCCGTGGCCGACCGATAATGCAGCTTGCCGATCGAGACGACGGCGTGGCCGCTTTCTCGCAGCCGGTGCATCCAGCTCTTCGATTGCCCTTGATACGGCTCGGCGGAGGACCAGCAGCGGTTTTCATGCACCGGTGTCCCCGTTGCCAGACACGCCCGTGCGGGAATGCAGATCGGCGACGGTGTGTAGGCCCGTGTGAAGCAGGTTCCATTTGCCGCAAGACGATCAAGCGTCGGGGTGTGCACCACCGGATGGCCGCTGCACCCCATGGCCGAGCGGGCATGTTCGTCGGAACAGAGCAGAAGGACGTTTTTGGCGCCCATAACAGACCCTCGCCTAAACAGCCGCTTCCCGTTGCATCGGCACGTCATGGGCCTTGCGGATGCAACGGTCGCAAATGAAGGTCGGTTCGTGCGGATGCTCGCTGCCGACCAAAAGTGCGGCATCGCGATGCGACGTGCCACAAAAATTGCAGGAATGGTCGGGGTTGCGCGATTGTGGATTGACCGGCATCGTCGATACTCCATCGGCTCGATTTGCGTGCGCCCCACTCGGAATCGACGGTATCCGTTAGGTCGTCGGACTGCAATTGGTGGCTGACATAACGGCATGCGCACCGGCCGCGTAGGTTCCGGTAAGAATACGGGATGACCAAACCGGCGGTCTATTGTATACATCTGCATACGGTCATGAAAAAGGATACCGCACCATGTCCGAAACAAGTGCCCAATCCCTGCAGGCCGCGAAGCAGAGCCTCGTTCGCGCCCGTCTGGCCATCGAAAGCGAGATCCATAACTACCCGCGCCCGATTTCCGGCTGCGATGCACAATTCAACCACCTGCTCGCCGACCGCAAACGCACCGCCAACGCTCTGGCGGCGCTGGAGGAAGATCTGGTGATACCGACGTCGCGGGCGCCCTGACGAATCACACCGAACCGGATCTGCTGACAGGACCGGTCCGCTTTGGCGTGCCGCGGAATTGACGGCAGCGATCATCCGGGGCATGAAGGGGCATGGGGTCGCGAACACCCCGTGAGGCGAAGGCCCAAGTCTCGCATCCTTTCAAACCCGAACCTCGGGAGGATGCTCTATGCCCTTGCCTACCGAAATCACACCTTCCCAATTGTCCCGCCTTATCGGCACCCCGAACGCCCCTGACGTCGTCGACGTGCGCACAGATGAGGATTTCAACGACGATCCGCGTCTCCTGCCGGGCGCATGGCGTCATCCGTGGACGGAACATGACACGCTCGCCGATCGCATCCCGAATAGGCGCGCAGTCATCGTGTGCCACAAGGGCCTGAAAGTCAGCCAGGGCGTCGCGGCGCATCTTCGCATTTCCGGTATCCAAGCCGAAACCCTGGTCGGCGGTTTCTGCGCCTGGCGCGAGACGGGCGAGCCGCTGGTTCCGGCCGACCGTATCCCGGCGCTGGACGGCGCCGAAGGAACGCTTTGGGTCACACGGCACCGACCGAAGATCGATCGGATCGCGTGTCCGTGGCTGATCCGACGGTTTGTCGACCGCCGGGCGCGCTTCCTGTTTGTCGCGCCGTCCGAAGTCCGCGCCGTGGCCGAGCGGTTTTCGGCCACGCCGTTCGATGTCGAGGATATCTTCTGGAGCCATCGCGGCAATCGATGCACGTTCGACACGATGATCGAAGAATTTTGCCTGGGCACCGAACCTCTGTCACATCTGGCGGCAATTGTGCGCGGCGCCGATACCGATCGGTGGGAACTCGCACCGCAAGCACCCGGATTGCTGGCCCTGTCGCTCGGCCTGTCGCGCCTCTACAAGGACGATCTGGCGCAACTGGATGCCGGCCTGACAATGTATGACGCCCTTTATCGGTGGGCACGCGATGCAAGGGAGGAAAGCCATGACTGGCCGGCCAGCTGAGACGGGACCCGAGACCGTCATGTCTTCCGACCGGTCCGAACCCGCCGCTCCGTCGTTCCAGGAAGCATTCGGCGCCTGGACACGCATCGGCGTAACCTCGTTCGGCGGTCCGGCCGCCCAGATCGCGCTGATGCACAAGGTGATTGTCGAGGAAAAGGGCTGGCTGAGCGAGCGCGGCTTTTTGAACGCGCTTAATTTCTGCATGCTGCTGCCGGGGCCGGAGGCGATGCAATTGGCCACCTATGCCGGCTGGCGCCTGCATGGCGTCGCGGGCGGGCTGGCCGCGGGTCTGATGTTCGTCCTGCCCGGCGCGGGTGTGATCCTGGCGCTCGGGCTGCTCTATGCTTATCTCGGCACCGTCCCGCTTGTCTCAGCCCTGTTTCTCGGGATCAAGGCCGCCGTCCTGGTGATTGTGATCGAGGCGCTCATCAAGGTCGCCAGGCGAGCGCTCCACGAGATCGGGCATTGGGTGATCGCGGGCCTCGCCTTTGTCGGGATCTTTTTCCTCGATCTGCCTTACCCGCTGCTGATTGCCGCCTTTGCGGTCTACGGATTCTTTTTCAGCGGCACGGCCGGCCAAACCGAGGCGCAAGCTGTCAGTCCCGATGTATCGCTGGCAGACACGGCCCGCACGATCGTCACCTGGCTCGCGATCTGGCTGGTTCCGCTTGTTGCCATCGATCTGGCGACCGGCGGCTCGATCCTTGGAGAGATCGGCTGGTTCTTTTCCACGCTGGCGATCGTCACCTTCGGCGGCGCCTACGCCGTCCTGGCCTACATGGCCCAGGACGTCGTCAACCATTTCGGCTGGCTGACGGCGGGCGAAATGATGGACGGCCTCGGTCTTGCGGAAACCACGCCCGGCCCGCTTATCCTGGTCACCCAGTTCGTCGGCTTTCTGTCCGGGTTTCGCGAGGGCGGGGTGTGGCTCGCGCTGGCGGCCGCCCTGGTAACCTTATGGGCAACGTTCGCGCCGTGTTTCCTGTGGATCTTCGCGGGCGCGCCCTACATCGAGTGGATCGGCGCGCAACCCCGCCTGAAAGGCGCCCTTTCGGCCATCACCGCCGCCGTCGTCGGCGTCATCCTGAATCTGTCGGTTTGGTTTGCCCTGCATGTGTTCTTTTCGACCGTCGAGCCGCAGCGCTATGGCCTGGTGACTGTCTGGCAGCCCGATCCGGCAACCCTCGACTGGCGGGTGATCGTGCTCGCTCTGGTGAGCGGGGCACTGCTTTTGTGGCGCGGCTGGACCATCCTGCCCGTGCTGGCGATTGCCGCCGGGCTCGGCGTCACGCTTTCGCTGACGACCTGACCGGATCGGCGGCAATCGGAAGGATGTCTTCGGCCGACGCCCGGATATCGGCGGGCTGCCGGTCGAGCATGTCGGTGATGATGTCGACCGGTTGCGGGCGCTGGAACAGATAGCCCTGGAATTCGTCGCATCCCCAGACACGTAATTGCTGCAATTGCGGGTCCGTCTCCACGCCTTCGGCCACGACCTTGGCGCCGACCTGCCGACCGAGCGAGAGGATCAGGCCGATGACCGGGCTGGAATGCGGCAATTGATCGACGAAAGACTTGTCGATCTTGATACAGCCGATCGGATAGCGCGGGATATAGGCCAGATTGGAATATCCGGTTCCGAAATCGTCGAGCGCGACGCAGAAGCCGAGCTGCCGGATCCCCTTGAGGGTGGCAAGGATCTGCTCGTTGTCGCCCATCAGCATGCTTTCGGTGATCTCGAATTCCAAGAGCGACGGGTCGAGGCCGGGATAGCGTGTGATGTCCTGCATGAGCGGCATCAGGCGGGCGCTCTGGAACTGGCGCGGCGACAGGTTTGCCGAAACCCGGATCCGGTGCCCGCGCTTCGCCCACGCGGCCTGTTGGCGGGCGGCCAGTGTCAGGACCAGCTCGCCGAGTTCCTCGATCAGGCCGGTTTCCTCGCAGACCGGGATGAATTCGCCGGGCGGCACAAGCCCGCGGTCCGGATGCTGCCAGCGCACCAGGGCTTCAGCCCCGACGATCCGGTTGGTCGCGACTTCGACCCGCGGCTGGTAATGCAGAACGAACTGGTCCGACGCCAGGGCGCGCACCAGGTCCTGTTCCAGTTGCAGACGCTTTTGCACTTCTTCCTGCATGGAAGCGGAAAAATGGCAATGCGCCTCTCGGCCGGCGTTCTTGGCGGCATAAAGGGCGAGGTCGGCATTGTGCATCAGCGTGTCGAACCGGTCGCCGTCTTCCGGATAGCGCGCGATGCCGATGCTGCACGATACGGTCAGTTTGGTGTCGCCACAATCGATGGGCTTGCTGACATTCTTGCGAATGCGCTCGGCAATTTTGTCGAGATTGCCGGCTGCGCCGTTGATCAGGACGACGAACTCGTCACCGCCAAGGCGGGAAACCGCATCCGATGCCTTGACGGAGTCGCGGATGCGGTCGGCGACGGTCATGAGAACCGTGTCGCCGAACTCGTGTCCCTGGCGATCGTTGATGGATTTGAAGCGGTCGATGTCCAGGTAGAAGATGGCGGTAAGGTTCGCCTGATCGCGCTGGAAGACCTTGGGATTCTCAATGTAGTTCTGCACGAAAGACCGGTTGTAGAGGCCGGTCAGCGGATCGTGGTGGGCGAGATAGCTGGCCCGGTCCTGGGCCGCCTTCATTTCGCCGACATCGATCTCTGTCACCAGGTAAGCGTCGTTGCCGGTGACGGCATCCAGGCAGGACTTGATCGACAGGTTGTGCCAGCGCTTGCCCTGCTTGGTATTGACTTCCAGCACCCGCGCGCATTCGCGGGCATTGGCCAATTCGCTCACCAGCTCCTCATAAACCTCTGTCGAGCCGAGCCGGGTCTGGAGGGCATTCTCGTCATCGACAAGCATCGTGCGGCCCGACGACGGGTTGCTGTAGAGCACCGATCCGTTGGCGCCGAACAACGTGATCATCACATCGGTATGCAGCAAGGCCTCGGCGCTGCGGATCGTGTCCGGAACCTCGTCCTGTTCGGCCGACATGGCTTCGACAAGCATGCCCATGCGGTCGCCGTCCAGGATAAAACCCGAATAAACCGCTTCCATGTGAACGGGCTTGCCCTTCGGAAACAGCGTCCAGAACTCGGAAAACCGGGAATCATGGGCCACGAAGGATGCCTGGTATTGCTGCAAGCGTTCACGAACGGTGGTCGACATATCCTTGCCGAGATCGCGTTTGCGCAACTTGCCTTCGGTGTCGGCATCCCAGATCCGGCAGGCCGCCTCGTTGGCAAAGGCGATGCGGCAGCGATCCGTGTCATAGACCCAGACCGGCGTATTCAGCCGGCGATAGGCGTCAAACAGGTCCGCCGGCGAAAGGCGCGAAGCGGTCTTCGTCCGGCGGTCGGCCGGATCGGTTTGGAAAGTTCGAACACGTGAAGCCATGTCAGCTACCCTGGCACCCGGCCGGAACCGCGGATAATTGTCCCCGACACTGGAGGTCCGCCGGTCGATTGCCAGCAGCGCGTCGATTGGAGCATCCCGACCGCATGTCGTGCCTTTTGTCCGTCTCTGTTGCGTCACCTGTTGCCGGCAGCCCGCAGCGGTCTTGTTTCATGACCTTGTGGCGAGGCGGCCGGATCGCACGACCATGCGTGAGCCCTTAGGTTCGGGCGCAATGCATCGCGTCGAGCCGTCCGATCATGGTCCCGGAAGCATTCGCAATTGATTAAGAAGTGACACAAATTCGCTGAAAACCGTCGAAATCTGACCCTTTGGTAAAAGCATGCTTGATGCAATCGCCGAGAATTCGGCAATTCTGACGAGGCCGCCGGAAAACCAGGGGGCACCGCGAGCGCATTCGCCGTTCACGGCGGTTTTATCCGGACGTGACCGGTACTTGGCCGCACCCCTCTTTGATGGCGTTCCTCAAAAGGCCATCTGCGTGGCATCACCGAAGCCGCTACCGTCAAACAGGAGACTGACCTTGCGTTCCGATACCGACCGGCGCCTTGCGCTGAGCCTTGCCGTAGCGCGCCTGGCGACGGGCGCGTTTTTCCTTGTCTGGTCGCTGGAAAAAGTCATCGCCCCGGAACTCGCCCGCGGCGTCTATACGACATTCTACTTTTCCAACCCGACCGACACGATGATCATAGCCATGGGCATTGTGCAGACCGCGTTCGTTCTGGCGTTCATGGCCGGCCTGTTCCGGCGCTGGACATATGGCGCCCTTTTGCTGATGCACGCCGCTTCCGTCACCCTGAGTTCGGCGCGGCTTATCGATCCGTTCACCGGTCCCAATCAGCTGTTCTGGGCCGGCGTGCCGGTTCTGGCACTCTTGTTTGCGCTTTATCTGTTGCGGGACGAGGACACGATGTTCGTTCTGCGGCCTGCGGCAAAACCGTCGCAGGAAAGTCCCTGAAGCCTCGGCATCGCTCGATCAGGCAACCACCACAGCAAGCATTTCAAGCCCGATACGGCGGCGACGCGGATCGCTGTCTCGGGTCCAGGCAAGCACCGGTTTGACGCCATTGTTGCCGAAGCGGCGCAGCCGGGCAGCCACGTCTTGCTTGTGAACACCCTCCTCGGCTTCCGCGAGCTGAAGGAGCAAGGGCAGAGCGTCGGAGACGGGCCGGCTTGCGGCCACGTCGACGGCCGCGCGCCGTACGATGCGAGCAGGATCACGGCAAAGGCCGGCAAGATCGGCCGGATACCCGACGTGGCGGGCAAGTGCCGAAAGCGCTGCGGCACGAACGGCCGGATCGGCACTGTCCAGGCCCTCCAAGAGCACCGGTTCGACATTCTCACACGCATATCCCAGCGCCTGGAGGGCAATCGACCGGATCGCCGGATCGGCATGGCGGGCCTGATCCATCAACGCGGACCGTGCGGCGGCAAGCGCCGTTCCTGTCTCGCCGAGACGGCACAACGCCGACAGGGCGGCATCGGCGAGTTCGCGATCGGCATCCCCGATCGCGAGCGCCAGGGCCGGCACGGAATCGGGATGGCCGGTTTCCCCGGCGATGCGGGCGGCCAGACGCCTGATGTCGAGATGCGCCGGCGCACTTGCTTCCGGATCGAGACGGCGTTTGGCCGGCCGCGCCGCGGTCATCTCGAGATAGGCGAGATCTTCGGGCTCAAGCTCCGGTGCTTGTTCGTCCTGAAGCGGTTGCGGACGGTGCGACAGGATCGCGTCGAGTGTTGAAAGCGGGACGACATTGTCTGGCGTATCGTTCGTTTCGTCGCTCTCCTCCGGCGTCTCGTCGTCGTCTTCCTGAGGGGCGGCTTCCGTCCCGTCCCGATTGAGCCGGACCGACGCATCGCCTTCGTCGCCGGCCGCCTGAGCGCCCTTTTTCGGAGCAAAAGGCACGATCGTGTCTTCAGGAGGCTGCCAATCGGCCGGAACCGGAATAAGCGCTCCGCCGATCGCTTCCGACAGGATCAGGCGGGCGGCCCGCCCTTCATCGTCGTCGACCTTGCACAGGTCCCCGAGCGCGGCAATCGCGACGAGACGGACATCCTGCGCTTTATCCGTTGCAGCCTTACGCAGGGTCGATAACCGTTTCGGACCGCCGAGCCGCGCCAATCCGCGCACGGCTGCACACCGCACGAGCGGATCGGTCGCCTTGTGTGCAAGCAGATCCTCAAAGAACGGCACGGCATTTCGCGGTGCCGCGCCGGCAAGCGCATCGACGAGGGCAGCCATCACATCCGGCCGCGCCGTGCGCACCGACCGTTCGGCAATCGCCAGGAGATCGAGGCCGGTCGGCACCGTCTGCAGGCGTTGCAACGCCCGGCAGGCGGCAATGCGGACATCCGGACTGACATCGTTCAACAGCTTGAGGAGCGCGCGTGTCTCCAGTGACCCGACAAGACCGAGCGCGGCCCTGCGCACGTCGGGCGCCCGATCGGCGAGCGCGGCCTGCACCGGTTCGTTTGCACCGTGTGCGGCCGCCGTTTCGATCGCGGCGACCCGGACCGATGCCTCCGCATCCGCGCACATGTCGGCAAGCAGATCGCCGGCTTCGTCCGGCGCGGCATGCACGAGCGCGGCGGCGATGCGCTTCCGGTTCAACGGTCCTGCTTCGGCGGCAAGGTCCGCAAGGCTTGCACAACCCGCAGCGCCCAATCGTGCCAGCGCCGGGCAGGCGACGGCCCACAGATCCTGGCCGTCGATATCGTCGAGGGCGCGCCGGATGGCAGCGATCGACATGTTGGTGCCGGCGCCGTCGCCGACCGCGCCCAACGCTTCAATGGCGGCAATCTGAACATCGAGCCAGTCGTCCCAGTCGCCGACCTCGTCGTCCCAGGCGATGCCGGTTTCCGCGCCGCGTCCGACAGCCAGAATGCGCAAGAGATCGGCGGCTTCGCGCGCACCGATTGCGTCGAGCGCCTTCACGTAGAGCACCTTTGCATCGCCCACCGGATCTTCCCGCAGATTGGCAAGCAGGACCGGCACGGCGCGATCGTCGCGGATCGCCGCAAGGACCGTAGCGGCATCGCACCGGACATCCGGATCGGGATCCCGCAGACTGGCGATCAGGAGGTCGGTTCGACCGCTGTCGCGAACGTGGCGGAGCGCCTGGACGGCGAGGCAGCGCTCTGCTTCGTCGCCTTCTTCCAGAACGGCGGAAAGGCAGGTTAGGACGGCCGCCCCGTCAATCGGCGTTTCGGCATCGGCATGCGGCAGGGATGCAGTCATTCCCGTTCGCTCTCCTGTTCTTGACATGGCTCGGACGGAGCCGCGTGGCCCCGTCCGCTGGTTTCTCACCGCCGACCCGATGCGGGTCTTGCGTTACGCAATGTCGCGGCGGGCGAACGACATGGACCGGAAATCGTTCTTGTAGGGCGAGACGCCGATCTTGCGGACCTTGCCGACGCCCATCTTGTAATTGTAATTGCCGCTGATCCAGTCCACGACCCGACCGGCAAGCGCGTTTGCCGGCTGCGCCGTGTGCAGGAAGTCCATGTACATGACGCCCTTCTTCAGCGCCGGCGTGACAATCGCGACCGCGGTGATGGCCGCCTTGTGCAGTTCGATATGACCGTTCTCCATCAGTTTGGTGAAGGAGAAATCGTCGCCCTCAATACCGATAATGGTATCGACTTGTACCGGAATCCGGTCGGAATAGAGCAGCACGTAATCGCCGCTCTCGATCCCGCGGGCCGCGGCGTCGTCCGGGTGCAGTTCGACCCAGTTTTCCGGCCAGCGCTGCACGATATAGGGCCGGCGGCGGTCGTCATAGCCCGACTGCCAACGCTCGTTGATGCGGCCGGACGAACTCCACAATTCGTCCTCCTTAGGTCGCAGCCATTCCCAATAGTCGGAAAACAGCGACCAGGGCGCCTTTTGCAGGTTGCACTTGCCGGTCTGCGAGTTGAAGTGCGTGAGTTTTTTGTTGAACACATTGGCGCCGGCCGGGCCCTCCGCCGGCAGGCTACGGGTCGTGTCGTGCAGGCGCTTGGTACCGACGAGCGAGCCGTCATCGAGCATCATGACCGGACCCTGGATACCGTCGGTCCCGAACTCGCCGAGCTTCTGGTGCAGGGTCTTTCCTTCGCGCGCGGCGGCGAGCTTGACTGCGAAGAAATCCTTGCGGCTGCCGCGCGAGAACCGGGCGCCCTCTTCCAGAACATCGTTGGAATCGTTCCAGTCGAAGCCGTCGAAGCCCATCTTCTTCGACAATTGCGCGATGATCCACCAGTCCGGCTTGGCATCGCCCGGCGCATCGTAGAATTTCGGATAGAGCCGGATGCGGCGTTCGCCGTTGGCACGCGTGAAGGTATCCTCACCCCAGCCGGCGGCCGGAAACACGATGTCGGCATAGCGCGCGCCGATCGGGTCGACGAGATAGATGTCCTGGTCGAACACCACCATGCCGCCGGAATCCGCCCGCCGTTTCAGGGTCTCGATGATCTCGGCCTTGTCGAACGAGCGGACCTGGTTCGGATTCTGCACCGTCAGTTCTTCGAACTTGGCGGCCAGGCTCTGGCTGCCGCACATCGACTGGATCCAGGTATTGCCGATGACATGGGCCAGCCGTGTATGGCCCGACATCAAATAGCGGTCCGTGTCCATTGCGCGGCGCCGCCGGCCGGGCAGTTTTTCCGGCGATTTGTTGCGCGGATATTTGCCGCCGCGCAGGCCGCCCCGCTGGTGGCCGCCGGCCCGTCCGACAACCTGTCCGGGGCGTCCGCCGGCACCGCAGATGATGCCGAGCGCGGAGATCGCGTTGGTGTTGCCGGTATTGTTCGACCAGTAGAACCCCTTCTCGATCATGAAGGAGGATTTCGGCCGGCTGCCGTCCTCGCGCGGTTTGGCGAGCCATTCCGCGGCCGTATAGATCTTCTGGACGTCGATCTGGGCGATTTCGGCCGCCTTTTCAGGAACCGTGTAATCCTGCTCCAGCAGCCATTTTTTCCAGTCCTCGTAGCCGTTGGTCTGGAACTTGCCCCAGGTGGTGCGCCATTGCCACGGCGTGTTCCGCGTGCCCTGGCCGAACCCTGAAGAGCTTTCGAACTTGCTGTTCACCCACTTTTCGATCCAGTCCGCATCCTGCCAGTCGTTTTCCACGATGACCCGCGCGATCGCCAGCACGACCGGCAGGTCGGTGCCGGGCTGCAGGTCGATCCACAGGCCGCCGTTCTTTTCCGCATAGGCGATGCCAGCAGTCCGGCGCGGCCCGAGGAAGATCGTTTTCTGGCCGCCCTGGATGCCCGGCATGATCCAGTCGGTAAACAGGATGGTCTTCGATTCGTACGGATCCGTACCGCAGATCATCAGCGTCTCGGCATCCCGCCAGTCTTCGTAGGACGGCCCGAAATTGTCGAAACCGGCATCCCGGAAGCCCGGGGTCGAGGTGACGTCGGAGGGCGTGTCGTGGAAGGTGAAATTGGCGGTGGAGATATGCCGCAGAGCGTATTTCGTGATCGCGTAGGTGTTCTCCATATAGCCGTAGGAAAACGTCTTGACGCTGTAGGCATTTGCCCCGTGCTTGTCGATGACGTGCTTGCCGACTTCGGCGGCGATATCGAGCGCGAAGTCCCACGGCACCGGCATCAGCACCCCGAACATGCGCAGCATCGGTGATTTCAGCCGGTCCCGGGTCGGGGTCTGCGGATTGTAGACCTTCTGGGCGATCGCCCCGCCGCGGATCGAGGAATTGCCCTCCGGATTGACCGCATTGGCGTCCTTGTCGGGAATGATGATGACATGGTGCGGTTCGCCGTTGTGCAGGATCACGTTGTACTGGTTCGGAGCGACCCAGGGGCCGAGCGGGTCAACGGGAAAGTCGACGTCGAACGCATTTTCAGACGCTTTTGCGCCGCCGACCCGACCACCTATCACGGGCCAGCGGTAGACTTTATAGCCGCAGGCCACGATGCAATAGTCGCAGGCCGTGGAGATCACATCCGCGTCCTTGGGCGGCAGCGGGATATTGGTCTCGGGAATGTAATAGGGCGTTGCCATGGTCTGTATCCCCTAGTGTGCCTAACCTTGCAGATTGTCGGAGCGGCCGTAGATCAGCCCGAACAGGCCGACGGCGTGGATGTCGTCGCCTTCCAGTTCGAGCAGGATCTGCGGCAGGCTTTGATAGGCCTGGCCGGAAATGAACATGCCGTGCCGGGTCAGGTCGAACGTCGTCAGGTGCAACGGGCACGGCCCGAGCGCCTTGTCGGCGGCCTGATAGGTGCCCTGCAGCGGGCCGCCCTGATGGGTGCACGTGTAATTGAATGCCACGATGTCCTTGTCCGGCCCGATACCGCCGCCGGCCTCGCGGCCGAGTTTGACGAGCATCGATTCCGCAAACAGCCCTTCATCCGGATAGTTGAAGTCGATCGGCTCATCCACGACGAGTTCCGACAGCGATGCGATCCGCATCTTCGGATAGGTGGCGACGAGCGCCGGGACGTTGGCCATGCCTTCACGGGTGGGCACCGCAACCATGACGGTTGCCGTCGTCACGCCGGAGGTCAAAAGGAAAGTCCGGCGGTTCATCAGGCAGTGCCGCGAAGATTTGCGTGCCTCCGCAGGACCGTTGATGGTTTCGATAAGACCGGTGTCTATGGTCATGATGTACTCCTGCGGATCAATTCGAGGGGGCCGGAAGCGGTTCTGAAAGCGGCAGATCCGGTTCTTCCATGGTGATCTGCTCTCCCGACAGGGAGTCCAGGAAAGCCAGGAGATCGGATTGCTCTGCGTCCGTCAGGCCAAGCGGTTTGATGAGATCGGATTTGGTTGCGGCAAACTCGTTGGTGCCGCCGCCGGCATTGTAGAAGGCGACCACGTCCTGCAGCGTTTCCAGCATGCCGTTGTGCATGAAGGGCGCCGTGTATTTCGTGTACCGCAGCGACGGCACACGGAACTTGCCGAGATCGGCAACTTCCTTGGTCCGGAAGTACAGGCCCGGATCGTCCTTGAAAGACCGGTATTTGTCCTGCGTTATGCCCTTTGCATACAATTCGAAGCGGAACGTGATCTGGGCAAGCGCATCGGTTTCCCAGCCGTCATAGGGCGGGACGCCGATATTGTAGTATTTCTCGTTGCTGAGCAGCGCGCCGGAATGGCATTGCGCACAGCCGGCCTTGCCGGTGAACAGGTCGAGCCCGCGTTTCTGGGCCTCCGACAGGGCCGCGTCGTCGCCGCGCATGTAATTGTCGAACGGCGTATCGGTCTGAACCAAGGTGCGTTCGAACGCGGCGATGGCCATATAGGCGTTGCGCACGTTCGGCCACGGATCGCCGAAGACTTCCTTGAAGCGTTTGCGATACTCCGGAACGAAGGCGAGACGGGCCTCCATCATGTCGTCTTCGCCGTTGCCGGCAACACCGCCGCGTGCAGCCGACCGGGCCTGGGCTTCGAGCGATTTCGAGGCGCCGGCCCAGAACAGCTTGCCGTAATAGGCAGAGTTGATGATCGTCTGGCTGTTCCGCCAGTGGGCGGTGCCGGGATAGCCGAGTGAGATCTTGTCCGGGAAGTCCCAGCCCGCGTCCGGCAGGTGGCAGGCGGAGCACGGCATGGCGCCGTTGCCCGACAACCGGCCGTCGAAGAACAGCATCTTGCCCAGTTCGACCTTTTCAGGCGTCGTCGGATTGTCCAGCGGGCTTGGCGGGTCGCCGAGCGGCGCCAGCATGGCGGGCCGGTCCTGGGCCATGGCGGTCGGCGCGGCAATCAGAAGCGTTGTCGCCGCAAGGGCGGCCACTCTTCGGCCGATCGACACGGTTGCGGTCCAGGCGGTGCGGTGAAGCGAAGGAAATGTCATGGCTGGCCCCCCTTAGTTCGGCTGGTTGCGCCAGTCGGCGATGACCGGATATTCCGTGTCGATCTCGCCGGGATTGTAAGTCGGGACGTCGAAACTGTTGCCGGACAGTGACCGCAGGAAGTCGACCAGATTGGTCTTTTCTTCGTCCGTCAGGCCGAGCCGATGCAGGCGTTTGTCCTTGTTGGCCGAATTGCCGCCGCCCTGGTCATAGAAGTCGACCACATCCTCCAGGGTCGCCAGCATGCCGTTGTGCATGTACGGCGCGGTGTAGGTGAGTTCGCGCAGGGTCGGCGTCATGAACTTACCGGCGCTCTCGCGTTTGTGGTCGCGCACGAAGGCGCCGAGATCCCGGCGCAGGTTCATGTAGTTCTCGATCCCCATGAACTTCGCATAGGTGACGAAGGTCACGTGGCGATCCGGATTGGACCAGATTTCCGGGTTTTCCGGCACACCGGTATTGTGCGGCGTGTCGTCGGTGAACCGCGGGCCGGTATGGCATTCGGCACATCCGGCCTTGCCCTTGAAGAGTTCGAAACCGGCATTGGCCGAGGCCGACATGTCACCGGTGTCGAACGGCGCGCCGCTTGAGGTGATGGATTTCAGGAATTCCTGGATCGCGCTTCGTGCGCCGCCGTTGGAGGGCTCGCCCTTGCCGGCCTTGGCGAACATGTCGACATAGACAGGGTCCTGTTTCAGGCGCTCCTGCATGATGCGCATGTCCATGTTCATGAAATAGGTTTCGGTGATCGATTCCCGGGTCACGTCGTTCAGGTTCGTACCCAGGCGACCGTCGTGAAACCACGCTGCCCGGTGCCCGACATTGGCGAGCGTCGGTGTGTTTCGGAAGTGCTCCGATCCCGAATAGGCCGTCGACAGCGCTTCGCCGTCCGTAAACGCTTTGTCCGGCTGGTGACAGCTCGCACAGGCCAGGTTGGTATCGCCTGAGAGCCTCGGATCGTAAAACAGCCGCTTTCCGAGATCCGCTAGGTCCTGGTTGACTTCGAGCGCCTTGACAGGGCCGAACTCTTCGGATTGGGCGGGCGAGCCGGCAAACAACGCGACAGCGGTGACCGCCGCCACCATCGTGGCGGTGCCACAACAGCGACGACACCCTGGAGGAGAAATGTGCATGGATCGATCCCTCTTGCGCTTGGAGCCAGTCAGGACCGTGCGGACACGTGGACTCGGGTCCCGTCTGTCTCTCGTCAAAAATACTAGGACCGCGATGTGACGCCGCTATTTCGCACTGCGTCACCAGATATGAAACGTTGTTTCGAAATGTAACGAATTGTTTCAGTGCCCCGGAGGGTCAGCAATAAGATCGCGCACGACGCGCGCCAATTGTTCCGGTTCGACGGGCTTTTCGAGCAGCCTGGCAGGCTGCAAGGCGTCCAGGTCGAGTGTCCCCGGCTGGTAGGCGCTGTAGATCACGATCGGACAATCGGGCCTGAGCGCCCGTATCCCCCGACAGACCTGCTCGCCGTTCATATCCGGCATGACAAAGTCTGTGAGCACAAGGGCGAACCGGTCCGGCTCCGCCTCGAATGCGGTTAGACCGGCTACAGGGTCGGTGAAAGGCCGGGCATCGTAACCCAGCCGATTGAGAAGCTTGGCGCAGGTTGCGACCACCTCCGGTTCGTCATCGATGACCAGTACGGAACCGCTGCCGTTCACCATATCGGCGGGTGCGTCGACACTGGCCGGTACGGCATCGGTTGCCGGCAGCACGACGTCGAAGCGGGCGCCGCCGCCCGGTGTGCTCTCCACGCTGATCCGGCCACCCATTTCCGCGACCAGATTGGCAACCACCGAAAGCCCGAGGCCGGTGCCCTTGCCGACGGGCTTGGTCGTGAAGAAAGGATCGAAAATCGTCTTTTGAATATCGTCGGCAATGCCGGGCCCGTCGTCGATGACGCTGAGGCGGATACTGTCCCGGCCCGCGTTGTCGCCCTCCTGGCGCGCAATCTCCAGAACGATTCGCCCTGTCTGGGGTCCGATCGCCTCGGCCGCGTTCGAGCCAAGGTTCATGATCACCTGGTGCAGGCGGGTCGGGTCGGCCAGTACCGCCAGGGCCTCGTCCTCGATTTTGCACTCGATCGCGATGTCGGGATGCACGATGGCGCGCATGAGCCGGGCCACTTCCCGGACAAGCTCGCCTGCACGCAGCGGACGCGGGTCGCCTGGTTGGCGCCGGGCAAAGGCGAGGACCTGGCCAACCAGGTTGCGCGCACGTTTGGCCGCGATTTCGATCTGTTCGAGCTCCTCGGTAAAGCTGCCGGCGGCCGGTGCGTCGAGGCGGGCAAGGTGAACATTACCCAATATGGTCGTCAGGATGTTGTTGAAGTCGTGAGCGACCCCGCTCGCCAGAAGGCCGACCGCCTCCATTTTCTGGGCGCGATGCATCTGGTCGCGCGCCCTGCGCCGTTCCGTCACATCCTCGCCGAGGCCGATGAAATGGGTGATCGTGCCGGCATCGTCGCGCAGCGGCAGGATGGCCGTCTTGGCCCAGTAGGACGAGCCGTCGGACTTCAGGTTGCGAAACGTCCCGTACCATTCCTCGCCGCGCGCGAGCTGCTGGCGCAGCGTGCCGTATTCAGCCGCGCCGACCTCTCCGGATTGCAGGAATTTCGGCGTCTTGCCAATAACCTCGGCCGACGCGAAGCCGGTAAGGTCGCAGAACTTGCGGTTGACATATTCGATGCGCGCCAGCGTGTCGGTAATGATGATGGTGGCCGGGCTCTGATCGACAGCCCGCTGGAACTTCTTGGCCGCGTATTCGGCGGCTCGGCGTTCCGTCAATTCGCTCGACAGGAGTCCGATCGTCTGTCTGAGATCCCGCTGCAACACGAAAAAAAGGCCATAGAGCACGAGCGCCACGCCGCCCAGCCCCCACAGGAACCGGAAGCCCAGATCGACAAGCGTATCGCCGTCGGCCACCGCGCGGGAGATCTCTTGGGTCGCCGTGCGCCGCTGGTCGCGCCAGAACTCGTCGAGCGCGGCCAGCGCCTCGAGCGCCCGGGTATCGTCGACCCGAACAAGCGTATCGGTTCGGGCCGGAGCCCAGTCTTCTTCGGCGGCCCTGAGCGCCGTCGGAATCATCGACAGATATGTGGCAATGGTCGTTTCGACGACTTTCAGGTGGTTCAGTTCGATATCGGTCGCCCCGCTTTCGCGATAGTCCGCAAGCGTCGCATTGAAGTCATCGACCTGCAGGCGAAATGCCCTGAGATATGTGGCATCCTTGCGCAACACATAATTCTTGAAATTGTGGATGATGCCGCCGTAGCCGAGGTGTGCCCGCACACGGTTGAGCAGTTCGCCGCGCCGGTCCGCCTCGCCGGCATAGGTCCGCCAGCTGAGGTCGACGTCCCGGAACCGTTTCTGGGTTTCACCGCCGAGATACAGGCCGGTCAGAAGCGTCGCGGCCAGGAGAATCGCCGCACCGGCGCTGGCAAACAACAGCCGGAGGGGCGCACGCAGGGTGATGGAGGATTGAGCCATGTTGTCATTTCTTCAGAGCCGGACCATGATGACAAGCGCCAAATCGTGACAGACGTTAAACGTCGGACGGTTGCGCGACGGGTCGATCGGGACGCCACACCGGGGCCCTCGCCGCGCCGACTAAAAGAAGCAACACCGTAACCCGAAAAGCCCCGACATGAGCGAACGCATTCTCGTGGTCGACGACGACCCCCAGATCACTACTTTCCTGAAACGTTATCTGGAAAAACAGGGTTTCGAAGCGCTTTCGGTCGCCACCGGCAAGGCCATGCGCGAGGTCCTTGCCAGCGAACGCATCGACCTGTGCGTGCTCGATGTCGGCCTGCCGGACGCCAACGGCCTCGAACTGACCCGCGAGATCCGCGAGACCTCCAACCTGCCGATCATTGTGCTCAGCATTCGCGACGATTCCGTCGATCGCATCTTCGGCCTGGAATTCGGTGCGGACGATTATGTCACCAAACCGTTCGAGCCGCGCGAACTGGTCGCCCGCATCCGCTCCGTACTGCGCCGCGCCAAGGTCGAGGACCTTGCGCGCCATGAAGCGGAACCGGGAACGCCGCTCGTCCAGTTCGGACCGTGGATCATGGATCTCGGCGCCCGGACGCTGGTACAGGCCAAGACCGGCGAGGATGCCGGTCTCACCAGCATGGAATTCGATCTCCTGAAAGTCTTCGTAGACAAGCCGCGGGTGGTGCTGACCCGCGACCAGTTGATCGACCAGGCCCGCGGCACACGCGCCATTATCGGCGACCGGGCGATCGACGTGCATGTCATGCGCCTGCGCAAGAAGATCGAACCGGACAAGAACAAACCCCGGTTCATAAAGACGATCCACGGCATCGGCTATTGCTTCGCCGATGACGTGACCCGGTACAAGAACACAGCGTGAGGCACCGCAATGGACATCCGGATCGATGGGCTCGACGGATCCGAAATCGCACGCCTGCTAGGCGAGCATCAGGCGCTGGCAGCGGACGATTCGCCGCCTGAAAGCGATCATGCGCTGGATATCGACGGGCTGCGGGCACCCGATATCACGGTCTGGTCGGCCTGGGACGATGGCCGGATCATGGGCTGCGGCGCGCTTCGGGAACTCGACCCGACCCATGCCGAACTTAAATCGATGCACACCTCCGCCGACTACCGCCGCCGCGGCGTCGCCGCGGGACTGCTCGAGCGAATTCTCTTCGAAGCCCGAACCCGCGGATACGAACGGGTGAGTCTGGAAACCGGATCCTCAGAGAACTTTGCCGCCGCCCGCGCGTTTTATACCCGGCACGGCTTCGTCCAGTGCGCGCCCTTCGGTGACCATCGTGAAGATCCGTATAGCGTCTTTATGACCCGACCGATTGACCCTGCGGAAGACCCGTCACCCGCAGGCGATCACCCCACAACAAGGTGACCTCATACTAAAGTCGTAAATAAACGGCCGAAAATCGAAGATGAAAGATATTGTAAGAATTGACAATATATAAGAATTTATCAACGAATATCTCAAATATCCTCGATACTTGCTCAGAATTACATGTATCGAGCCGCCGAACATTTAAACAAATTCAAGAAAATTGATCTAGGTCAAACCCGGGCGCCCGCTTTTGGTTTATTAGCCGGCTAGGCCCATACAGTTTCGGGGGATGGCCGATGAGCACGCAGAAAAGAACCAATGTATCCAAGGCGCGCAAATGCGCAGCGATTGTCAACGGCGCCGATCCGGTGGTGCTGAACGACATCGTCGAACCGCCGGTTGCGCCGGCAGTGACGGACAGCGTCATTGACGACGCGGTCAAACCGGAAAACCCGCTGCACCGCCTGGCCCAGTTGAAGCAGGATCCGGATGCTGTCCGGAAAGTGTTCGAAAACGGCGAATATCCCTACAAGCGCAAGATCGCACGCAAACTGTACGAACAGCGCAAGGCCGAATTGCAGGTCGAACTCCTCAAGGTCCAGGAATGGGTCAAGGCGACCGACCAGAAAATCGTGCTTCTGTTCGAGGGGCGCGATGCGGCCGGCAAGGGCGGCACCATCAAGCGGTTCATGGAACACCTGAACCCGCGCGGTGCGCGTGTCGTCGCCCTCGACAAGCCCAGCGACCGGGAACGCTCGCAATGGTATTTCCAGCGCTACATCAATCACCTGCCGGCAGGCGGCGAAATGGTTCTTTTCGACCGCTCCTGGTACAACCGGGCCGGAGTCGAGCGGGTCATGGGTTTCTGTTCGGCAAACGAATACCTGGAATTCATGCGCCAGGCACCGGACATCGAGCGCATGATGGTGCGCAGCGGCATCCGTTTGTTCAAGTACTGGTTCTCCGTGACCCAGGACGAACAGTTCCGCCGCTTCAAGTCACGCGAAAACGAGCCGCTGAAGAAGTGGAAATTGTCGCCGATCGACCGCCTGTCCCTCGACAAGTGGGAAGATTATACCAAGGCGAAGGAAGCGATGTTCTTCTACACAAACACGGCCGATGCGCCCTGGACCATTATCAAGTCCAACGACAAGAAGCGGGCCCGGCTCAATTGCATGCGGCACTTCCTGTCTGCGCTCCCCTATCCGGGCAAGGATATGCGGATCGTGAACAAGCTCGACCCCCTGATCGTCGGATCCGGCGCCGATGTCATCGGCCAGAGTGAGGACCTTCTGAGCGCGAGCCTGCACCCCGATCATCAGGTGACACAGTAGCTATTGGGGACCAACTGCCTAGTACCTCGTCGCAGAGATTTTGATGGTTTGACCGGCTTGTCCTGGATTTTGGCTAGGCGCCGTGTGCAGAGCGATCGCAAAAGCGATGTTTCGCTT
>JBCDLT010000028.1:0-81698 GCA_038745065.1 Pseudomonadota bacterium | reverse complement strand
CGGCTTCTCCTGGATTTTGGACGTCGTTGCCCTGCTTGAGAGATGCCCCACATCGCTCTGCGCAGGGCGCCTAGCCAAAATCCAGGACAAGCCGGTCAAACCATCAAAATCTCTGCGACGAGGTACTAGTCTATCAGCGCAAACCGAGTCTGTCCCCGGAAATCGCCGTTCTTAGCGGATCGCCGAATTCAGCCGATCGGTAATCAGGCCGATTGTCGAGACATCGGCATTGGCGAAGGCAAAGCGCAGATAGCGCTCCTGATCCGGGCCGAAGAAAGCGCCGGGCAGGCACAGCAGCCCGTGGTTTTGTGCGAGGTCGCGCGCGACGCTCGCCGACATTCGGTTTGCGAACGGATGCTCGACATAGGCAAAATAGGCACCGATCGCCCGAATGGGCCAATCCTCGGCCCCGGCGAGCGCGGTTCTGAAAGCCGCAGCCCGCCGTGCGATTTCGGCGGCATTGTCCTTACGCCAATCGGCGAGGGGCGATATGGCGCCGGCAAGCGCGGCCTGGGCGGCGCGCGGTGCGCAGATCTGCAGATTGTCCATGACCTTGGCAATTTGCGCGACGAGGTCGGGACCGGTCGTGACGGCGCCGACCCGGTGGCCGGGAATGCAATAGGCCTTGGAGAACGAATAGAGCTGGACGAGCGTGCGGCCCCAATCCGGATTGTCGAACAGCCGGTGCGGGGCGAGGACCTGCGCCGGCAGGAAATCCCGGTAGGTCTCGTCGAGGATCAGCCGCAATCCGCGGTTTCGGCAAAGGTCGAAAATTCCCTGCAGGCGGTCGGCATCGTAGACAGCGCCGGTCGGGTTGTTGGGAGATACGAGCGCAACCGCTTTGACGCGATCCGTGATCGCATCCTCGATGTCCTTCAGGCCTGGCTGAAACCCGTTCTCCGCGCGACAGCTGAAATACGCTGTTTCGATGCCCTGCATCGCCAATGTGGCTTCATGGTTGAAGTAACACGGATTGGACATGAGGACACAATCGCCGGGCCCGGCAATGGCCATGGATGCCGCAAAGAAAGCCTGGTTGCAGCCGGCCGTGATGTGAATGGAACTGCCGGAAAGGGGCGCGCCGTAGAGTTCGGCGACATGGTCGCCCAGCGATCGGCGCAGCGCGTCCTCGCCCTCGATCGGTCCATACCCGGCATAGTCGAGCGAACCTGCCGCGTCGCGCAATCGCGCCAACATGTCCGGGTGCGGCGGATAACCGGGCACGGCCTGCGACAGGTCGATCGCCGGTCCGTACGCGCCGTCATAGACACCGAGCCAGGCCTGGGCGGTCGGGATCGGCGGCGGATCGATGGCATTGACGTGCGGATTGCAGCCGGTGGCGGGAAGAACGGACATGATGGACGGGCCGGTTCAGGGAAGCGAACCCTATACGCCGATCCGTACTCGGTCTGTCAAGCTGCCGCCTGATTCCTATTCGGTGACCTGGCTGCCGTCGCGCGTGGTGATGCTTTGCAGATAGGACAGGATGAAATCCTGCACCGTGCGATCCTCGATGCCGATATGGCGCATCTTCGTGCCGGGCAGGAACCCGTCATTGTCTTCCATCCAGGCGCGTAGGGCGGCCGGGGTCCAGACGATGCCGGAGGCTTCAAGGGCCATTGAATAATCGTAGTCCGGATAGGTGCCGGCCGCGCGTCCGATGACGTTTTCAAGCGGCGGACCGTAACTGGCATGATCGGTATCGGGCGCGTGGCAGCGCCGGCATTCCTGTTTGTAGAGCAATTCACCGGCCATGATCTTGGCCTGTTCGAACGTGTCCGATGCCTGGGCGGCCGGAAAGGGGAGAAGGGCGGCAAGCGCAAGGAGGAGGAAGGGACGGTGGGTCATGGGACGTGCTTTCGTCTGTGTTGCCGTCCAAATGGGCGCCAAAGGCCGCAGGCACCCCTTGATCTGCATCAATTGGGCTCTGGGCCTTTGGTGCAAGGCGCTTTGCGGCCTTTGCCGACGATCAGGCGTGTCGACCGGTTTCCAGTTCAAGGTGGGGCCGGCCGTCGGACGTACGTTCGGCGGTCCGGCCGTGGCGATCGATCGTGCAGCTCACCCTCTGCCGCCAGGCAGAAAAGGTCGGCACCTTGACCACATCGACCGGCTTGTCGAAGTGAACGACAAGACGCAGCCCGCCTTCGGTGCCAAATCGGCGGACGCCGACCACCTCGCCTTCGAAAGGCCTGCCGATGTAACGCCCACGTACACGAGCGCCGACGGTTAAACGGTCCCGCATGGAAACGGACTCGGTCGCCGCGGCGTGCAGGCCGTTCCAGTCGCGGAAGCCGTGCTGACGGGCCAGCAATTCCAGGGCGCCGCTATGCGAAATGGCATTCCCCTCGGCGGCAAGCGCCGTGCGCAGCAGCGACGCCTGACGTTTCAGGGCGGACAAATCGGGCAGTTTCGGTTCGTTCGGAGTTTTCACGGGTCTCATCCTTCGCCTCGTAGTGTTTGGCGCAGCGGATGACGGGGGCTCGCATTACCGTCTGTGCCAAGCGCCAGAACGGGGAAGGGCAGGTCGAACGGGATCTTCACCATGGCTTGAGCCTGCGAGCGGCCGGCGTCCCGAAGCCGGCGCGAACATAGGGATTCAATGTCGTGTGTCAATGCCCGTCGATCAATCGGGCCGATCGACACCATCCGAACCGGGTTCCAGCGCCCTGGAGATGACATCTGACAGCCAGGCAGCGAGTTGTGGCGCGCTCTGCGGGACGATGAGATCAATGGCAAACGGAGCCACATCGAATGGCAGCCGCGTCGACCGGAGGGCCTCATATCCGGTCGTGTCGGCGAGCGCCCTTGTGCCGAGCACGCCGATCAGGTCGGAGCGTGTGAGAGCCCGTGCGGCCAGCCCGTAATCCGCAACGATCATGGCAATGCGCCGGCGCAGTCCTCGTCGGGCAAGTGCGCTGTCCACCGGGCCGCTGGCATCCCCGGACGGGGAAACGAGCACCTGCGGGAAACTGGCAAACCGTTCCGGTGTCAGGTCGCGCGCAAAGATCGAATGGCCTTGTCGGGCAAACACGGCAAGAGGCTCCTGGTAGACCGGCACCCGCATGAGCGTGGTCGGCAATTCCTCCGTCCACAACCCGACCATGGCGTCGATCTGGGCCCTTGCCAGCATCTCGGCGACCCGGCGTCGATCGATGGGTACGAGAGAAAGGTCCGGGCCCGGCGCACCGGCTTGCACAATGTTTGCCATGCCGCCGACCAGGGTCATGGCGACGTTGGTCGTCATGCCGATCCGGATCCGGCGGCCGAGGCCGGCAGGATCGAAAGCCGGCTGGAAGGCGCGGCGGGCATGATCGAGCGCATGCGCTACCGCCGGCCACATGGCCTCGGCCCGGGCCGAGGGCCGCATACCGCCCGGCGCCCGTTCGAACAGGGGATCGCCGACAATCCGGCGCAGGCGCGAAAGTGCGTGACTTGTCGCCGGTTGGCTGAGCGCCAGCCGGGCGGCCGCCTGTGCCACGTTCCGCTCCTGCCAGATGGCTTCGAAAACGGTCAGCAGGTTGAGGTCGATGCGTTTCGGGAGAACCCGGTTGGATCCGCTATCGCGATCATTCGGTTCATCAACATTCATATCATGCATGATATTTGAAAATTACCTGCATTGGAATGATCGGTGTGCCGGCGCCACAATCCCTGGAGCGAAACCAACAGGAGGCTGCCATGCGGGTGTTCTTGACCGGGAGTTCCGGATATCTCGGGACGGCGATTGCCGAGAAGCTGCTCGGGCGCGGGCATCGGGTTGCCGGTCTTGTCCGGCGGCCGGGTTCGGCGCCGGCCGGTGTCGAGGAAGCGATCGGAAACCTTGCGAATCCAAAGGAGTTTCTGGCCGGATTGGCTGAGGCCGATGCCGTCATCCATACGGCCTTCGATCACCGCGCTGATTTCGCCGATGCCGTCGCGATCGAAAAGGCGGCGCTCGAGGCGATGTTGAGCGCACTCAGCGATCGCGCGATTCCCGTTGTTCTGACCTCGGCGGCTGGCCTTTTGGGCGATACGGGCGGTGAACCTGCGCCCGACAGCGCACCGGTCAGTCCCGACTTCCCGGCGCGGATCCGGGGATATGTCGAAGAATGGTGCCGAACCCGTACCGAAGGCCCGTTTCTGACGGCTATCCGGTTGCCGGTCCTCGTCTACGGTCGTGGCGGCAGCCAGTTTCTTCCCCTGTTGCTCGAAACAGCCAGGCGGGATGGCATCAGCCGCTATGTCGGTGCAGGCACCAACCGCCTTTCGGCGGTCCATGTCGATGACGCGGCTTCCGCCTATGTCGCAGCCCTCGAGGTCGGGCAGGCGGGAGGTGTGATAAATCTGTCCGCCGAGACCGTGACCGGTGCGGGTCTTGCCGCGCTCATTGGCAGGGCGGCTTCAATCGATCGGGTCGAAAGCGCATCGCTGGAAACGGCACAGGCCGCAATTCACCCTTTTGCCGCCCTGCTGCTTTCGATGAATTTCGATCTGCGGGTGGACGCTGCGAAATCGCGCCTGAACTGGGCACCGCAAGGACCGTCGCTCTTCGATGATGTTGTCACCGGCTCCTATTCGGTTGCCGGCCAGGTCCGGGAGGACGTCTGATGGCTCGCGTGACCCGGCGCTCCCTTGCCGCCATGACACTTGGCGCTGCAACCTTTGCCGCAAGCCGGCCCGAGGCGGCTTCCGAGGTACCGATGGTCCTTGGCAACGCGGCAACCTATTCGATGGCGATCGGTACAATCCGGGTAACGGCGGTCAGCGACGGGCAAATCGCTTTTCCGGCTTGGCCGACTTATGCGCCGGACGCGACAGAGGCGGATGTCCACACGACGATGACGCGCTATGGCCTGAAGCCGCCGGACTATCGGCTCGACGCCAACGCGCTTCTGGTCGAGACGGCGTCCGAGACGATCCTGATCGACACGGGATGGGGACGGTTCGACCCGCGGGTCGGGCGGCTGAAATCGAACCTCGCCGCAATCGGCATTGAGCCCGGTGATATCGACCTTGTCGTGCTGTCGCATGTGCACCCGGATCATGTCGGCGGTTTGCGCGATGCGGACGGCACGCCGTCTTTTCCGAAGGCCGGCATCGTGCTGGCTGAAGCCGAATGGGCGCAATGGCGGGACGGACCGGATTTCGGCGCCATGACGGTCGACGACGCGTTCAAGCCGGTATTTGCGGCGGCCGCGGAAACAGTCGCCGGCTTCACCGACCGACTGATGCTGCTCGCCGACGGTGCGGACATCGCTTCCGGATTATCGCTGGTTTCGATGCCAGGACATACGCGCGGGCATAGCGGTGTCCAGATCGAATCTGAGAGCAACATTCTTATCTATGCGGCCGACCTGTTTCACGATCCGGCCTTCGATCTTGCCAATCCCGGCTGGCGGACGGCGTTCGACTACGATCCGCCGCTGGCGGAAGAGAGCCGGCGTCGTTTACTGGACCGGGCGGCCGCCGACGGCGCCCAACTGATGGCCTATCACATGCCGTTTCCGGGCATCGGAACGATCGGACCAAATGCCGGTGGCTATATCTGGCATCCGCAACGCTGGGCGCCCGGACCAGAAGAATGATTTGTCGACGTGTTGGTCTGGCCCGTCCGCACCGCTCGGGCAAACCGCTAGGGTGTCTTGGCGTCCGCAAGGATCATGTCGGCCGCCTTTTCGCCGATCATCACGATCGGAGCGTTGGTATTGCCGGAGACAACGGTTGGCATGACGGATCCGTCGGCCACCCGCAGGCGCTCGACACCGCGGACTTTCAGGGTCGGGGTAACGACTGCGTCCTCATCAGGCCCCATCGCACAGGTGGAGGTCGGGTGGTAAATTGTCGTCCCCGCGTCGCGGCAATAGGCAAGCAGGTCGTTATCACTGACGACATCGGGTCCCGGGGCGACCTCGCGTTTCAGCATTGGGCGGATCGGGTCGGCAGCGAGAATGTCTCGGGTTTTTTTTAGCGCATCGACGAAAGTCCGGCGATCGCCCTCGGTCGACAAGTAGTTCGCACGGATCGCCGGTGCCAATTGCGGGTCGGGCGAGGCGATGTGCACGCTGCCGCGGCTTTCCGGGCGCAACTGGCATATCGAGGCGGTAAAGCCGGAAAACGGATGCAGGCGCTCGCCCATGGAATCGGCGCTGAACATGATGAGGTGGATCTGGATGTCGGGCGTGGCCAGTTCGGGACGGGTCTTGAAGAACGCCCCGGCAAAACCTGCGCTGACCGTCAGCGGGCCGCGCCGTCGCAACAGGTAATCGAGGCCGATGCCGATCCGCCGCAACGGGTTGTTGATCTTGTCGTTGAAGGTCAGCGGGCGAGCGGCTTCCAGAACCATGCGGACCTGGTAATGGTCCTGCAGGTTCTCGCCGACGCTTGGGGCGTGATGTACGACCGGAACCCCGTTGCCGCTGAGCAGGGCGCCGTCGCCGATTCCGGACAGTTCGAGAAGTTGCGGCGAGTTGAAGGCGCCGCCGCACAGAATGATTTCACCGGCCGCCTCGGCGGTCTCGCGGGTACCGGCACGATCGTACTCGACGCCGGAGGCCCGTTTGTCCTTGAACAGGATCCGCCGGACCGGGGCATCGGTGACAATCGACAGGTTGGACCGAGCTTTCGCCCGCTTCAGATAGCCGGCAGCCGTGCTGCAGCGCCTTCCGTTGCGCGATGTCGTCTGGAAATAGCCCATGCCTTCCTGACTGGCGCCGTTAAAGTCGTCGTTGCGCGGAATGCCGATGGCGGTGCCAGCCTCGACGAAGGCCTCGGCAAGCAGATTGCGGTCGCGCTGGTCGGACACGCTGAGCGGGCCGCCGGAACCGTGAAACGCGTCCGCGCCCCGCTCCTGGTTTTCCGCCTTGCGAAAATACGGCAGCACATCCTCGAAGGACCAGCCCGGATTACCCAATTGCCGCCAGTGATCGTAGTCCTCGCGTTGCCCGCGGATGTAAATCAGGCCGTTGATCGACGACGTGCCGCCGAGCACCTTACCGCGCGGCTGAAAGATCTTGCGTCCGTTCAGCTCGGGCTCCGGCTCGGTTTCGTACATCCAGTTGACGCGTGGATTGCGGAAGGTTTTGGCGTAGCCGATCGGCACATGAATCCAGGGATTGCGGTCCGGCGGTCCGGCTTCCAAGAGAAGAACGGAATGTCGGCCGCTTTCCGACAAGCGGTCGGCGAGAACGCATCCGGCCGATCCGGCGCCGATGACGATGTAGTCGAATGAAGCCGTCATGCGGCGGTTCCTTCCGTTTCTCCGGACCTTGACCGGTCCGGATTCGACCCCATCCTGAGCAAAAGTGCGCGGTAAGGAAAGCCGGTTTGTTTTGCGAACGAACCCTGATCCGGATCGTTTCGAACTGAGACAACCGGTTTACCGGACTGCAACGCAGCCATGGTAGGATGGACCTTTGGTTGTCGCTCTCAGTCCGCGCGCCAGTCCTAAGGTGGAAGAACATCATGACCGTTTCGGATCGTCCGGTGCCGGCACTTTCAATTGCGGGCCTAGAGAAGAGTTTCGACAAGCCGGCTGTCCGCGGTCTCGATCTCGAAGTGCGCGCCGGGGAATTTTATGCGCTTCTCGGTCCGAACGGCGCCGGTAAGACCACCACGTTGCGCATGGTTGCGGGCCTCTTGCCCCCGGATTCAGGTTCGGTCCGGGTCTTCGGCATCGATGCGCTGAACGATCCGATCGAAGCAAAGCGCATCGTCGCCTGGGTCTCCGACGAACCGATGATCTACGACAAACTGTCGCCCTTCGAATATCTGGAATTCGTTGCCGGGCTCTGGAGCGTGGAACCGGGAATTGCCGAGGCCCGGGCGCGCGATCTCCTGGACTGGCTCGGCCTCGCGCCGCACGCACATGAACAATGCGGCGGCTTTTCCAAGGGCATGCGCCAGAAGGTGGCGCTTGCCGGTGCACTTGTACACGATCCGAAACTGATCATTCTGGACGAACCGCTGACCGGGCTCGACGCTGGATCGGCCCGCCAGGTCAAGGACGTGCTCCTGGAACGCGTCGCGGGCGGCGTCAGCATCGTCATGACGACGCACATCCTGGAAGTTGCCGAACGCATGGCTGAGCGCATCGGCGTGATCGCCGAAGGCCGGTTGATCGCCGAAGGAACGCTGCAGGAATTGCGCGACACGGCCGGCCGGGCGGAATCGAATCTTGAGGATATTTTCCTCGATCTGGTCGACGAAAGCCGGATCGCCGCAACCGGCGTTGCCGCCTGATGAGCGCCGGTTCGCTCACCTGGTTCGCGCGCCACGAAATCGGCCTGTTCTGGCGCGACTGGACGGCGCTTTTGCTGCGCGGCAAACCGGCCCGCAAGGTGATGGCGGTCTTGTTCCTTGCCGGTTTTATCGTCGGCATGCACGGCATTGCCTGGATCACGCTGACCGACACCGTCGACCTCGACCGCCTTGAAACGAAGGCGCTCTACGTCTTTGTCTCCGGAACCGCGATCGTCTGCCTTTCGCTGATGGTCTCGCAGGCGTTGGAATCGATCACCCGCGCCTTTTACGCCCGCGCCGATCTCGATCTGATCCTGACATCGCCGGCGCCGTCGGACCGGATCTTCACAATCCGGATCTATGCCGTCGCGCTGATGAGTGTGTCCATGTCGGCGCTTCTGGTGGCGCCGTTTCTCAACGTCATGGCGGTCATAGAAGGGCCGGCCTGGCTGCTCGGTTACCTCGCGCTTCTGTCGTTGTCGGCCATCGCGACGGCGCTGGCGCTCGGCGTGACGATGTTGTTGTTCCGGTTTGTCGGCGCCAAACGGACCCGTTTCATCGCCCAGGTGATTGCCGCGGTCATCGGTGCCGGATTTGCCATCATCGTGCAGATCTTCGCCATCGTATCCTACGGCCGCATGTCCCGGCTGAGCGTGTTCATGGACACCGATGTAGCGCGGGCGCTGCCCGGCACGGAGAGCCTCGTATGGCTGCCGGCCCGCGCCTTTGTCGGTGATGTCGGCGCGGCGTTTTTCTTTATCGCCGCCGGTTTCGGATTGCTCGCCCTCGTGATCGCCTTGTTTTCGAAACGCTTTGCCGAACTGGCGCTGTCGACGGCCAGCGTGCGCGAACATTCCGGGCGCACGCGAAACCGGACCACCGGTTTTCGCGCCCGGTCGGTTCGGCAGGTGCTCAGGCGCAAGGAACTGGTGCTTCTGGTGCGCGATCCCTGGCTGATGTCGCAATCGCTCATGCAATTGCTCTACCTGCTCGTGCCGGCCTTCCTGCTGTGGCACACGCATGGCGAGGATCTTGGGGCGGTCGTGGTTGTGGTCCCGGTCATTGTCATGGCTGCCGGTCAATTGGCCGGCGGGCTTGCCTGGCTGACGCTATGCGGCGAGGACGCGCCGGATCTGGTACAGACCGCGCCGATGACTGCCCGGGCCAGCATGCAGGCCAAGATCGAGGCGGTTCTGATCGCGGTCGCGATTGGCGTCGGTCCGATCGTTTTTGGCCTCGCGCTTGTCGAGCCTGTGGCCGCCCTGATCGCGATCGGCGGGGTTTTATGTTCCGCCGGCACGGCTACGGCCATGCAGGTCTGGTTCCGCGTCCAGGCCAAGCGCAGCCATTTTCGCCACCGCCACGCTTCGTCCAAGATCGCGACGTTTGCCGAAGCGATCTCTTCCATTTCCTGGGCCGGTGCCGCGGCGCTCTTGGCGGTCGGAAACGGATTGGCCGTAATTCCGGTCGTTGTTGCGCTCGGGGTCCTGTTCTTCATTCGCTCCATACGGCCCAAAGAAATCTGACAGCGGCGCCATAATCGCGCTTCGACACTGCGAGAGCCCGACGCGGTCCCCGCAGCCATCCGACAGCCGCCTTGTGTTTGGCTGAATACCGGTTAGTTTATTTAAACCTATACTGGTTCGTATACCTATGCCGAGATCTGGTTCCGATACCCGCGCCGCGATCATTGCGGCCGCTGAAGAGCTCTTCTATTCCGGCTCGCTCCGGGAGGTCAGCCTCGACCGGATCGCAGAACGCGCAGGCGTTTCGAAGAAGACGATCTACTACCATTTCCGTTCCAAGGACGAACTGATTGCGGCCTATCTCGATGCCCGCAATCTGCCGACGCTTGAGCGCTATCGACGCTGGGCAGGGCGCGAAGGGCCGATGGCGGAGCGCGTTCAACGGTTGTTTCATCGCCTTGCCAAGGCTGTGGCAACGCCTGGCTGGCGGGGGTGCGGGTTCATTCGCGCCGCCGTTGAACTGGCAGATCTGCCTGGTCATCCCGCGCTTGAGGTTGCCCGGGCTCACAAACGCGGCTTCGAAACCTGGTTGCGAACAGAACTTGAAACCGAAGGCTATCCGGATGCCGGCGATCTTGCCGCCACGCTCATGCTGCTGATCGACGGGGCATCGATCCGCATGCTGGTGCAGCGGGATCCGGGCTATGCCGGCGTGGCGGCACAGCTTGCCGGACAGCTCCTTGCCAAACGGCCCGAAGACGGATCGCAGGGCACATAAGAGACGTCGGGGCGAGACCTTGTGCCCGAGCGCGATCCGCCATCTGAACCGACGTCCCGTTTCTTCCCTCACAAGTGAATGTACAAAGCGATCATTGGCGCGAACTCTTCTCGACCTGTTCCCACAATACGACGAGACAGGTCATGATCAATCGCCCGACAATCGAGTCGCAATGGACGCCGGCGCTCCTCGTAGTCCTCGTTGCCGCGTCCGCCATTCTCACGATCGCGATGGGGATCCGTCAGAGCCTCGGTCTCTTCGTCGATCCGCTGGTGAGCGGGACCGGGCTGTCGGTTGCAACAATCGGTCTTGCGATGGCCGTCCAGAACCTCGTCTGGGGCATTGGTCAGCCGGTCATGGGGGCACTCGCTGACCGATATGGCGGTCGGATGGTCGTGCTGGTTTCAGCCGCCTGTTTTGCCGTCGGCCTGGTGATGATACGGAGTGCCAGCCTGTTCGGGTTGTTTGTCGGCGGCGGCCTGCTGATCGGCCTTGCCGTTGCCGGCACATCGCATGGCGTGCTCGTGGGCATCCTGTCACGTCTGGCGCAACCGGGTGTTCGTGCAATTGCTATTTCCATTCTCGCGGCCGCCGGATCGCTTGGAACCTTCGCAATCGCTCCGGCCACCCAGGCGTTCATCGATCGGATCGACTGGACGGCGACCTTCCTGCTGCTGGCGCTGCTGGCGGCGTCGATGGGCATCCTCGGACTGTTCCTGCGGATTGGTTCGAACGGGGCGCCCGGAGTGCGTGCCGAGCGTCCCGACGCGAGGAAGGCCGTCCGCGAGGCGCTGCGTCATCCGGGCTATGTCGCCATGACGCTGGCCTTCTTTGCCTGCGGGTTTCAATTGATCTTCATTGCCACGCATTTGCCGAACTACATCGACTTGTGCGGCCTGGCGCCGTCGGTGGGCGCCAATGCGCTTGCGCTGATCGGGCTGTGCAATGCGGTCGGCACGCTGGTCGTCGGGCGTCTCGGCGAGCGGTTCGGCAACAGGCCCGTCCTGGCGCTCATCTATGTCTTTCGCACCCTGGCGATCGCCGTCTACATCCTGACGCCGGTCTCGATCGAAAGCACGCTCTTGTTCGCGGCCGCGATGGGCTTCCTGTGGCTCAGCGTGATTCCGCCGGTCTCCGGGCTCTTGAACGCGATGTTCGGTCCGACGAATTTCGGCGCCCTGTTCGGCGTCATGTTTCTCAGCCACCAGATCGGCGCCTTTCTCGGCGCCTGGCTCGGCGGACTGACCTTCGACCTCAGCGGCGATTACTGGATCGCTTGGATCTCGCTGATCATCGTCGGAGCCCTTGCGGCCGCCATCCAATGGACGATGGATGACCGGCCCCAGCCCGGGTCAGCCGTGCCTGCGTAGTCCTCTACGTTTTTGCAAGAGTAACGAGAGGACCGATATCGTGGTTGTCAGCAGCACGCAGGGCCGCGATGTAGCGGGCTCGAGTTTCGCCGATATCCGTGAGGTCTTGGCGGCCCCATGTAAAAGCCTCCTGACCAAGTCGTGCCGCTAAAAGATCGGCCATGAGCCGGGTTGTTCTGCCATTACCGTTGGCGAAGGGATGGATCGCAACCAGCCGATGGTGCAGCCGCACGGCAATTTCGTCAGGCGCAAACGTGTCATGGTCTATCCAGAACAGGATATCGTCGAACGCCGCGCGTGTTTCGACCCGAATATGTGCGGGTGATATACCGATATTGCGTTCGCTTTGCCGAAACGAACCGGCCCAAGCCCAGACGTCACCGAAGAGCCGTTTATGCAGGCGCTTCAGAAACGCTTCGGACAGCAGATCGTGTCGTCTTGCGCGCCACGCCCTTGCCGAACCCGCGGCAATATTCGCCTGCTCGGCGGCATTCAGGTCGCGCCGGAAGGTGATCCAGGTTTGAAGCAACCCCACTCTTTCTTCAGGAGAGAGCGGTGTCGCGTCGTCCGGTTCGTCGAACAGATCGGTCAATCATTTTCCCACAAGTCGCGTCGCCGGATATTTGTGCGGATGTAATCGTCGATCAGGTCCTGATGGTCCCGATCGGACAGCCCTTGCGATTCAAGACGCATTGTATGAGCGACGCCCGACAGCGCTCTTTCGGCCAATTCGCGGGCCCGCTCCTGGACGATCTCTTCCAGTGATGACCGGGGAACGAGGGCGTAAATCAGTACGCAATCCATGGCCTCGGCGACGCGCCTAAGAGTCTTGAGTTGGATCGTGCCCGCCGCTTCGGACTTTTCGATATCCGACACGCTCTGCGCGGTAACGTCCATGCGCCGACCGAGCTGGGCGCCGGACATTCCCAGGGCATCGCGGACGGCGCGAATCCAGCCGCGTGATGGCGGATCGAAACGAGCAGTCGGCTTAAACGGTGACAAGCGTCGGTCGAGCTGTCGTCGTGACGTTAGGTTTTCATCATTGATCATAAGGGCACAGCCTGATAAACATAATTATTTTATAAGGCTATAGCCATAAAACATGAATCATTCAATAAAGGCCTGGCCTGAAATCGAAACCGACTTTCCGGATCCGACCGGCAGGGAACTCCTATCTCTGTCATACGGAACAAGCAGGGGACGCCGTCTGGCAAGTGCCTTGCCGGGCCTCATGGTTTGACTTTTACCTTGGGAATTTTGGGTGGCAATTCCGCGACAAAAGCGGTCGCAAAGGCAACCCATTCGACAAGTCTCTCGGTATCCTCGCATGCCGCCGGATCGACAAACACAAATCCGCCGAGGGGCCGACCAGTAATGTCCATGGGGCTGGCGCCGGGGCGGGTCAGCGCTTCGGCTTCCTGGTCCTTGCCGACGCGGAACATGTAGCGGTTGGCATCGACGCCACACAGCATGTTGCCGTTCAGAAAATAGCAGAGGCCGCCGAACATGCGCTTGGTGGTGATCTCCGGCCATTCGACAAAATGGGCGTCAAGCGGCGCGGCGAGGGCGGGATTGTAGGGCATCAGGGCGCTTCCGGTTCGACGACGTTGTCCATCAGCCAGTCGAACAAGGGTTTCACGGACCGGAACGCTTGCAGGCAATCGGCATCGAAAGCCTGTTCGGTCATTTTCGGGTCGAGCGGCTGGCCGCGCATCAGCGCCAGGCCCTTGCGTTTCAGGTAGGCGCCGCGTTCGTGCTCCTTGTCGAACCCGCTCGGCACCTTTTTCAGGTCTGCGTCGTTCAGGCGGTAGCCTTCCGCGATCAGCGTATCGCAAACAGCGGCAAGGTCCGCACCCGTTTGCTCGTCGTCGATCGCCCGGCGATGCGCATCGAGCACCGGACCGGCCAATTGAAACACGCCGGCGCCGAGGATCAGCTCGGTCGGCTCGAGCGAAAGAAAGAACCCTGGATTGGCCATGTCGCCGCCGCCTGCCGTTGCGACGGGGCGAAACGCGATCCTGAGATGTTCGTTGTAGGGCGTCTTGTCCTTGGAAAACCGGACATCCCGGTTGATGCGATAGGTCTTGGCGGCAAGCGAGCGTCCCGTTTCATCGCACAACGCCCTGTTCAGCGCCTCGGCGAAGGATGCCGCAGGCCGTTTGAGCTCGGTTTCGTAGCGCTTTTTGTTGGCTTGAAACCATTCGCGCTGGTTGTTGGCCGCAAGATCACGCAAGAACGCCTGAGCGGTCAGCGGAAAAGACATGGGGCTCTACTCCGGTCGGTGTCAATAAAAGCGTGCCCCGTCGCCGGAAATGCCGTCAACCCGGCATGTCGGCCGCAAACCCAACTCTGTCAGGAGTGCCGGCTCGGCTTGAACGGACCGTGCTTGATTTTGCCGGGAAAACCCAAAATGATCGCAATCCCGTCCGGTGACGGTCCCGCCCTTACTCGGAAGTGCCAATCATGAGTCGCGAAGAAGCCTATCCGTCCGTCTATTATCTGGCCGAGCGGGCAAAGCAGCGCATCCCGCATTTTGCGTGGGAATACCTGGACAGCGGCACAGGACCGGAAGACGGGGTCGCACGCAATGAGGCAGCCTTGCGCGCCGTTGAGATCGTGCCGCGCATGATGGCCGGACGCTATGAGCCGGATCTGGAGACGTCCTTGTTCGATCGGACCTATACGGCACCGTTCGGGGTCGCGCCGGTCGGCATGTCCGGTGTGATGTGGGCAAAGGCCGAGATTTTCCTGGCGGCTGCCGCGCGCAAGGCCGGTCTGCCTTATGCGCTCTCGTGCGTGGCCGCCGAGACGCCGGAGACGATCGGTCCGGTTGCCGGCGACAACGGCTGGTTCCAGTTCTATCCGACCTCGGACGACGACGTGCGCAACGACCTACTGCGCCGGGCAAGCGAATCCGGGTTCAAGGTCCTCGTGGTGACCGTGGACGTCCCGATCAGTTCCACCCGAGAGCGCCAGCACCGCGCCGGCCTCTCCGTGCCGCCAAAGACGAATTTGCGCACGCTGTGGCGCGCGGCCATCCGCCCGGCCTGGTCGCTTGCCATGTTGCAATACCGCGTCCCGCGGCTGCGCACGCTTGAAATCTATGCCAAGGACTCGGAGAATTTCGGCGAGATGCTGGGCCGTGTGCTCGAAGGCCGACCGGACTGGGAATACCTGGCGGCGCTGCGCGACCTCTGGAAAGGTCCGATGCTGGTCAAGGGCATCATGCATCCCGATGACGCGGAGAGGGCGGTGGCACTTGGTGTCGACGGCATCGTGGTCTCCAACCACGGTGCCCGCCAGCTCGACGGGGCACCGGCATCGATCGACGTCCTGCCGGCGATCGCCGGCGCTGTGGGCGGCCGTACGAAGATCCTGTTCGACAGCGGCCTCAGGGGCGGGCTGGACATTGCGCGGGCGCTGGCGCTCGGCGCCGATTTCTGCATGCTCGGCCGACCGTTTCTGTTCGCCGTGGGCGCACTCGGCGAACCGGGGGCGGCGCATGTCATGGCGCTCCTGAAGGAAGACCTGCGCAACAACATGATCCAGCTCGGCGCCCGGTCGATCGCGGACCTGCGCACCTATGATATCCGCACCGCCGCCGCCGGCGGATCGGCGCTGCGTATCGCGGGTCAGTCGGCGCTGTAGGGGTGCCGTTCGGCCCAATGCCGGGCCAGGTCGCCGCGCCGGCAGATCCAGACCTTGTTATGGCCAAGCATGTGATCGAGGATCCGATGCAGCGCGCCGATCCGGCCCGGACGGCCAAGCAGCCGGGCATGCAGGCCGACGGTCATCATCTTCGGGAAGGTCGCGCCTTCTTCATAAAGGCAGTCGAACGTGTCCGTGACATAGGTGACGAAGTCCGCACCGACCTGGTAGCCCTCGCCGCGTCCGAACCGGGAATCGTTGGTGTCCAACGAATAGGGCAACACCAGGTGCGGCCGCCCGAAATCGTTGGTCCAATACGGCAGGTCGTCGTTGTAGACGTCTGAATCGTATAGGAAACCGCCTTCTTCGACGACCAGCCGGCGTGTGTTCATGCTTGGCAGGCCGGCATAATAGCCGAGCGGATGCTCGCCGGTCAGGCGCACCACCTGCTCCACGCCTTTAGCGATATGCTCGCGCTCTTCGTCCGCTGACATCGTGTCGTAGTCGATCCAGCGCCAGCCGTGCGGCTGCAGGTCGAAGCCCGCCTCGATCATGGCCTCCAGCGCATAGGGATTGAGCTCACCGGCCAGTCCGACCACGTTGACCGTGCCGACAAGGCCGCGCTCGGTGAAGGCTTTTAGAAGCCGCCAATAGCCGGCGCGGCTGCCGTATTCGTAGCTCGATTCAATGTTCAGATCACGCGCGCCGGGACGCGGTGGCACGACGACATCGGAGAGCCGGACCTCAGACCGATGGTCGCCGTTCAGGATGCCCATTTCCGCACCTTCTTCGTAATTAATGCAGAAATTGACGGCGATGCGGGCTCCGTCCGGCCAGTTGGCGTGGGGCAGGCTGTCTCGATAGCCGACGAGATCGCGGCGCGGTTCAGGATGGGAAAGGGGCATGGAGACGGGGTCCTTGTGCGGTTTCTCCGGATGGTCCGGCCGAAGTGGCGGCCCATCCGGACTGGACGAAAAAAACGTTTCAGCCCAGTCTGGGGCGTCGCCCCGCCGCATGCAAAGAAAGCTTCCCATGAATGTTGTCGAGCTGTCTCTGGACGAGATTTCCGAACTGGCCCACGCCGCCCTGACCAAAGCCGGAGCGGACGCCGCGAACGCGGCGGCGGTCGCCCGCACGGTGACACGGGCAGAACGCGACGGGTCGACATCGCATGGACTGTTTCGCATTCCGGGCTATGTCGCGAGCCTGAAGAGCGGCAAGGTGAACGGTGCCGCTGACCCGAAGCCTGAAAATGTGACGCCCGTCGTGCTGCGATGCGACGGCCAGAATGGTTACGCGCCGCTTGCCCATGAACGGTGTGTTGACGCCTTAGCCCGCGCGGCTTCCGAGTATGGCGTTGCCGCGCTCGCCCTGACGCGGTCGCACCACTTCGCGGCGCTCTGGCCCGAAACCGAGGCGCTGGCCGAGCGCGGCCTCGTCGGCCTGACATGCGTGTCCTACATGCCGATGGTTGCGCCGGCCGGCGGCAGGGAAAAGTTCTTCGGCACGAATCCGTTGTCTTTTGCATGGCCGCGGCCCGGCCGCGATCCGCTCGTGTTCGATATGGCCACGGCCGCCATAGCCATGGGCGAGGTCCAGATTGCGGCGCGAGACGGGCATGACGTGCCGCTCGGGACCGGTCTTGACGCCGACGGTACGCTTACGACCGACCCGAAGGAGATTTTGAAAGGCGTGCTTCTGCCGTTCGGCGGCTACAAGGGATCGGCGATTGCCATGATGATCGAATTGCTGGCCGGCCCTCTGGTCGGCGAGGCCGTATCTTATCGCGTGGCCGAGCGCGACACCGGCGACGGCGGGCCGCCCGAAGCCGGCCAGATGGTGCTGGCCCTGTCGCCGGACATCCTGTCGGGGACGGATTGGGTCGCGCAAGCCGAGCCGTTCCTTGAAAAGCTGGAGGCGATGGAGGGCGTCCGGCTGCCGGGTGCCCGCCGGCATAACAACCGCGCAAATGACGGCCCGCGTTCGGTCAACGCCGTCCTTGTCGAAAAGATCCGCAGGCTTGCAGCGGACTGAGGACCGTCACCGTCGAATGGCTGGAAAGATCACGTCGGTCAGAACGGCAAGCGTCATGCGCCAGGCATTGGGTTGGTCATAATTTCCGGCCAAAAGCACGATCGTCGTGTCGAGGCTCGGATAGATCATCAAACGCTGGCCGCCATTGCCGAAACCGCCGATCCAGCGTTCGCCATTGCGCAGACGCCCGAGCCACCATTGTTTGCCGTATTCCAGTCCGTCCTCGAGGCGGGCGTCTCCGGCAAACGATGCTTCCAGCCAGTCGGCCGGCACGATCCGCTGGCCTTGCCATGTTCCGCCGTTCAGCATCATCTGGCCGATCCGCGCCAGGTCCGGCGCCCGCATGCGCAGGCCGGAGGCGGCAGCTGGTTCGCCGTTCGATCCCTTCACCCATTCCACGTCATCGATGCCGAGCGGGCGGAAAAGTTTTTCTGTCGCGTAGGTCATCAGATCCTGGCCTGTTCCTCGGGAGATCAGGTGGCCGACGAGGGCGGTCGACCCGCCCGAATAGGTCCATCGGGTTCCCGGATCCGTCAGGATCGGTTGTTCGAGCACATACCGGATCCGGTCGTCTGCCCGTTCCATGGCGACTTCGCTGTTCCTCGGGTCCGTATAGGGCAGGTCCTCGTTCCATTTCAGTCCAAGCTGCATGGAAAGCGTATCGGCGATGGTGATCCGGCCGCGTTCCGCATCGCCTGCAAGGTCCGGGTAATCGGGGAATTGGGCAACGAGCGAAGCGTCCAGCAGCGGCACTTTGCCCTCGGCCAGGGCGATTCCGTAAAGCAGTCCGACAACGCTTTTGGATATCGAGCGCAGGTCGTGTTTGGTGTCGGCGGAATGGTTCACCGGACCGAGCGGGGTGCCCCAGCGCTGGTCCGGTCCGGCGAAGTACCGCTCAAGAACGATTTTTCCGCCGCGCACCAGCACGACCGCATGCAGGTTGTTGAATTTCCCGGCGGCAAACGCGGCGTCAAGTGTCTCGCCGATTGCCGGATCGAAACCGGCTTCGGCGGGCGTCGTGCGTTTCCAGGGCATGGCGCTGGCGCCGGACATGCCGGCGAGCACAAGCCCGGCAATTCCCGACAGGATGGGAAGACAACGGACTATCCAGCGGCGCGCCATGGGTTCCTCCGACCGTACTGCCGTACTTGCATGGCAGATTGTTCTGTCAGCAATCCGACAGGGTCAAGCAAGGTCTTTCGCTTCCCGTTAAGCGGAGGGTGTTAGTCTGCAGACCATGATCCATTATCTGAGATTTGCGATTGACCTGATCTTTGCCGCATTCGGTCTGGCCCTGTTCGTCATTTTTCCGACGGGATGGGGTTTCGCCGGTTTTGTCGGCACGTTCATCGTCGGATCAGTTATCAGCGAGCGTGTTTTCAAGCGATACGCGACACCTGAAGAGATCCGGGAGGATCTCCGGCATCGGGTGGACACTGAATAACCGGGAACCGGCGTCCGCACCCCGGGCACCCGCTTCTGTCGGGCCGCGGCCCGGCAACGATCCGGCTGAGACGATCGCTTCTGGATCAGAAATCCAGCTGCGCCCGGAGCGCGGCGGAGAAACCGTCCGAATCCCGCTGATTCGTCACATAGACTTCCCGCCATTCACCGGCAGCAATGATGACCAGATTGTCGGTCAGGCGGTAGTTCAGGTTCGCCTGAACGTCGACGAAGGCGACATCCACCACGCCGTTCGACTGATTTACGTCGGTATAGCCGGCGGCGAGCACGAAGGTCGTCCGGTCGATGATTTCCGTCGACAAACCTGCCGTGACAGACCATCCGCGGCTTCCGTCGATCGACCCGTCGAGGGGGCTGACAGAAAAGTCGGCGATCGGCAGGGAACTGATATCCTCGTGCAGGAAGTAAACGGCCCCGTCGGCATATTGAGCGTTGAACCCGAGTTTTGTGCTGGTGCCGAAGGGGATCTTGAAATCACCGCTGATGCCGATGCCCCAACCGATGCTGTGATCGGGCGCCGTCGCGGCCGATGGTCGAAGGTCCTGGACGACGCCGGCCAGCCGCATGGAACCGAACGACGCGTCATAGGTGAGGGCCGCTCCGGCGGCCGGCAACCGCAGACCGCCAAAGGCGATCGACTGGAAGGGTACGCCTGCGAATTGCGAACCGGTAACCTGGAAAGGTGTGCCGAATGCACCATTGCTGGGATCGAACACCACAACCCCGACGGAGAAGCCGTTGCCGAGGGCATACAGGTACTGGATGATGAGGCTCTCGTTTTCGAACCCGCCTGTCGCGAAGCCGATCTCCGCAACATAGCCGTCAAAAACCGGCTCCAGCACAAGATCATTGAAGCCGACGGTCACGCCGCCAATCTGGATGAAGGCAAAGTCGAGATGCAGGGACGGCCGGCCATCAGCATCGCCGGTATCGAAATCCATGTACCCGCGGAAGAACGCCCGCACCAGGCCGATATCGGTAGCCGTCCGGTGATCCCATCCCCAATAGCCGCGCGCCCGGAAGAACAGCGGGCTGTCTGACCGCAGACCGCCGCGCGCCGTCAGGCCGATCGGCTGGCCTTCGGTCTGATGACGATACCGGATCTCCGTGCGCAGGCGTCCGCGCAACCGCAGACAGGATTCCGTGCCGGGGATGTAGAAAAAGCCGGACCCGAACGTGTCACAGACCCGCACATAGTCGACGGGGTCCGGTGCGGGAGGAAGATCGGCAGCATGGCTCTGGGTGGTTATCAGTGCAATTGCTGCAGCGGTGAGTACGAGACCGTAACGCATAAGCACCTCCAGATCCTGTATCGTCAGATTTTGAGAGGAATGCTACCGCACATTGCTTTAGGGAGCGTTAACCATAAAACGTAGGCATATGTTGGGCGGGAAGGCGCGCATTGCAGCTATGAAAAAGCGTCAAATGATCGTTGCTAAGCGCCTGACAAAATCCCATGATCGCCCTCCGCACCTGTTTGCCGGCATTGGTCGACCGTGTGTCAGATCGTCGATCCGAACTGCCGGTATGCCCTGACCCAGCCCTCCTGGAAGCGAGACCCACATGGCCGGAAAATTGAGTTTTGAAGATCTGAAAACGGCCGTCTCGGCAGGCGAGATCGATACCGTTCTCGCCGTTCAGGTGGACATGCAGGGGCGTCTGATGGGCAAGCGGTTCCAGGCAGAGTTTTTTGTCGACAGCGCCCATAAGGAAACCCACAGCTGCAATTACCTGTTGGCCACAGACATGGAAATGGCGACCGTCGACGGCTATGCGGCGACGTCATGGGCGGCAGGCTATGGCGATTACACCATGAAGCCCGACCTTTCGACAATGCGCCGGGTTCCCTGGCTGGAAGGGACGGCTCTGGTTCTGTGCGATGTGCTCGACCATCACGGCCACGCCGAAATCCCGCATTCGCCCCGCGCCGTCCTAAAGGCTCAAATCGCCCGATTCCAGGCCGAGGGCCTGACGGCGATGATGGCCACCGAACTGGAATTCTTTCTGTTCCGGGAGAGTTTCGAGGAACTCCAGGCCGCTGGCTATCGGACCCTGTCACCGATCAGCGCGTACAACGAGGATTACCACATCTTCCAGACCACCAAGGAAGAGGACGTGATGCGCGCCATCCGCACCGGATTGCAGGGCGCAGACATTCCCGTTGAGAATTCCAAAGGCGAGGCCGATGCGGGCCAGGAGGAGATCAACGTCCGGTATGCGGATGCGCTGACCATGGCCGATCGCCATGCCATTATCAAAAACGCCTGCAAGGAAATCGCCTGGTCAAAGGGGCGGGGTCTGACGTTTCTGGCGAAATGGAACACCAAGGCCGCCGGATCGTCGTGCCATATCCATCAATCGCTGAGCCGGGCCGACGGCACGCCGGCCTTTTTCGATCCGGACGCGCCCTACGGCATGTCACAGACGATGCGGCACTATCTGGCCGGGGTCCTGGCCCATGCCGGTGCGATCACCGGCTTCCTGGCACCCTACATCAATTCCTACAAACGCTTCATGGAAGGCACTTTCGCGCCGACCAAGGCGATCTGGTCCAGGGACAACCGTACGGCCGGGTATCGTATCTGCGGCGACGGCACACCGGCGGTCCGCATCGAGTGCCGGGTCGGCGGATCGGATCTCAATCCCTACCTTGCCATGGCCGGCATGATGGCGGCCGGTCTGGACGGCATCGAACGCGGACTAGATCTAGAAGACGAATTTCGGGGCGATGCCTATGCCGCGGAAACCGCCCGTTCCATTCCCAAGACATTGCGTGCGGCCACCGAGGAATTGGATCGCTCCGACATGCTGCGCGCGGCCATGGGAGATGCGGTGATTGATCACTATGTGCGCGCTGCCCGCTGGGAACAGGAGGAACACGACCGGCATGTGACCGACTGGGAAATCGCGCGCGGCTTCGAGCGCGCCTGAACGAGGGGCATATGCGGCAGGACAGGTCGCAAATCCGAAAATCCATACCTGAAGAAAGAAGATTTCCATGTCGCTGACCGCGAATTGGTCTTATCCGACCGCCATCCGCTTCGGCGCGGGCCGACTGTCGGAGCTGGCAGCAGCCTGCGCCGAGGCCGGTATTTCCCGGCCGTTGCTGGTGACGGACAAGGGGCTTGCCGATCTCCCGATCACCCATAAAGCCCTGACCCTGATGCGGGATGCCGGTCTTGGCGAGGCAATGTTTTGCGACGTCGATCCCAATCCGACCGAAATCAATCTGGAGACGGGCATCGCAGCCTATCGCGCCGGAGGCCATGATGGCGTGATCGCCTTTGGCGGCGGCTCCGGCCTCGATCTTGGCAAGTTGATCGCCTTCATGGCCGGACAGACGCGGCCGGTGTGGGATTTCGAGGATATCGGCGATTGGTGGACCCGGGCGGATGCGGCGGCGATCGCGCCGATCGTGGCGGTGCCGACCACGGCCGGTACGGGTTCAGAAGTCGGCCGGGCTGGCGTGCTGACCAATTCGCGCGACCACGTCAAGAAGATCATCTTTCATCCGAAAGTGCTGCCGAGCGTGGTGATCTGTGACCCCGAACTCACGGTCGGCATGCCGAAAACCATTACGGTCGGCACCGGGATGGATGCCTTTGCCCATTGTCTGGAAGCCTTTTCGTCGCCGCATTACCACCCGATGAGCCAGGGTATTGCGTTGGAGGGTATGCGGCTGGTCAACGAAAACCTGCCGCGTGTCGTTGCCGACCCGGGCGACATCGAGGCACGGGCGCATCTCATGAGCGCGGCTGCGATGGGCGCAACCGCCTTCCAGAAGGGCCTCGGCGCCGTGCACGCGCTGTCCCATCCGGTCGGCGCGCTCTACAACACCCACCACGGCATGACCAATGCCGTGGTCATCCCGCCGGTGCTTGCCTTCAACCGGTCGGTCATCGAAGACAGGATCGCGGCGGCTGCGGCCTATCTGGGTCTGACGGGCGGATTCGACGGGTTTTATGAACGGGTCATGCGCCTGCGCGCCGATCTCGGCGTGCCCGACCGCCTTGGCGAAATGGGTGTCGACAGGACGCAGATCGAGCTTATGGCCGGCATGGCCGTTGAAGATCCAAGTGCCGGAGGCAACCCCGTGCCGCTCGATGTTCCCTCCGCCCGGGCTCTGTTCGAGGCCTGTATCTGATCAGAAGCTCTCAGAGGCGCCGGAGTTTTCTTGCGTCGAGGCCGAGCGGAAAATCCCGTCGATCCAGTCGATGACGGTGCGGACGCGAACAAGCGGGCGCAGATCCGGGTGAACCAGCAGCCAAAGGTCCCGGCGAACGACAGGAACGCCGTCACCGACCCGCTGCAGGCCTCGGTCCGCATCACCCAGCATCGTCGGTAACAGGGACTGACCCGCACCGGCTCGGACGCAGGCGAGCAGTGTTTCGGCATCGCCGATGCGGACCGGTGCCGAGCGCTGACCGCGTTTCGCCCGAAACGCGTCGAGCCATTGTGCCTGGGGCAGGCCGCGCCGCGCCTCCTCGTAGCCGATTACAGGCAGTTTCTGCGGATCGCAGCCCCGTTTCGCATAAAGCGCAAAGTCAAGCGTGGCGATACGGCGTGTGATCAAAACGTTTTCCGTCGACGGGCGGGCCAGACGCAGCGCGATATCGACTTCCCGCCGTGTCAGGCTGAAATCCCTGGGATCGGCGATGAGATCGATCTCGAGTGCCGGGTTCGCTTCGATAAGGACGCCAAGAGCCGGTGCCAGCAAACGGTTCGCCACAAACGGAACGGCGGTGACCCGGACCAGACCCGCCGCCCGGTCGTCGGCACCCAGCACCGCTGACCGTGCCGCCTGCATCTGGGTTTCGACGATTTCGCCGTGCCGGACGAGATCGTCTCCGTCCGGCGTCGGGGTCAGCTTTCCGTTTACGCGGTCGAACAGGCGGGCTCGCCAGCGGTTTTCGGCCTGCGCCAGCCGGCGCGCCACGGTGCTCTCGTTGACACCGAGCCGTTCTGCGGCATCGCTGTAAGTTCCGGCCCTCGCCAGAAACAACACCAGGCGGAGATCGTCCCAGACTTCATCCTGCATTTTTGCAGACTGCTTTTCCATTATTGCTCCTTTTAGGCGCGTTTTCGCAAGCATAGGCTCGATGCCACCTTCATCAAAGGGCAGGAGCGGAGACATGAAGTTTGCGGTGTTGTTTGAGGACAACGACGACCGGGCGGATCAGCGGACGGCGCATATGGCGGCGCATCTGGCTTTTCTGGAAGAGAACGCTGCAACGCTGTCCGATGCCGGCCCGCTCGTCGATACGACGGACGACCGGCCGGCCGGCGGCCTGTGGCTGGTCGAGGCCGAGACGCCGGACGCGGTCCGCCGCCTTGTCGAAACCGATCCGTTCTGGCCCACGGGACTTAGAAAATCCGTGCGTATCCTGCGCTGGAACCGGGTATTTGCCGAAGGCAGCAGGCGCATTTGACCGGGGAGTTCGGGCCGAGCATCAGGTAAGTTGTGCAGCATGCAGCGGAGCGACGGCCGGTCGCTCCCGCACGGCGCGGGTCAGGGCCTCGACCTTTGGGCAGTCGCGCTCGAGCCAGGTGCGGTCGCCGACCCAGTAGGACAGCATCCAGACGTAGTAGTCGAGGATGCAGATGCGCGGTCCGAGAAAGTACGGGCCGCCGTCGGCGAGCGCGGCTTCGAACAGGGCATATTGCCGGGCCACGTGGTGCGTCGCCGCTTCGGCGACGGCACCAGCGCCATCTTTCGCGGACGTGAACCGATGGGCGTTATGCCGGCGTAGTTCTCCCTCGTAGACATTGACGGCGAAAAAGCAGAGCCAGCGCATCACCTGGGCGCGCTCCACGGAACCGGGCGGCGGCGCCAGGTCGGCTTCCGGATGGGCATCGGCCAGATGCAGGAGGATGGCCGCGGACTCCGTCATGGTCGATCCGTCCGGCAAGACAAGCGCGGGAACCTGTCCGCGCGGATTGAGGTCGAGGTAATCGGTTCGATCGTAGCCGGGTTCTTCGAGGGGGACGGTCTCAGAGCGATACGGAATACCGGAATCCGCTAGCGCGGCTTCGATGGCGATGCCGCCGGCGCCGGGGAAGGAGTAAAGCGTGTACATGTTCGCGCCTTCAATAGATCGACTTGGCCCGGCGCTGGTCAATACCACAAAAGCGTACCGGACATGGCAGGGTGTCATGCGGCGTGGTGGGTATCGTGCAGTATATCTGCATGGGCCTGCCAGGCGCGCGCGGCAAGGTCGCCATCCTTGACGAGATCGGCCTGGCAGCGATCCCAGAGTGCGGTCTCCTCGGGTGAGGCGCTGGCGTCCCAAGCCGGTGCGATTGGCACGCCATCGCTTTCCAATGCCGTCAGTTCGAACATTTCCGCGGCCTGATCCCATTCGGCAGTCAACGTGCATTCAAATTCGCGGCCAAAGGCCTGACCTGCCGCTGTTCGGAAGTAGACGGTATGGTCGAGGACGATATCATGCATCTTGAAACTCGTTCTGTGTAACAGTTTTTTATATGTAACAAAGAATGTTTCAATTTCAAGACGGAGTTGAGTGAAACACTGATGCCGCTATACGTCAACGCGGCGGTGTTGCCGGGCCGGGTTTTCACGCAAACGCCGGTTGGCTAACTCTACGACCACGGGCTTTTGGGAGCGCTGTTGATCGACAGGACGCGGGCCTTGATGCCGATGCTCACGTCTCCGTCGGTGCCGTCTTCGGAAATGAAAATCGGTTCTTGGTAGCGTGGATCGGTCGAATGCGGCCACAATTCGTACCCGTCCTTCAGGCGCCGAACGAACTTTGCGGTCGTTTCCACCATTGCGCCCTGGGCGCGGGTGCGTTCCACGATGACCAGATCGCCATCGTTGATGGTAAGGCCGGAATCAAGCGAGACGCAGAGCAAAATCGCGCCGTCTTCCGCGGTTTTGTTGATCGACGGGCCACGGACGATAAGTGCGAACTGGCTTTCCGCCGGGTAGCGGTCGTCCAGAACGGCCGGCACCGGTTCGAAGCGCGGTTCATCGAAGACATCGACTTCCAGCCAGATGCCGGCGGCGACCTCGCCGATGACCGGAACCGTCGTGATCGCGCCGGGCCGGCTTTCGTAATGGTCCGACGGCACGGCTCCCAGGATCAGGGTCCGGGGATCCACGTTGAGCAAAGGGGCGTAGAGTTCGGCCTGCTTGTGGGTCAGGACACCACGGCGTTCGATCCGGTTGACGGTAATGCGGGAAACGCCCGCGCGTTCCGCGAGTTCCTCCTGTGTCAGGCCGGCGGCAAGGCGCGCGGCCTTGAACGCGTTTTCGGAGTGTTGAGTGCCGAATTGCATCATAAATTGCAACTTTATCGTGGAAACGCTCTTGCGCTACTCCTGTAGCATGATACATTAAATGCATCAATATATTTTACACTCTTGGATCTGCTGAAGCATGAACGGAATCGTCTGGAAAACGACCGCCGCAATCCGGTCGCTTGTCTGGTATAGGAACAAAACAGGAACATTTATATGGCTGCGAAACAGAAGGCTGGACAACAGGGCATCGAGCGGGTCGCAACGGATGTCGAGGATCCGGAAGCGAAACCACCACGGCGCGGGTCGACGCGCCGGCCGCGAACCATCCGGGTTGAGGTCAACATCCGCGAATCCTCGATTGCCCAGATGTTTGCGCGCGACCAGATCGACGAGGCACAGATGCGGGCGGCCGATCGGTTCCGGGCGCTGTACGAACGGGCCGGTCTCTCAGGAATACGCAGTCCCGATATTACGCGCGACCGGGTCGATGAAAGTCGCGTGCCCGATGCAGTACCGCAGGCCCGGCTTGATGCTGCCCGGGAACTGGGTCGGTTGGCCGGCGAACTTGGCAAGATCGGCTATCCGGTCTGTATCCTGGTATGCGGCGACCGGCTATCTGTCCGCCAGACCGCCGAACGTTTCCTCGGGCGTCCTGCCAAAAAACGCGAACTCGATTATTACGGGCGCCTGCTGCGCGACCACCTCGATCTGCTTTGCCGCCATTGGGGATACAAGGCTGGGGAGGGACGGTGATGCGCTACGCCCCGCCGATGCCGATTTCAATACTTCCGCTAACGCAGGTACCGCATGTTGACCCAGCCGATCGACCGGCCGGTATCGATTTCGCACCAGCGTCCGGAACACGGTCCGGTCCGTCGGACGCCGCAGGCCCTCGGGGAGAGACTGTCCAGGATGGCGTGGCCCGACCCCGGACCCGCCCGCACGTTGAGACGGTCGTTGCCGGCGACGCCGACCACGCAAAGACCGGCGGGTCCGGGCGCCGGCGCAGCAGCCTGGGCGATGTAGCGCATGTTGACCCAGCCGGTCAGGCCGTTAAACGCAACCACGCACCAGTTTCCGGAGCATTGACCGGTCACGTCGATGCCGCAGGCTGCGGGCGCCAGTACGCCGACTATGGCCGCCTGATTGGTTGGATATTCCCGCATGTTCAGAACATCGTTGGCGCGAACGCCGCTCACGCAGGCGGCCTCGGCAGCGGCCATCGAAATCAGCAAGGTCAGTCCGGCAATCAGGCTTCGCATAATCATCTCCGGCAGTGGCGTCATGCAAGTCGGCAAAACGCTGGATCCGGGCAGTCTATTGCGTGTGCGGCAAAGCACCAGTCCCCTCTGCCGGTGGCGCCGGTCGCGCGGCTCGCCGGACTGTTGGCCGCAGCCGCGCTCGCCCCCGGGATATCCGATCTGTGGAATCTTGCGGCCCCGCATTTTATCGAAATCGGCAGTCTGGTCATTTCCGACGATTTCATGCGCAGTCTGGACAACGCGCTTGACGGCAGCGCCCTGTACGCGGGGTTTGAAAGGCCCGATCGTCCTAAGGGGACAGGCTCTTCATGTAGGCCAGGATGGCGTCGATCTGGCGGGCATCGAGTTCGAACTCGGGCATCTCCGGATGGCCGGTGACGATGCCTTCGGCAAATGCCTCGGCCAGCGATTCGATCGGATAGCGCGTATGCAGGTCGCGGAAAGGCGGGGCCTCGGCGAGCGGGCTTTCGCCGACGCGCCCTATCGCATGGCAGCGCGCACAATTGGCCTCGGCAAAGGCCTTGCCATCTGACGGGCTGGCGTCGGCAGACCCGGCGCCGAAAACAACCAGGCCGGAAACCAGCGCGGCTTTGACGACGGCATCGGACATCGGCTTCGTCTCCTTGCGACGTGGCAGTTCGGGCGAAGTCTATGGGCCGACGCGGCCTGGCGTTAGATCCATGTCAATCCTCCGGCGGGATTTGCGATGGTGGGCCGATGCTCTGCGTTAAAGCGACTTGGCGAACGGTAAAGCCCGACTTGACGCGCTCTTGCTTGCAATCGATCGTTCGGTGCTTGCGGCGCTTTGGCCGAGAGCGTTGGATAACAGCGCCTGGCACCCCACATGAGCACGGGAAAGGATGATGTCATGGCAAGCGCATCCCGATTGTTCATTACAGGATTGATTGCAAGCCTCATCGTGGCCTGGTTTATCGCTTCGGCGGCCGTCGCGCAGACCAGTCCGCGCTCGTCCGGTCGCGAGTCCGTGGCGACCGACCTGCAGCAGGAGCGCGCTCGCGACATCCGCCGACGCGGCACGACGTTGCGCCAGGAACGCTCGCTTCAGCGGCAATATCAGCAGGATCGTCAATTCAACAACCGCCTGAGGCAGCGCGATATCCAGCGCCAGCGCAACCGGCAGATCCGGGCCAACAGCGTCGGGAATTCCCGCCTCGGACAGCGCAACGCGATCCGGCGTCACCAGAACAATGTTCGCCACCGCCAGCGTGGCCAGCAATTGCACCTCGATCACCAGCGCCGGGTCAATCAGCAGCGTCGCCTTTACCCGTAAGGTCGGTGACAAGGCTATTGCCGGATTTCAGGAAATGCTGACCGTCCCGTCGGCCGGACACCTGCCTTCCAATAAGTCTCGGTATTCTGCGATCGCGTGTTCCATGTGATCGACGAAAAGCCGCGCTCTCGGGGCCTCCTCGAGATCGGCCGCGACCATGATCCAAAGGGTTGTCTGAATGTCCGCGATCGGATCACCGAAACGTGACAGGCTCGGCGCGGTGTCTCCGAGACAGCACGGCAAGACCGCCGCCCCGATCCGGCTTTCAGCCAGCGTGCGCGCAGTCAGGAATGTGTCGGCCGTGATCCGGACCCTGGTTGGCGGCACATTCGCCTTCATCCAATCATGAACCGTCGATCGTTTCAGCCCGCCTCCCGGTGCGATCCATGGCAGGTCGCGCAACGGGGTCCCATCCCAGCTGGACTGCATTTCGCAATCCGCATAGACGCAAAAAGCTAGTCCCGACAACGCCTTGGCCGAATTCTGCGGGGCTGAAACGCCGCCGCGCAGGGCGATATCGGCATCCTTGCGGTTCAGATTGACCCTGTCGGTGGATACCGAAACCGTAATCTGGATTGTCGGATTTCGCTCCGTGAAAGTGGCAAAGCAGGGTCCCAGCACGGCGGTCATGGCGGAATCCGTCGTCGAGACGGTCAGCGTGCCGTGCACGACGTTCTCAAGCCCAAGGATTTCGCCCTGGATAATGCTTGCCCGATCTTCCATACGCCTTATCTGGTCCACCAGCGTGTCGCATTCGAGCGTCGTCTCGTATCCGGTCTGCTTGCGCCGGAACAGGCGAAGCCCGGACCGCTGCTCGAACGCGGTGATCTTGCGCATGACGGTTGTCGGATTGACGCCCAATGCCTTGGCCGCCCTGGCTGTCGACCGGGTTTCGGCGACCTTCAGGATGTACTTGAGAGCGTTCCAGTCGATGTCGTGCATAATCGCACGACATTACTGCGAAATGGCAATTTGAACAACACGAGTGCACGATCTACCTAAAGAGTCACCCGTGACCGACGAATAGCAGAACGGAAGGAACAGTTATGGCATCAATCTCGATAAAAAAGGCGCTTTTCTCGTTTGTCTCGGCCGGCATGCTGTGCGCGAGCGCTACGATTGCGGCTGCAGAGTCGTATACAGTCGACCTGTCGCATTCATTCATCCAGTTTCGCACCAAGCATCTCGGCATGTCCTGGCTGCCGGGTCAGTTCAACAAGTTCGAAGGAACGATGAACTATGATCCCAACAAGGGGCCGGAAGCCCAGAGCATCAACATCACCATCGATACCACGAGCATCGACACCAACTGGGCCGATCGCGATAAACACCTCAGAAGTGCCGACTTTTTCAATGTCGACGAATTCCCGACCGCAAAATTCGAAAGCACGGGCTATGAGGGCAACGAAGAGGGCGGCACGCTCAGCGGCAATCTCACGCTGCTCGGTGTAACCAAGCCGATTTCCTTTGAAATCAAGAGGATCGGTGAAGGTGCGGACCCGTGGGGCGGCTATCGGGCCGGCTTTGAAGGCAGTTTCGACCTGAAGCGCGCGGACTGGGGCATGGATTACAATCTCGGTCCGCTTGCCGAGGTCGTCGAAGTCAGTCTCTTCATTGAGGCGATCAAGGACAAGTAGTCTAAGCCCGTGCTAGCAAATTCGGCCGACTCCTACGGGCTTGTCAGCAAGATGGTGCATTGGGCGATTGCCCTTTGCATCATCTTTCTGATCTGGCTCGGCTGGTGGATGGTGGATCTGAGTTTCTATTCGCAATTTTATTATGCGGCGCCGAACTTTCATAAGGCCTTGGGCATCGTTGTGTTCGCGGTCGCAGCCCTGAAACTCATCTGGCATGCCGTTTCCCGACCGCCGCCGCCTCAGGCGGATCTGAAGCCGTTTGAAAAGTTGGGCGCACGTGTCGTGCACACCATTCTGCTGGCATCGATGTTCGTCATTCCGGTGACCGGATACCTGCAGACAACGGTGAAAGGCGAGGGGGTGTCGATGTTCGGGCTATTCGAGATCCCCGCGCTCTATCGTAGTTCGGAATGGCTGCGCGATGTCTCGATCGACGTGCACGCATGGTTTTCCTATGCGCTCATTGCCATTGTGGTCCTGCATGCCGGCGCCGCTCTGAAACACCAATTCATTGATAAAAAACAGACACTAAGGCGAATTCTCTGAACCCACTCGCGGATCGGTCACAAGAGATCGAGATATTCCCGGTGCTCCCAATCAGTGACGGCTTCCTCGAAACGGGATATCTCCGCGCTCTTGATGGTTCGGTAATAGGCAAGAAAGTCTGAGCCGATCGCGTCCGCGAAGAACGGGTCCTCGTCGAGCGCTGCGACCGCCTCGCGCAGACTGCGCGGAAGCGTCGGGGCATCGGCTTCATAGGGTGTGTCGGTCGGCGTGCCCGGGTCGTGCGAATTGGCAATGCCGTCGAGGCCGGCCAGCAATTGCGAGGCCATGTATAGATAGGGGTTGGCGGCCGGTTCGCCGACCCGGTTCTCGATATGACTGGCCGGATCTCCTGGACGACCGAGCACGCGGGCCATGACACCGCGATTGTCCCGGCTCCAGCTCGCACGATCCGGGGCGAGCGAATGCGCCCGGAACCGTTTGTAGCCGTTCAATGTCGGCGCGGCGAACAGACTGGCCGCCCGCGCATGCCGCACGAGGCCGCCCAGATAGGCCATGCCGGTCGATGACAGCGGATCCGATCCCGCCGTTGCCATGAACGCATTGTCACCCGATCCGGCGGTGCTGAGCGACTGGTGCAGGTGCCAGCCCGAGGCCATTGCGTTGGGAAAATTCGGCCGGCACATGAAACTCGCCAGAATGCCATGGCGCCGGCATATCTGTTTTACCGCCGAGCGGAACAGCACCATCCGGTCCGCCGATGTCAGACCGTCGCCCTGGCTGAAGGTGAATTCAACCTGGCTCGGGCCGAATTCGACCTCCATCGACCGAAGAGGCAGGCCGATCTGCCGGAGCTCGCGTCGCAAAATGTCCAGTATTGGTTCCAGCTGGTCGAAACGATGTTCGGTAAGGTATTGATAGCCTTGAGAAAGTAGGCCGATCGCGGGCGCGGTGCCGGGTTGTCCGCCATCGCTCAGGCCGAGTTTTTCATCGACCAGACGAAACAGGTGCAATTCGACTTCAAGCCCGGTTATGAAGCCGAACCCCTGGTCGGCGGCCCGGCCGAGCGCCTTCTTCAGGACATCCCGGGTTGACAGCGGCACCCGCCGACCATCGGGGAAAGCGAGATCGCATAAGATCCATCCGGTCCGGCCGGCAAACGGCAGAAGTGTGAACGTGTGCGGGTCCGGCACCATGACAACGTCGGCTGCCCCTTGCATGTCCGCGCTGCCAAGCCCGCCGCCGGCAGAAAACACCGGAAAAACCGTCTTATGCGAAGTATCCTTGAGGAGCAGTGTCGAGGTGATCGAGACGCCGGTTTCAAGCGCCGCGATTGCATCCTCTGCCATTATGGTCTTGCCGCGCAGGATGCCGTGTTGATCGGCAAACGAAAACCGCACGACGTCCAGATCATCCGTGCGGATCTGCCGGGCAATTTCCGCGCCGCGCCGGGCCTCATCATCGTCCCACAGGCCGTGCCGGTACACGAAGGCCGATTGCGGCGTCGGGGTCGGTGAACGATCCATGTCAGAGGCCGGCCTGCCAGGGCGCTTGCGCCCGTCTCGTGGCGTCACGTTCTAGCCAGGTGGATTCCCATCCGTCAGTCGGCGCGACAAGATCGATCGAGATCGGGCCGCGCAGCGTCCCCGGACCGTTGAGACCGACCAGTGTCGATTGTTCGTCGGTATCCTTTGCCTGCACTGCGGAAAGCGCGCGACGCAGCATGCGGCGGTAGCGGCTGATGCCGATATCGGAACGGCCGAGATGTTCTTTCGTCCGGTCCTGAATACGCCCCATGGATTCCACCGCCCATTGATCGTGCACGTTGATGTCGAGCCCCATGCCCGTATAGGTCTCGCGCTCTTGTTCCTCCGGATCGTATCCGTAATTGTTGCGTTTGTTCTTCAGCGGCGCGTAGTCGGGCAGGCGATGTTCCTTGAGGCGTTGTTCGCGCATGGTGACCTTGTCGACCGGATCGCCGTAGCTGGTGAAGACCGAATACCAGTAGCAGGTCTCGTCATCGACCGGTACGTGCCACTGCGTAATCGTCATCGCGTTCGACAGCGGAATGTGGATCGCACACGGAAAGATCTGATTGGTCACCCGGACATGCATATGGCCGTTTTTCAGGTCGCGCAGCGCAATCAGGCGCAGTCCGTAATCGGTTTCCTCGACGCGGATCTCGGGACGCGGAAACTCCCTGAGAACACGGGTCATCGGCATGTCCGACCCGTCCGACGTGTCGCGGAACTGCTTGCCGTAGGCCTCCTTTGGATCCTCGTCCTGAAGGAACCGGTGCAGGAACGAGGCGTGCGCGGGGTCGATGCCGACTTCGAGCGCCTGGAGCCAGTTACATTCCCAAAGACCCTTGAAGGCGAAGACATGGCTGTCCGGCGCCCGAAAACAGTCGAAATCCGGCAGTGGCGGCGGGTCGCCCGGCCCGAGATAGGCCCAGATCACGCCGCTCCGCTCGACGACCGGATAGGCATCCGTCCGGATCTGGGTGTACATCAGCGAGCCCTCCGGTTCCGCCGGCTGTTCGACGCACTGGCCTGTCACGTCGAAATGCCAGCCATGGAACGGACAACGAAGGCCGTTATCCTCCAGACGCCCGTAACACAGGTCGACGCCTCGATGCGGACAGTGCCGCCCGATCAGGCCCAACTGGTCGGACTGGTCTCGAAACAGGACCAACTGTTCGCCGAGCAACGTCACGGGCACGACGGGACGGGGTCCGACCAGTTCATCCGAAAGCGCTGCCGGCATCCAATACCGCCGCAAGACCTTTCCGGCCGGCTGGTCTGCGTCAACGCGCGTCAGCGCATCATTCTGTTCCTGGTTGAGCATGAAAACGATCCCTGGTTCGTTATGCGAACATTTGTTCATTTTATGAATTAAGGCAGGTCCGAGCAAGATCATGAAAAACCGGCGACACTTCCGTCATCAAGATTTGTCATGAAATTAATTTATTACAGAGAGATAACGAAAAATTTTGAGAATGTCACGCTGAGGTATCTGACCTTGTATCAGCTTGCATACTCCATCAAAAACATCTATTTGTTCGCATGACGAACATTAGTTCGTTTCAAAAATATCCTGCTCGCCATAAGGGACGGGTCAAACTCAGTGGCAGCAAAACCGGAATATGTCGAATCCGTCGCGCGCGGACTGGCGGTCCTGCAAGCTTTCGGGGACGGAGAAGGGCCTCTGTCGCTCGCCGATGTCGCGCGACGGGTCGATCTGTCCCGTGCAAGCGTACGCCGCATTCTGTTTACTCTGACCGAACTCGGTTTTGTTGCCCAGAACGATCGCCAGTTTTCCTTAACACCGGACGTTTTGAAGCTTGCCCGGGCCTATCTGGTATCAAACGGCGTTTCACGGGTTCTCCAAGGCGTTTGCGAAGAGGTGACGCTCCACACGGGCGAGGCGTGTTCCGCCGCTGTCCGGCGGGATCTGGAGGTTGTATTCATTGCCCGTGCACGCCCTGAGGGCATTCTCACCGTCGGGCTTGAGGTCGGCTACAGGCTGCCGGCCCATTGCACGTCGGTTGGCCGGATGCTCATGGCTGGATTGAGCGATACGCAACTGGACGGTCTCATGGCGATCATCTCGCCGGAGGCCGTGACAGAACGCACACGAACGGACATCGATCTGATCAAGGCGGCGATTTTGACGGCCCGGTCGCAGGGGTATTGCATCGTCGATCAGGAAGCGGAAATCGGGTTCCGGTCGATTGCCGTGCCAGTCCGCCGGCTGGACGGTACTGTCATCGCCGCACTCAACATCGGCGTGCCGGCGGATCGCATTTCGATCGGCCGCATGATTGATGGATTTCTCCCCGTGCTGGCAAACGCGGCCGATCGCGCCGGCGCGCTTGTCGTGTGACCGCACGACGATCCGCCGGTTCAATCCGGCATGTCGGCAGGCACCAGACCCCGATGTTTGAGCAGCCGGACAGCAAAGCGTTTCCGAAAGTCTTTCAAAGCGCGAAAAGACGGCGCCCGGGTGTGGAGAGCGAATACGACGGGTCGAGCGTCCGCCCGGCGCACGAAGCCGACATACCAGCCTTCGAACGGTCCGTTGAATTGTCCGGACACAACCGGTCCGGCCCCGGTCTTGCCGTGCAGTGAGACGGCTCCGGCAGTACCGGCGCGGCTGGCATGGACCAGGGCATCAAGGGTCCCGGTCGAGACGCCCAGCCGGTTTTCTGCGATCGCGGAGAGGACGTCGACCTGTTCGGCAACGGATATCCGCAACGACCCGTCCAGCCAGAAGCGATCCGATCCGTCCGGAACGATTGCGTTGCCGTATCCCCAGTCCCGCAGCACGGTCCGGTAATGCTGGTTCTCGACCTTCAGGGCCACGTCCCTGAAAAACCAGACAGCCGAACGTTTAAAGGCGCTGGTAAGCGATTGATCCTGCCGCCAGGCATCCGGCCAGTATCCTGCTGCGGGACGCCTAGTCGAATCCCAGGGAAAGACCGCATCCGCCGAGGGAACGGCCCCGCTTTCCAGCGCAATCAGGAAATTGACGATCTTGAAGGAGGACCACGGCGTGTGCCGCTCGCCGAGCGCGCTTCCCTCCAGGACATGATCGGTATCGGTTTCAAGGTCTCGCGCCAGAAAGGAAACGTCGCGGTCTCCGATTTCGGAGGCGAAGGGCGCCCGGGCAAAAGAGACTTCCTTAGAGCCGGCGGCCGCGGGTGGGCCCTGACTGACAAGAGCCAATCCGAAGAAAAAAACTGCTGCGTATCGAAGAAACATAAAGCCGTGCGTCCGGTTGTTGGAGGGTCGACGCCGCACTAGCGGATCGAACGCAAGGCTTCAATACATATTGGTAAAAATAGCAATTCTTTCCAGGCGGTTCGGATCGGCAAGCGATGCTCTCAAAAAAGAGGCCCCCGCCGATGGCGAAGGCCTCTTTCGTACCCTTTGCCTTTGTTTGTCAGGCGGCCGCAACCCGCGACAGGAATTGATCGACGGCATGTTTCAACGCTCCGGACTTTTCCGATGCGGTCGCCGAAGCGCTTTGCATCTCTTCCGCCGATTGCCGTGTCTCTACAACCGCTGACGACACGTCGGCGACATTGGCCGAGACATCGGTCGTGCCTTCTGCTGCCTGCTGGGCGTTGCGGCTGATCTCCTTGGTTGCCGCGTCCTGTTCCTCCACCGCCGCGGCGATGTTGGCGGTGTAGGTGTTGACCTCTTCCATCGTCGCGGCAATGCCTTCGATGGCGGTCCCGGCCTCGCCGGTCGACGACTGGATGCCGGAGACCTGCTTCTGCCCTTCGGCAGACGTGGCATTGTCTTCGGCGGCCCGAGACTTAAGGCGCTGGCGTTCGAGCGCGTTATCCTTGAAGACCTGAACTGTCTTGGCCATGTCGCCGATCTCGTCCTTGTAGTCGATTGCCGGAACGGCCGTCTCAAGATTGCCTTCTGCAAGCTGCTGCATGGCATGGGTCATGGAACGGACCGGCACGGTTATCGAACGGGCGATTACGAAAGAAGCCGCGGCGGCGAACAACAGACAGATCGCACCGAGATTGAGTTCGATGACTTCCGCCTCCCGCATGCGGGCAACCGCCTGCGGACCGAGCGTGTCCTGCTCGCCCTTGATGCTGAGTTTTACTTCTTCAACTATCCTGGCGATCTGCGGACCGAGTGCATCCAGCGTGTCGTGGATAATTTCATTTCGATTGGTAATGTGGCTGACCACATCCTGGAACGCGGCGTGTAGGTCCCGATCTCCCCTTTTGCGGCCTGAGCGGAGCGCAAACGCTGCGGGTTCTGCAGTTCGCCGAGCAGGGTTTCCATATTGCCGAGAGCTTCATCGATTTCGACAAGGGTCCGCTCTGCCGCTTCCTTATCGTTGACGATCAGGAACTTCTGCGCGTAGAGCCGGGCCAGTGTCTTTGGCGAATACCGTTGCGACTTAAGAGACAATGCCCAAAAGCATCAAACGGGCAAATGGACGTTGTCTCCGCACAAGGATAAGGATGAAGCGCCCCGCGCTGGCCGGCACGATCGCCGGAAGCCATTGACCGCACTTAAAACATTCTCCTAAGTGCGGGATGGAAAGACGACGGGAGCGCGGTTCCGCGTGAAGACCTCACCGAACACAATCCGGTTCAGTATTGGGATTTCGACATTCGCGATGGCGATGGTCCTGTTGTCGAGCATCCTGATCGTCGTCTTTTATTACATGCAGGATACGCAACGGGCCGAAACGCGAACCGCCAGGAACATTTCCGAAACCGTCCGCCAGGTCGAAGCCCGGGTTCGTGTGCTGACGAGCGCCATGCGCCTGACGCTCGACAACATGGTCTCGGTATCGGCGCTGATCGGAGACCGGGAAAACACTTCGGCCTCCCTGCAGGTGATCCTGCCGCCGATCCTCACACGCAATCCGGCGATCACGTCGGCTTATCTCGGTTTCGAGGACGACGACTTCATTCAGGTCGTGCCGCTGGCCGGTCGCGGTCCCGCAGTCCGCAAGCTGTATCGCGCTGCACCGGAAGCAGTCTTTGCCATTGTCGAGGTGAGCGACAATGCTGCAGGATCCCGCACCCGCACGGTCCGGTCAGTGGACGGACGCGGCCGTGCGGTCGGTCGGCGGTGGTCGGAACCCACCACGTTCCGACCGAGCGAACGGCCCTGGTACGGGGTGGGGGGACTGACCGCTGCGAACACCTATTTCCGGTCGCCGCCCTATGTCTACGCGGCATCACATCAGCCTGGTATCACGCTGTCCCGCCGGCTTTCGGCAAGCGATCCGGGCACGGCTGGGGTCGATCTCGACCTGCAATCTCTGAAGGAGTTTTTGATTTCCCTAAAGCTCACCCGGACGGCGCGTCTCGCCATTATCAGTCCCGATAACCGTCTGCTCGGGCACACGCAGATCGACCCGGTCGACGTTCGCGCCAAATCCGGCGGCTCCGTATCCCTGACCCTCAGGAGTCTTGACGCAGCGCTCGATCCCGTGCTCGCCGGCCTGGCAGCAATGCCGGACCTCGGCCGGGATCCGACGGATTTCATGGTCGACGGGCGGCGGTACTTCGGCAGCGTCATTCCGGTCGAACTCGGCGGCAACGAAGCCGATCGGCTTCTGATCGCCGTTCCCTGGGACGAGATCGCGCAACCGCTGAACGAGGCGCGCAACCGGGCGCTCCTTGTCATGCTCGGTCTGGCACTCTTCGTACTGATTGTGGCGGTTTTCGTCGGGCGATGGCTGGCCCGGCCCATCGAAAAGCTGACGGCGGACGCCGAGGCGATCGGCATGCTGGAGTTCTCCTCAGGCGCAGCCGTCCGATCGCCGTTCTCGGAAGTCCATCAGCTGAGCATGGCCATGCAGACGATGAAGTCGGCCATTGCCGTGTTTTCCCGTTACGTGCCGCGATCGTTGGTCGCCAATCTGGTGGAATCGGGCACCGGCGGCGAACTCGGCGGCGTCCGGCGCGACATCGCCCTGATGTTCACCGACATCAAGGATTTCACGACGATTTCGGAAAAGTCGGATTCCATGGCGATGATGCGCCAATTGTCGGACTATTTCGAGTGCCTCTCCACATCGATCCTCGCCCATAACGGGACCATCGACAAATATATCGGCGATGCCGTGATGGCGTTCTGGAACGCCCCGCGGGACGACCTGGAGATGGCCTCGAATGCCTGCAAGGCGGCGCTTCGGGCCCAGAACGGGCTGCAGACCCTCAACATCAAGTGGGATATCGAAGGCCGGGATCCCTTCATCACCCGCTTCGGGCTGCATGTCGGCAACGCAATCGTCGGCAATGTGGGGTCCAGCGATCGCATGAATTACACGGCAATGGGCGCGCCGGTAAACGTGGCCGCCCGGCTCGAAGGTCTCAACAAGGCGTTCGGCACGACCATCCTCGCGTCCGATGCCGTGCGCCGCCGCACGGGCTCGGCTTTTGTGTGGCGCACGATCGGCCTGGTCAATCCGAAAGGCGTCTCGACGCCGATCATGGTGCACGAGCTGATCGGTCTGAACGCCAGCCAGCCCGATGTTGCGGATCTCAATCCGGTCAGCCCCGCCGAGCGGGCCCGCGTCGACGAATGGAACCGGATCTTCGATGCGTTCCTCGAAAAACGCTGGACGGAGAGCGCCGACTGGATTGCCGAATACCTGACCCGGTTCTCCGATGACGGCGTGGCGCGGTTCTACCTGGAGCGGTCGCGGGATTATTGCCAGACCCCGCCGCCGGCGGATTGGGCCGGCGCCGAGGAATTCCTGTCGAAATAGGCCTGACCGGACCGTCGGCTTCAGTCCTGAAGCGCAGCTTCGGCGCGCAAGAGCATGCCGAACAGGTCGCGCGGCTCGTCCGGATCGGCCAGCATGTCCAGCCGGTCATAGAAGCGCGATCCCTTGAGCTTGTCCTTGACGAAGCGCAGCGCGGAGAAATCCTCGATCGCAAAACCGACAGAATCGAACAGCGTCGTCTGAAAGGGCCCCGTGCGCCCGACCACGTCTCCGTTGATGACCTGCCACAGCTCGGTCACCGCGTGATCCGGATCCAATTGCTGGATTTCGCCTTCGATGCGTGTCTGCGGCGGGTATTCCACGAAGATATCGGAGCGCAGCAGGATATCCTTGTGCAATTCGGTCTTGCCGGGGCAATCGCCGCCGATCGCGTTGATGTGGATGCCGGAACCGACCATGTTGTCGGTCAGAATGGTGGCATATTGTTTGTCCGCCGTGACCGTGGTCACGATCTGCGCGCCTTCGACAGCCTCTTCGGCGGTCTTGCAGGCAACAAGATCGAGACCGGTGCCGGCGAGGTTCGTCATGCATTTTTGCGTCGCGGACGGGTCGATATCGAACAGCCGGACCTTTTGGATGCCGAGCAGGGCCTTGAAGGCGAGCGCCTGGAATTCGGATTGCGCGCCGTTGCCGATAATGGCCATGCAATCGGCCCCTTTCGGCGCGAGGTGTTTCGCGGCGAGCGCCGAGGTTGCCGCCGTGCGCAAAGCCGTCAGGATGGTCATTTCGGTCAACAGGACCGGGTAGCCCGTATAGACGTCGGACAGCACACCGAAGGCGGTGACCGTCTGCAGGCCTTCGCGCATGTTTTTCGGGTGGCCGTTGACATACTTAAAGCCATAGACCTCGCCGTCGCTTGTCGGCATCAGCTCGATCACACCTTCCTTGGAATGCGACGCGACGCGCGGCGTCTTGTCGAACAATTCCCAGCGGCGGAAATCCTCTTCGATGTAATCGGCCAGTTCGCGCAGGAACGGTTCGACCCCGATCGACAGCACCAGTTTCATCATGTTGTCGACGCTGACGAAGGGGACGATGTTCAAATCCTTCTGCGGTGTCATGGTCAATACCTCCGGGTTGGGCGGTCCATCACGCGTTTGCCGAACAGACTGGCGACAAGGTCGGCGATCAGATGGGCAGTGCGGCCGCGTTCGTCGAGAAACGGGTTGAGTTCTGCGATATCCAGCGACGTGACGAGGCCGCTGTCATGCAGCATTTCCATCACCAGGTGCGCCTCGCGGAAGGTCGCGCCGCCGGGCACGGTCGTGCCGACCGCCGGCGCAATGTCCGGTTCGAGAAAGTCGACATCGAGGCTGACATGCAGGCATCCGTCGGCAGCCCGCACCTTCTCCAGAAAGGCGCGCAACGGGCGGGCAATGCCGAATTCGTCCACCTGGCGCATATCGGTAACGTCGATCAGGCCGCGCACCAGGCGGTCGCGTTCGGGCTGATCGACCGACCGGATACCGAGCATGCAGATGTTTTCCGGATCCACCGCGGCTTTCAGGGGCGGAAAGTAATCGTCAAAGCCCGGCTGACCGCTGAAGTAAGCGACCGGTGTGCCGTGCAGGTTGCCGCTTTGTGTACTGTTGAGATCATGAAAGTCCGTGTGGGCGTCGAGCCAGAGCACGAATTGCGGGCGGCCGTCAGCCGCGGCGCGCCGGGCGACGCCGGGCACCGTGCCGGCCGACATCAGGTGATCGCCGCCCAGAAAGATCGGCACCGCGCCGTTGTCGGCAGCATCGAAGGCCACATCCTGGAGCGCGTCGATCCAGGCCGCGCAATCCTCCAGATCGTGGATCGCATTGTTCGGATGGCTGCGTTCGGGCTTGCGGTCGGGCACCACATTCCCGCGATCGATCACGGTGTGATCCAACGAGCGCAGGATGTCCGGCAGGCCGGCCGTACGCAATGCGTCGGGGCCCATCAGGCAACCGCGCGCAGCGCCGCCTTCGTCCACGGGAGCGCCGATCAGGGTTATCGATTGCATGCACGACTCCTGGTCTTGCGACATTTTTCTGAATCTGATCGTCTTGGCATGGCACCTTCAAGACGGAATAGTGCTCAAATCAATCGATTGATTTATCATTTTGCGCAGCTAAAATGATCGATATGGACGATATCGATCAAAACCTCATTGCATTGCTTCGGCGCAATGCCCGCGCGTCGATCTCGGAACTGGCGCAGACGCTGGAAGTCACCCGTACGACGGTGCGGACCCGGCTGGACAAGCTGATCGAAACCGGCGAGATCCTCGGATTCACGACCGTCCTAAAAGGCGATGCCCATGATCTTCCGGTGCGCGGTGTCATGCTGATCGAGATCGAGGGCAAGGGCACGGAGACGGTCATTGCGCACCTCGACGCGCTGCCGGAAGTGCAGACCATTCATACGACGAACGGGCGATGGGATCTGATCGTTGAGCTGGGAACGCAGACCCTGCCGGATCTCGACGCGGTCTTGCGGCGGATCCGGCTGATCAGCGGTGTGGCGACCAGCGAAACCAGCCTCTATCTCGCGACCAAGCGCAGCCACCGTGTGCTGGAAGCTGCATTGTCCACGGACTGACTCGGCGTATGGAACTGGTGCGGCCGTCGGTCGATACCGCTTGTAGTACGCGGCAGAGTTACATGCGTCAACTTGTCTGACCGGGTGGACAAAATGTCCCCTCCTTGCCGTGCCTTTGAAAAAAACGAAGTAGAATCAAAGTCCTGTATTCTGGCACGTAACTTGCTCACCTAAGGCTCCAACACGCCTTGGGGGGAGACCAGGCTCTTCAATCCGCGCTGCGGATCCGCCTGTCCGCATTCTTCCTGAAGCAAAACAAGGAGCCGTCCTGCGAAATCGCCGGGGCCGGGAGGAATGCGATCGATCTGTACGCCGATGGACGAACCGTCCGCCTGCCGGCTGCTGTTGAGGGCCGACATAACCGGCTGACGACCCAGCACAAATCTCGAACAGCTGCCGCCGAAAAACAGCATGCCCAAAAACGGTGGCAGTAAATCTCAAGAAAGGGAGGAAAAAGCAGATGAATCATAAAGGTTTAGGAAACTGGCTGACGACAGCCGCCGTAACGGCGACGCTGGTCTCCGCCGTGGCGCTACCGCAGAGCGCCTTCGGACAGGAAACCCAGTACTTTCCGGTCGCCAGCAGCCGCGTCGGTCCCTATTCGGCCATGGGGACGGGGTATTACGGCGCGCAGATCGACTACATGAACTACGTCAACATGAACGGCGGCGTGAACGGCGTGATGCTGACGTGGCAGGAATGCGAAACCGAATACAACGCGGTCAAGACAGTCGAGTGCTATCAGCGCTTGCTCGAAAAGGACGGTCAAAAAATCGTCGTGTTCGACACGCTCGGGACGCCGGGTGCTTATGCCGTCATCAATCGCATGGCCAAGGATAATGTCGTCCTTGCCCAATACGGGTACGGCCGAACGGACGCTGCCGACGGCAGGGTCTGGCCCTGGGTTTTCAATGCCGCCAGCCACTATTGGTCGCAAATCGCGGTCAAGATGAAGTTCATGGCAGAGCAGGAAGGCGGCATCGACAAGATGAAGGGCAAGAAGATTGTCCACCTTCATATTGACTCCGCCTATGGTCGCGAACCGCTTCCGGCGATGCGAAAAATCTCCGAGGATTGGGGCGTGGACCTGGTCGAAATTTCGATTCCGCCCCCAGGCCTGGAGCAGCAATCGCAATGGCTTCAGATCAGACGCGAACGTCCTGACTGGGTGACCTTCTGGGGTGCCGGTTCAGGCATGAACTCGACCGGCATGACCAATGCCGCACGCGTCGGGTTCCCGCGCGACAGATTGATATACGTGACATTCGGAGCAGCCGAGGAAGACATGTATCCGGCCGGCGATGCCGCTACCGGGACCTACGCCATGGCGAATGCGTTGCCGGGTGATCAGTTCCCGCTGGTGCAGCGGATCAAGGAACAGGTCTACGGTGCCGGCAAGGGCAACCTCGCTGACGAAAGTCGCATCGGATCCGTTTACTGGAATCGGGGCCTCGGCGCCGCCGTGATGTGGATCGAGGCGATGAAAAACGCGCAGGAAATGCACAACAAGGTCGGAAAAGCCGTAACCGGTGCTGAATTCAGAGACGGCTACGAAGCCCTGAACATGACCGAGGCCCGCCTTGAGGAAATCGGGATCAAGGGCATGGTCGCGCCGTTTGCGATCTCCTGCGAAAACCACGAGGGCGCCGGCAAATTTGCCATGATGCAGTGGGACGGCGAGAGGTTCCAGCAGGTCACCGACTGGGAGGCTCCGCTCGATCCGGCCTATATCCGCACCTTGGTGGAAGAATCCGCGGCGAAATTTGCCAGCGAAAACAACCTCACGGCGCGGAGCTGTGACTGACAGCCGACTGAACCAGAACCTCGACGGGAGGACCATGAGGCTTCGTCGGCAAAAACCCGCACCTGCGCTGGGCGCCTTGCTCAGCAGGGTGCGGCACATCGGAGGGGGGAGGCGCAACACCGCCAGGCTGCGCGCCGCCGCCACCGAAAGCCGACGGTCCTTGAGCATAGGACCGTGTCGGCCTGCCAGCCTGACGCAAGTCTCCAAGTGTTCTGCACAAAGGGCCCGGCCATAGTCCGGGATACCGCGTGAACCTGTCGACGGTTCTGGGTCGAGGGATCCGACCGGACGGGGGGAGAGTAAACGGCGACGGCCTGCGAACCGTTGTCCTCCCTCTGCCTGGCCCAGCTCAGTCGGCCCCGACCTGGGATACGCCGTCAACTGATCCGATAGCGGAAATCAAATGAGTGCGAATTCAGACAACATATTGGAAATCGATAACATCGAGGTGGTGTACGACAGCGTCATCGCTGCGCTGCACGACGTATCGCTGAATGTTCCGCGCGGAAAGATCGTTGCGCTGTTGGGCGGCAACGGCGCCGGCAAGAGCACGACCCTCAAGGCCGCCTCGACAATGCTGGCGGCCGAGCGCGGAAAGGTGACCCGAGGAACGATCACCTATGACGGAACGACGGTCAAGAACCTCAATCCCGCCGAAATGGTTGGTCTCGGACTGGTCCAGGTACTGGAGGGCAGGCGCTGCTTTGCGCATTTGACGGTCGAGGAAAACATCATTGCGGGTGCCTATTCGAGAAAGCTCTCCAAGGCGGATATCAAAGCCGAACTCGAAAAAATATACAGCTATTTCAATCGCCTGAAGGAAAGGCGCAAGAGCCAGGCCGGCTTTACGTCGGGCGGTGAACAGCAAATGGTCGCGGTTGCCAGGGCGATGATGGCAAAACCCAAAATGCTGTTGCTCGACGAGCCGTCCATGGGCCTGGCCCCCCAATTGGTCGCCGAGATCTTCAACATCGTCAAAGAGCTGAACGAGAAGGAAGGCGTCAGCATCTTGCTCGCTGAGCAGAACACGAACGTGGCGCTTCGCAATGCCGATTACGGATACATCATCGAAACCGGCCACGTCATGCTGCACGGAACGGCCAAGAGCCTGTTGGATGACGAGAAGGTAAAGGAATTGTATCTCGGCATTTCTAAAGAGGGCCGGAAGAATTTTCGCGATGTGCTTCGAGAAGAAAGTGTCAAGGCAAAAAGCAGTGGTCGTGCCGGAAACGAAATTCAACCGCATACCGAACAGTAAATCGATATGACACAAGTCAGAAATTTTCCAATCGGACAACCAATTCTGCAGATAGATAATATCTCGCTGAGATTTGGTGGCGTAAAAGCGATAACCGACACGTCGTTCGATATTCGCGAACACGAAATTCGAGCGATCATTGGTCCCAACGGTGCCGGTAAGAGCTCAATGCTGAACTGTATCAACGGGATCTACAAACCCCAGGAAGGCACTATCTCCTATCGGGGTGAAGTGCTTAAGAAAATCAACCCGAATTTCATTGCAAGAAAAGGCATTTCGAGAACGTTTCAGAACCTTGCCCTGTTCAAGAGGATGTCGGTCCTCGACAACATTCTTGTGGGCCGCAAACTGCATATGTCCGCCAACTTTCTGGAAGTGGCGTTTCAGCTCCCGAAAGCCCGCGCCGAGGAAAAGGCGAACCGGCAAAAATGCGAGGAAATTGTCGAGTTCCTTGAGATCGAGGACATCATCGACACCGCAGTCGGAAAACTTCCCTACGGATTGCAGAAAAAAGTGGAACTCGGGCGGGCACTGGCCACGGAAGCCGAGGTTCTTCTGCTCGACGAGCCGATGGCCGGCATGAACGTCGAGGAGAAGCGCGAAATGTGCCGCTTCATCCTGAAAGTCAACGACGAGATCGGGACCACCATGGTTCTGATCGAACACGACATGGGTGTGGTGATGGACATCTCCGACAGTGTTGTCGTGCTCGATTACGGCAGAGTTATCGCTGACGGCCCGCCCGAGGAAGTCAGGTCCAACCAAGACGTCATCGACGCATATCTCGGAGTGGCTCATGACTGAACTCCTGTTTTTCATCGAAGTTCTCGTCGGGGGACTGTTGTCCGGGACCATGTACTCGCTGGTCGCCCTGGGATTCGTCTTGATCTACAAGGCCTCTTCGACGTTCAACTTCGCCCAGGGCGCCATGGTGTTTTTCGCCGTGCTCGCCTTTGTCGGATTTATGGAGCTCGGCCTTCCGTTCGCACTGGCGTTCATCGTGACGGTCTTGCTGATGATCTTTGTCGGCTTTTGCACGGAACGTCTGGTGCTGGAGCCGTTGATGAATCAGAGCGAAGACACGCTGCTGATGGCTACGATCGGGCTCGGTTTCGTGTTGGAAGGACTGGCCCAGGCGGCCTGGGGCGTCGAGGTCAGACGGCTGGACCTCGGGATCGGCGACTTTCCGATCCCGTGGATCGCGGACAACCTCGGACTGTTCGTCAGCGCGCTCGACCTCACCGCTGGGGTCGTGGCGGCAACGATGATCATCGGGCTCGCGCTCCTGTTCAAATACACCAAGATGGGCCTCGGTCTGCGCGCGGTTGCTGACGACCCGGGCGCAGCAAGTTCGATCGGCATCCCGTTGAAAAACATCATGCTTCTTGTGTGGTCGGCAGCCGGAGTGGTGGCGCTGATTGCCGGCATGATGTGGGGCGCACGGGCCGGCGTGCAGTTCGCGCTGGTCGATCTCGCGCTCAAGGCATTGCCGGTTTTGATCATCGGCGGGTTTTCCTCGATCCCCGGTGCGATTGTCGGCGGCCTGATCATCGGCGCGACGGAAAAAATCCTGGAAGTCTATGTCGGTCCGTATTTCGGCGGCGCGATCGAGGGCTGGGCGCCGTATGTGCTGGCGATCTTCTTCTTGCTGTACAGGCCTGAGGGCCTGTTCGGCGAAAAAATCATCAGACGTGTATAGGGGGAGCGTCACGTGAGTGCGAAACCGGTTTTCATGACCTACACGAAAGGCGACATCACCAATCTCGTCGTTCTGATGACGTTGGCCTTCTTGGTGATACCGATGGTCGTCCAGACCGACTATTGGTACACGTCGATCCTCATACCGTGGCTATGCCTCGCGCTCGCCGCGATCGGCCAGCAGATCGTGATGGGCTATGCCGGCCAGCTGGCGCTCGGAGCGGCCGGCTTCATGGCCGCCGGCGCCTTTGCCTGCTTCAATCTCATTCTGCGCGTGCCGGACATCCCGTTTTTTGTTGCGCTGGTTCTATCCGGTTTGATCGCCGCCGCCTTCGGGATCCTGTTCGGCCTGCCGAGTTTGCGGGTGAGGGGGATCTACCTGATGGTCGCGACATTGGCGTCGCAGTTTTTCATCATCTGGATGATCGACAAGTTCGGCTGGTTCAAGAATTACGACACTTCGGGGATTATCACCGCGCAAGACATCGTCATCATGGGCAAGCCGTTCACCTCGCCGATGGAAATGTTCTTTGTTGTCGTGATCGTGGTGACCGTGCTGACGCTGCTCGCGATGAACATGGCCCGCGGCAGTACCGGTCGCAACTGGATGGCGGTGCGCGACATGGATATCGCCGCGGAGTCGATGGGCATTTCTCTGTTGAAGGCCAAACTGCAGGCTTTTGCGATCAGCGCGTTTTACTGCGGGGTTGCCGGGGCGCTGTTTGCTTTCACCTATTTGAAGTCGCTTGAACCGGTGGCCTTCGATATCAAGCTTTCGTTCGAAATCCTGTTCATGGTCATTCTCGGCGGCCTCGGCACCATCAACGGCGCCTTCATCGGGGCGGCGTTCATCCTGCTCTTTCCAGTTGTGCTCAATACGATCGGCAACGATGTTTTTCACGGCGCGATCGATGCGACGATAATCTCTTCGATCGAACAGGTGGTGTTCGGCGTTCTGATCATCGTGTTCATGATCTACGAACCGCTCGGCATGGCCAAACTCTGGGATAACATCAAACAGAGGTTCAGGGGAAAATCGGCGCCAAAAGCCGACGAAATCCGGGACCAGAACGCCCTGAGCAATCAAGCGAGTTAGGCATGAGCAAGCAATTCAAACTCCTGTTGGCGCTGATCATCGGCATCGGTCTCGGGCTGATGGTCGATAAGAATTTCGGTCTGTTCTAGCGGTTCCCGACGTTTTGCAGGCCGGAGCCCGGGACGAGATGCAAAGCCGCAAAGGTTCCGGAACTGCCGACGCGTTTGTGGTTGCGGAGGTAATGTGTAACTATCCCTCTCGGTGGCAAGATAACAGCAAGGCAGGTAACCCGGCCCACTCGGATCCCACCCAGCGCAGAACAGCCGCCACAAGCAGGAAACGCGAGCGTGCACCCGAGTTCACGGTGCGATCACGTGCCGGAGGTGCGATCGTCCTCTATTCCGGTTGTGCGCCGCTCAAGCGGCCGCCGCGCGCGGCTGGAGGGTGTCATGCAAGCTGAGGCCGTGCGTAAGTTGCCTGTGAACCCGCAAGCCGGGCCCGAATTCGGCCCGTGGCTGGCGCAGGCGTCCATTCTGGTCGTCGATGATGAGCCCGGGATGCGGAACTTCCTCCTGCGCACGCTTGGTCCACGCTGCAAACGCGTCGAAGCTGCCGCAGACACACAAGAAGCCACCGACATTCTCGATAAGGACCACTTCGACGTCATAATCCTGGACAACATCATGGCCGGCAAGCACGGAGTTGAATGGCTCGCGGAGCAGCGTTCTGTGGGCTTCTTTGCCGATGCCATCCTGATTACCGCCTATGCGGATCTTGAAACCGCGATCCAGGCATTGCGAGCGGGTGCGGCGGATTTTGTGCTTAAGCCGTTTCGGTCGAACCAGATACTGAATGCCATCGCGCGGTGCCTCGACCGGCTCCGGCTGCAGCGCGAGAATTATGTGCTTCGACACGAATTGCGCTCCAGTTCCGGGCGCAGCCTGAATGATCGCCTGATCGGCGAGTCGGCGGCCGTCTGCAGGGTGCGGGAGACCATTCAGCGGGTGGCACCGCTGCCGACTTCGGTTCTGATCACCGGCGAGTCCGGAACCGGCAAGGAGGTTGCCGCCCGGTCGCTCCATGCCTTTTCCGACCGGGAAGACAAGCCTTTCGTGCCGGTGAACTGCGCCGCCATTCCCCCGGACATGATCGAGAGCGAGCTTTTCGGCCATGTGAAGGGAGCGTTCACCGGCGCGCATGCCGCCCGCGACGGCCTCTTCCTCTATGCCCAGGGCGGCACGCTGTTCCTCGACGAGATCGGCGAACTTCCCATGCCGCTTCAGAGCAAATTGCTGCGGGTTCTGGAGGACAAACGTGTGCGCCCCGTAGGATCGGAACGGGAGATTCCGGTGGATCTGCGGTTTGTGTTCGCCACCAATTCCAAACTCAATGAACGGGTGGAGGAAGGCGATTTCCGGGCCGACCTCTATTTCCGTATCAACGTCATGCAGATCCACCTGCCGCCGCTCAAGGATCGCGGTGCCGATGTCCTGGACCTCACCGATCTTTTCATGCACGAACTCTCGCGCCAGCTCGGCATGCCGCCGGTCGCGTTCAGTGAGCGTGAAAAGACCAAGCTGGCGCGCTACGACTGGCCGGGCAATGTTCGCGAACTTCGAAACTTCGTCGAACGCACGCTTATTCTCGGTCGATTTCCGGATGGGTTCGGTGCCGAAAACGATGCGGTGAAGAAGCCGGAGAGCAGCCTGGCCGAAGTCGAACGGCGCCACATACTCTCGGTCTTGTCAGAAGTAGGCGGCAATCGCGAAGAGGCGGCAAGACGTCTCGGCGTTTCGCGCAAGACTATAAGCCGCAAATGCGCGGCCTGGAATGTCTAGGCCACGCGGTTCGCACCTGCCACCGCCCGGTCCATGTCAGGTGTGAGGCGTGCAGACGGGCTCCTCCAATTCCGTGTTCATTCCGTGGCGGGAACGGTCCGTTCGCTTCCGGCTCCTTGCCATCGCCCTCTTGCCGACGCTCGTCATCCTGCCGTTGCTTTTGACGATCAGCATCACCCGCTGGAGTTCCCGTTTCGACGACATCCTTATCTCGAAGGTAAACGGCGATCTGACGATCGCCCATCAATACCTGACCCGAATTCTGGAGACGACCGAGGACCGGATCGAAGCGCTCGGGAATTCCGCAATCTTCAGGGACAACGTGCAGCGGTCCGTGACGATCGATCCCTTGCTCGACGCCAGCCGCGACAAGCTTGGGCTCGACTTCATCTATATGGTGAAGGCGGACGGTACGATCGTCGGGTCGGCGCCACCCATCGCCGCGGATACGCACCGCATCGACTGGCCGATAATCGAAACCGCCCTTGGCGGCGCTGCGCGTACGGAAATCGACTTGTTCACCGGCCCGGATCTGGCTGCGATTTCGCCTGAATTGGCAGAGCGCTCTCGATTTGATCTCTTGCCGACGCCCAATGCGGTTCAAACCGATCGAACGGCCGAAACCAGGGGCATGGTGATCCAGTCGGCCGCTCCCGTCGCCTTCATCGACGGCCAGCGTGCTGCCCTTGTGGGCGGCATTCTTCTCAATCGCAACCTGGTCTTCATCGATACGATCAACGACCTCGTCTACCGCGAAGCCAGTCTGCCCGAGGGCAGCAGAGGCACGGCCACGCTGTTTCTGGACGACGTCCGCATCAGCACCAATGTGCGGCTCTTCGAGGGAAGCCGCGCGCTCGGAACCCGCGTGTCGGCGATCGTTCGCGAAACCGTGCTCGGCAAGGGGCGAACCTGGCTCGATAGCGCCTTTGTCGTCAACGACTGGTACATCTCGGCCTACGAACCGATCGTCGACAGCTACGGCCAGCGCATCGGCATGCTTTATGTCGGTTTTCTCGAAGCGCCCTTCAAAGAGGCCAAGTACGAAACGTTCCTCACCATCGCATTGGCATTCCTGATCATTACCGGTGCCACCATTCCGATTTTCCTGCTTTGGGCGCGTGGCATATTCAAGCCGCTGGAGCGCATGACCGACACCATTGCCAGCGTTGACGCGGGCAATCTGGATGCGCGCACCAGGATCGAGGGCGCAAGCGATGAAATCGGCCGTGTGGCCGCTCGACTTGATGATCTGCTCGATCAGGTGCGTGAGCGCGAGCGTGACCTTAGGGAATGGAACGAGGAACTGAACGCCCGGGTCGAGGAACGCACCAAGGAACTGCGCGTCGCCAACCAGCAGATCGAGGCCACGACCAAACAATTGATCATGTCGGAAAAGCTGGCCGCGATCGGCGAGATCACCGCGGGTGTGGCGCACGAGATCAACAATCCGATTGCCGTGATGCAGGGTAATCTGGAAATCGTGCGCAACATTATGGGTAACAACGCCCGGCTCGCCGATACGGAGTTGCGGCTGCTGGACGAACAGATTCACCGCATCAGTCAGATTGTGACTAAGCTGCTGCAGTTCGCGAAACCGGAAGAATATGCAGAATACGTGGAATGTCATCGGCCGCAAGATGTCATCACCGATTGCATGCCGCTGGTAAAGCACCTGTTGCGCAAGTCGGAAATCGAAATTGTCCGGGCGGACAAAGCCGATCGCTGGATCTTCATGAACCGCACCGAGTTGCAGCAGGTGCTGGTGAACCTCATGGTCAATGCCATACACGCCATGCCGAACGGCGGGACGCTCCGCCTCCAGACGGCCGACGCAACCCATAACGGTCAGGCCGGTGTGAAAATCGACGTCTCCGACACGGGAACAGGCATGTCCGACGACGTCTTGAAAAAGGTGTTCGATCCGTTCTTCACGACCAAACGGCAGGAAGGCACCGGTCTTGGTCTGTCGATCACACATACCTTGATAGACCGACAGGGCGGAGACATCAGCGTGGAGAGCAAGCCGGGTGAGGGGACGACCTTTTCCGTTTGGCTCCCGGAGGCTTCCTGACGCCTGGATGCGTCAGGTATGGTCAGAACGGGCCGAACCCCCAAAGTGTCCGGTCGCGGCCCATACGAACGCCTACGCCGCCGGCCATTTCTGACAGAGGGTGATCGACGACGGCACGCTTTCCGCGCTGACCTGAAGCACGTAGTCGATGGTCTTGGCCATGTCGTTCAAGGGAATGGGCACCTGCTCTCCGAAGCGCCCCTCGGCAATATCGTCTTCCACTTCCGCCGTCGCCACATTGGCGGGGTTGATCACTGTGGTGGCGATACCGTGGCTTCTGAGGGACACGTTCAGGGCTTCCGCCGCCCCTTGAAGACCGAACTTGGCGGCAGTGTTGGCGACCTCCGGCGAAGCGGTATTCGGCAGACCGGATGTCGATCCCATCAAGACGATGCGGGCATTCTCAGATTGAGCGAGGTTCCTTGCCAACGCCTGGGCAAGAAGGATCGGCGCCGTCAGGTTTACAGCAAGAACCTGACGAATCTCCGCCGCCGGACTTTCGAGGAAATCGTATGCGTCGGTAAACGCACCTTCTTCCCAGATGCCGCCGAGGAACAACAGCCCGTCCAGACACCGTTCGCCAACCGATTGCACGACATGACCGATACCGTCGGCAGTGCCGATATCGGCCTCGATCCAAGTCCCCACGGTCGACGGACTGCGCGACACCGACAATATCTCCGCGCCCTGGGCTGCGAGGTGGTCGGCAATCGTACCGCCAATTCCGCGGCTGGCACCGATAATCAGATAGGTTGGCATCGCAGAATCTCCGGATCCGGGCGGGCGAGGCGTTTGGCTACAGAAAGCACCATCGTGGGGTCGGAACCGGTCAGTAGGTTTCGAAAGACGGGAATGCACACCCGGTTCGAGCATGACGTCGGACCCGTAAGATTGCGGCACGAATCCCGGCGCATCGATGGCGCATGCGAGGACGGAGACTTGGAGCCAGGCGCTGCGTTCGGAATCCTATTCCGGCCCCACGATCAGATCGGCCGCGGCCGGGCTGCAGGCGATGGGCGTGTCGTGCAGGATAGCCAGCCGCATCAGCGCCTTCAGGTCGACGTCGTTCGCCTGTTGGGATTCCGGATCGGCAAAGAAGATCACCGCATCGAGTTCGCCGGTGGCGATCATTGCGCCCAATTGCTGGTCGCCGCCGCGCGAACCGCGTTGCAGGCGCCGGATCGACAGTTCCGGGTGATTGCGGGTCAGGATGGCCCCGGTGCCGCCGGTGCAGATCAGACGATGCCCGGCAAGCGCCCGGGCATGACGCGCCACCCAGGCCTGCAGATGCGCCTTGCGCGGATTGTGGGCAACGAGCGCCAGGGTGCGGGGCAGCGTCGAAAACCGGGATGCGCGGCCGGTCATGGCAAGAATCGAGCGTACCTGTGCTGTCAGTCCGTCGCCTTCGGCCGGGAATTCGCCGCTGAGGGCCGCGGTCCCGACCGTAAATCCGGCGGCGCCGGCCTTGGCAGTGGCAATGACCCGGTCCTCCCGGTCGATGCTGCCGGCAATGATTACCGGTTTCGACGACGCCTTGCAGACCGCCTCCATCAGCGCAGGCACATCGCCCTGGAACCGATAGGCAAGGAGATCGAGCCCGTGCACACCTTCGAGATCCGCCAGCATGCGGGCGCTCTCGGCAATCTCGCCGATCGTGCCGTCAAGGACGCTCGGATGGCCGACGATGCGGCCCGGGAAGGGATAGTAGCGCACCGGGTGGTCGCGGATGATCGGAACCACTTCGGCCGCGCGGGTGCCACCCAACAGGCAATCGACGTCGAGATCGACCGCGGCCTTTGCTGAAGCGAGTTCGCTTTCGGAATCGAGACTGACAACCTCCAGATAGGAACGCCCGCCTGCGGCGCGGATCTCGTCGGCGAGGATTCTCAATTCGGTTTGCGGCAGGCCGACATCCTTGAAGCCGATGTGCCGGGCGCCGCCCGCCAGTACCTCATCAAGCCGGGCGCGTGCATCCGGTACCGTGCTATCGTTCTCCGTCAGCATGAAGATGAAGTTGAACCCCATCGCTTACGCCCCTCCGCCAGCGGCAACGAGACGGCGCGCATAGTCGATCGCCGTCAGGAGGCTGGCCGGGCTCGCCGCGCCCGTGCCGGCAATGTCGAAGGCCGTGCCATGATCCGGGCTGGTCCGCACGAAGGGCAGGCCGATGGTCACGTTCACGCCATCGTCGACGCCGAGATATTTGACCGGGATCAGGCCCTGGTCATGGGTCTGCGCGACGACAAGGTCGAACTCACCTTTGCGGGCACGCGCGAATATCGTGTCGCCCGGCCAGGGACCGCTCGCGTCGATGCCCTCGGCCCGCGCACTTTCAATGGCCGGCGCGATGATGTCGATATCCTCGCGGCCGAACAGCCCGCCTTCGCCGGCATGGGGATTGAGGCCGGCGACGGCAATCCGCGGCCCGGCAACGCCAAGCGCCAGTCCGGCGCGATGCGCATGGCGGATCGCCTCGATTTCCCGCTCCGGCGTGATCAGGTCGCAGGCTTCCCGTAACGGGACGTGGATCGTCACCAGAACCACTCGCAATTCCGGATTGGCGAGCATCATGGCGACCGGCACGCCTCCGGCGCGGTCTGCGAGCACTTCGGTGTGTCCCGGATAGGCGATGCCGGCGGCGGACCACGCTTCCTTGTTGATCGGCGCGGTCACAAGCGCGCTGGCGGCCTTGTCCAGCGCGGCCGCGATCCCGGCCTCCACATAGTCGAACGAAGCGCGGCCGGCGGACGCCGTAACGACGCCGAAATCGGACCCGCCGCTTTCCGGCCCGACCTGAAGCACGGGAAGCGTCGATCCGGTGCGGATCGTTTCCAGGCCGTTCAACCGCTCGATCGACAGTCCTGCGCCGGTCAGGCGAACGGCCTCTTCCAGGCGCGTGGCATCGCCGATCACCACACAATCGGCCAGCGTGCCCGTAGCGAACGCCCGGGCGACGATTTCAGGACCAATGCCGTTCGGGTCACCCATAGTGACGGCGATCGGGCAGGGCGTCATGGCAGGGAATCTCCAGTTCCGGTTTGGCCGAGTCACTTGCGATCGAGTATAGGGCACCGACGTCAGATTGCGCGCCCTGATCGGAACTGTGTCCGGTACCGCGACGGACTGGTTCCGACAAGGCGCCTGAAATGCAGGCGGAACGTTTCCATGGCGCCGAACCCGACCGCGTGGGCAATGCCGGCAAGGTCGGCATCGGTCGTTTCCAGCAAATCGCGGGCCCTGGCAATGCGCGCCCTGGTGAGCCATGCGATCGGGCTTTCGCCACAGCTTTCCTGGAATCGGCGCAACAGCGTGCGCTGGCTCATTGCAGCAAGGGTAGCCATGTCTGCAAGTGTCCAGTGCTCGTCGAGACGCCCCTGAAGGCACTCGAGCACCGGAGCAAGCGAGCCTCTTTCCCGCGGCGCGACCGGTGCCGGGATGTATTGCGTCTGTCCGCCGTCGCGATGCGCGGGGATTACAAGGGTTCGTGCCAATTGATTGGCGAGCGCCGCCCCATGGTCCTTGCGCACGATGTGGAGGCAGAGGTCGAGCCCGGCCGCCGAACCGGCGGATGTCAGAACGTCATCATCGTCGGCGTACAGGATATCCGGCAGGACCTCGATGTCGGGATAGGCGGCGCGCAGGCGCTCGACATAGCGCCAATGGGTCGTCGCGCGCCGGCCGGACAACAAACCTGCGGCGGCAAGCACAAAGACGCCGGAGCAGATGGAAGCGATGCGGGCGCCGGCTTTGTGGGCGTCACGCAGGGCATGAAGAAGGGCGGCCGGTGGCTGCTCGCCCGGATCCCGCCACCCCGGCACCAGAATGAGATCCGCGGCCCGCAACCGGCTCAGGTCATGGTTTCCATCGATTGACAGCCCGCCGGCGGCGGCGAAAGGGCCCGGTTCGATGCAGATCGTTTCGAAACGGTAGAATGCCCCGGTGATTTCCGGCCGGTTCAGCGAAAAGACCTCGACGCAGAGCGCGTATTCGAACGTGCACAGGCGGTCGTAGGCCAGTGTGCAGACAAGCGGGGAGGCGGGCGCGCTTTCGGTTGGCATCAGGATCGCATCCATTCGGATCTTTGGCGAAATCCTAACGAATATTGGCAATCCCGCCAATCACCCTCGATCCGGAACCGATCCTATGGTGCGCGCCGCACGAAAGGAGATCCGACAATGTCCAATCCCGTTCTGGAAGTTCCCGCCGCGGCCAGCGAAACCGCCGCCGCCCATTTCGCTGCGCGCCTTACATTCGAAACGGATTGCGCCGACGTCGCAGTGGCACTGCAATCCGGCGATCCCGGATTTGTGCTTTTGCACGTTGTGGGCACGCCGCAGGCTTACGAGGCCAGACATGTACCGGGTGCGGTGCATTTGCGCCATGCCGAGATCACACCCGAGCGCCTGGCCGAATGGGCGCCCGCAACGCTTTTTGTCGTCTACTGTGCCGGTCCGCATTGCAACGGCGCGGATCGAGCGGCCCTGAAGCTGGCGCGTCTCGGTTTGCCGGTCAAACTGATGATCGGCGGTCTCACCGGTTGGGCGGACGAAGGGCTGGCCTTTGCGACCGGCCCGGAACCGGGCTCGATCGCGGCGGCAGCCTGAGACCGGGCTGATGTGCGCATCCCTCAGGAGCCGGTGAAGGCCGGCTTCTGTTTGGTCGCGAAGGCATCGATGCCATGGCGCCCGTCATGGGTGCGCGACATCGCGACAATCGCCCGTGTTTCGGCCTCAAGCTGGGCTTCGATACTGGCGGAAAACCCGGTCAGCAGCAGCCGTTTGGTCGCCCCGAAGGCGCGGCTCGGGCCGGCGGCAAATCCGGCCGCAAGCGTCTGCGCTTCTTCTGCAAGCGCATCCGGCGCCACCATTCGGGTCGCCAGACCCCATTGCACGGCCTCGTCGGCGCCGAGCACGCGATTGGTGAGCGCCAGTTCCTTGGCCCGCAACAGGCCGACATGTTTGGCGAGAAAGTACGTTGAACTCCCGTCCGGCGTCAGGCCGGAAGCGGTATAGGCCAGAACGAAGCGGGCGCTGTCGCTGGCAAGGACGTAGTCGCCTGCAAGCGCCATGCTGAGCCCGGCGCCTGCGGCCGTGCCGTTGACCGCGACCACCAGCGGAGCATCCATCATCTGGAACCGGATGATCGCGTTGTGCAACACCGTGGCGGTTTCCGTCAGGTAGGCGGGAAGGTCCGGTCCCCGGGCGTTGAAATCCTTCAGATCGCCGCCGGCGCAAAACATCTTGCCGGTTCCGGTAAGGATTGCGGCCCGGATCGACTGATCGGTGTCGCAGCGCATGGCGACATCGAACAGCTCCCGCGCCATGAGGCCGGTCAGCGCATTCGCATCGTCGGGTCGGTTGAGCGTGATGGTCGCCGTAGCGTCGGTCTGGTCGAAGGTCAGGGTCTCATAGGACATTGCAGGGCTCCGGAAGGGGCAAGAGGGGAAGCGAACCGGTTAAGCATAGGCCGCGCTTTTCGCCCGGGGAACAGGGCGCTGTGTGGTCACGGACCCCTCGCGTGGCCATCCGGTTGACGGAAAAGAGTGGGAACGATACGGACTTTGCAATCGGTTGCAGCGCAATTTCTGCTGCCGATGCGGAGACCTTTGGTGCATAAGAACGCAAGCCCGGCGCGCGCGGCCGGTCGAACCGATAGGGAGGGTTGGCACCATGAGCATGAAAGTCGGAAATGCGCCATGTTCCTGGGGCGTCGAGTTTGCGGACGATGACCGCAATCCGCCCTGGGAAACCGTGTTGAGCGAATGCGCCGACGCCGGGTATCGCGGTATCGAACTCGGGCCCGTCGGCTTCATGCCGGAAGATCCGGAGCGACTGCGGGATGCGCTTGCACAACATGACCTGGAACTGATCGGCGGGGTGGTTTTTCGCGCCTTCCACGATCCGAGCGAATGGCAGGACGTACTGGACGGTGCGGTACGGACCTGCAAGGCGCTGTCGGCGCATGGCGCGCGCGATCTGGTTCTCATCGATTCCATCTCGCCGCGCCGCGCGCCGACCGCCGGGCGGGCCGACGAGGCGGAGATGATGCAAGACGCTGAATGGGCCGGCTTTATCGATCGCATCAGGACGGTCGCGAAGATGGGAACCGAGGAGTACGGTCTGACGGTCGGCATTCACGCGCACGCGGCGGGTTTCATGGATTTCGAGCCCGAACTGGAACGCCTGCTTGACGAGGTCGACGAAACGATCCTGAAAATCTGTTTCGACACCGGCCACCATTCCTATGCCGGTTTCGATCCCGTCGCTTTCATGAAACGCCACATGCCGCGGATTTCCTACATGCATTTCAAGGATATCGATCCGAAGGTGAAGGCGGATGTGATTGCGAACCGCACGGGCTTCTACGACGCCTGCGGCCAGGGCATCTTCTGCCGGCTCGGCGAGGGCGATGTTGATTTCCGCGCGGTTCGGCAGGTGCTGCTCGACGCCGGTTTCAACGGCTGGTGCACGGTGGAGCAGGATTGCGATCCGACGCTTGGCGGCGATGCGCTCGGCGATGCCCGCTTCAACCGCGACTATCTCGCCTCGATCGGCTTCGAATAGGAGCAAGCGCAATGCGGCGACTGAACTGGGGTCTGATCGGCGGCGGCGAAGGCAGCCAGATTGGACCGGCGCATCGGCTCGGTGCCCGGCTGGACGGCCAATTCGACCTCGTCGCAGGCGCCCTCGATCACCGGCCAGAGGCCGGCCGGCGTTTTGCCCGAGAACTCGGCATTGAGGACGACCGCGCCTACGGCGATTGGCGCGAGATGCTGGACGCCGAGCGCACGCGCGACGACAGGGTCGATCTCGTAACTGTCGCCACGCCGAACGCCACCCATTACGAGATTACCAGGGCATATCTGGAAGCCGGCATTCATGTTCTGTGCGAAAAGCCGATGACCATGAGCGTCGAAGAAGGTGAACACCTCGTGCGCCTGACCCGGGATACCGAGGCGATCTGCGCGGTCAATTACGGCTATAGCGGCTACGCGCTGGTTCGCCAGATGCGGGCGATGGTGAGGCGCGGCGATTTGGGCCGGATACGCGTGGTGGTCGCCGAGTTTTCCCACGGGCACCACGCCGATGCGGCCGATGCCGACAACCCGCGGGTGCGCTGGCGCTATGACCCCGCCGAGGCCGGCGCCTCGGCGCAAATGGCCGATTGCGGCATTCATGCCCTGCACTTGGTGAGTTTTGTAACGGGTAGCGAAGTCCGCGACCTGTCTGCCGATTTTGCCTCCTGCATCGAAAGCCGCGCGCTCGAGGACGACGCGATGGTCAATTTCCGCATGGATGGCGGAACGGTCGGACGGCTCTGGACGTCGTCGGTGGCGATCGGTCGCCAGCATGGTCTGACCGTGCAGGTGTTCGGGGAAAAGGGCGGCCTCCGGTGGACCCAGGAACAGCCGAACCAGCTTTACTGGACGCCGCTTGGCGGCCGCACGGAAATCATCGAGCGCGGCGAGGTCGGGTTGTCAGCCGCAGCGGAACGGGCCGGGCGGGTAACCGTCGGCCACGCCGAGGGCATGCCGGTTGCCTTTGCCAACATCTATGTCGATCTGGCGGAAGCGATCGCTGCCCGAAAGGTCGGCCGGCCGGCGGACCGTGACATACTTCTGTTTCCGACGGCTGAAGACGGCCTGCGCTCCGTAGCGGTGGTGCACGCCGCCGTCGCTTCGGCACGCGATAACGGCGCCTGGATCGACGCCCGGCCGCCGATGTTCAAAGGGGTTTGAGCGTTCCGCGTTCGACGATATGGCATGCAAAGAGCCGGGCTTCCGGCGTTCGGGCTGGGTCTTCCAGCGTCGCAGCCATCAGTTCTATGGATGACCGGATGATTTCGCGAACCGGCTGGCGGATCGTCGTCAGGTTGATGTTCTGCCAGCCAGCCATTTCCATGTCGTTGAGGCCGATAATGCCCACGTCGTTGGGGACCGACAGGCCGGCCGATTGCAGCGCGCTGATCGCGCCGATGGACAGGACGTCGTCGCCGCAGAAATAGGCCTCCGCCGGTTGACCGCCCAGCAGGCGGGCCATTTCCATCCGCCCAGCTTCGAAGGAATAGGCCTTGCAAAAACTGGTCCGAACCGCGACGTCCGGGTGGTTTTTCGTTGCCTCCGAAAAACCGGCGAGGCGGTCCTGTGTGGACGTGGCTGTCTGCGGTCCGCCCATGAAACCGATGGTGCGGTAGCCGCGGGCAATAAGCGTTTCGGCGGCCAGCCATCCGCAAAACCGGTTGTCGATCCCGACGACATGAATGTCCGGTGCGCTCGACGGGCGGCCGAACGAATGCACGACCGGCACGCCGGCGTCCCGAAACGCCCGGGCAAAGGCAGGCGGCAGGGTCGACGAGGCGATGACAACCCCGTCGACCGAATATTGCTGCAACATGCGCACCGAGCCATGCGGATCCTGGGCATCCGAAAGATTGAGCAGGACCGGCCGCAATCCCAGGTCCTGCAGGCCCCGTGTGAAAAGATCGAAAATCTGCAGGAAGAGCGGGTTGCGGAAATTGTCGGAAACCAGGCCGATGAGTTTTGTCCGCCGCGTGGTGAGGCTGCGCGCCAGCACGTTCGGCTGGTAACCGAGCTCGCGGGCAGCCTTTTCGACTTTGGCACGTGTCTTCTCGGAGACCGACGCGCCTTCGGTAAAGGTGCGCGAGACGGCTGATCGTGACACGCCAGCCAGGATCGCCACCTCTTTCAGCGTCACGGCCATCGTGTTCGCCTTCTTCGGTCCGTTAATCAATGCGCGAGGCAGCCGCCGTTTAGAGGTGAGCTCAGCAACGCGAGACAACCGTAGGCGCTTCTGCAATCGGTTGCAATCCGGCCACAAAAAGCAGGGGTGACCGTGCCGGGTCCGTTTCAACACCACACGAGCCCCGATGTCGTCGAGGGCAGCCCTGTTGAACGATCCGGCGACAATGGCGGCAACGATCGCTTCAGTTTCCTGCACACGCCGCATTATGCCTGTTTCGAACAACAATAAATTTCACCCAGTCCGGATTATCACCACGGCGTCGCGCGCCTATCCTAAGACCAAGACCGCGTCCCTCCATTGGAAAGGAAACACAATGGCACGCGCATTCGCTGAAATCGCCTTCACGCCGGCGGTTCGTGCCCAGCAGGAAAAACTGGGCTCGGCCAAGGCGTATGCCCACTTCCTCGACGACGACGAGACCGGCGGCACGACCCTCGGACCGGCCGAGACCGCCTTCATCGCGGAGCGGGACGGCTTCTATCAGGCAAGCGTTTCAGAATCCGGTTGGCCTTACGTCCAGTTTCGCGGCGGCCCGAAGGGATTTCTGAAAGTCATCGACGAGACAACCATCGCTTACGCCGATTTCCGGGGGAACCGGCAATATGTGAGTGTCGGCAACCTGACGGAAAACGATCGGGTTTCCCTGATCCTCATGGATTATCCGAACCGCGCGCGGCTGAAAGTCTGGGGGCGGGTCGAGTTTCTCGATGCCGATGCAGCCCCGGACATTGCCGACCTCGTTCGCCTGCCGGGCTACAAGGCGCGGGTCGAACGCATCGCGCTAATCCGGATCGAGGCATTCGACTGGAATTGCCCGCAGCACATCCCCATCCGCCTGACGCTTGACGAACTCGACACGCATCTGGGTCCGATCCGCGACCACATCGCGCGCCTCACGGCTGAGAACACGGCCCTGAAGGATACGCTCGCGCGGGCCGGCGTGCCGCCTGTGACCGAGGTCGCGGCGAGGGATTCGTCGGTACCGCCTGACGAGAGCTCCGAGAGCTGAAAGCAGTTTGAGCTTGCCTTCGGACCCGAATTGTCGTCCATCAACCGGATCCCGTCCTTTCTCCGAAGATGATGGTCATGCCGAATCCGGGTCCCGCTGTCGCGGCTGTACCTGTCCGCTTTGAATTCGTGGCGCTTGTCGCGCTTCTGATTTCGCTCGTCGCCCTGTCGACCGACATCATGCTGCCGGGACTGCCGCAGATCGGGGACGCCCTTGGTGTCACGGATCCGAACGGCGCGCAGCTGATCGTCACCGTTTTCATGGCCGGATTGAGCGTCGGGCAATTGTTTTCCGGACCGCTGTCGGACGCCTACGGACGCAAGATGGTCGTCTATGGCGGCCTGGTCGTCTTTCTGGCCGGCTGTATTCTGAGCATTGCAAGCTGGTCACTGGAATCGATGCTGGTCGGTCGGTTTCTCCAGGGTCTTGGTGCCGCCGCGCCACGAATCGTCATGGTCGCCATCATTCGCGACCAATATGCCGGTCGGGCGATGGCACGGGTCCTGTCCTTTGCCATGGTCGTCTTTATTCTCGTGCCGGCGGTCGCGCCGGCGCTCGGCCAGGCGATCATGCTGGCGACCGGCTGGCGCATGATGTTTGCCTTCCTCCTGGCGACCGCGATTGTGGGCTTCATCTGGTTCGCGTTTCGCCAGCCCGAGACGCTTGCGCCGGACCGGCGATTGCCGTTTTCGGCTGAACAGATCTGGTCCGGTATCCGCCAGACCTGCGGCGATCGCATGGCGTTGGGATACACCTTGGCCGCCGGTACCGTCTTCGGCGCCTTTGTCGGATATCTGAGTTCGGCTCAGCAGATCTTTGCCGACGCTTTCGGCGAAGTGGACCGGTTTCCGCTCTATTTCGCGGTTCTGGCGCTGGCGATCGGATCGGCCTCACTAACCAATTCAGCCCTCGTGATGCGGTTTGGCATGCGGCGTCTGTCGCATACGGCTTTGATCGTCGTGACGATCGCGTCCTGTGCCTTTGTGCCCATAACGTTCGGCTGGTTCGGCCCGACCGGGCTCGGTGCCTTCATGGCATGGGGCATGGTCGCGTTTTTCTGTTTCGGTATCCTGTTCGGCAATTTCAATGCGCTGGCCATGGAACCGCTCGGCCACATTGCCGGCATCGGCGCGGCGGTCGTGGGATCGCTCACCACCTTCCTGGCGCTCGCATCGGGCCTCCTGATCGGGCAATTGTTCGACGGCACGACCCGGCCGCTGATTATCGGATTCGCGGTGCTCGGGCTGGCAGGCCTTGTCATCGTCGCGGTTACGGAGCGGGGGCGTCTGTTTCAGGCCACGGAGTGAAGGCTCTGTCACCCCTGCAGTCGAGGGGTGTCAGGTCTTCGAGGGTCCAAGCCCAAGATCGCCGACCGACGGATCCGCCACGATGCGTTTCATTTCAACCGGATCCACGTCGAACATCGGTTCGGTCGAATAATTGTTCATCCGGGCGATGAAGGTCCACGGGATGGACAGCACCTTGGTGTTGTAGGCTTCCACGTTGCCGTTATGGAGCCGGCGGGCCGCGGCGATCTGGTCTTCGGTTTCTTCCAGCTGTTTCTGGAGCAGGACGACGTTTTCGTTCGCGGTGATTTCCGGGTTGTCTTCCGTGTAGCCGACAAAGCGGCCGAGTGCGTCCGACAGGGCGGCCTCGGCTTTTGCCACATCGGCATGATCGTTGCCGGCAAGCGCTGCGAGCGCCGTACTGCGGGCTTCCAGAATGCGGTCCAGGATGCTCGATTCATGGTCCATGGCGGAGCGAACCGATTGAACGAGATTGGGCACGAGGGCGTGCCGGCGTTTCAACTGCACGGTAATGCCGGACCAGCCCTGGTCCACCTTCTGGCGGGCAGCGACGAGCCCGTTGTAACACAGCACATAGACGCCGATAACAAGGACGGCGAGCAAGATGAGCGTAAGGGCGGCGGACATGGCGATCCCTATTCAGCGTAGCGTTTGAAGGAGACAGCAGCCTCGGCAAAACGATCGACGGAAGATCGGACCAGACCGGTCAAGAGGTCCGCGTCGAGCGCCCTGACATTCTGGTATCCGGCGAAGAACACGGTGTCCCGATCGACGATCACCCGTGCCGCGAAACGGTCGGCAAGATCGATCAGCGTCGCCTGAAAGGCAGGCGTCAAAACCCGCAACAGATCCGCCGTGGCTTCATCCGGCACGGCCGATTGTCCGTCAGCCATGCTCATTCGGATGTTGAACTTGGCGTTGAATTCGACGCTTTCGGTCTTGATGTCCCGATCGAGCGGTCCGATCGCCGTCACGAATTCCGGCATGATCAGCACACGAATGCCGGTATCGCGCTCAAGGCGATAGCCTGCAATCATCATCACGGTGTTGCCGAACATGGTTTCCGGTCCGACGCTGCGGTCCTGTTTCGGCCCGCCGAACAAAGCCGCGGATTGCAGGGCCGCGGCGCCGAGCCACAGGGGCACGCCAGACGGGCTTTCGCCCCACATCTCGGTGGAAATGACCAAGGGGATAGAACCGCCGATGCGCAGCGTGAACAATTCCGGTACCCGTCGCCTTATGGTTCCGAGGCGCCCGTCCGGCATAAGGCCACGAAATGCGAAGCCGAGAGCATCGGCTGCGGCCTGCAAACGCCGGCGCAAGGTTCCTTCAGCGTCACTGAAATGGTTGATCGCAAGTCCGCCGCCGACCCCGATGGTAAAGGCTGCAACTCCGTAAAACCGATAGGTGTCGCTGAACGCGGCAACGGCAAAGGCCGGGAACGCCAGAAGCAGGAGCGGCAGTTCCAGCTTTTTCAGATAATCGGGGAGGACCCATTTGGACGCGCCTTTCTCCGGCGCCGGAAGGGCCGGGGTTTGGGTGCCTTCGAAGGGGTCCCAGTAAGTTTCGCGCATGGGTGACCGGTTCGATCAGTGCTGGTGAAATGACTGCACCGCACGATGGCCAACCTGTCCGGGCCCGGCCAGCTATGGAAATTCATAGCCCGAGTTTTTGATGGTCTTGAATTCAATCGTCGACGACTGCGTCGAAGACCGCGTCCCAATGGGTAAACGGCAGGGTGTGGCCGGCGCCGGGCACCAGCGTCATGCGCGCGCCGAGTTTTTCGGCAAAGCCGAAGATCCGTTCCGGCGGAACCGTCGCATTTTCTTCCCCATGCAGAAACCGGATCGGCATGGCCGGGCGCACGAAGGTCGAAAACCAGTTGGAGGCCACGACGCGGCAATCGTCGATGAACCCTTCCGATCCGTTTTCCACGTGGAACTGATGACCGTTCCAGAAGAGCCGCAACAATTCCGGATCCTCGCAGGCCCGGATGTCGGCGGGTGCATCGCGAAACACGATTTCGGGGAACCCGCTTTCGCCGACTCGTTGCAGCCGCTTGTCGCCGGCTTTCGCCATGAACCGCAGCAAGGGGACGGAGAGTTTCGGCATCAGCGCAAAGACCCGTTGCTGCGCCGGCATCGAGGCAATGTCCGTCAGGCCGCCGATCGGCGGCTGAGCCGAAATGCACGTCAGCCCGGTAGCGCGATGATCGATATGCCGGGCGCACATCAGCGCATAGATCGTGCCGATATCGAAGGCGACAATGTGAAAGCGTTCGACGCCGAGGTGATCCGCCAGATGCAAGAGGTCGCGGGCGTAAAGATCGGGTCCGTTGACAAAGGCCTCTTTCCCAGAGGATTGGCCGTGATTGGGCCGCGCCGGCGCAACGACCTGCAAGGATCGCGCGCGAAGGGCATCGACCGCGCCAGCGGGAAACCGGTTTCCGCACAGGCAGCCATGCAGAAAGAAGACGGCCGTCCTGGCATCCGGATCGCCCTGGCGGGCGTAGTCGAGCACGCGGCCGTCCGGCAGGCGATGCAGGCCCCGCCGATCCCCGGTCGTGCCGCTGCCGCCGCGCTTTTGTGACCGGCGCGTCGACAAGGTGACTGCCCGGGCCAGATGGATGAGATCCTGAATGCCGCCGGAATGGGTCTTCGACAGCATCGCCTTGATCTGCTGGCGGACCGTCTCGATGGATCGGGCCCGGCGTTCCGCCACTTCGATGGGCGACAGGCCGGACAACAAAAGGCCTAGGACCTCCGCTTCGGACCGGCTCAGTCTGAACAGCGTCCGTAAGGCCTCGCCGGCCTCGTCGGACCAGAGCGCATCGACGCCGCGGCATCGGGCGCCGTGTTCTCCCGGGACGGCTTCCACGCTGACGACATAGGGTGTCGCCGTATCGAGACGGGTGAGGCGCAAAACCGGCGGCACCGAACTCTTGCCCGACAGGAAGTCCCGCAGCGCGGAGACCATGTCGACCGGAATGTCGAACTCGAATACGGACAGGCCCGGCACGGTCCCGAAAAGCGATTGTGCGGTGTCGTTCGCGTCGAGGATCACACCGGCGCCGGAGAGATCGAATTGCGGAACATCGTCCGGATCGGCTTCCGGCTCCTGCGGCAGACGGTGCAGCATAGTCTCGGCACGTGCCAGATGGTTTTCCAGCAGCGCGCGCAATTCGGCAAACCGGGATTGCTGCATGTCGTCCGGAAGATAGCCGACGGTCAGGTCGATCAGTTCATCGAAACGGTCGTGGTCCAGCACGGCCCCGTAGACGGCATCGATCATGTCGATCGCGGCCGAACCGGGAATGGGCTCAATATCGGGGTGATCGCGCTGCATGCGTCCTGACAAGTGGCTTGACCGGGTCCGAGTCCGTGACATGAACGCCGGCGAGGTTACCCAAGATTGGGCATGTCGCGAATTCTGTCCATCCCTAAATCTTGTCGTGGCGACACTGCGGCAAGCGGCAACGCTTCATGGTCAGGCAAAGTAACGGCAAAGAGCGAGACAATATGGTCCGAAGTAACCGCAATCAGGTCGGGCAACAGACAGGCTGCACTATCGGGTTACCGGAACACGACACCCGGGTCGACCGTTTTGTCGGAGCCCTGCAGGAGGCAGGCGATTGCGACGACCTGTGGTCCGTATGTGTTTCGCATTTCCGCGCCTTCGGCATCGACAGCCTGATCTATGTCTGCGTCAGGCCGGAAGCCCCGCACGATGCGGGTGTAACCCGCTCGACGCTTCCGGCATGGTGGACCGACCACTACCTGTCGGAAAAGCAGATTGCCGATGATCCGTTGCTGAGGCATTGCGAGAGTTTCGAACCGCGATTGACCGGCATCGAATATCTCGACCTCTACCCGACCATGCCAAAACCGGCGCGGCAGCGTCTCCTGGACATGAACGAGGCCGGACTGTCCAGTGGCTTTACCAGCCCTGTCCGGCTCGGCAGCAACCGGCGCTGCGGCGGCTGGACGTTCGGTTCTCATCTACCGCGACGGCGCTTCGACAAGCTGTTTGACGAGGTGGCGCTGCCCGTGCGCCTGATGGGTTTTTATGCGCACGAAAGGCTCGATGCCTTCGCAAGCCGGCCGGATGTCGAAAGCACAACCTCCGGCCGGCTTTCAGGGCGCGAGCGCACGTGCCTGACGCTCTTGGCCAAGGGCAGTCGCACGGCGCAGATCGCCGATGAAATCGGTATCGCGCCGATTACCGTTGAATTCCACCTCAAGAATGCCCGCCGCAAGCTCGGTGCCGCGACGCGTGAGGAAGCACTCGCGCGGGCCCTTGTCGAGGGCGATATCGTTTTGGATTCGGCTGCCATGCCGGGGCCGGCGACGAGCCGGAATCCGGCTTGCGATTTGCCGGCTACAGACTGACCCGCCATTGCGTTGCCGTAAAAAACCGTCATAAACCCTTGAATGCGGTGGAATATCCGCCGCTGCGACACCAGATTCGGTGAACGCCTGCCGAGCCAGACGGCTCGCCCTTTCGCGCTGGCCCGAAGAATGCCGTATTTGGCGGTTTTCAAGGATCGGGGCGAAAAGCGGTTCGTCTGCGGTGGGCTGCAGCCGATTTGTGCAAAGGGTAGACCCGTGACTGTACCCGTCCATTTCGAAACGATCGACCGGATCGGCGAGCAGATTCGCGCCGGAGCGCTCAGTGCCGAAGCACTGACAATTGCCATGCTTGAGCGGATTGGCGAACTGAACGAGACGGTGAATGCCTACATCACGGTCACGGGCGATCTCGCGCTGGAGCAGGCACGACAGGCGGATGCGGAATTGCGGGATGGAACGGATCGGGGACCGCTGCACGGCATTCCGGTGGCGGTCAAGGATCTGTTCGCCACGAGCGGCATCCGGACCACCGGCGGCTCCAAGATGTTCGAGAATTGGGTTCCGGGGCACGACGCAGCGGCCGTAACGCGGCTTCGTGAAGCCGGGGCGGTTCTGCTCGGCAAGACGGGTCTTCATGAACTCGCCTACGGAACGACGAGCATCAATCCGTTTTTCGGCACGATTCGGAACCCGTGGTCTCTTGCACGCGATCCGGGCGGATCGAGCGGTGGTTCGGCCGCCGCCGTGGCCGCCGGCATGGCGTTTGCCGCGCTCGGAACGGATACCGGGTGTTCGGTGCGCCAACCCGCCCATTGCTGCGGCATTGTCGGGCACAAGCCGACATTCGGCCTCGTCAGCAAGGCGGGTGTCCTGCCGCTTGCCTGGAGCATGGATCATGTCGGCCCGATGGCGCGCACAGTGCGCGACGCCGCTACGGTACTCGAAGCCATTGCCGGATACGATCCGGCGGATCCCTATTCGGTCGAGGTCGACATTTCAGAGGGGTTCGAGCCGACCCGGCGCGAATTGCCGATGATCCGCATCGGCATCGTTCGGCGGTATTTCTTCGACGGATACGACGAGGTCGTGGATCTCATCGATGCTGCGATCGACGTGCTGCGCGAGTACGGCGCAAATGTCGTTGACCTCGATTTGCCGAACATCGACGGCGCATTCAGTGCGAGCCGCACGATGTTTCTGGAAGCGCTCGCTCTTTATGAGGAAGATCTGAGATCACGTCCGGAAATCTTTGGTGCCGATACCCGCGACAAGCTGATCCGGTCCGGTGAGCGCGGCGTCACGGACTATACAAAGGCACAACATACGCGGGTTCAGTTCCGTGCCGAAGTCGAAGCGCTGTTCGAACATTGCGACGTGCTTCTCGCCCCGACCTCGACCATTGCGGCGGCACCGATCGACAGCCGCCCGGCCGACTACGCCATGCTCTCCTTCAGGAATACCGGATTGTTCGATCTTTCCGGACACCCCTCGATTTCCGTGCCATGCGGCATGACGCGGGCGGGCGTTCCTGTCGGCATGATGCTGACCGGCCCGTTGTTTCGCGACCGGAGCGTTCTCCAGGTGGCGCGCGCCTGCGAAGAGGTGCTGGGCATGGTGGACCGCCATCCGGAGCTTGAACCGGTGCACTTCGACGATCGCCTGTCGGCATAAGGCCCTGACCGTCAAGCCTGTTCGTTCTTGTCGGGCATGACGAGTTCGAAGGAGCGGTGTGCCAGGCTCTCGCCGTTCGCCAGAATCTCCAGACCGTGTGTTCCCGGATAATAGACCCGGGTGGTAATCGGTCGGATCGCGTGCCGCCGTTTCACCCGTGCGGTTTCTAGGGCACCGAGATCGCAGGTCTTGCCCTTGAAGACCTTCGGCGTGGTTTCGCCATTCGCCTTGCGGTGATGGATCACATAATCGAGGATGAGATTCTGGTCGCGCGCACTGCGCGACACGAGTTCGATCTCGAATTCGAGCGTGCCGCCGTAGACAACGGCCGGCGTTGTAATGTCGAACCGGATCAATTCGACATCGGGTTTACCGAAACCGAGCGCGTCGAGCGTCGGTTTGTGGCCTTGTTTGACCAGCGTTCGGCAGGCGTGCCGCACCAACCGCCGACGATTGCCTTCAGCGTGTTCCAACCATCTGCCGGCGATTTCGGCGACGCGGTCGGGGTGATCCTTGGCAATGTCATTGAGGCTGTTGGCCACCGACCGGCGCACGTAATCGGATGGATCGTCCTTCAGGTGCTCCAGGAGATCGATCACAGGCTCCGGATCTGATATGAACATGGCAAGATTGCCGCCCCAGGGCAGGCGGGGCCGGCTGCCTTCCGACGCAAGCCGGCGCACATGGTAATTGGCGTCTTCGGTCCACCCCGTCATGATCGTCATGGCCTTGTCCGGATTGCGGACAATAAACGCCCTGACGGCGAATTCGGAACTGAAACGCTTTGTCATCTCTTTCAGGATGTCCATCGCATAGTCGAAATCATCGAGGCCGTTCTCGGCAACGAATTCCGTCATCGGCATCACAGCCCAACCGCGTATGCCGTGCTCGTCCATGCAGGTCTGCGACAGGTCGACGTCATCCTCCGGGTGCAGGGCGGTGCTGAGGACGGCGCAGGCGTCGCGGAAACCGGAGGGCAGGCAGGCTTGCAGCGCGTCGCGGATCTGGCGCGATCGTTCCTTCAGTTCCAGGGCATCGAGGTTGTCGGTGGCGAGGTCTACGAACCGCCCCTGATCGAAGCCGTCCGAGGCCCGCGCGAGATGGGTGCCCATCAGCGCGATCATGTCCGGGTTGAAGAATGTCTTGAACGGTTCGGGCATTATTTGTCCGCCTTGTCTCCGGCCATCCCGGCATTGTGCGGTCCTTCGCGGCGGTTGACGCATCGCCGGTGTTGGATCCTGTCACGATGGCAAGTGAGTTCGTGTAAACTAAAAGCCTCCGGTCTCACGCCGAGGCCGTGATATGCAGACCAAGAACTCATGATCCATACTGCATCATCGCTCCTGACGGACCCTGCGCGCGTCGAAGCGCAACCGGCATTTGCAGACCCTGCGGTGGAAGCCGTCTTTCGGTCGTATCCGGACACGCTCAGAACCCGGCTGCTGGACTTGCGGTCGCTGGTTATTGCCACGGCAGACGCCACGGATCGGGTCGGACCGATTCTGGAATGTCTCAAGTGGCAACAGCCATCCTACCTGCCGAAGCGGCCGAGAACTGGCAGCACAATACGCATTGATCGGCTAAAGGCGGGAAGCCACGATTTTGCGATGTTTTTCCATTGCCAGACGACGCTGGTCACGGAGTTCCGGGAGCGGTACCCGGAAACGTTTGCTTTTGAAGGAAACCGTGCGCTCCTGTTCCGAACGGCCGATCCCCTGCCAGAGGATGCGCTCCGGCACTGCGTTGCGCGCGCGCTGACCTATCATTTGAAGCCGATCTGAAGATCAACGGAGGACGCGCTGTCTCACACGGGCGCGAATTCGGCTTCGCGCGACCGCACGATCCCCGAGACGACTTCATTGTAGGGTGCTGTCGTGCCGACCGACCGAGCAACGACCGGCACCATGCCGTTAATGGCATCGATTTCCGACGGACGCCTCGCATGGTGGTCGAGCAGCATGGACGGCCGGGCATGCGGCATGCCGCGACCGAAGGCGGTGATATAGGCTGCCGCATCATCGAAGGAGAAGGTGACGCCCTTGGCCATGCCGGCGGTATGGGCTTCAAGACCGCAGGTCAGCGCAATGTGCCAGGACGCCGGATCGTCCATGATTTCTCCGACCGTTCTGTCGAACACGGTGCAGGGCGCGCTGAAGGTGACGTTGCAGATGAACTTTTCCCAGATGAGCTGATCGATGTCGTCGAAGGCCTTCACTGAAAATCCCGCTTCGCGCCAGAGCGTTTCGAGGCCTTTGGCTCGATCGCTGACGCCGCCTTTCATCTCGCCGATTCGGATCAGTTTCATGGCGTTGTGATGGGCGTGGCCGGGTCCTTTCATGGAGGCTCCGAACCCTTCGGCCACGCCGAGCAGCACCGAATCGGCCGACATGTGGGCGGCGATGCGCTCGCCCGCACCGAGTCCGTTCTGGATAGTCAGAACCAGGCTGGCGTCCGGCTTTACCGCGGCGATCGATCGCGCGGCCGATTCAACGCCTGAGGCCTTCGTTGCCAAAACATAGAGATCGCAAGGTTCAGCTTCTTCCGGCGTTCGCGCCGTCCGGATCCCGGTGACGATCCGGTCGCCGCTGGCGCCTTCCACCCGCAGGCCCCGATCCCGAATGGCTGCGAGATGGTCGTCCCAGAGATCGATGGCCCAGACAGCATGCCCCTTTTCGGCGAACAGGGCCGCATAGACCGACCCCATAGCACCTGTACCCACGATCGCTATTTTCATGGCCCCACCTTCTTCCCGGACATGTCGAACAGAGAGGCCGGATCATCCATCGGCAAGGGCGGAAAGACAAGCACGGTCTGAAACCGAAGCACATCCTCAGATTGCAGAAAGTCAGGCCGTGCTACGAGGAAAAGATCGAAAACAGACCCGCGATGAACGCCAGTATGGCGCCGAAGAAGGACAGGATGGATTCAAGCACCAGAACGATGGCATGCGCTGTCACTTCCAAGGCAACCCAGATTGCGGCGAGGATTTCGGCCGGCACACCGGCTGCCGTCGCTGTCGCGCCTACGCCGGAGCCTATCACGACGCCGAGGGCGAGCGCGTATCCCGCCAGGTGCCATTGAAAAACCATCGAACCGAGAACGACAAGCGTCCCGTAAACGGCGATGACGGCCAGCGCACCGAATATGGCGACCGCTGCAATTCGCCGCGGCGCGCTGACAGGTTGATGGCGGGCCTGTCTCATCCGGTCGAGGCGTCGCCTTACGCGGTTTTGCTTCTTCTCTTGCATGTGTCGCTGTCCAGGATGTCGATAGTAATCATGAGAGTTATACGGCATTGTTAGCGCTGAAATAGTTACGAACAATGCTGAATGCCAGATTTCAAGTCAGGATTTTGTACTGTTCCCTAACGAGATGATTTTGGAACAACCATGCAGTGTTGCTCGGAAAGGCGCGCACACGCATCTCAGTCCGGTCGAAAGACGATTGCCCGGATCGGTGTTGGACCGTTGGCGCCGCTCGCCGGATTGAGTTCCTGCGGACAGTTCGAGAGCACGCACAAAACGTCCATGTCCGCCCGCAACGTGACATAGTCTCCGGGTTTCGACTGGCTGTCCGTGATCTGCGCCGCGCCGTCCTCGCCGACCGGAACGGACATGAAAAAGTTGACGTTCGGAACGACATGCTCCGGACCGAGGCCGTGCCGATCGAGTTCGCGCTCGAAATTGCGCTGGCAACATTCGTCGTTCGCGCTTCCGTATCGGACCCGATCGACGGCGAACGAACAGCACCCGAAGATCGTATCGTGCCGGCCGCAAGTGTCCTCGACGATGGTCATCATCGGGTTGGCTTCGACAGACCGCAGGATGCTTCCCTTGGACAGGTAGATGTTGCAGGGCACCTTGATGGTGTTCGGTGCGTGATAGCGTTCGCTTGGATCGGCGGCGTTGAAACACAGGAAATCGATAGCCTGCTGGCCTTCCAGATCGACCAAGCGCAACATGTCGCCGCGTCGCACGACAGCGCTCCAGGGCGCGCGCGCTGGGACCACCTGATCGCTCAGGATCGTGCCGGACAGGGGCGTCTGGGAACTCGACATTCTCGGTGCTTTCTTACCCGGATCGACGGAATGCCGCTCCCGGGAAGGCACAGTGTCTGCGCAAGCGACGGGTTTTGTCCAGACAGTGCTCTTGCGATTATGCGCCGGCCGCGGCGGGCACACAATCGACAGCAAGCGCTTCGGTGAAGCCGTCAAGGGCGTCGCGTTCGATCCAGCGCAGGACAACGACGAGATCGTTTTTCGGATCGATCCAGATGGCGTTACGGCCGACGCCGAGCGCGAAATAGCTCTCCGGCGAGGCGCTCGGGCTTTGAGCGCCGCGTCCGTTCAACCACCACAGAAACCCGTAATCCGGATTAAGCGGGCAGGGCGTCGTGCTGGCGCGGATCCAGTCTCGCCCGATCAATTGTTGCCCGTTCCATGTACCTTCATTCAGCATCATGAGCCCGACCCGCGCATGATCTCGCGCCGAGATGAACAGGCCGCCGCCCCAGTGCGCGCCGCCAGAGACGGCCTGGAGGGATTCTCCGTCCACGACGAGGGTCGAATTGCGATAGCCGTTCCAGGTCCAGGTATCGGAGGCGCCGATCGGCTGCATGATGCGTTCCCGCAAGACATCCGGCAGCGAGCGCCTGAAGACCCGCATCAGGGCGGTGCTCAAAACATTGACCCGGATATCGTTGTACTCCCAGAACGCGCCCGGCGCCTGAAGATCACGGTGCGTGCCCTTCAGGGAGGGCGTATTGGGCGGAACGTCCAATTTCCGGTTGCGATCGATCCGGTCCGCCTTGCCCCAAAGCGTGCCCTCCCATTCACTGGTCTGGTGCAGGAGATGCCGCCAGGTGATTGTCCGGTTCTGAGGGTGGTCGAAAAGATCGTCCACCAGCAGGCGGCAGGGCGCATCGATATCGGGAATGAGACCGTCGTCGACGGCAAGACCCGCACAGATCGACAGGTAGCTCTTGGTGACCGAAAAGGTCATGTCGGGCGCATCGGTCGGACCCCATTCCGCGACGATGCGGCCGCGCTTCAGGATCAGTCCGGAGGGATCGCCGCGCGGCCGCGTCGGGCCAATGATCTCACCGTCCGGCATCGGTTCGGAGAAATGGCCGGTTGCCAGCGCCCGTCCGATATCCCGGTCCATCGTGGATTCATGATCAAGCGCAAAGGTCTTGGCCGCTTTTATCGCGGCAGGATCCAGGCCGGCCTTTTCAGGAACAATCGTTTCCCAGGTCCCGTCACCGGGCGGAAAATAGATAGAATTCGACATGATCAAGGTCCTTTGCTCCGACACGGTCGGTGTTAGAGCAGGAGACCGGAACGCACAACGGGCACACGATTATTGCGGCATTGCCGGCTTGTCGGAATTCTGCCAGTGCTTGCGCCGGACAGAGTACACGTGCGGAGCAAGCGGCATGCCCTGGATCTACCTGACAATAGCGATTGTCGGCGAGGTCATCGCCACATCGGCCCTGAAGGCCTCGAACGGCTTTACGAACCTGTGGCCGAGCATCGTAACCACCGTTGGCTACGCTTTTACCTTCTATTTCCTGGCGCTGACCTTGAAGACCATACCGATCGGCGTCGCTTATGCCATCTGGTCCGGGCTCGGTGTCGTCCTGATCTCGATCATCGGATTGCTGGTGTTCAAGCAGGCGCTCGATCTCTGGGCCTATGTCGGGATCGGCATGATTGTCGGCGGGGTCGTCGTTATCAACGTGCTTTCCAAATCGGTGTCACATTAGTGTGGTGGAGTTAAAATACGCGTCATTTCGGACGCTTTTGCTGGGTTCTCGGCTAGGCGCGCGGGTCGCCGACATTCGCGCGATTTACGGCCGCTGCGACCGGCGCACTTCACCGGGCGTCATGCCGTAGTGCCGTCTGAAGGCTCGGTTGAACGCGGCTTCCGATTGGTATCCGATGCTTTCGCCGATTTCGATCATTGCCCGGTCGCCTTCGATAAGGTCCCGTCGCGCGATCCGCATGCGCCAGTCCGTGAGATAGCGCAGCGGCGTCTCGCCCATCAGGGCCGTAAACCGTTCCGCAAAGACGGTGCGCGACATGCCGGCTTCCGCGGCCAAGGCCTCAACGGTCCAGGCGCGTGCCGGCGACGCATGCAAGGCGGCAAGGCTCTTGCCGATCTTCGTATCGAGAACGCCGGCAAGGGCACCGGCCCCATCTCCGGCTTCTGCCACGAAAGCCCGGATCACCTGGATGAAGACGATTTCCGACAGGCGATGCACGATGGCATCCGAACCGGCCTGACCGGCCACGACTTCTGCAGACACGAAGCGGATGACCGAATCCAGCCAGGCCGTATTCAGGGACTGCGTATTCGGCACATGGATGCATGCGGGCAGGGCGTTGAGAACCGGATGGGTTGCCCCTTCATGAAATTCGAAGTGCCCGCAAAACAGTTTGCAGGCCTGGTCGGTGTCGCCGTCACCGAGCGACAACGCGCCTTCGCCGGCATATCCGGTCCGGGCGATGACGTCATCGACGGGCAATGCACCGCCATCCGGCGTATCGCTCAGGACATGCGCAGCCCCATGCGGGATCACGGCAAGATCGCCGGTCTCGAGGCGATAGGGTGTCGCAACGCCGGCGACCCGAAGCCAGCAATGGCCACGCATCGCCATGTGGAAGCGCGCGACATTGCCGAATTGCGGGACCGCGACACCCCATGGCGGACTGAAATGGGTGTGGAAATAGACCGACCCCCGCAGACGCAGGACAGTGAGGATCTGGCTGAGCGCATCGGGCATGACAGGGGCCTCTCCAACGTGTGGCGCAGCCGGTTCGTGGCACGAGTGCGGCCGTTTCGCAGCATTGCCGGACGATCGATCAATATTTGCGAACGGATCCGCATGGATCGGCCGGGCATGCGAACGCACATTGGAGGTGCGCTGTTTGCTGGCCGGAGCCGGCACGGGCGCTCCGCTCCAACACCGAAGGAATTCCGCCATGGATCCCCGATTTGTTACCAAAACGATGCACGCCTATCTCGACTATCCGGTTGCGCTCAGCCTGATGGCCGCGCCCTTTGTCCTCGGACTGGGGCAATCGCATCCGTTGGCCTTTTGGCTGGCGCTTGTCACCGGCGTTGCGGCATTGGTTCTAACGCTGCTCACCGATCACAAGTTCGGCCTGGTGCGCGTCCTGCCGTATTCGCTGCATCTCGCAGTCGACCTTATGGTCGGCCTCGCATTCGTCGCCGCACCGCTCGTGCTCGGCTTCAGCGGACTGGATGCTGTCTATTACTGGCTGAACGGGGCGGCTGTCCTGGTCGTCGTCGGTTTGCACAAACCAACCGTCGAGCCCGCTGCGCCGCTGGTGCAGCCGTGACCAGTTCCGGGTCCGGGCAAATGTCCGGGCCCGGATCGCGGCGCAAGAAAAGAGATGCCGTCAGGAGGTCGCGTCCCGTTCAGGGTGAGCCCAGGTATCGTAAAGCGCAGCGACCGCGCACGATGCGAGGCGAGCCCGGTCCCCGTCGGCGCGGCTGGTCAGGATCACCGGCACGCTGGCGCCGACCACCAGACCTGCCGATTCCGCATGGGCGGCGTAGGCCAGTTCCTTGGCGACCATGTTGCCAGCCTCCAGATTCGGCACAATGAGGATGTTGGCGCGCCCGGCGACCGAACCGGTCAGCTTCTTGGTCCGGGCTGCCGCAGGCGACAGGGCATTGTCCATCGCCAAGGGTCCGTCGACACAGCCGCCCTTGATTTGCCCGCGATCCGCCATCTTGGAGAGCGCGGCGGCTTCCAGCGTTGACGGGATTTTTTCATTCACCGTCTCAACCGCTGACAGCACGGCGGCGCGCGGTTCTTCGATGCCGATCGCAAGCGCAACATCGATGGCGTTCTGGGTGATGTCCACTTTGGTCGAAAGATCCGGCGCAATGTTGATGGCCGCGTCCGAAACCATCAGCGGTTCATCGCGACCCGGCACATCCATGATGAAGACATGGGAGAGCCGGCGCCCGGCCCGCAGACCGCCGTCCCGCTTCACGACATGGCGCAGCAATTCGTCCGTGTGCAGGTAACCTTTCATGACGGCAGCGGCGCGGTTCTCATGGACGAGGGCGACGCTCCTCGCCGCCGCTGTCCCGTGCGTCGGCGCTTCGATGATCTCCATGCCGTCAAGAGACTTGCCGAGGCTGGCGGCGACGGCGTGGATCTTTGCCGGATCGCCGACCAGAAGCGGCGTAATCAGCCCATATTCATGGGCGAGCAGCGCGCCGCCGAGTGAATTTTCATCCTCCGGTGCGACAATCGCCGTCGCCATCGGCGGGAGACCCTCGCACTTGTCGATCAGGGCATCGACGTGAACATGCGTTCCGACAATCAGTTCCGGAAAGTCACCGCCATCGAAAGTGACTTTTTCGTTCGGCGCCAGCACGACTGCCTCGCCGCTGCAGATCAGCGCGCTGTTGCAGGTGATGGTGGTATCGAAGACGACATGGCCATCGTCCTGCTTTTCCTTGACCGTGACCGACACCGTGACGGTGTCGCCGACTTGGACCCTGCCGTGAAACATCAGGGATTGTTCCCGGTAAAGCGTACCGGGTCCCGGCAGCACGTTGCCAAACACGGCGGAAACCAGTGCTCCCAGCCACATGCTCGGCGCTACCGTGTCGGCATGGCCATCGTGATTGTAGTCGAAATCCGGTCGGTGGACCGGGTTGAAGTTACCGCTCGAACGGGCAAACACCCACAGGTCGTTGTCGGTGACCTTGCGGTCGACGGACGCGCTCTGGCCGACAAACAATTCGTCATAGGTCTTGTTTTCCGCCATTTCCGTCTCCTTGCACAGACCATTGAGATGCCGGGTGGAACCGCCCGGAAGGTATCGAGGAATCAGGTAGCGCGTATCACAGTCGCGCGTGAATTGAATGACAATCCGTCCTGCGCCGCATCGCCGCGTCAACCGACAGGGGGGACCAACCGGTTGCGTTTGTCCGTCAGCATTTCCGGTGTCGCAAAATCGTTCTTGCCAAGTCCAGGCTTTTGGGCGTTGTGTTCGGTCTGCTCCTGCAACCGGATTGACCGGACGAAAAGCGGCGGGTGGCGCATCTGTGTCCAACGACAATCGGCGATCCGCCCGGCCCAAGAGATCATCCAATCAATCGAGGCAGGACGGCATCTGCCAATCACCACACCAGGATCTTTCGGCCCGGGAGACCTCAATGACAGGCGATCTTGTCAGCCATCTTTCCAGCGAACTCGACGCCTTGAAAGCGGCGGGATTGTACAAATCGGAACGCGTGATCGTATCCAAACAATCCGGCATGGTCGAGGTCGCGGGCGGCGAGACGGTCCTCAATTTCTGTGCCAACAATTATCTCGGCCTTGCGGGCGACCCGGGTCTTACCGCGGCCGGCAAGGCGGCCCTGGAGCGCTACGGCTACGGCATGGCCTCGGTCCGGTTCATCTGCGGCACGCAGGAAGAACACAAACATCTGGAGGCCAGAATTGCCGGTTTTCTCGGTTTCGAGGACGCGATTTTGTACTCCAGTTGCTTCGATGCCAATACCGGCCTTTTCGAAACGCTGCTCGGCGAAGACGACGCCATCATTTCCGACGCGCTGAACCACGCCTCGATCATTGACGGCGTGCGTCTCTGCAAGGCGCGCCGACTGCGCTACGCCAACAACGACATGGCCGATCTGGAAGAACGCCTGAAGGAAGCCGAAGGGGCCCGGTTCAAACTGATTGCCACCGATGGCGTGTTTTCCATGGACGGCATCGTGGCCAACCTGAAAGGGATCTGCGATCTCGCCGATGCCTATGGCGCCATGGTGATGGTCGACGACAGCCACGCTGTCGGTTTCCTCGGCGAACACGGCCGCGGTTCGCCGGAGCATTGCGGTGTGGAGGGGCGCATCGATATCATGACGGGCACGCTCGGCAAGGCGCTCGGCGGCGCGTCCGGCGGGTACACCGTTGGGCGCGCGGAAGTCGTCGACTGGCTGCGCCAGCGCTCGCGTCCCTACCTGTTCTCCAACACACTTGCGCCGGTCATCGCCCAGACTTCCTTGGCGGTTTTCGACCTGATCGAGAACGGTCATGCGCTCAGGAGCCGCCTCCGCGCCAATTCGGACCGATTTCGCTCGGAAATGACAAAACTCGGCTTCACCCTTGCCGGGGCCGATCATCCGATCATTCCGGTCATGCTGGGAGACGCGTCCCTGGCCCAGACCATGGCCGAGCGCATGCTTGACAAGGGTGTGTACGTAATCGGGTTTTCCTTTCCGGTCGTACCACGCGGGCAGGCCCGCATCCGCACGCAGATGTCCGCCGCCCATACGCTAAAAGACGTTGACCGCGCCATCCAGGCCTTTGCCGAGGTCGGTCGTGACCTCGACCTGATTTCATAGGAGAGCCCGATGTCCAACATGATGAAGGCGCTCGTCAAGGCAAAGCCGGAAGAGGGAATCTGGATGGAGCGGGTTCCGGTACCGGAACCCGGCCCGAACGATGTCCTGATCAAGGTGGTCAAAACCGCGATCTGCGGCACGGACGTGCATATCTACAACTGGGATGCCTGGGCGGCGGCGACAATTCCGGTTCCCATGGTGGTCGGACACGAATTCGTCGGCACGATCGCGGATACGGGGCCGGCGTCCACGAAGTACCGTGTCGGTCAGCGGGTGTCGGGCGAAGGGCACGTCGTCTGCGGTACCTGTCGCAATTGCCGTGCCGGTCGCGCGCATCTGTGTCGCAATACCGAAGGCGTGGGGGTAAACCGGCCCGGCGCGTTTGCCGATTATCTCGTTATCCCTGAATCGAATGTCGTCCCGATTCCCGATGGCATTCCGGACGAGATCGCCGCGGTGTTCGATCCTTTCGGCAACGCCGTGCATACCGCGCTCAGTTTCGACCTGATAGGCGAGGACGTCTTGGTAACCGGCGCCGGCCCGATCGGAGTCATGGGCGCGCTGGTGGCTCAACGGGTTGGTGCCCGCAAGGTTGTCATCACGGACATCAACCCGGCGCGCCTCGCACTGGCGCGTTCCATGGGTGTGCACCACGTCGTCGATGCGTCGCGCGAGGATCTGGCCGATGTCATGCGGGCTATCGGCATGACGGAGGGCTTCGATGTCGGGCTTGAAATGTCGGGAGCCGCGCCGGCCTTTCGCGACATGATCGACAAGATGAACAATGGCGGACGGATCGCGATTCTCGGGATCGCGCCGACCGGTTTCGAAATCGATTGGAACAAGGTCATCTTCAAGATGCTGAACCTGAAAGGCATCTACGGCCGGGAGATGTACGAGACCTGGTATAAGATGATTGCCCTGGTGGAAGGCGGGCTCGACGTGTCGGGCCTGATTACGCACCGGCTGCCCGTCGACTCATTCCAGGACGGATTCGACGCGATGCGATCCGGCAATTCGGGCAAGGTAGTCCTGGATTGGTCGTGACGCAGCTGCTTGCGTTTCCTCACAAGCGGTCGGCGAAATCCCGCTTCAGCGCGGCGATCCGTTCTTCGTCGCGGCGAAAGAAGGTCCATTGCTTGACACGGGTTGCGCGCACCAGACCGGCACGGGTGAGCTCCTTCATGTGGGCGCTGACCGTCGGTGCACTCAGTCCGAGTTTATCGGCGATGTAGACGCTGCACACGCCATCCCGCTCCAGATCGCCGTCGACCTGAGGCGGGAAATGTCGCGTCGGCTCTTTCAACCATTCCAGGATCAACAGACGCTTGTCATTGGCAAGCGCCTTTAGCGGATCGATCATTTCAAGCATCGTGCCGATCGCACCATGTGCGGGTCATGTCGGTTCTTGCGATTCCAGGGGCCGGGTGCATTTTCTGTACCGTAACAGATGCGTTTGCATGTTTACAATTCGCAAATTAGCTAATTAAAAATGCTCAACGCCACGTTTCGCGCTCGCGTTCCTCTGTCGAAACACCCGACCGAAGGGAAGCTCATGCCAACATACGATTTTATCACCGTCGACGTTTTCACCGAAAACCAGTTCGGCGGTAATCCACTCGCCGTCGTTCTCAACGCCGATGGTTTGTCCGACCCGCAGATGCAGGCCATTGCAGCGGAATTCAACCTGTCCGAGACGACCTTCGTGCTGCCGCCCGAAGACCCGGCCAACACGGCGCGCATGCGGATCTTCATGCCGAAAGGCGAGATGCCGTTCGCGGGTCATCCGAACATCGGGACGGCCTATGCGTTGGCCCGAGCCGGAACGGTCTACGGCAAACCCGTCGATCCGCAACGTCTGGTGATCGAACAAAAGGCCGGTCCGGTTCCGCTCGATCTGGAAACGGACGGCGCGCTGGTGCGGGGCGCGCGACTGACCGCGCCGCGCCGCTTTGCCACCGGCCGCACCCATGCCGTTGACGGTATTGCACGCGCATGCGGATTGTCGCCGGATGATCTCGACCTTTCCAACCATCCGCCGATCGTGGGGTCATGCGGTGCACCCTTCGTGATCGTCGAAGGGCGTTCGCTGGATACGCTCGCCCGCGCTGTCCCCGATATTGCCGCAAGTGCGGAAGAAATGACGGATCCCGGATGCACGGGGATCCTGCTTTATGTGCGCACGCCCGACGGCGAGAGCGATATCCGGGCGCGTTTGTTCGCACCGCTGGACGGCATCAACGAGGACCCGGCGACAGGCAGCGCCAATGTTGCGCTGGCAGGGCTTTTGGCTCATTTGGATCCGCGGACCTCGCTCGACTTGTCGCTGACGGTCCACCAGGGTGTGGAAATGGGACGGCCGAGCCGCCTGCTCACAACCGCAACCAAACGCGACGGAGTGGTGGAGACAACAAAAGTCGCCGGACGGTGCGTTCCGGTCATGGCCGGTACACTGACCCTCAGGCACGACTGACCGACACACCTATTTCTCAGCGAGCCGTTCTTCGAAAAACGCCACGACGTCCTGGATGACGGGAGCGCGGCCGCGGAACGGACGGCTGATAGCCAGCAACGTTCCGGCGTGATCGACACCCGGATAGACGATGGATCGATGGCGAATTCCCGCGTCCTTCAGGCGCGCAGTCAAGTTCTCGATGTTCTTGCGACCGACAAGGCTGTCATCGGCTCCGGTTGCCAGCAGGATCGGCGGTGCATCCTG
>JBCDLT010000027.1:0-81826 GCA_038745065.1 Pseudomonadota bacterium | reverse complement strand
CGGCGAAGCGGCCGAGGCGGCGCGGCGGAACGGCATCGACGTGCGGCGCATGAAGTTCCTGGGCATGGTGTTTTCCGGCCTGACAGCCGGCCTGACGGCGGTGCTTCTGGTGGCAAACCTGTCTTCGGCCGCGCCGCAGATGGCCGGCGATTTTCTCTTAAACGGCATTGCCGCCGCCCTCCTCGGCATGACCATGTTCACACCGGGCAAGCCGAACATCGCCGGTTCGTTCTGCGGCGCGCTGATCATCGCGGTCCTGGCGAACGGCCTCGTGCTCCTGGGCGCACCCTATTACCTGCAGGACATCATGCTCGGCGTGATCATCATCGGCTCCGTCGCATTCTCCGCCAGTGTCCTGAAGAAGGCAGCCTTTTCCTTGTAGCAACGATCTCATGGGAGGATTTCATGTTGCGAAGAACCCTGTCGGCCTTGAGCGCCGGGATTTTGTTCAGTCTGACGACAAATGCCGCAATGGCCTTCGATCTCGGCGTCGTCGCCTTCCAGATGTCGGCGGAGACCCATGCACGATGCGCGAGTTCGGCCGAGGCGGCCGCCAAGGATCTCGGCTGGGGCGTGACCGTCCTGAATTCCAACGGGACACTTCAGACGCATTCCGAACAGATCGAAAACCTGACACAGCGTGGTGTCGACGGGCTGATCGTCTGCATGTCGAAACCGGTGCAGATGGACGCCCAGTTCGAGGCGGCCAAACAAGCCGGTATTCCGGTAATTTCCGTCATGAGCGGCACCAGTCCGCACACGCTGTTCGACGTTCAGGTGAATGAATACGGCGTCGGCGCCGACGCAGCGCTCTATCTTCTGGGACTGATCGACTTCGAGGGCGGCATCCTGACCCAGCGTTTCGAAGCCAATGTCGGGACCCGAATCCGTGGCCGGATCCTCGATGCCGTGCTGGAGGAAAACAAGGCCGTCAACATTGTCGGAACGCACACAATGGCCCGCACCAAGAGCTGGCGTGAGGATGTCCGCAACGGCATGCAGGCCTTGCTTTTGCAAAACCAGGGAACGTTCAAGGGTATCTGGGCGTCGTTCGACGGACAGGCGTTCATCATCGACGACCTGTTGCGCGAACAGGGCCTCAACAAGGGGGACGTGGCGCTGGTCTCGATCGATGGCGGCCCGGAAGCGTATCGGCGGATCAAGGCGTCGGATTCCATGATGACAGCAACCGTCGCCATTCCCTTCGAGGCGATGGGACGGGATGCGGTTTCGGCCATGAAGCGCATTGCGATCGATGGTGAGTCAAAGGAGGCGGTGGTTTCCGGACCTTATCTGTTCCTGTCGGCCTCGCTCGTCGATGCCTCGAACGTCGACGAGTTCCTGAAATAGGCATGGTTGACGTAGCGCCATCCGACAGGAGGCGGGACCATTCGCTTTCTGTCGGACCCCTGTTATCATGAACGGGCTTCTTGAAGTCGTCGGAGCGGTGAAGCGGTATGGTGCCGTGGAAGCGCTGCGCGGGGTCGACCTGCGCGTCGCAGAAGGGAACGTGCACGCCATCTGCGGCGACAACGGGGCTGGCAAATCCACACTGATTAAATTGATTGCCGGTGTCGAGACCATCGATTCCGGCATCATGCGTTTGCGCGGCGAGGATCTGCGGCCGGCTTCGCCGACCGATTCCCTGCATGCCGGGATCGCGACCATCCACCAGGATCTTGCTGTCGCACCGCGCATGTCGATCGCACAGAACATATTCATGGGGTCCGAAATCGTTCGCCGTGTTGCCGGCCTTTCGATCCTCGACAAGGCCGAGATGCGGCGCCAGTCCCTGTCGCACATGGCGTCTCTCAATGTGCCGCTTACCGATATGGATGCGCCGGTCGACGATCTTTCGGGCGGACAAAGGCAGGCCGTGGCATTGTGCCGGGCGCTCAGGTGGAACGCGGATGTCGTGATCATGGACGAACCCACCGCCGCACTCGGCGTGCGGGAAACCGAGACCGTGCTCGACCTGATCCGATCGCTGCGCGACCGTGGGAAAACGGTTCTCCTGATCAGTCACAACATGGCGGATGTGGTCGCTGTCGCGGACGCCATATCCATCCTGCGCAACGGGCGGAACCAGGCCGATCTGCGAGGCGGCAGCGTCTCGGCCGACGATCTCGCCCACCTCATCCTGTCAGGAGCGGGGACGGAAATCGGCGCCGAGACCTGACGATTGCCACCGGTATTTCTGCTGCGCTGCGGCATGACGTCATTTTTCGACGTTTGTAGCCATTTCGGGCCTCAAAAAAATGTCACGAACCGCTTATATGGTGCATTGCACCAGAGGCGTATTCGATGCTTTTCAGGGACCTTTCCGGACGCCTGTTACGGCGTCCGGTTTCGGAGGACCTGAAGAGCGGCACTCACGGCCGGTTCACGTGCACCTGTCACAAGACAAAGCGAGGCTGCGTGTTTTCACTATCAGGGAAGCGGGCGCTGGTTGTCGGTATTGCCAACGATCAGTCGATTGCCTGGGGCTGCGCCCGGGCGTTTCATGCGCAAGGTGCGGATCTTGCCGTGACCTATCTCAATGAGCGCGCCGAACCGCATGTCCGACCGCTGGCCGAGCAACTCGACGCATCGATCGTGGCGCCGCTGGACGTACGCGACGACGATCAACTGACCGACGTTTTCGATCGCATCCGGAACGAATGGGGCAGTCTGGACGTCCTGCTGCACTCCATCGCGTTCTGCCCCAAGGAGGACCTGCACGGCCGGGTGGTCGATTGCTCGCGTGAGGGCTTCGGCGTTGCCATGGATATTTCCGTGCATTCATTCCTGCGCATGATCCGCCTGGCTGAACCGCTTATGGAGCGCGGCGGCACATGCATGACCGTGAGTTTTTACGGCTCGGAAAAGGTCGTCGAACACTACAATATCATGGGACCCGTCAAGGCGGCGCTGGAATCCGTCACCCGGTATGCGGCGGCCGAACTCGGTCCCAAGGGGATTTCCGTACACGCGCTCTCTCCCGGCCCGCTCTCAACGCGCGCGGCGAGCGGGATCGACCATTTCGACGCGCTGCTTGCGCGGACGGCCGAAAACACGCCGACCCATCAATTGGCGACCATTGAGGAAGTCGGCGCCTATGCGGCATTTCTGGCGAGCCGCGAGGCCTCGAACGTAACCGGGACCGTCCATCCGATCGATGGCGGCTATCACATTGTCGGTTAGCCCCATTTGGCTCGACCGGGCCCTAATCCCACCAGCGAGAGGATATCCGCCTCATGGGAAACGACCTTTCTGATCAAATCGCGGCGACCGCCTGGTCGGCCAACGGTTTTGCTACCCAATCCGAGCTGCTGCGCAAAGCGGTCGGCCGGCACTACGAACGCGGTCGCAAGACCTACGATAGCCGCGCCGAACGGCTCGCGAGTGCGGCAACTGACGTCGCCGCGGCTTTTCGCCAGACGGGAAATCCGGCCGGCCTGTTCGGCGATTTAAGCGACTACTTGCGCGATTCCAGCGAAAGATCGGTTCTTATGCTGGAATCGTTGCGCAAGCGGGGCGACATCTTCCTGGACCATGAGGCAGCCGGTGCTCCGCCGGTGCTGATCTACGACTACGAGATCGTCGTCGACGGTGCGACGCTCGATCGGCCCTGCAATTACATGCTCTTGAGCATAAAACCGCCGAAGGGCGTCGAAGTCTTCGACTGGAAACGGCCGTATGTGATCATCGATCCGCGCGCCGGCCACGGGCCGGGCATCGGCGGCTTCAAGCCGGACAGCCAGGTCGGGGTCGCGCTGGCCGACGGGCACCCGGTCTATTTCGTCGCGTTTCGTCCGCTGCCTGTCGAAGGCCAGACGCTCGCCGACGTGACCGATGCCGAGGCGACGTTCCTGCGCGAAGTGCATCGCCGACATGCCGAGGCGCCGAAACCGATCGTCGTCGGCAATTGCCAGGGCGGTTGGGCGACCGCGATCCTGGCCGCAACCAATCCCGACCTTACCGGGCCGATCGTCTTGAACGGCGCGCCCATGGCCTATTGGTCCGGTCGTGTCGGGCAGGATCCGATGCGGTATACCGGCGGTGTGGTCGGCGGCGTCATGCCGGCCATGCTGACGTCCGATCTCGGCGGCGGGCTCTTCGACGGGGCCTATCTGGTCGAGAATTTCGAATTGCTGAACCCGGGTCGAAACTGGTTCCGCAAGTATTACGACCTGTACGCCTCGATCGACAAAGGCGACCAGCGTTTCCTGGAATTCGAGAAATGGTGGGGCGGCTTCTTCCTGATGACGGAAGCCGAGATCCGCTGGATCGTCGAAAACCTGTTCGTCGGCAACAAGCTCTCCAAAAACGAGGCGCGTCTCGACGTCGGCCGGCCGATCGACCTCAAAGCCATCCGCGCACCGATCATCGTCTTCGCCTCACACGGCGACAACATCACGCCGCCGCAGCAGGCGCTCAACTGGATCGTCGATACCTATGCCGACGAACGCGAGATCCAGATCCGCGGTCAGCGCATCATCTACATGGTGCACGAACAGGTCGGGCATCTCGGCATCTTCGTGTCGTCCTCGGTCGCCAAACGCGAACATACGCAGATGGCGTCAACCCTGAAGACGATCGAGGCCCTGGCCCCGGGTCTCTACGAAATGACCATCGATGAAATGACCGGCGAGGGCAAGAACCGGCAATTCAAGGTCAGCTTTCAACAGCGGCGCATGGACGACATCCTCGCACTGGATGACGACCGGCGCGAGGAGGAGGCGTTTGCGTCGGTTGCCCGAATGTCGGAGGCCGTCGCCGAGACTTACGACACCGCGATCCGGCCGGTTGTCAGGGCTGCCGTACCCGAGACGGTCGCGGGACTGGCGCGCAGCATGCATTCCCTGCGCCGACAGCGATCGGCATTCTCGTCGCAAAACCCCGCGATGATGTCCGTTTCCGCCTTCGCGCCGACAATTCGCGAGAATCGCCAGCCGGCACAACCTAACAATCCCTTCGTGATGGCGGAGCGCTTGTGGGCGGACATGGTAGAACAGAGCTGGGACATTTTTCGCGATGCCCGGGCAGCCTTCTTCGAAACCCTGTTCCTTTCCGTCTATGCGCATCCGGCGGTCGTCTGGTACGGGCAGTCGCATGCGCATCGGCGTGTCCGCCAGACATCGGATACGCTCTTGGGGACGCTGCCGGAAGTCGTTTCGGCGCTCGACCGCATCTCGCAAGGCGGGCTCGCAGAAGCGGTGGTCCGCATGCTCGTCTATCTTGCGGATGCGCGGGGGAACGTGCGCCGTGACCGTCTGGAACGTTCCGCGGAAGTTTTGACGACGCGCGATCCGTTCGCCCAGATGGATGCGCCGGCGCGGGCGCGTATGATCCATGACCAGTCGCTGATCGCCGAATTCGGATCCGATGCAGGCTTCGAAACGCTGCCGCACCTGCTTGCGACCAAGAAGGACCGCGAGGCGGCCATGGCGTTCGTCGATTATGTCGTCGGTCCGGTCGAGGAGATGGAGCCGAATACCGTGGCCCGGATGACCCGGTTCCGGTCGCTGCTCGGCCTGGCACCGCTGGAGACAAAGACCGAAGCGGCCGAATAGCATTTGGGCCGAGCCGGATTGTGTGCCGCGCTTTCGCGCGAAGCCTCACTCTTGCGATTTCATCTTGTAGCGGAAGTCGCAATGGCTGGCGCCCTGCATGATGGTCTGGGTGCGGGTCAGTTCCATGTCCGGGTTGTAGCCGCGGCAAAAGTCGCCGTCGCGGTTGCACGACAGAAGATGCCCGATATCGCCGAGGCCCATATCCTTGTACATTTCCGAATACCGACAGCGCACGACATTGAAGTTCATGCTGTCGTCGTCGCTTTCAAGCGTTTCGATTTCTAGGGCGTCTTCCTTGGTCCAGAGCGGCATGATGTCGGCGAAATCCTTGAAATCGGGCGTTCGGCCAAGATCCTCGGCAAATCCCTTGCCGTGTTCGATGGCTGCATTGGACACCGCTTCGCCGATCACCGCGCGGGCCTCGGCTTCGCCGGAGCGGGCCTTTACGACCTCGTAGACGTGTTTCAGCACCAGCGCCTCGATCCGCCGCCGTTCGAGGATTGGCATGTTTTTCATGGTTTTGTCCTTTTGCTTGCCGTCGCCGCGGACGGTCGGATTCTCAATCAGCTCGCATTTCGATCCGGTCCTTGCGCTTCAGCCAGGCCAGGTAGGCGGGGGCGACGCGGCGTGCGATGGCGTGCATCGGCACGGGAGATGGGTCGCTGAGCGGCAGCGCCAGCTCGTTGAGTGGCACGCCATCGATCGCCGCGGCAAGCTCCCGTCCGAGCGATACCGACAGGGCGACCCCGCGCCCGTTGCAGCCGATCCAGGTCCAGGCATCCGGGCCGAGCCGGTGGATGCGCGGAAAGCGATCCCAGGTCATGCCGATGAGCCCGTTCCAGACATGGGTCATGGTCGGCGTGCCGAGGTCCGGATAGGCTTCGGCCATGCGTGCTGCCGCGGTCTGCCGCACCCGCTCGGTCGCGCGCCATGGTCCGATTACGGCGCCGCCCGTTATCAGCCGGTTGCGGGCGTCATACCGAAAGAAGCGCAAATCACCGCGTGTATCGGAAACGGCCTGGCGACCGGGCAGGACGGCGCTCCGCAGATTGTCTCCGACCGGTTCGGTCGCCATCTGCCAGGACAGGACCGGTACGATCGTGCGGGCAAGCCGCGGGGCGAGGCCGGGTGCGCGATCGTCGGTATAGGCGTTGGTGGCGAGCACCAGGGCATTTGCACTGACCGACCCGTGCGGTGTGGTGACCTGCCATCGGTCACCGGCACGCTGCCACGTCTTTACGGGCGTGGCTTCATGGATCGTCGCGCCGTTGCGTTCCGCGGCGGCGGCCATGCCGCGGGCAAGCGCCAGCGGATTGACGTGGCCGCCTGTCGGATTCAGCATGCCGCCATACCAGAAATCGGTGCCGAGCAGGCGGGTCGCGGCGTCGCGGTCGAGCAGGTCCGCCGGAAACCCGAACCGCCGCCAGGCCTCGACCCGCTGTTCGCTCAAGCGGATTCGGCCCGGCGAATGGGCCGGCTGGAACCAGCCGGTCTGCTCCGCCTCGGCTTCGATGCCTTCCGTTCGAACCAGATCGAAGAGTACCGACGCGCTGTTGCCGATAAGGTGCACGAAGCGCTCGCCGGCCTCGCCGTAGCGGGCGACGATCTGGTCCGGTTCGGCGGCCGTGAGCGTTGGAATAACCTGGCCGTTGTTGCGGCCGGATGCACCCCAGCCGACGGCTTCGGCTTCCAGAACGACCGTCTTCTTCCCACGCTGTGCGGCGTGCAGCGCCGTCGACAATCCGGAAAATCCGGCGCCGACGACGACCAGATCCGCCTCGATTTCATCGCGCAACATTTCCGACGGCTGGCGCCCGGCGGTCTCTGAGGCCCACAACGAGGGCGGAAAGGCAGTGTGTGCAGTCATGCGGCGTCGTCGCGAAAGGTCGGAGGGGTCCAGTCGCGTCCGGGGATGGAGGACAAGAGCTTTTGTGTGTAGGCGTGGCGTGGCGCGTTGAAGATTTCCGTCGTCGGCCCGGTCTCGACGATCTCGCCCTTTTCCATGACCGCTACGCGGTCGCACAACTGGGCCGCCACGCGCAGGTCGTGGGTTACGAACAAAAGCGCCAGCGAAAGCCGGTCGCGCAGGTCCGCCAGGAGGCGCAACACCTGGGCCTGGACCGACACGTCGAGGGCGGAGACGGGCTCGTCGGCGACGATGATCTTCGGCTCCATGGCGAGCGCACGCGCAATCCCGATGCGCTGGCGCTGCCCGCCCGAGAATTCATGGGGGAACCGGTCGGCGGCCGCCGGCGTCAGTTCGACCAGGGACAGCAATTCACGCGCGCGGTCGCGGGCCGCGTCCGGCGGCGTACCGTGCACGATCGGTCCCTGGGCAATCAGATCGAGGACGCGTTTGCGCGGATTGAGCGAGGCCATCGGATCCTGGAACACCATCTGGATGTCGCTGCGCAGCGCCTTCAGGGTCCGGCGGTCAGCAGCAAGCATGTCCTTGCCATCGACCTCGACGGTACCGGAATCGGCATTCTGCAACCGTGTGACCAGGCGCGAGACCGTGGTCTTGCCGGAGCCGCTTTCGCCGACAATGCCGAGCGTTTCCCCGCGGCAGAGTTCAAAGGAGACGTCGCGGACTGCTGCCACGGCCTGGCGGCGTCCGGTCAGGAAGCCGCCGCGTGCGGCGAATGTCTTGTTTAGACCGTCTGCCGACAGGATCGGCGGGCCTTGCGGCGCCGTCTTGGCCGCTGCCGGCTGCAGCGCCGGCACCGCTGCGATCAGCGTGCGGGTATAGGTGTGCTGCGGCCTGTTGAGGATATCGGAGGCAGTGCCCTGTTCGACCAGTTCGCCCTGCCGAAGTACGGCGACCCGATCGGCGATTTCGGCAACCACCCCGAACTCATGCGTAATGAACAGGATGCCGGAGCCCTGGCTTTCCTGCAATTCGCGGATGAGCTTGAGGATCTGCAATTGTGTGGTGACGTCGAGCGCCGTCGTCGGTTCGTCGGCGATCACAAGGCGGGGCGACAGCGCCAGTGCCATGGCGATCATCACCCGTTGCCGCTGGCCGCCGGATATCTGGTGCGGATAGGCATTCAGCGCCGAGGCCGGCTCCGGAATGTGCACGCTTTCCAGCATATCGAGCGCATGGGCCCGGCGTTCCCGGCGGCTTTTGGACGTATGCAGTCTGAGCACCTCGTCGATCTGCCAGCCGACGGTCTTTTGCGGATTGAGCGCGCTCATCGGTTCCTGGAAGATCATGCTCATGCGGTCGCCCCGCAGACGGCGCATGTCGCGCTCGCTGACAGCGGCCAGATCCTGGCCCTCGAAACGGATCGTGCCGGCGGTCATGCGCACCTGGGGGCCGGGCAGAAGGCGCATGACGGCGCTTGCGGCCAACGACTTGCCGGAGCCGCTTTCCCCGACAAGGCAGATGATCTCGCCGGCCCTGACGGCAAGGTCCAGGCCGTCGATCGCATGGGCACGGTCGGATCCCGCCGGCAGGGCGATGCGAAGGCCGGCAATGTCGAGGACGGCGTCGTTCATGTCTTCTTCTGGCGCGGATTGAGCGCCTCGTTCAGGCCTTCGCCGAGCAGACTGAAGGAGAGAACGGTCAGGAGGATCGCGATGCCCGGTATCATGGCGCAATACCAGGCCGTGCGCAGCACGTTGCGTCCCTGGCCGATCATGTTGCCCCAGCTCGCATAGTTCGGGTCGCCGAGGCCGAGAAACGCGAGCGCGCTTTCCAGAAGGATCGCAAGCGCCATGATTACCGAGGCAAAGACGATCACTGGCGGCAGCGCGTTGGGCAGGATTTCGCGGAAGATGATGGCGGCGTCGCTGAGGCCGAGATTGCGGGCCGCGTCAACGAATTCGCGCTGGCGCAGCGACATGAATTCGGCCCGCACAAGGCGCGCCGGCGCCGTCCAGGAGACGATGCCGATTGCAAGAATAATGTTTTCGATCGAGGACCCGAGAATGGCGACCAGCGTGAGCAGGAGCACAAAATTCGGGATCGTCTGAAACGCTTCGGTGATGCGCATCAAAAGGTCGTCGAGCCAGCCGCCGAAATAGCCGGCCAAGGCGCCGATGAGCACTCCGATGCCGACCGAAATCAGCGTGGCGACGACGCCGATCAGCAGCGAAATCCGGGCACCGTGGAACAGGCCCGCCAGGATATCCCGTCCAAGCTGGTCTGTGCCCAGCGGCGTCTGCCAGTTCTGGAACGGCCAGGTGAGAGGCGTACCGGCGCGGCGCAGCGGATCGACCGGTTCGATCAGGCCGGCCGTGGCGGCCATGGCGAGGACGACGGCGAACAGGACAAGGCCGAGCAGGGCCGCCCGGTTACGCCGATAGCGTTGCCAGAACACGACGAGGCGCGACGGTTCGGCCGGCCGCAGGGTGCGATCGGTCTCGCTCATGTCAGCTCGATCCGTGAATCGAGGCGCGCATATAAAAGATCCGTTAGGAAATTCACCACGATCACGACGATGGAACATAAAAAGATGATGCCCATCAACGTGTTCATGTCACGCTGCACGACCGATTGATAGGCAAGCTGACCGAGGCCGGGCAGCGAGAAGATCGTTTCCACGACAACGGAGCCGCCGAGCACGGCGGAGAATTGCAGCCCGAGAAGCGTGATCACCGGCAACAGGGCGTTGCGGGTGATGTGGTGGATCATCAGCCGGGCCTCGCCGGCGCCTTTGGCGCGGGCGGTGCGCACGTAGTCCAGTTCGGCGACTTCGATCACGCTGGTGCGCATCAGGCGCATATAAAGCGCAAGGTAAATCAGCGCGAGCGCGCTGGTCGGCATGATCAGGTGGCGGGCGACGTCGAGGACATGATCCCAGCCCGTATAGAAGGCCGCGATGGTCTGGATGCCGCCGACCGGCAAGAGGCCGAGCTTGACGGAAAAGACGACGATCATGACGAGGCTGAGGAAGAAGCTCGGCGTGGCATAAAAAACCAGTCCGAGTACGGAAATTACGTTGTCAGTCAGGGAGTAGGCCCGGCGCGCGGCGATCGCGCCGAGCACGCAGCCGATGGTGAATGCAAAGGAGAGGGACGTCGCCATCAGCAGCAGCGTCGTGCCGAGACGGTCTAACAGGACTTCCGAAACCGGCTGCTCGTAGACGAAGGACCAACCGAAATCGAACTGGGCGAGCTTGGCCATATAGCGCCACAATTGCACCCAGACCGGCTGGTCCAGTCCATATTCCATGCGCAGGCGTTCAATGAACTTCGCATCGGCTCCGCCCATATCGCCGACCAGCGCGTCGACCGTGTCGCCCGGTGCCAGCTTCAGGAGCAGGAACGTGCCGACCATGATCATCAGGATCACCGGGACGCCGTGCAAAAGCCGGCGCCCCGCATAGATCAGCATGGGTGGCAATTGAAGGGACATCCTGTCAGCTCCACGGGCCGCCGACGGGCCGGATCGGTTCGCGCCGCTGCCGCATCAGCCTTGGAATCGGCCGGATACACACTCGCATCCGGCCGCATCGATCACTGGTCGAGCCAGAGATCGTACCAGCTCGACGAATTCCAGCGGGGCGTGTTGTGATGGTTCTTGAGCTTCTTGCTGGTGACCGAAATGAACGGATGTTCGATTGCGAAGATCACCGGCAATTCCTCCATCACCTTGCGCTGGATGTCGTGATACATGGTCGAGCGTTTTTCCGGATCGAGCTCAGATGCCGCGGCATCGATCATGGCATCCATCTCGTCGGACTGGTAGCCGAACTGATTGGACCAGGGCGTGCCGACCGGCGCGCCGGAGCGGATCCACACCATGGTCGAGACTGCCGGGTCGGAACGGAATTGGTGCCAGCCATTGGCGGTGTCGAAATCATGGTCGCGATAGACGCCGTTGAGGAAGCCCGGGGCGTCGTTGGTCAGGATCTCGACCTCGATGCCGATTTCACCCATGGCCTGGGCGAAATATTCCGCCCAAAGCTGGGTGTACTCGCCCCACGGGGCAGGACGGTGGCGCAGCTTCAGGCGCACGCCATTGGCATCCGGTTGAAGGCCGGCTTCGTCGAGCAGGGCCTTGGCCTTTTCGATGTCGTAGGGATAGGTCGGCACGTCGTCGGTATAGTTGACGCCGCCGGCGGACGGGACCGGGCCGCGGCCGGGCTTGGCAAACCCGCGCATGATCGTCTGGATCGCATAATCGATGTCGAGGCCGTGATAGATGGCCCGGCGCACGCGGATATCCGCCAGGACCGGATTGCGGTGATTGAATTCCAGCGTGGTGTGGGCGACGTTGTTTTCATAGCCGTCGGTGCCGACCGTGAACCGGTCGTCTTCGGACAGGCGCTGCACGTCCGCCATGGAAATGCCGATGAAGCCGGATTCGTGGATCTCGCCCGCTTCAAGCGCGGCCGCGGCTGCCGACTTGTCCTTGATGAAGCGCCAGACGATCCGGTCGAGATAGGGATATTCTTCGCCGCGCCAATACGCGTCGTTGCGTTCGGCAATCACGTATTGACCGCGTTCGTATTGCACGAACTTGAAGGGGCCGGTGCCGATCGGTGCGGTATTGTGCTTGTTTTTCAGGATGTCTGTGCCCTCGTAGAGATGTTTGGGCATCGGGTGACCGAGATCCGGCATCGCCGCGACCAGAAGGGCCAATGGCATCGGCTTGGAATATTTGAAAACCGCGGTATGCGGGTCCGGACAGTCCACTGCTTCGAGGTTCTGTTGCAGGGTGGACGAATAGTTCAGCAATTCCTTCCACATGTTCATGGCAGTGAAGGAAACGTCGTCGCAGGTGAATGGTTCACCGTCATGCCACTTGACGCCTTCGCGCAGTTTGAAGGTAAGCTCCAGACCGTCGTCGGAAGACGACCATTCGGTGGCCAATACGGGAACGTAGCCGTCGTAGCTCTTGTCGATCAGCGGTTCGACGATCTTGCCGGAAATGTTGTAGACACCGGTCGAGGCGCGCAGCGCCGGATTGAGGGTGCGCTGTTCGGAGAGCATGTGGATGATGGCTGTGCCGCCGCGTTTCACGTCCTCGGCAAGCGCCGGCGTAACAGCGGTGAGGCCGGCGATCAGCAGCGACGTGCCGGCCAGCACGCGCGCAATCGTTGCAGGTCGATCGATCAAAACAGGTCTCCTTACGGAATGGCTGCGCCGGCCCGGCGGGAACATTCCCGGCGCATGTACGGCCGGCGGCATGAGGCGTGCCTATTGCGCCGCGCACTGGAAATCTTGTCAACAGAATTGTTTTGCCGATTGCGGGCAGCTTAGGCAAAATCTTCTACACTCCGGGGAATTCGTAGAACAGATGCGGCAAAATACAATTACTGAGCGTATTTTCTATCATTTCTGCATATTTTGATTGATTGTGCCGCTATGCCTGCCGCGGCATCTTCTGTGTGCTTCCCAAGCCAGCTTTTCAAGGGGTGAAATCTTGACCGACCGACCCGCTCATCCCGTCAAGGGTGTCGATCACGTCTTCCTGCTCATCAACGACCTCGACCGGGGCGCCAGCCAGTTCCGGGCGCTCGGATTTACGGTCTCGCCACGGGGCATGCACAGTGCCCATAAGGGATCGGCCAATCATACGATCATGTTTCCGCATGATTATGTCGAACTTCTTGGCCTGGTCGCAGAGACCGAGGAAAATGCGCCGCGCCGGGCGACGCTTGCGGAGCAGGGCGAGGGTCTGCACGCGGTCGCCTGCCGGATCGACAACGCTGCAGCGGCAGAAACGGCGCTTGCGGCCCACGGTATCCCGACCGAGGGGCTTGGCGATTTCTCCCGGCCGGTACCGCTTGCCGATGGCCGTTCGGCGGACGCGGCCTTTTCGACTCTGCAGTTCGCGCGTGAAGCGGTTCCGTTCGGGACATGTTTCATGTGCCAGCACAAGACCCGGGAACTCGTATGGCAAAAAGAGCTTGTGACCCATGGCAACGGTGCGGTGGGGTTGGCCGGCATCCTGGCCGGTGTGCCGGACCCGCAGACGGCCGGTCACGGATATGCGCGCTTGTTCGCGGATGGCCGGGCGGTTCCGATCGACGGCGGCTGCCGTGTGGAAACCGGACCTGGATCTGCGCCGCTTATCCTGCTAACGCCCGATGCGCTCGCCGCGCATTATCCCAGCATCGACCTGGCGGCGACGCCGCGCGGCGCCTTCGCCGGCATGCAGATACGGGTCTCCGATACAGGGCGCGCCCGATCATGCCTTACGGCCAATGGCCTGACATGCGTCGACACCGAAGCCGGCATCCTGGTCGGTCCCGAGGCGACCGGCGGCGCCATTCTTGAGTTTGTCGGACCCTGATCGGTGAAGCCGCGCAAAACGGGCTGCCTGCCCGCGCCGCGCGGCCTTTCCGTCAGCGTGCGGCCTTGACCTGGCCGCTGGCATTGCCGGAGGCAATGGCGCGCATCAGGGTGCGGCGGTCCTCCGTCGTGCCGGGAAGGCTGATGCCGGTCTCCACGGCAAACGTTCCGACATAGGCGCCGTCGAACAGGCTGCGGCCATCGGCAAAGTCGGCAAGACGCGCTTGCGGGTCGAACGAATGGCCCAATCCGGAAACCCGGAAGAACGGCGCATCGGCCACCGGGTCGAGATAACCTTCGACGGAAAGCCGCTGCAGCGGTCCGGCCGCGCCGACGAAACGGCCCGGCGCCAAAGTCCGGACCTCGAACGCGGAGCCGGTCGCGCGGCCCAGAACGGTCACGAACGTGCCGGGTTCAGGCGCCTCGGTGCCCGACGGCAGGATCAGCGGACGCCCGCCCATCGTTCGGCCGGACTGTCCAACCGCCGCCGTGATTTCGCCGGCAATGACCGACAATCCGTCTTCGGCCAGTCGGTCGATGCGTGTGGCCACAACGGTCGATCCCTGCCACAGGCCGGAAACCGCCACACGGGCGCCGGCGTCGAACTCGGCCGGCGCGCCGGGCTCGAGCCGCACCGATATGCCGGCAACCCGCAAGATCCCCCTGTCGCGGTCGACGATTTCTGTTCGCCCGATCAAAGGGTGGGTGATGTGAACGCGCCGGGCAATCAGGCCGTCCGGCCGGGCCTCTGCCTCCAATGTCAGGCTCTGTCCGATCGCCAGGGCGGTTTCGGGGGCGAGTCCATAGGCATTGGTTATGGCGGTCTGCGCATCCGTCTCCACGCGCAATCCGTTTATCATCAGGCTGCTGAAGTCTGTCAGCGTGCCGACGATGCCGGTGCCGCCGATACCGCCCTGTGCCGGTTTCGTCGGGCTGTTTTCCGGCCAGGCCGGGCCCGAAGCAGCACCGAACAGACCGGTGCCTAGGGCAGCGATCACGGCGCGACGGTCGATGTGGGTCATGTCTGGTTTCCATCCCCCGGGTCATCCGATCCCGGTTTTTCCGAGGCCTCGTCTTCCCGATAGAAAAACACGCCGAAGCGGAAGCGTTCGGTGCCGTCCGGGTCTTCCTTGTCGGAAGCCTGACGTTCGTTTGCGAGGCGATTGAGCCGCACCAGCACGTCGGTTCCCAATTCGCGTGCGATTGCCTCTATCTCATCTACTGAAGCGGAGCGCAGCCTGTTGTAAAAAACGGCGCGTTCCATGAAACGCGGGTCGTCGGCGAGCAGGTTATCGACGGCAGCGGAAATGTGGTCTCCGACGTTTTCGGCAAAGAAGAAGACCTTCTGATCCTGGTCGCCCGGTCCGATAAAGGCGTCTGAGCGCACCCGGACCATGCCGGTCTCCTCGTCGAGCGCGACAAGCTTCTGCCGGACCAGTTCGTCGAGGACGGTACGCGGCCGGATGTCACGCGATACCATCTGGACAAGGGATTCAAAGCTCGGCCCGGTCTTGTCGGATCGGGGCAGCGGCACGGGCCGGCCGTCGGCGTCGATAAGGTCCGGGTCGGCAAGCCAGTGTCCAAGGACGGATGCGATCGTCGTCACCTTCTGTTCGGCCGCCTCGCGATCCGAGCGGTCGGCGTTACGCATCGCGCGAACGTCACGCCGGTGCACACCGGTCAGCATGCTGATGCGGCTGTCGGTCGAGCGCTGATCATCGAGCCGGAACTCCTCGTCGGCCACGTCGACATAGATCTGCTTGATCATCCGATACAGCGCCGGCGCGGTGATGCCCTGAGCGATCATCGCGCGGATCTGTGGACGAAGAAGCCCCTGTATTGCCTTTGAAAACGCCTTTGTTGCGGCGTCGAAATCCTGTTCCGCCATGCCACTATTTTAGGTTTCGTGGAAAAAAAGTCCACACACTTATTGACACGCTCCACGGCTCCTCCATTTACCGATCCGTAACTTGTGGGAAAATTTCACACGAACTCAGGAGACTCACGATGAGAACATTGCTGGCTATGGGCTTTGCCCTGATGATGACCGTTGCCGGTCACGCATCCGATGCCAAAAAGGCGGACCTTGTTGACACGGCGATCGCAGCAGATCAGTTCAAGACGCTGGTGGCTGCCGTCCAGGCGGCCGACCTGGTCGAGACACTCAAGTCGCCGGGACCGTTCACGGTCTTTGCGCCGACCGACGAAGCATTTGCCAAGCTGCCGGAAGGCACGGTGGAAACGCTTCTCAAGCCTGAAAACAAGGATCAGCTTGTTGCCGTCCTGACCTATCACGTGGTGCCCGGTACCGTGATGTCGACGGACCTCGCAGGCAAGAAGCTCGATGCCAAGACCGTTCAGGGCCAGACGATTGCCGTCGACGCCACCGGTAGCGGCGTCAAGATCAATGACGCCAATGTCGTGGCGGCGGATGTCGCGGCAACCAACGGTGTCATCCACGTCATCGACACGGTCATTCTTCCGAAATGATCGAAACGAACGCCCCGGCAGACCCTGCCGGGGCGTTCGTCCTTTTGAGAGACAGACGGGATTTTCAGGAGGTTGAAATGACGAGTTTTCAGACCTTTTCGTTCACCGCGTTCAACGAGACCGACCTTGCCGACGGCGGGATTTCGACCGGTATTGTGTTTGCCGCACCGGAATCCGCATCCTTGACGATCGACGTGCAGGACGGCGAGCGCTTTTTGTCGGGCGACAGCATCGTCAACGAGTTCGCCACCGACCGTATCGGTCAGGATGCTGCGATCCTTTCGAACGGCGAGGACATCGGCAACGGCGGCAAGATCTACGCCGAACGGGTGTGGACGCTGGTCGGGTCGGACGGCGAGACGTACTCGCTGGTCGAAATCGAGCAGGAACACAGTAACGAAGACTATTTCACCTTTTTCGGCGATGTGCCCCCTGCCGGTACCGAGCTGACCGTTACATCGTCCTCGAACGTGACTTTCTTTTCGCGCATTGACTATCCGCATCTTTCGGCCGGACCGGTCCCGCAACCCAATATCGTCGACATCGCGGCCGGCTCGGACGACTTCAATATTCTGGTGATGGCGCTGACGGCGGCCGGTCTGGTCGAGACGGTTCGCGACGCTGACGACATTACAGTGTTCGCGCCAACCGACGCTGCGTTCACGCAATTGGCGATCGATCTCGGCTTTGACGGCGATCAGAGCGATGAAGACGCCGTATTCGCTTTCATCGCCGGCGCGCTGGCGGATCTCAACAACGGCGATGCGATCCCGCTTTTGACCGACATCCTGCTCTACCACGTCTCGCCCGGCGCCAAGACGGCGGCCGAGATTGACGCACTGGATCAAGTGCCGACGCTGTTGACCGATGCGACGTTCGGGTCTGAGGGTACGGAACTCGTCGACAACGAGCCGGACATCGCCAATCCGAACATCGTTGCCAATGACATCGACGCATCGAACGGCACGATCCAGGGCATCGACCGCGTTCTTCTGCCGATCGATATCCCGGGTAACGAACCGAACATCGTCGACATCGCGGCTGGTTCCGACGATTTCAACATTCTGGTGATGGCGCTGACGGCGGCCGGTCTGGTCGATACGGTTCGCGACGCTGACGACATTACCGTGTTCGCGCCGACCGATGCCGCGTTCACACAATTGGCGATCGATCTCGGCTTTGACGGCGACCAGAGCGATGAAGACGCCGTGTTCGCTTTCATTGCCGGTGCACTGGCGGACCTCAACAACGGCGATGCGATTTCGCTTTTGACGGACATCCTGCTCTACCACGTTTCGCCGGGCGCCAAGACCGCCGCTGAAGTCGATGCGCTGGATGAAGTGCCGACCCTGTTGACCGGTTCCACATTCGGATCGGAAGGCACCGAACTGGTCGACAACGAACCTGACGTCGCCAATCCGAACATCGTGGCCGAGGACATCGACGCATCGAACGGGACGATCCAGGGTATCGACCGGGTACTCATCCCGATCGATATTCCCGGGAACGAGCCGCCGCCGAACATCGTCGACATTGCGACCGGTTCCGACGACTTTAATATCCTGGTGATGGCGCTGACGGCGGCCGGTCTGGTCGAGACGGTGCGCGACGCCACTGATATTACCGTCTTTGCGCCGACCGATGCCGCGTTCACGCAATTGGCGATCGACCTCGGCTTTGACGGCGATCAGAGCGATGAAGACGCCGTGTTCGGGTTCATCGCCGGCGCGCTGGCGGATCTCAACAACGGCGATGCGATCCCGCTTCTGACCGACATCCTGCTCTACCATGTATCGCCCGGCGCCAAGACGGCGGCCGAAATCGACGCGTTGGACGAAGTGCCGACGCTGTTGACCGACGCGACGTTCGGGTCGGAGGGAACGGAACTCGTCGACAACGAGCCGGATGTCGCTAATCCGAACATCGTCGCGAATGACATCGATGCGTCCAACGGCACGATCCAGGGCATCGATCGAGTTCTCCTGCCGATCGATGTTCCCGGCAATGAAGTCGACCAGCAGATTGCCGGTACATTCCGAAGCGATGATCTTAGTGGCGCCAACGGGGACGACACGATCCTCGGCTTTGCCGGCCGCGACTGGCTGGACGGAGAAGGCGGAGACGATACGATCTTCGGCGGCAACGGTCGCGATGACATCAATGGCGGCGACGGCAATGATCATCTTTTCGGCGGCAATGGCCGGGATACGATCGAAGGCGGAGCCGGCGACGACAAGATCGAGGGCGGCGGGGGCCGTGATCTTCTGTCCGGCGGCGAGGGCGACGATCACCTGACCGGCGGTCGGGGCGGCGACTGGTTCGACTTCCGCACGATCAGCGGCGACGACGTGATCAAGGATCTGTCCCGGTCCGATGAAGTCTTTCTTTCGGACACGGATTTCAGCGATTTTGACGCCTTGCTCGCGGCCGTTACCGCAGACGGCAACGGCGACGCCGTGATCACAGCCGCTACCGGTTCCATCACGCTAGCGGGTGTCGATGCGGACCGGCTCAACGAAGACAATTTCTTCTTCGTCTGATGCAATAGTGCGGGACGCGCCGCCGATCGGCGCGTCCCGTCATACGAAGATCCTTACTTGCCAATACATGGCGCATGCCCTCCTCAGGGCCGCTCGCGCGTGCCGATACAACCGGCGATCAGGTTGAAAAAACAGTGAAATGACAAGACAAAGGTCGTAAACTCGTGTACCGCTCGCGCAGTAATTGATTGGTGGCGGTCATAATATCCGGGTACTCATACCCCTGTCGGTCCTTGTCTTGTGTAAACGGCGTGTCGTGACCCGTCATTCGGCCTTCATCAGACCCTTCGCGGTTTTCGGCCTGCTCTTCCTGGTCCTCGGTCCCGGCATGACCGTTCCGTCGGTCGCGTTCGAGCTCTTCGGGTTCCGGATTTTCGGCGACGACGAAGCCACCGACGACACCGAGGGCCTGATCGACCCCAAACGCTACGACCTGGACTTCGTCGTCGAGGATGACGCCGTAAGCGGAGCTGTGCAGGCAGCGTCTCAGCTCTGGCTCGGTCGCGACCGGCCGGTCGCAGGTTATGCCGGGCTGTTGACCCGCGCCAAGGCGGATTATCGGCGCATCACCGCCGCACTCTATAATGCCGGCCATTACGGCGGCTCGGTTTCCATCACCATTGGCGGCCGCCAGGCTGCCGACCTCAGGCCGGATGCCCGTTTCGCCGAGGTGCCGAGCATTGCCGTGCGGGTCGTTCCCGGACCGGCCTACGCATTCGGAGCGATCTCGATCGAAAACCAGGCACCCGTCCCGCTGGATGAAGACGATCTTGTGGAGACCATGCAGGAAATCGGGCTCAGCCCCGGCGAGCCGGCCCGTGCCGGTGTCGTCCGCAGGGCGCGAGCGCTGTTGCTTGAGGCATGGCGCGAGCAGGGCCATCCCAAGCCGATGATCGCGACCCAGAAAGTGACTGCAAACCACCGTGAACGCAGCCTGGCAGTGCGGTTACGCGTCGAGCCGGGCCGCCCGGCAACGTTCGGTGCCGTAACGGTCGAGGGCGCCGAGCGCATGGATCCTGATTTTCTCGCCCGCCAGACCGGCATACCCGAAGGCGAGCCCTTTGACCCCGATGACCTCAAAAAGGCCCGACAACGCCTCAATCGCCTCGATGTATTGTCTACGCTGAAGATCGAAGAGGCGGAGGCGATCGGTGCGGATGGGGGACTGCCGGTCACTGTCATCGTGCGGGAACGCAAACGCCGCCGAATTGGTGCCGGCGCGACCGTTTCGTCGGTCGACGGCGCCGGATTGCAGGCGTTCTGGATGCACCGGAACCTGTTCGGCAAGGCCGAACGGCTCAGGATCGAAGGCGAAGTAGCCGGTCTTGGCCAGAGCATCGAAGCCGATGAATTCGACTACCGGTTCCAGGCCGCCTTTACGCGGCCCGGCCTTTGGCATCCCGATTTCGACCTGACGGCACGTTTGACCGGACTGCGCGAGTTCAACGATACATTCGAGCAAACGACGATCGAAGGGGCGGCCGAGGGAACCTACTTCTGGTCGGATAAATTGACTTTAAAGGCGGGACCCAGCGTCAAGTTCGGCGAATACGACGACGCTTTCGGCGTCCGCGATCTGAAAACGATCGGGTTTACGGGTTCCGCGGTCTATGACGTGCGCGATGACAAGCTGGATGCCAAGAAGGGTTTCCTTCTCGCTGCCGACGCTTTTCCGTTCCATGAGCTGGAATTCGGCAATTCCGGTGTGCGTTTCGATCTGGAGGGCCGGACCTATTTTTCGTTCGGAGAAGACGAACGCTTCACACTGGCTGCCCGTACCCGGCTGGGCTCGCTGCTCGGACCACCGCGCCCAGAAACCGCCTCGGACCTGCTCTACTTTACGGGCGGCGGTGGATCGGTTCGCGGCTACGGCTTCAAGACGATCGGCGTAACTGAGGCCGATCGGACCGTAACCGGTGGCCGGTCGCTGCTTGAGGGTTCGCTGGAGGCGCGGTTCAGGGCGACCGACACGATCGGCGGCGTCTTGTTCGCGGATGCCGGAACAGTCGGGTCGGACAGCCTGGTCGACTTCTCCGACGATGTCAGCATCGGCGTCGGCGCGGGCTTGCGTTACTTCACCGGTATCGGCGCCCTTCGCTTCGACATCGCCGTGCCGCTCGACCGCGGCCCCGATGATCCGCCGGTCGCCTTTTATGCCGGGATAGGACAGTCTTTCTGATGCACCGCCTTCTCGTTCATTGCCTCATCGTGTTTGCCGGCCTCGTGCTTCTCGGGGTCGGATTGCGCGCCCAGGATGCCGAAAAATCGGCGCTGATCCGGTTCGTTGAAGAACAATTGTCGGCGCCCAACCGGCAGATCAGCCTGAACGGTCTGGAAGGGGCGCTGTCTTCCGATGTCGTGCTCGAAAGCATCACAATCGCCGACCAGCAGGGTGTCTGGCTGCGCATCGAGAACCCGCGCCTCATCTGGACCCGGTCCGCGCTGCTCGGCGGCCGGCTTGCTGTCGACGAACTGAGCGCGGAACGCATCGACTTCATCCGCAAGCCGCTCGCCGATGAAAGCCTGCCGTCACCCGAAGCCCAGCCGTTCAGCATTCCCGAATTGCCGATCGCCGTCGAACTCGAGCGCCTGTCCGTCCCGGTGATTGCCTTCGGTGCGGAAGTCTTCGGCCTGCAATCGGAGGCGAGCCTCGATGCCCGGATGATCCTGTCCGGCGGCTCGCTCGACCTGGCGCTCGACATCGACCGGCTCGGCGATACGCCGGGCACGCTGGACGCGGACGTGCGCTACGATGCCGACGGTCCCCGGCTCGCACTCGACGTCACCGTCAGCGAGGCGCAGAACGGCATGATCGCCAATGCGCTCGCTCTTCCGGGCACGCCGCCGGTCGCGCTGACCGTGGCCGGCGATGCGCCCTTGGAAGAGCTGACCGTCTCGCTTGACCTTGACGTGGATTCCCGCGCCGTGCTCGACGGCCGTCTCGCGTTTTCGCGTTCGGAGGACACCCTGCTCGCCCGGCTCGATGCCGAAGGTCCGATTGCCACGCTGTTTCGTGATGACGTGCAACAGGTGCTCGGCGACGATACAAGGCTTGGCGCCGATGTCGTCTATGCCGAGGACGGGGCGGTTTCGATTTCCGGGTTCGAGGCAAACAGTGGCGCGTTTTCGGTCTCCGGGGCGGCGGGACTGGCGCCCGACGGGTTTCTGACACGTCTGGTAGCCGACCTTGCCCTCAACGACCCATCCGGCCGCCGGATCGTGTTGCCGTCACAAGCGGAGCCCGTTTCGCTTGACCGGCTCGCGCTTGCGATCCGCTACGACACGGACGAGGCCGATGCCTGGTCCGCGCTTTTGTCGGTGACGGAGGCCCGGTCGGGCGATCTGTCGATCGGGGCGTTGTCGCTTTCCGCCGACGGCTCGGCCCGCAACATACGACAACCGGAAGCGCGTTCGGTGAGCTTCAGGCTTTCCGGCCGCGCCGACAGCTTCAGCACCGAAGATCCGGCGCTGGCCCAGGCGCTCGGCGAGCGTCTCGATCTCAGCGCGTCCGGTGATTGGGCTACCGGCATGCCGCTGCGCCTCGCCGAATTAACCGTGACCGGAAACGACGTCATTGCGCGTGCCAACGGTGAATTCGCCGAAAATGCGTTTAGCGGCGAGGCGCGCGTGACGGCCGGCGATCTCAGTCTGTTCGCGCCGCTTGCCGGCCAGGACCTTGCGGGCGCGCTTGACGTCGCCCTGCGCGGCCGCGTGGAGCCGCTCAGCGGGGCTTTCGACGTCACCGCGGACGGGATCACCCGGGATCTGGCAATCGGCAACGCGTCGGTCGATCCCCTGTTCGTCGACGAAACAGTGCTTTCCGGCGGCGTTGCCCGGACAACCGAAGGGCTCGCCTTCGATGACTTTCGGCTTGAGGCAACGGGGCTTCAGGTTACGGCGAACGGTCGCTTTGCATCCGACAATGCCGACCTTGCCGCAGCGGCGCTCCTGCGCGACGTCGGGCTCATTCGCGAAAACTCCTCGGGCGCTGTCGAAGTAACGGCGAGCGTCCGGGGCGACGCGACGCCCTTTGAAACGAATCTCGACGTATCGATGCCAAGCGGGCAACTCATCGGCCGCTCCGTTCAGAACCTGGCGCTGCTGCTTGCCGGTCGCGCCGACGGGCAACGGTTCGACGGCGCCTTGTCGAGCCGAGGATTCTTCGACCGGGCGGCGGTGACGCTTTCCGGCGATATTGCCGTTGCCGACGGCGGTTTTCGGATTACGGGCCTCGCCGCCGAATTGGCCGGCCTCAGCCTGTCAGGCGACGTGGCGCAGGGCGCGGAAGGTTTGTTTGACGGAAGCCTGCGCCTTGATGCCCGTGACATCGCGCCGGCCGCAGCGCTGGCCCTTGTGGAGGCGTCCGGTTCAGCCACCGGGTCCGTCACCCTCTTGCCGGAGGCAGGCCAACAGACCGTGGCGGCGGAACTCGCGGCACAGGCGTTGCGCGTTCAGGATGTGACGCTCGGTCGGGCGGACCTGACCGCGCGGATCCGGGATGCCTTCGGTGCGCCCGCCATCGATGCCACACTGGAGGGCAGCAATGGCCGTGTTGCCGGCTTCGACATGCGTACGCTGTCCGCACGCGCTGAGACAAGCGGCGAGCGCACGGATTTCGATCTGGATGCGCGGCTGCGCGCGGCCGGTGAAACCGCCGTCGCGCTGAACGGATTCCTGGTGCGCGAGACGGGCGGCACAACGGCAATCACGCTGGAACAATTGCAGGCCGACACGGCGATTGTGGATGCCCGATTGAGCGAACCGGTGGCCATCACGGTCGGACCGGACGAGACCGTGATCGCCCCGGCCGTGCTGACGATCGGCAGCGGGTCGTTGAGAATTGGCGGTCGCGTCGGCGATCAGCTCGATCTCGAGGCGGCACTCTCAAACCTTCCGTTGCGCTTTGCCAATGCCTTTGTGGCGGATCTCGGCCTTGCCGGAACTCTGTCCGGAACGCTGGATGTCGCGGGAACCGCCGACGAGCCGAGCGGACGGTTCTCGCTGACGGGGGACGGCCTCACAGCGCGCCCGCTTTCACAGGCCCGGCTGGCGCCGCTGTCCCTGTCCGCCGACGGTCGTCTGGCCGGTTCGTTTCTCGATCTGACATCCGCCACCGTGCGCAACGGCCAGGGGTTGTCGCTCTCGGCCTCCGGAGCAGTCCCGTTCAGCGGACGCGGTCTGAATGTCTCCGTCAATGGCGACGCGCCGCTGGCGCTTGCCCGTCCCTTCCTGATCGAACGCGGCACGACCCTTGAGGGCCGGGCGCGCCTGCAGGCGAATGCGACAGGATCGATCGACAATCCGCGGATCAACGGATCGGTCGCCGTCGCCGGCGGCGCCGTCACCGATCCGTTGTCGAACGTCCGGTTGCGGGACGTGACGCTCAACGCCGCGCTGCAGGACGATGTGATTACCATTTCACGCGGTAGCGCACGGCTTGTCCGCGGCGGTTCGATCGCGCTTGGCGGACGCCTCGGGCTGACCGGCGACCTGCCTGCTGCGCTGACGCTGGACCTGCAGCGGGCAGCCTATAGCGACGGGGAACTGGTGCGGGCCATCGCCAGCGGCCGGCTGACCATGTCCGGGCCGGTGTTAAGGGATCTGCTGGTGGCCGGAACGGTTACGCTGGAGGAACTGGAGATCACCGTGCCGGAGACCTTCGGGTCGGGGCCGGAACTCCTGGATGTCGACCACGTCGCGCCGGACCGTGCGACCCGCGAGACCTTGAACCGTCTTGCCCGGACGTCTCCGTCGGCCGGATCGTCCGGGACCGGGCGGGTGCGCCTCGACATCGAGGTGATCGCGGAGCGCCGGATCTTCGTCAGGGGGCGTGGTCTGGATGCCGAACTCGGCGGACGCCTGCGTCTGCGCGGACCGACGACGGCCATCGAGCCGGAAGGCGGCTTCACCCTTCGGCGGGGCCGCCTTGACGTGATCGGCCGGCGCATCACGCTGGAAAGCGGCCAGGTCACGTTTGCCGGCGATCTCGATCCGGTGCTGGCCTTCGTCGCCCGCACAAATACGAGCGACGCGGTCGCCTTCATCAATCTGAACGGACGGGTGTCCGACCTTCAGGTTACGTTTTCTTCCAGTCCCGAATTGCCGGAAGACGAGGTACTCGCCCTGATCATCTTCGACCGCGGCATCAACGAATTGTCGCCGGTGCAGATCGCGCGGCTGGCCGCGGCGGCCGCAGAGCTGGCGGGCGGAGGAGACGCCAACGTCGTCGGATCGCTGCGCGCCGGGATCGGGCTCGATGACCTCGACGTTGTCGAGGACGACGACGGGGGCGCGGCCGTGCGGGCCGGAAAATACATCAGCGACAACGTCTATGTCGGGGTCCAGGCGGGGCGCGAAACCGAAGCCAACATCAATCTCGACATCACGGACGACCTGACCGTGCGCGGTTCCGTCGAAACGGACGGCGATACGAGCCTCGGGATTTTCTTCGAAAGAGACTATTGAGCGGGCGATTCTTCAGGTCCGGATGAAGTGTGTCGACGTCGGTGCGTCCCTGTCGCCTAGACGGCGCCGAGCGTGTATCCTCACCCCAGAACAGGAACGGGCGCCAAGCCCGTCAATGCTGGAAACGCCTGCCGGCCGCCGCCTTGCACGGGCCGGCATACCATGCTCGGGAGGACGTCATGGCACTCTGCATTGAAAACGCAAAAGTATGGGATGGGGTCTCGGACGAAGCGGTCGCGTCGTGCGTCGTTGTCGAGGGGAACCGCATCAAACGTGTAATGCCTGCCGGTGCGGATGCCGGCGCATTGCCGTCGGACCGGATCGACGGGACCGGCATGACCCTGATGCCCGGCATGGTCGAAGGCCATTGCCATCCCAGTTTCACCGGGATCAACGAGCCGCCGGAACTGGGCCGGATCTGTCCCGAAGAACACATGCTCTTGACGGCGCAGAACCTGAAACTGCTCTTCCGGCACGGCTTTACCTCGATCTTCGAGGCGGCCTCCGCCAAGCCGATGCTGGGTGTGACGGCACGCAATGCGATCGAGGCCGGGCTTCTGGTCGGACCCCGCATGCGGGCCGGCAGCCCCGAAGTGACGACGACGGCGGGGCTCGGCGACGAGCGCAAGCGGCACATCCATCAGGAAAGTTTCGGTCTCGTTGCGGATGGTCCGGACGAGATGCGCCGGGTAGCGCGCGAATGCGTGCGCGACGGCGTCGACGTCATGAAAATCAACATTTCCGGCGACGAGTTCGTCAGCCATGCGCGTGCGGAAATCACCCCGACCGAAGACGACGAACTGGCGGCATTCGTCAAGGTGGCGCATGCGTTCGGCAAGAAAGTCGCGGCCCATGCCCGGTCGTCGCAAAGCGTGAAAATGGCAGTCCGGCACGGCGTCGACTGCATCTATCATTGCGATTTCGCCGACGAGGAAGCGCTCGACATGCTGGAAGCGGCGAAAGACCGGATCTTCGTCGGCCCGGCTTTCGGTCTGGTGCACAATTGCACCAAGGAAGGCGAGCCGGCAGGCATCACGCCGGAGGTCGCCGAAGCGCTGCACCTTTACCGCAAATTCGATGCGACCTGCGCCACCTATCACAAGATCCGGGAACGCGGCATCCGGGTGGTTGTCGGCGGCGATTACGGTTTCGCGGTGACGCCGATGGGACAGAATGCTCGCGATATCGAACATTTCGTCCGTTACTTCGGCTATTCGCCGATCGAGGCGTTGCGCTGTGCGACGTCGGTGGGCGCACAGCTCATGGACATGGGCGACGACGTCGGCCAGGTCCGGGAAGGATTCCTTGCGGATCTCCTGCTCGTGCGCGGCGATCCGACCCGCGATGTCTCGCTGCTCCAGCACACCGACAATTTCGCAATGATCATGAAGGACGGGGTCGTCTACAAAGATCCGCGGACCGGCGATGCGGCCTTCGATCGCGGACTGATCGCGGCGGAATAGACGCTGCGCCACGATCCGTCCGGAATCGACCGGCTGTCAGTCGACCACCTTGGCGACGTGCGCGCCGCGCATCACCGGGAGCTTCAGGTCCATCTGAACGAGAAGCGGCGCGGGACCCTCGGCATCGACGAGGCGCCAGAAGTCGACGCTCGTTTCGGCTACGGGCCGGGTCGGGTTGAAATGCGCAAAGTTTGCGACCGCCAGGAAATTTCCCGAGCGGTCGAACGTGATGCCTTCGGGAAGGATACCCTCGAACGGGAAGGTGCCGCGGGTGTAGAGCCGTTCGCGCTCCGGATCCCAGGTCAACAGCGTGAGGGATGAATAGAACGTCAGATCCGGGTTGTCCGGCATGGCGTAGGAGCGCTCCATGTTCAGGGTGACCAGCGACCGACCGTCGGGAGAGATCGCGAATTCCTCGGCGGCCGCGCCGGTTGTGGCCTTGCTGACGATAACATGGCGCGGGTCGGTGCTGCCGACGGGCGCGACACGGATCGCGGCAAGCGTGCTGATTTCCGAGCCGTAATAGATGTTTTCGACATCGCCGCCCCAGTGTACGTGAGTGACGAAGAAGTGGCGCCCGTCAGGCGACCAGTGGCCGGGCGCGGGCAGCTTGCCGGCGCCGACGGCATTGCCGTACGGGGTGAGGGTCGTGCCATCCCAAGCGTAGAAGCGGATGCGATCACTGCCGGCGATCGTCACGGCCAGAAGCTGTCCGTCCGGGCTCCATTCGATATGCGGCGGGTCGGCTTCCGCCCCCTCAAGCGGGACCGATTGCATGGCGCCGAGTTGTCCGTCGTCGCCGATCGGAAAGATGCCGAGCCGCGGCGTGTCGTCGGCGGCGTTGCCGGTCGCGAGGCGCCCGGGCCGGGTGGTGGAGACGGCAAGCACATCGCCCTGGGGCCGGACGCTGACCGCGACGGCCCGGCTCTGCGTGTCGATTTCCTGGACGACGCGACCGCTCAGATCCCGGTCGATGGACACGACCCGCAGCATGCCGGAGGGCAACAGATCGTTCCGGCTCTGGGCGTCGGGCGTTGCGGGCTGTTCGGTTTCGGCCACATAGGCGGTGCGGCCGTCCGGCGTGAAGCCGAGCAGAGACGGCCAGGCGGTGACGGCGTTGCTGACCGGAATGGTCACGGGGTCGCCAGGCAGGCCGTCGAGCGGGAACAAGGTGAGCATGTCCGTCATGGCTTCGGTCCGCGGGCCGATCGGCGGGCCGTTATAGGCCGAGGCGACCATGTCGGCGTCCGAGAGGACGGCAAGATAGCGGCCCTGGAAATCCAGGTAGCCGGGAAAGGCCTGGGGCGCGACCGTCTGAGCGAGGGCCGGGAGGCTCATCAGCCCGGCTGAAAACACGAGAACGGCGGATAATGTCTGAATACGCATCGCGGCGGACCTCTTGAATTGGATATCGCCTACGATAAAATTGGTGAATGAAAATCAGGATCGATGTCTGATCTTGATAAATTCGATAAAGGATACTTATCGACGATGTTTGCGCTGCACGATTATCGCTCCGTCATCGCGCTGGCTGAGGAGGGGCATTTCGGCCGGGCCGCGCGGCGGCTGGACGTGACGCAACCGGCGCTCTCCTCGCGCTTGCGGCGGATCGAAGAGGAATTGGGGGTCAGACTCTTCGACCGCGATCGCGGCGGGGTGCGGGTGACGCCTGCAGGCGCCCAATTCGTCGAAGGGGCCGAGCGGGTGATCACCGCGGCTGAAGAAACCACGGAAAGCACCCGCAACGTGCAGGCCGGTCTCGGGCAGACGATCCGCATCGGCATGACGCAGGTTGCGGCCTACCAGATCGTGGTTCCGGCCCTGTCGGCCTTTCGGGACGCCCACCCGCGAGCCCGTATCCGGCTGTTCGAGGGCACAACCGCCGGACTTGAACGCCGGCTGGAGCAGAACACGATCGACGCCGCCTTCGTGCACCCGCCGCTGCACGCGCCTGGCCTGTCGGAAAAGCGTCTTGTCCGATCGCCGCTCGCCCGCTTCGACGCCCGTTCGACGGATCGCAAACGCCGTCCGCTGATCCGCTATCCGCGGGCCGAAGCGCCGGTGCTGATGGGCGAAATCGCGCGCGACCGGAAGATGCTGGAAGGCGATTATCCGGAGGTTGAAGCCGATACGATGCTGGGCGCGACCGTGTTGTCGCGGGCCGGCTTCGGGCCTTTTGTGACGACCGAGGATTTTCCCTCGCCGTTTGAAACGACCGACGATTGCGCCCGGACCGAGCCGCTCGGCATCGAGCTTGAGACCTGTATCGCCTGGCGCAGCCTGGACCGGCGGTCGCTGCTCAGGCAGTTGATTGCAAGCGCGGAAATCGCGTCACGATGATTGCCAGTTGCGCCGAAAGGCTGTCGATGCTCCCTATGGCTGTTCGATGCCTGCCCGGGAGATGTTAGTGGTTCGCCTTTGGAACAGAGTTGCACACCTTGTCTGCATCGGATTTCTGTTGGTTTCCTGCCCTCTTCATGCCGCGGACGAAAACTGGGGCACGCCGTACGACGACTTGTTCCAAGAACATCGGGCCGATGTTGAGGTAACGAAGGAGGACGACGGGTCGGTCGTCCGATCCGTCGTGCTGCCCGGTAAGGTCTGGATTTCGCAACGTCGACGCGGCGCCAAAGTAACCACGACAGCAATTGACCAGAGCGGGCGCGGTGGCGTGCTGTGTGCTGCCGGCATCTACACGGCTATCCAGATGGTCCTGGACAGCTGTTCCGATATCGACCATCCGAAAGGTTCGCAGCGCCTTGCGGTCGCTATGGAACGGGTCAACAAATTCATTGTTGAGAATTCAGTACCGCTGACAACACTTGAAAGACTGAGAGCGAAACAGCGCGAACGCGTCGAAGCCTTTGAAGCCCAGGTTCGCGGGGATAGCCCAAGGTCTGAACCGCTTCAGTGCCTGCAAAAGGGAATCTCTATCCGCGGTTTCGAACCCATGCTCGATGCCTTTGCAGTTCAATCGGATGCCGAGTTCCATAAGTGGCTCGACACCCTGCTCGGCGAACCGCGCCTGCCGGTGATGAATCCCTGTCTTTAGCGCTAAAGAGCAGAGTTTTGCCCGAGCCGGTCGCTGGAAGGGCACCACTGATAGGGGCACTTGCTTCCAGGTTCTGAACAGGCGAACAAGCATTGACTGTCTTTGATCATCCCGAAGCGGCATGTTCCGAGATGAAATGATAAAAATTGCATGATGCATGCATATTTTTTTGTTCTGCAATGTTTGGTGATGCAGGTCAGTTCCAAGGGGCCAAGGGGCCAAGGGGCCAAGAGGCTAAAGGGCCAAGAGGCAAACGGGCCAAGGGACGAAAGAGCCTTAGGAGGAGCCGAAGGGCCGAAGTGACTGGCCTCGAAAGCAACCCGACAGGGCCCGCCTATCTGCCGTCACAACCCCAGCCGCTGCAGCGCGCCGTCGATCAGGGCGCGTTCCCGGTCCGGGAACCGGAAGGCCCGGAAATAGTCGGCGCGCCTGAAATCCGGCTGTTCGGCGCGGATCGCGGCGACATGCTCCAGCGCCTTGTCGCGGCGTCCGGCCAGTTCGTTGCACCAGGCTGCGACGGCGAAGATCTGGTAGTGGGCATTGGCCTCGCGCACGGCCCGGTCCGACCAGTCCGCGCCCTCGTCGCGGCGTCCGGTGAGGCAGAGCATCTGTGCCCGCAGCGACAGGAAACCGAAATTCATCGGATCGTAAGGACTGAGGCGCCGGGCGCGGTCGACCCGGTCGATGCCTTCCTCATAGCCGTCGGCAAACAACAGGCCGTAGGCGAGCGAATAATGGCCCTGGGCAAAATTCGGATTGAGCCGGACCGATTCCCTCAGACGGTCGACGCCGAGGTCGAACTCGCCGGCGAGATTGTGGGCCCGCCCCAATGCCCAATGGCCCTGCGGATCATGCGGGTCCATTGCCAGGCTGCGATGGGCGAAATCGTAGGCGCATTTCAGGTCGTCGTCGCGGTCCGAACCGACATTGAAGAAGGCCCGCTGCCAATAAAGCAGCGACAGGGCCGACAGGGTCCGCGCCGATTCCGGATCGAGTGCGAAGGCCCGGTCGAGCAGTGCCGACGCCGGTTCCAGCGCCGTCGGACTGAATCGGAAGAGGTGATGCGCCGCACGGTGATAGGCGCTCCAGGCATCGAGCGACGTCACCGGACTAAGCAGGGCGCGCTGGCGTTCCTTGATTTCGATCTCCGCTTCGACGGCGGCCGTCACGAGGTCACTGACCTCCGTCATCACATCGAAAAGATGCCCGACAGGGCGATCGAGGCGCTCGGCCCAGACTTCACATTGCTGGACGGCGTCGGTCAGCATGACCGTAAGGCGCAGGCGGGAACCGTCATAAGCGAGTGCGCCGGACAGCACGTAGCGCACGCCGAGACATTGCCCGATGGCTACCGGATCGAGCGCTCTGGCCGTCAGCGCGACGGCACTGGCGCGCGCCGAGACGAACAGCCAGCGCGACCGCGCGAGGCCGACAGCAACGTCGCGGCTCAGGCCGTCCGCGAGGTCCGGCGCCGCCTCGTGGCCGAGGACCGGGGTGAACGGCAGGATGGCAACCGACGGACGGTTGGGCAGCGACAAGTTCAGCGATCCGGCGGACGGTAAAGCGGCGCCTTGAGAGAATCGGGCGGGGGCAGCCTCGCCGACCACGATCTGCGATGCCATTGCCGGCACGACGGCTTTGTCAGGTCCGGCGGGAACTGCAACGGTGCCCGGGACGGTTTCGGCTGCCACCAGCAATCGATAGCCCGCCTTGTGCACGGTCTCGACGATCCGGGCGTTGCGCGGTGTATCGCCGAGCGCCTTGCGAATCTCCGCGATCGCGTGGGTCAGGACCTCTTCGCCGACCGTCACGTCCGGCCAGACGCGTTCCAGAAGATCCTGACGGGACAAAACCGCGCCGCCCGCGCCGCGCAGGGTCTGCAGTACCTGCATTGCCTTCGGCGAGACCCGCACGGAGGTATCGTTTCGGCGGACGATCCGTGTGTCAGGGTCGACCAGGTTGTCGATCAAACGAAACATTTGAGATGAGTTTTCATAAAAACAATCGGTTTTCTTCAGGTCTCGCGGCCGCGCCCCGCCGTAGAAGCCGCCCATCGAAGCCGGGCGCCTCGCACCCTTCGACCGGTAATTGCACTCCCGCCGGTCGACAGAACTGTATGCGGGGCCGCCCGGTCCATCCGCATAGAATAAGATTTGAACCGGAGAATCCCAATGCAAAAAACCCTGGGCGATACCGCGCCGGACTTTATGGCCGAGACCACCGATGGAACGATCCGCCTTCACGATTGGATCGGAGACGGCTGGTGCGTGCTGTTTTCCCATCCGAAGGACTTCACGCCGGTCTGTACGACGGAACTCGGAGCGATGGCCCGGCTGGTGCCGGAATTCGTCAAACGTAACGTGAAAGTGATCGGGATCAGTGTCGATCCGATCGAATCCCACCGGAAATGGTCGAAGGATATCGAGGAGACACAAGGCGTGTCCCTGACCTATCCGCTGATCGCCGATCCCGAGCTTACCATCGCCAAGCTTTACGGCATGCTCCCGGCCTCTGCCGGCACGCAAGCCGATGGCCGGACCGCCGCCGACAACCAGACCGTCCGCAGCGTGTTCGTCATCGGGCCCGACAAGAAGATCAAACTTATGATCACCTACCCGATGACGACCGGACGCGACTTTCGGGAGATCCTCCGGGTGGTGGATTCCCTGCAACTGACCGACCGGCACAAGGTGGCCACTCCCGCCGATTGGCGCCAGGGAGAGGATGTGATCATCGTGCCGTCCGTTTCCGACGACGACGCCAGGGCGCTCTATCCCAATGGCTGGAAGGCGCCGAAACCGTATCTGCGCATCGTGCCGCAACCGGCCTGATCGGCCGGACCGTTCCCCTGTTTTCTGCGAGGCTAATGATGAATATGCATCCCCTACGCGCGCTCGCCGTCGTGGCGGCCATGAGCGCTCCGAGCGTTCCCGCCCTGGCGGAGACCTATACCAATCCGCATCTTCTGATGTCGCCGGTCGACGTGGCGGCCGGGCTGGAGGCCGGGACGATAGTCGTCTTGGATGTCCGGCAACGGGCGGCTTTCGCCGATGGCCACATACCAGGCGCCCGACAGATCGACCCCGACGCCGTGGCCGACCCCGATTCGCCGATCTCCGGTGCACTGCGCCCAATGGCCGAAATCGCGACAATGCTCGGCGATCTCGGCGTCACGGCCGATACCCATGTCGTTTTGTACGACGACAAGGGCGGGTTTCATGCCGCGCGTATGTTCTGGCTCTTGGAATATATGGGGCATCGGCGGGTCAGCCTGCTGAACGGCGGAATCCAGGCATGGGAAGCCTCCGAGCAGACGCTGGAGAAAGGTGATGTGAAGCCGATCAAGCGGCAGCGGTTCGCACCGGCACTGACATCCCGCCGCCATGCCACGGCGGATTGGATCCTTGAGCGCAGGAACGATTCGCAAACGCTGGTAATCGACGTGAGACCGACTGCGGCGTTCGACAAGGGGCACATTCCCTGGGCGCGCAGCATTCCCTGGAAGGGCAATCTGAATGCCGACAAGACGATGAAATCGGGGGATGCCCTGCGGGCGCATTTTGCCGAACACGGCGTTACGCCGGACCATACGATTGTGGTGCATTGCCAGAACGGTCTGGCCTCGGCGCATTCCTACTTTGCGCTTCGCCTGATCGGATTCCCCCAGATCCGGACCTATCACCGGTCCTGGGCCGAATGGGGAACGTCCGATGATCTGCCAAAGGCCGTCAAAGACGCCGGCTAGGTCACAATGCAGCCGCAAGCAACCAAAGCTTGCAATCCCGATTGCTGGAAACCCCGCCGTTCAGGCGGGGTTTTCTGTCGGGAGCGATAAAACCCGGCCCCCTGCGGCGAGCCACGGCCTGGAAGTATCCAGCCGGCATATCCCGGTGGCGGGGTGCCGCCGATTTCATCGGCTCATTTTGTTGTCAGTGGATCTAAAACCTGTCGAAACTCGCTTTATCATCTCAAGTATTTGCAACTTTGTTCATTCATTTGGTCTAATCAGGTAGATAAATCGAATCAGGTACTCAAAATTAAGTGCCGATAACTTGGTAGTGCTCATGGAATGCCGCGTTTTTTTGCTTAGTGATCGCGTTGGGGAGAGCAGGTCGGTCATCAATGAGCTCAAAAAGAGATTTTTCGTCACAGAACGGTCATTAAAATCAACCCAAACCGAAAATATCGCCGATTTTCCCGTTCTGATTGTCGACATTGACCTGAACGACGATCAGGCCGTCGGCCGCTTCCAGAAGTTTTGCAAGGCGGCGAAGGCAGACGGTGTGCCGAAGGTCTTTGTCGTCGAAAAGGCGGCGCAATTATCCCGGATCAAACTCAATGAAGAGGATTCAACGCAGACGGTTTCCCGGCCGCTCGCTTTCGACGACCTGTTCGAAGCGGTCGTGCGCGCCTCGCCCGCCTTTGAGCGGGACCGCTTGCTTGAACCCAAGCCCTGCCTTGAAACATCGCAGAACAGTTTTTTGACGCTTTCGGCGCTTGCCCGTGTTGTGCGGGCGGACAAGAAGATCTCCAAGCGTCATATCGACAAGGATGCGATAGACATCTGCCGGGCCGTTGCGACCGGGTCGACACTGGATTGGCTGACCGCCGTCAACAATCACCATTCCTATACGTTCCGCCACACGCTTCATGTGGCCGGCCTGATGCTCGCGTTTGCGGAGCATCTCGGATTCTCCGACCGGGACAAGGTGCGCGTCGTGCGTGGTGCCCTGATGCATGATGTCGGAAAGGCGAAGATCCCGACGGACGTGCTCGACGGCGAAGGTCCGCTGTCGTTCAAGGATCAGGCGTTGATCTTCCAGCATCCGACCTTCGGGCTTGAAATCCTCATGAACGACGGCGGTTGGGACGCGGTCACCCAGAAGATGGTCTATCAGCACCACGAGCTGCTTGACGGGTCGGGCTATCCGAAGAAGCTCTCCGGCGACGCCATCAGCGATCCGGTCCGCATGCTGACGATCATCGACATCTTCGCGGATTGTGTCGACCGGCGGGCCGGTACCGAACCGGTCGATCCCAAAACCGCGATGAAAAAGCTTTATTCCATGCCCGGCAAGGTCGACATGGATTTCGTGCGGGCGTTCGAACCGGTCGCGCTCAAGGTGATGGAAGACATCAATACCTTTCGGGCGGCTGCTTGACGCGGAACCGCTCACGCCCACGCTTCCTCACTCTCGCGATCCTGGATACACGGACGAAGCCCAAAAAAATCCACCCGTTTTGCAAGGTTTCGAGCAAGCCAGAGGGCGGGGATGAAACAACGGCTCAGGGAGCACCGTAGGTGTCTGCTCGCTCCAATCCGTGATTCGCGGTTTGTCCCTCTATTGGGCAGACCTCGTATGCAGGACATGGTTGTTGGCGCCACTGGATCACCCGCTTAAAGCGGGTGAAGACGGGGGTGGGTGTCGTGTAGCGCCAGCTAGCTACGCCTACGGTGCCTCAAAAGAAATTTCCATCCCCCTTATCCGACGGCGTGACCGGCGGATCCAGGATGCCGGGTATCACCGTCGGTGTTATGCCGGTTCCATTCCGCCCACCAAAGCGGCACCCGTAGATCGCTACCGCAAGAATGGGCAGGGTGCCGCGCACCCCACACCGCGTTCGATAACATCGCCGGAGCCCATCCGTTCCTGCGCCCTTGCGTGCCGTTTCGAAGCGGTCACCGCGCCCGCACGATTGCGGACATTCCCAGTCTTTAATCCGATTAACTGGTACCTATGTAGAAAACACAAAATTTATATGAGGGTAAATTGATGCCGATAAGTTCGTCGAAATGGGATGTTGCGCTGGTTCGCAGTTTAAGCGGTGGCGAGTTCATTACAGCGGGGTTCATGCATTTCAAACTGCGCAACGTCGAATCCGGGACAACGAGTATCCTGGCATTTTACGGTGCCGGCGGCGGCGGATCGGTTGCACCGGTTTCCTACAGCGAGAACCTGAAAGCGAGTTTCAAACGGTTCCGAAGCACGCGTCCCACCACGTTCGAGGACATTGACGGCAAGGGCGCCATCATGAGAACCGGCGGCGCGTCCGGGCCGACCGGCGGGTCCGGCCCGAGTATCAGCGGTGTCTGGCTGAAGATCCTGGAAGGCCTGAATCCTTGGGGTGCCGCGTTGCTGGACATCAAACTGGGATCGGCTTCCTTCGGCATGAAACCGGGGGAAGGGTGGTCCACGCCCAATATCGGCATCGAACGGCATTGGGGATGGGTCAAGGTCAAGCTGATCCCGGAGGATCCCCTGGATCTTCCCGACGAACCGGAAGAGCCGCTCTTGGGCCCGACCGTGATCGCCCCGACCATTCCTTTTGAGTTGCCGCCGCCACCGCCGCCGGTCAGGCCGACCAAAAAGACCTTCGAGGCGGATGTGCTTTTCGGTTTCGACAGTTCGCGCATCCGCAAGGAGGCGGAGCCGGAACTCCATAAGCTCGTCTACGAACTGGAGAGTCGTGCTGCACCCCGCGTTATGATCGAAGGCCACGCCGATTCGACCGGCAAGGCGACGTATAACCGCGACCTTTCCCGCCGGCGCGCACAGGCCGTGAAAGACTGGCTTGTGAAAGCCGGTGCTCCCGATGCGCCCCGCTATACCACGGTTGGCAAGGGTGAAGCCGAGCCCATCGCGGACAACAAGACCAGTCATGGCCGGGCGCAAAACCGGCGTGTGGAGATTACGATCAACTGACGGGCAGGGGCGGGTGTTTTCGGCGCGAACCTGTCGGCCCGGAACGGTCGAACCAAAGCCGCGATCCCGACGATCAGTCCGCATCGGAGGGCTGATCGCGCTGTTCGCGCATCGTCTCGATCACACGGCGCATCAACGCCAGAAAGACTTCCTGCTCATCACCTGACAAGCCGTTCAAGGCAATCCGGTTTTGAGCGCTCGCGGCGTCGGTGGCGGCCTCCCGCAGGCCGCGCGCCTTTGCCGTCAGCCAGACCTGTTGAGATCGGGCGTCGGCGGGATGCGGCCGGCGGCGCACGAGGCCGTCGCGCTCCATCCGGGCCAGCGTGTTCGCCATGGTCGCCTGCTCGACATCCAGGTTCGCGACCAGTTGCTTCTGGGTCAACCCGTCCTTGTTCCACAATTCCAGAAGCGTCATGAACTGCGCGGTCGCAAGCCCCGTCGGATTGAGGCGCTTCTGAAGCCCCAGGGCGAACAGCCTCGCCATGTGGTTGGCGAGGTAGCCTGCTGAATTCTTCTTATCGAATGCCATGCGCGGTCATACCTATTGCATAGCACGCTATGCAATAATATATAGCATGCTATGTTAAACTCATTCACGGAGGTTCCGATGTCGTTCGCCCACTCATTCGGTCTTGTCGCAGCTCTTATCTGCCTTGCCGGTTCCGGTCCGGCCCGGGCCGACGTGACCCTGATCAACGTCTTCGAAGTGCCGTCCGATCGGATGGAGGAAACGATCGCTGCCTGGGAGAAGGCCCGCGATTTTCTGAGCCGTGAACCGGGATTCCGGTCGACATCGTTGCATCGGGCACTGCGCCCAGACGCCCGGTTTGCCCTCGTCAACGTTGCGCGCTGGGAGGATGCGAAAGCCTTTCAAAACGCAACCCGGCGCATGCGTGAGGCCGGGATCTTTCCCGCAATCGAGGGGCTGCGGATCCATCCGGCGCTTTACACCGTCATTCGATCCGACGCCGTCCGCGGCAAGCATGGGAGGCCATGATGCGGACCAGCACATCGCACCGGTACGGTCGCGTTGCCGTCGGCCTGCACTGGCTGATAGCGATTCTCATTCCGCTTGCCCTGGCCTCGGGATATGCCGCCGATGCGGTAAAGACGGGACAGGCGGCCTATCTCACGTTTCATGTCGGCGCCGGAAGCCTGGCGGGTATCCTGACAATTCTGCGTGTCGTCTGGTGGTGGGGCTTCGATACCCGGCCCGGTGCCGATCCGGCGACGACACCGTGGGCACGGCGCGCGGCCGGGTTTGTGCACGGCTTGCTGATCGTGCTGCCGCTCTTGGCTCTGGCCAGCGGTATTGGCCTGTTCGCGATTTCGGGCGCGGGTGCGGTGTTGTTCGGCGGCGGAACCGGGGCGTTACCGGTATTCGAAAACTATCCGCCGCGGCACGCGCATGGCCTCGTTACCCGTTTGCTGCTGATCTGTGCCGGTCTGCATGTGGCGGCCGCGCTCTACCACACGTTCGTGCTGCGCGACGGTCTGCTGGATCGCATGCGCCTTCAAGACACAATGCGGTCCTCCGGCAACAGGTCCTGAAACCGGAGGCGCCTTTCTCCGAGCCGGCGGGCCAAAGTCGGATCCGGCTCGATTGTGACCGGCATTTCCGGCATCGGCGCGGTAAGGGCGACCGGGTCGTCGAGTCCGGCGGCGACGCGGGCGAGGCGCCCGGCGCCCAGTGCCGCGGCGACCGGGGCCTGGTCCGGCAGACCGGCGGGCCGATCGAGCAGCGATGCGATCATGCGCACCCAGAGCCGGCTTCGGGCGCCACCTCCGACAACCGCCAGGCGCTCCAGCGGCACGCCGGTACCGGTCTGGGCCTCGACGCAATCGGCAATCTGATACGCCACACCTTCCAATGTCGCCCAGGCGAGGCCGGCCGGATCGGTCGACGGGCGCAGCCCGTGAATACGGCCCGTCATGTCCGGCCGTCCGAGCGGGGTGCGGATGCCGGTCAGCGCGGGAAGGAACAGCGGGGCCTCATCGATACGGTCCTCCTCCAGGACCGCTTCGGCCAATCCGGCGAGATCAGCCGCCGGCCTGCCGGTCAGCCGCGCGACCCAGTCGAGCGATGCGGTCGCGCTCATGACGACGCCCATGGACAGGAACGATTCCGGGGCGGCGTGGGCGCTTGTGAGGACGGCCTTATCGGGCGCCGCGTGAAACATGCCGTCGACGAGGCAGGCGACGCCGGACGTTCCGATGGTGATCACGCCATCGCCCGGGCGACCGGCGCCGACGCCGATGGTCGCTGCCATGTTGTCGCCGGCACCGGCCGCGAGCGTCACCGTGTGTCGAAATCCCCAGCGTTCAGAAAGCGCGGTGCGCACCGTCCCGGCTGCCTGCCAGGTTTCGATCACCGGAGGCAGGCGGGAAACGTCCCATCCGGCAGCCGCGCAGAGCCCGGCGTCCCAGCGCCCTACGGCGACATCGAACAATTCCGTGCCGCCGGCATCCGTCGGCTCGGTGGCGACGTCGCCGGTCAGCGCGAGGCGCACATAATCCTTCGGGAGCATCAACAGGGTCGCCCGGTCGAGGCAGTCGGGTTCGTGACGGGCGAGCCAGAGCAGTTTCGGGGCCGTGATGCCGGGATCCGGGGCACCGTTGGTCCGGTATCCGATATCGGGCGCCCTTTCCAGAAGGGTGGCGCATTCGGCAATGGCCCGTTGATCGTTCCAAAGGATGGCGGGTCGAACCGGTTTCAGATCGCGATCCAGCAGCACCGCGCCCAACATCTGGCCGGACAGGCCGATCGCGCGGATGTCGGCAAGCCGGCCGCCGGCGGACAATTCGTCGAGACAGCCGAATACCGCGTCGACCCACAGATCGGGATGCTGTTCGCTCCATCCCGGATGCGGAACGGAAACCGCCAGGGGCCGGTTCGCTTCGGCCAGGGCCCGATCGTCCTCGATCAGGACCGCCTTGACACCGGACGTGCCGATATCGATGCCGACGACCCGGCTCACCCTGCAGCCAGCACCGCCCGCGCGGTGTCCTCGTCGGTGACAAACGTGTCGATCGAGCCGAGTCCGAGCACGGCGCGAATTACAGGCACTTTGTGGGCACCGCCGGCGGCAAGGATCACGTTGGGAATGCCGGCCAGGTCGTCGAGGCCGATGCCGATCACCCGCTCGTTCACGGAATGGTCGACCGGCCGGCCGGCCGCATCGATCACCGTGCCGAGGATGTCGCCGACCGCGCCGAGCCCGGCAAGGTCCTGCATGGTCGTATCGGAGGGCAGCCCGTCGCGCATCAGGAGCGAGCGGGGAGAGATATCGCCGGCTGCCATGGCGAGCGCGCCGACGGACCGGATCTTGTCAATGATCTCGCGAAACACGTCGAGCGCCATGATGGTGCGCCGGCTTTCGGCGGAATCGGCGAACAGCGGTGCCGGAAAATAGCTGTGTTCGGCATTGGCCAGCGCCGCCAGACGCGTGGTGATTTCGAAACTGTTGAGATCGGATCCCCGGGTGAGGCCGCCCATGACGGAAACGATTTCCATGTCCGGCCGGTCGAGGGGCGCCATGAAACGGGTCGCCAGATTGAGCGTGTTGCCCCAGGACATGCCGAACAGACGGATCTCCGGATCGGCCAGGATCTCCGACAGGAGATTGCCGAGGGCCGCGCCGACGACCATCTGCACGTCGGCGGCATCGGCAGGGGAGGGCGCCACATAGGCCTGGCCAAGCCCGAACCGGGTGCACAGGGCTGTCTCGGCCTCGATGCATGCGGCATGGGCCGTGTTGAAGGTGATGCGCACTAGGCCCCGGCGCCGCGCGTCCGACAATGCCTTGTTGACGCGCAAGCGTGTGATGCCAAGGCGCTCGGCCACCTCGCTCTGGGTCAGTCCCTCCACATGGTAAGCCCAGGCAATGCGGGTCTGCAGGCGCTCCTCGGTGTCGACGTTCGGGAGTTTGGGGGCGCGCCGCATCGGCCTACTTGACCGCCCCCATGGTCAGCCCGCGCACCAATTGCTTGGAGGCAATGAGCGCAAAGATGATCACCGGGATCACGATCAGCGTCGACGTCGCCATGATCTTGCCGTAGGGCAGGTCGTAGCCCTCCATAAAACTGACCGCCATGGCCGGCGCTGTCTTGGCATCGTTGCGGGTCAGCACCAGCGCGAACATCAGTTCGTTCCAGGAAAAGATAAAGGAAAAGATCGAACTGACGGCCACGCCCGGCATGGCGAGCGGCAGGCAGATGGAGCGGAAGATGCGCCAGTGCGAGGCGCCCTCGAGCGTTGCCGCCTCGTCGAGGTCGTAGGGAATGGCGCGGAACTGATCGGTGCAGATCCAGATGACGATCGGCAGGTTGAAGGTGAGATAGATCAGGATCAGCACCAGGTGCGTATCCAGCAGCCCGAGGTGGCGCACGATCAGGAAGAAGGGCAGGGCCAAGACGATGGGCGAGACCATGCGGTTGGTGATGAACCAGAACCAGAGATCCTTCTTGCCGCGAAATTCAAAGCGGGCAAGCGCGTATGCCGCCGGACAGCCGAGCGCGACGGCGAGCGCCGTCGTGCACACCGCGACGATCAGCGAGTTGATCAGCGTGGCGCCGACGCCGTCGCCGAACAGAACCTCGCGGTAATTGGAAAAGGTCGGCTCGAACAGCCAGGCCGGGGGCGCTTGCAGCGCAACGATCTGGGTCTTCAGGCTGGTGACGACCATCCAGTAGAACGGGAATACGCAAAACGTGAGGATGAGCAGGAGAAGCACGATCTGCGCGGCGAGCCCTCCCGTGCGGCCCGGTGCGGCTGCCGATGGTCCTGCCGCGGCCATCAGCGCACGTCCTTGTAAAAGAGCCGGATGTAGAGCTGGCTCAGCACAATGGTGATGATCAAGAGGATCACCGCCTGGGCCGAGGCGAGACCCTGGTCGAACGCTCGGAACCCGACACGCTGGATCATCAGCGAGATGAATTCCGTGGCGGCGCCCGGTCCGCCGCGTGTCATGGTGAAAACCATGTCGAAGAGCTTCAGGGTATCCGCGGTGCGCAGGATAAGAACGGCGACCAGGCCGGGTATCAGGAACGGTAATTGCACGTGGCGCAGCACCGTCCACCAGCTTTTTGTCTCAAGTCGAGCGGCTTCTTCGATCTCGCCGGGCACGGTCGTCAGGCCGGCCAGCAGGACAAGCGCGACGAATGGTGTCCATTGCCAGACGTCCCAGAAAACCACCGCAATGAAGGCGTTCGTCGTGTCGCCGATCCAATTGACCGGGGCAAAGCCGAGAAAGCCGATCAACTGATTGACGACGCCGTATTTGATATTGAACATCACCTGGCCGAGCAGGCCGACGACGGCGTAGGTCGTGGCCATCGGCAGCACGAGGCCGAGACGGGTGAGCGTGCGCAGGAAGCCGAGGCCCGGCTGGTGCAGGAGCAGCGCAATGCCGAGCCCGAGCGCGATCTGGATCGGCAGCGCCATGGCCAGCAGCGTGAACGTGCGCCCCATCGCTTCCCAGAACACGCCGTCGGTCAGCACCGTGCCGTAATTTTCCAGGCCGATGAACCGGACACGCCGCAACTTGGTCAGGTTGAAATAATGGAGCGACGTCCAGACCGCGTAGAGGAGGGGCCCGATGCCGACGAGGAGCAGCGCCAGCACAGCCGGTCCGATAAACGAGAACAGCGTCTTTCGGCTGACGCGCGCGGTCATCCCGGCCACCCCTTAAATGAAATCTGATTTTGCCGGTCGGATTGAAACGGGTGCCGGCCAGAAGGGCAAGGCCCCCGTTCCGAAACGCTGTCCGGGGCGCGCAGGCGCGCGCCCCGGTGCGATCAAGACTTTACTGGGCGAGGGGTTTTTCGCCGCTGTAATAGCCGGCTTCTTCAAGCACGGCTTCCATGCGGGTTCCGAGTTCCTTCGCGCCGTCCTCGGTGGACACTTCGCCAAGCATGATCTTCGTGCCCCATTCCTGCACGATCTCGGTGATTTCCGGCCATTCGGCGAAACGCGGGCGGAATTCCGGCACGCCGTCCTGCCAGCTCTCGACGAGCGCGGGCACGAAGTCATACTTCTCGGCAACGCCGTCGAGCTTGTAGACCGACTGCCGGGCCGGCACGCCGCCGCGCTCCAGGTATTCAAGCGCGTTGGCTTTCGAGGTCACCCACTGGATGAACAACCAGGCGGCAGCCTGTTCCTTTTCGTCGGCCTGGCTGGCAACCGCCAGGGAGAAGCCGCCGAGCGCCGGCTTGCGACCCGCCGGTCCCTTGGGCTCCGGCGCGATCGCCAGGCAGTCGACGATGCGGGAGGTTTCCGGGTTCTTCAACGTGGCATAAAACGCCGACCATTCGGTGATCATCGCGACGTCGCCCTGGGCCAACGCGTTGACCGTCTCGGCGTGGTCGTAGGAGACGATGCCGTCCGGCATGTACTGCATCAGGTCTTGGCGAAACTTCAGGCCGGCCTGGCTTTCCGCGCTCAAAAGGTTGGACTTGAACTCCGCGTCCAGGAACGAGCCGCCGAAGGGCCAAAGAACGCGGGCGAAGCTGTCGGCCGACTGGGTTTCGTTGCGCTTGGACTGAAGCGCAAAGGTATACTTGCCGTCCTTGGTCAGCGCCGGGCCATAGACATCCTTCAGGTCCGTCCAGGTTTCGGGCGGGCCTGAGAAACCGGCCTCTTCCAGCATGCACTTATTGTAGAAAAGAAGGCCGGAATAATTGTCGAACGGCAAGCCGTAGATTTCGCCGTTCCAACCGCCGAACGCGTTGAGGACGAGCGGAAAGAAATCGTCGATGTCGAGTTCCGGATCCGTCAGGTCCGGATTCGAGGTGAACTTGGAGACCGGCTCGATCCAGCCGTTCTCTGCGAAGTTGCCGATCCAGACCAGATCGATCAGCGCGATATCGAGATCGCCGCCGGCCACAAAGTCGCGCACCTGTTCGCCGAGCGCGTTCTCATAGGGGTGTTTGATGATGTTGACCTTGATGCCCGTCGCCTTTTCGAATTCAGGCAGCATCGCTTCGGCGGCCTCGTAGCCGGGACGCAAGAGGAACACGACATCGACGGTCGTGCCGGCATAGGGTTTGGCCGCTTCTTCGAGGGACCACGCAAGGGCGCTCCCGGCCGTTGCGAGCGCCGTTCCGGCACTGAGTGCGGCCGCCAGTGCGAGCGCGCGGGCACGCTTCTTCAAAGTCATGACTTTCCTCCCGTTCAATGCGCATATCAGCGCTTGACATGCATTTGTATTAGCATTCATACAAATGTAAAGAAACGCTCCGGTGTCAACAGAAAACTGACCGGACATGTCGGGGAGGCAAGCGATTGGCCGAGGTCACGCTTGAAGGCGTCAACAAGCATTACGGCACCGAGCAGGCGCTGAAGGATGTGACGCTTGCGATCGCCGACGGCGAGTTTGCGGTGTTTGTCGGTCCGTCCGGATGCGGCAAGTCCACGCTCCTGCGATCCGTAGCCGGGCTCGAAGGCATCACATCGGGACGGATTTCCATCGATGGCCGCGATGTCACGCAGGTGGCGCCGTCCGACCGCGGCGTGTCGATGGTGTTCCAGTCGTACGCGCTCTACCCGCATATGAGCGTGCGCGAAAACATGGAATTCGGCCTGAAGGTCAACAAGTTTGCCGCCGACGACCGCAAGCGGCGCATCGAGGAGGCGGCCCGCATCTTGCAACTGGAAGACTATCTCGACCGCAAGCCGGGCCAGTTGTCGGGCGGTCAGCGCCAGCGGGTCGCGATCGGTCGGGCGATCGTGAAGAAACCGAAAGTGTTCCTGTTCGACGAACCGCTTTCCAACCTCGACGCGAAACTGCGCATCCAGATGCGGGTGGAACTGGAAGCGCTGCACCGCGACCTCGGCGCGACGATGATCTACGTCACCCACGATCAGGTCGAGGCCATGACGATGGCGGACAAGATCGTGGTGCTGAACGAGGGCCGCGTCGAGCAGGTCGGCCCCCCAATGGAGCTTTATCACCGGCCACACAGCGAATTCGTTGCCGGCTTCATCGGGGCACCCAGCATGAATTTTCTTGACGTGACACCGACCGCCGACGGTGTCCGCTACGGGGAAGCTGCGCTGACGCCGGCGCCGCAATCCGGTACGCCGGCGCGGCTCGGGATCCGACCGGAACATATCGGCCTTGCCGAACCCGGAAACGGCGCGCTCTCGGTCACGGTCCGGGTGCGCGAAACGCTTGGCAGCGAAAGCTATCTGCACACAACGACGCCAGCAGGCGATGCGCTGGTCGTGCGCACCGATGGCGAATCCGATCGCCGGCCGGGCGAAGTGATTGGCTTGAACTTTCCGCAAGACCGCGTGCACCTGTTCGGTGCCGACGGCCGCCGGCTTGGAGCCTGACCGATGAGCGATCCTGGCGTGCTACTCGACCTGTTGGACACCGCAATAGCACGCTCCGACCGGATTGACGCCGTTCGCGTGGCGCCCGGCGCCATCGCCGGGACCGGCGCACTCTGCCGCGACCTGTTCGGCGGCGGCCCGGTACTGGTGATCGCCGACGACAATACCTGGAGGGCGGCCGGGGATGCCCTTTCAGCTTCGTTGGAAGCCGTCGGCCTTTCCGTTGAAACGCATGTCCTGCCCGGCGTGCCGCGCGTGAAGCCGACGCGTGAACTGGGCGACCTGCTGGCGGCCGCCATCGCGGAGGACCGCACGCCGGTCGCGCTCGGATCGGGCGTGATCAACGACCTGGTAAAATACGCCGCATACGAACGGGGCCGGGCCTATCTCTGCGTTCCGACGGCCGCTTCGATGGACGGCTATACGTCGGCCGGTTCGCCATTGTCCGATCGCGGTTTTAAAAAGACGATCCAATGCCGACCGCCGCGCGCGATCGTCGCTGACCTCGACATCATTGCCGATGCGCCGCCCGCGATGACCGGCTGGGGCTTCGGCGATCTGGCCGGCAAGGTGCCGGCCGGGGCCGACTGGGTTCTGGCGGATGCACTCGGCATCGAGCCGATCGATGACGTCGCCTGGCCGCTCGTGCAGGATCGCCTGAAGAACTGGCTGGCGAACCCGGATGCGTTGACCGGCGGCGATCGTCGGGCCATTGCGGAATTGTTCACCGGTCTGGCTCTCGTCGGTCTGGCCATGGAATTCCACGGGTCCTCGCGTCCGGCATCCGGCGCCGACCACCAGATTGCGCATCTATGGGAGATGGAGGATCTGGTCTTTGCCGGCGAACGGGTCAGCCATGGCGCCTGCGTTGCTGTCGGGTGTGTCGCGACCCTCGCTCTGTATGACTGGCTGCTCGACCAGGATCTCGGTACGCTCGATATCGACGCGATCGTCGCCTCGGCGCCGTCGCTTGAGGACAAGGAAGCGGAAATAGATCGCCGCTTCCCTAACCCGCAAATCGCCGACCGGGCCAAGGCGGAAACCCGGGAAAAGCATCTGCCGCCGGCGGTCCATCGCGACCGGCTCGAAGCGCTTCGGCAGATCTGGCCGGCGACGGCCGACCGATTGAAGGAACAGGTCTTGCCGGTCGCACGCATGACGGATCTCCTTGCCAAAGCCGGGGCGCCAAGCGATGCAGCGCATATCGGCGTCGCGCCCGGCCATCTGCGTGAGACAATGGCCGGTGCGCGGTTCATCCGCAGCCGGTATACGATCCTCGATTTCCTTGAAGAGACCGGCCTGTTTGATGCCGCGCTCGATGCTATGTTCGCCGAAAAGGTCTCCAGCCCATGAGCCCTCCAGCCGACCTCGCCCGTCTTGCCGCCGACGAAATGAAGGATGCGGCGGGCGGCATCGACACGGATGAGATGGATGCTCTGCTTGAGGCGTTGGCGAGCGCGCAGCGAATCGTGCTTACCGGGGTGGGACGCGAAGGTCTGATGATGCGGGCGCTTGCCATGCGGCTGTTCCATATGGGTCTCGATGCGCATGTTGCCGGTGACATGACAACGCCGCCTGTCGGACCCGGCGACCTGCTTATGGTCAGCGCAGGCCCCGGCTCGTTTTCGACGATGGCGGCGCTGGTCGGCGTGGCCCGCTCGGCCGGCGCGGCAACCGCCTGCATAACCGCTCAGCCGGACGGCGCGGTGCCGAGGGCCTGCGACCATGTGCTGACCATACCGGCACAGACCATGGCAGACGATCAGGTGGAAAAGCCGGCTTCTGTGCTGCCAATGGGGTCGCTCTACGAAGGCGCGCAATACATCGTGTTCGAAATCCTGGTACTGATGCTGCGCGACCGGATCGGCGTCACACCGGAGACGATGCGCGCCAACCATACCAATCTGGAGTGACGCAATGGCGAGCTGGACCGAACGCTTTTCGCTGGCCGGGCGCAAGGCGCTGGTAACGGGGGCCTCGAAGGGAATCGGTGCCGAAATCTGCCGGGTCTTTGCCGATGCCGGAGCCGACATCGTCGCGGTCGCCCGTGACCGGGCCGGACTGGATGAGGTTGCGGCAGCCGTGCGGACAGCCGGCCGGGAGTGCCTGATCATCGACGCGGATCTCGGAACGCCCGACGGGCCGGTCGCGGCCGGCCGGCAGGCGCTGGATGCCTGGGGAACCATTGATGTTCTCGTGAATTCCGCGGGCATTGCCCACGTCGTTCCGGCGCTCGAGCTTGCGGCCGAAGACTGGGACCGGGTGATGGCGGTCAATCTCCGCGCGCCATTCCTCCTGTCACGGACGCTGGCGCCGGCAATGATCGCCCAGCGCTGGGGCAAGATCATCAACATTTCTTCGCAGGCCGGGGTTATCGCGCTCGACGATCACGCCGCCTATTCCAGTTCCAAGGGCGGCCTGAACGCGCTCACCAAGTCGCTCTGCGCCGAATGGGCACGGCACAATGTCCAGGTCAACGCGATCTGTCCGACGGTGGTTATGACGCCGATGGGCAAACAGGTCTGGGGCCCGGAAGAAAAGTCTCGGCCGTTCATTGAAGCCACGCCGCTCAGGCGCTTCGGCGAGCCGGTGGAGATCGCCGACGCTGCGCTTTATCTCGCTTCGCCGGCCGCCGAACTGGTCAACGGGTCGCTTCTTATGCTTGAGGGCGGCTTTACAAGTGTATGATACCTCCCTGCTCGATGCGGAGGCGGCGTTCCGGCGGTACGAGGCAATCCGTTCGCGCCTGCCGCAAGCCGACTTTCCGCCTGCATCGGTCCGGGCGGCCTCCCTGGCCGCGATTGCGGGACAGTACGATGCGTTCGTGCTCGACGCGTTCGGGGTGCTGAATGTGGGCGAGCGGGCGATCAGCGGTGCACCCGACCGGATTGCCGATCTGCGCGCAGCCGGTAAGGCGGTCATCGTGCTGACCAATGCAGCAAGCTATACCCGCGAGACGGCCGTGTCGCGCTATCGGGCGCTCGGCTTCGATTTCGCCGTTGAGGAAATCGTGTCGAGCCGCGATGTTGCCGCGGCGCATCTGGACCGGGTCGCGCCCGGGATTCGCTGGGCCGCGATCGCCGCCGAAGGCGACACGTTTGAGGATATTGCGGCCGACGTGTCCGATCTTTTGGCGGATGACACGCTCTGGGATACGGCAGGCGGCTTCCTGTTCCTGTCGAGCATTCGCTGGTCCGCATCGCTGCAGGAGCGATTGGCCGCCGCCCTAGGCGCGCTGCCGCGGCCGCTCGTCATCGCCAATCCGGATCTCGTTGCCCCGCGCGATGCGGGCCTGTCCGTCGAACCGGGTTTTTGGGGCCATGACATTCAGGACCGCACCGGGCAGACCCCGTTTTATTTCGGCAAACCGTTTCCGGACGCGTTTCACATGGTCCGCGACAGGCTGAAGGACGTCGGGCCGACGCGTGTTGCGATGGTCGGCGATACGCTGCATACGGATATTCTCGGCGGTCGCTCCGCCGGGTTCGAGACCGTTTTGGTCACCGCCCACGGTCTGTTCGCGGGCCTGGACGTTGCCGATTATGTGGTCCGTTCCGGAATCGTGCCGGATGTCACGGCTGTAACGACCTAAGAACGGCTTTATTGCAGGGTTCGAAACTTTTGGCGCCGGCTCGCGCGATACCGGCGAAGCTCTTGCGCACACCAAAAAGCGACTGACAGACAACAAAGTCGAGACTCACGGGCAACGACTTTCGATTGCCGCTCTCCTATATCTGGCGTGTGGACAGATTGCTGCATCGCACAGTTTGATCGGGGTGATCGTGCGGAACACAAGGGAATGGCGTTGTAATAACATACCCGGTTTCATCCGGAACCTGATTGTTGCCGCATACCCCGGTGGCCAATGCGGAACCTCCCGCACGTGGATCACTGTCTCCCCGTATAGTGTGCCTACCACGGGTCTTGGGAGGGGGTCTATCAAGACCGGGCCGGTCAGGTCCGCCCTGTGTTGTGTCGGCACAGGATGGCCTGTCTTCGGGCATGTCGCGTTGCGTCGCAGTCTGTAGTCTCCGTATCGTCGGGCTCGTTCCACCTACACCCAGCAAGTCCGGCGTCCTGCCGGTGCCGTAGCTTCCGGCGCCGGCAGGATCTTCTTTGGCCCGCGCGATCGAACGTCCGGCACTGTGGCCTATGGTTGACCGGAAAAGCTGACTGCTCTACTCCACATTCTTTGTCCTCGTCCGGTCTTTGCTGGTGGCCCGTTCGTTTTTCATTGTAACGGCATGGTGTTTTGCCGCGCTATGCATCCTGCCGATCGTCGCGCTCATCGTGTCCGCATCGGCGGGAAGCTGGGAGACGTGGACGAGCCTTGCCAACACCGTCCTGCCCGGGTTTGCGTGGACAACACTTGTCCTCGTGTTCTACGTCGCTGTCGGCACGGCGGTAGTCGGAGCCGTTACGGCCTGGCTTGTCACGGCCTATACCTTTCCCGGCCGACGGATCCTTGAGATCCTGCTGGCCTTGCCGCTGGCTTTTCCCGCCTATGTGATCGCCTACGCCTATACCGATCTGCTTGACCATCCGGGCGCCGTGCAAACCGCGTTGCGGTCGATCATGGACTGGGGGCCCCGCGATTACTGGTTCCCGGAAATCAGATCCGTCGGCGGGGCGGCCCTCATGCTGATCTTCGTCCTGTACCCTTATGTCTATCTGCTGACCCGCGCGGCATTCCTGCGCCAGTCCTCGACGGCCTTTCAGGCTGCGCGCATGCTGGGTCACTCGTCCTGGAGCGCGTTTTTCCGGGTCAGCCTGCCGACGGCCCGTCCGGCCATTGCCGGCGGCGTCATCCTCGCCTTGATGGAGACGGTTGCCGATTTCGGCACGGTGGCGCATTTCGGCGTCCAGACCTTTGCGACCGGCATCTACCAGGCCTGGATTTCGATCGGCGATCGACCGGCGGCTGCGCAATTGGCCTTCTGTCTCCTGCAGGTCGCGCTGCTTCTCGTTGTGCTTGAGCGTCTGGAACGGCGGGCCCAGCGGCATTACGATATCGGCCGGCCAGCCGATGTGATGCAGCCCGTGCGGCTTCGCGGACCGCAAGCCATAATGGCGCTGATCGCGTGCATATTGCCGGTTCTCGTCGGATTTGTGATTCCGCTCATCGTGCTGTTCGAAATGGCTATCGGATCGGGGCAATCGCCGTTCTCGCGCCGATATCTCGCCTTTGCGGCCAATTCGCTCACCGCGGCAGGTATTGCCGCGCTGGTGACGATGGTCGGTGCCGTCGCCGTCGGCTATCTCGCACGCCTGGTGCCCGGCCGTATCCCGATCGCGCTAAAAGCAGTCGCCGGAATGGGTTATGCCATTCCGGGCGGCGTCATTGCGGTTAGCCTTCTGATTCCGCTGGCCGCGTTCGACAACGCCGTCGACGCGGTGATGCGGGACTGGTTCGGGATATCGACTGGACTGCTGCTGACCGGCTCGATCGTTCTGCTCGTTATGGCCTATACGGTGCGCTTCATGGCGGTGGGCCTTGCCGCATTCGATACCGGTATGAGCTCTATCAATCCGGCGATGGATGCAGCGGCACGAACGCTTGGCGCCCGGCCGGGCCGAATGTTCCTGCGCGTGCATCTGCCGCTGTTGCGAACCGGGCTCCTGACCGGGTTCCTGATCGTCTTTGTCGATGTCATGAAGGAATTGCCGGCCACGCTGATCCTGCGACCGTTCAATTTCGATACCCTGGCAGTACAGGCCTATCGGCTCGCATCCGACGAGCGCCTCGCACAGGCGGCGGTGCCGTCACTGGTCATCGTCGCCTTCGGGTTGTTGCCGGTCATCATTCTGTGCCACAGCATTGTCCGGTCGCGGTCGGGCGAGGCGTCCCGCGCATTGTCGACTGCGCCGGCCGGAGCGACCCGCGCGGTGGCATCGCAGCGGCGGCCTTTGCCGGGCGAAAGCGTATCTTGAAAAGAAAACATATCGACCAAAAGAAAGAAGGCGGCCCCTGACGAGACCGCCTCCCTCAAAAACCGACGCTAGCCGGTTGTTTCTTACTTCCAACCCACTTCGTTGAAGATCTTCTGGGCTGTGCCAACGTTCTTGGCGACCTTGGAAAGGTCCACGTCGTCCGGCTTGAAGAAACCGAGTTGCGCGACGCTCGGGGACAAGGCGACGCCCGGCACGGCCGGATATTCGTCATTGCCTGCCGAGAAGTATTGCTGGGCCTGGTCGCTTGCCAGATATTCCAGGAACTTGATCGCGTTTTCCTTGTTCGGAGCGTTCGCTGCGACGCCGCCGCCGGACAGGTTCATATGTGCGCCGTTTTCGCCTTGGTCAGGAAACACCCAGCCGAACATGTCGAGCTTGTCCGACACGCCGTCGACTTGCTTGCGGATCGCGCGGCCGAAGTAATAGGTGTTGGACATGGAGATGTCGCACTCGCCGGAAACGATGCCGCGCAATTGGTCGGTGTCGCCGCCCTGCGGGTCGCGCGCGAAATTGCCGGCAACAGCTTGCGCCCAATCGCGTGCGGTTTCTTCACCGGCGTGTTCGATGATCGCGGCGAGAATCGTCTGGGAATAGACGTTGGACGACGAGCGAATGCAAATCTTGCCCTTGTATTCGGGCTTGGCGAGATCGGCATAGGTCAGAGGCGGGTTCGGCACATCGGCCTTGTCGTAGAACAGGATCCGCGCGCGCTGCGAGAAACCGAACCATTGGTTGTCGCTGTCCTGCAGATAATCGGGAATGCGTGCTTCAAGAACGGCGGAATCGACCGATTGCAGGATGCCCAGATCCTTGGCCCGCTCAAGGCGAGACGTGTCGACAGTCATAAGAATGTCGGCAGGGCTGTTCGCGCCCTCGGCCTCCATCCGCGCAATCAGCTCGTCGGCCTTGCCTTCGATCCGATTGATTTTAATTCCGGTCTGTTCCTCGAAATCCGAATACAGACGTTCATCCGTATCGTAGTGGCGAGATGAGTACAGATTGAGCTCATTGGCCGTCGCGGTCGCATATCCGATGGGCAGCGCCATGGTTGATGCGAGCAGGACAGCAGCCGTGTTTCTGGTTATCGGCATGACGTCTTCCTTAACTTGATAAGAATTGTCATGAATTTAGCGGTTCGCCTTACGAGTCAAGGGACGATTGCCCAAAAGTTGACTTTTTTTGGAGCTTTTCGATCCGGTGCGTTTCCGGCACTGATCAAGCGTGGGATTTCTGCGGCCCGTCCGCCTATCGGAATCCCTAGGTTGGAGCGTTCTTTCGATCCGTTACGCTTTCGCGGCTCTTGTCCCCGGAGGCCCAGACGTGATCAGCCAGACGACCCTTTCCTCCGGCGCTTCGGCGGCGCTGTTCCTCATGGCTGCCCTGACGGCGGGGACAGCCCCTGCGCAACCTTCCGGCGACCGCGCCATCATCGTCTTTGACGGGTCGGGATCGATGTGGGGCCAGATCGATGGCCTTTCCAAGATCGAGATCGCCCGCGATACGCTCGACCGCGTGCTCGGCAGATTGCCATCAAACCTGCAGCTCGGCATGATCGCCTACGGCCACACGCGAAAGGGCGATTGCGGCGACATCGAAACCCTGGTCGATATCGGCCCCGCTGCCGCGACCGGCCGGCAGATCGCACAATCGGTCCGCCGCATCAATCCGAAGGGAAAGACACCGCTTTCCGATGCCGTGCGGCGGGCCGCGGAAACCCTGCGCTACACCGAGGACAAGGCCACGGTCATTCTCGTGACGGATGGCATCGAGACCTGCAATGCCGATCCGTGTGCGCTTGCGAGCGAGTTGGAACGTTCCGGTATCGATTTTACCACCCATGTCGTCGGGTTCGGGCTGTCCGATGACGAAGGCCGGCAGGTTGCCTGCCTTGCCGACAATACCGGCGGTCTCTACCTGCAGGCGGACAATGCGGACGAATTGGCCGATGCGCTGGGCAAGACCGTTGCCGCAGCGCCCCCGCCCGCAGCCGAGCCGGAACCGAAAGACCGGCCCCGACACAATTTCATCGGCAGGATCGCGCTTGCCGACGGCGGAGCCGCAATTCCGGAAGAAGCGGCAAACGGTGTCGCCTGGTATGCGAGCCCGCTTGACGCCGCTGACCGCGCGGGAGCCCGCAAGCTCATCGGCCGTGGCTACCGTGCCCTCTGGTCGGCGCCTTCGGGCCGCTATCTGATCACGATCGAATACCGGCTTGGCGGGAGCGTTACGCATGTCGTCGAACTGGACGATTATGCGGTCAGCGAACCGATCCTGCCACTCGATGCCGCGCGGCTCACTGCTCACGCCGTCTTCATGAACGATGCCTTCAACATCGATTGGGTGAAGGTCGCCTGGCGCATTCAGATGGTCGGGACCGAAAAGAAACGGAAGGAAAACGGCTACAGCCTCGACATTGTTCTGCCGGCAGGCGCCTATCGCATCGGCTTCGGCATGAGCGGTGAAGAGCTTGACGCGACGGAGCCGCAGACACTGACGCTTGCGGTCGGCGCCACCGTGCCCGTGGACGTGATCGCGCCGCATTCGCGGGTCGTGCTGAAGGCGATTGAGGGCGACGGCACGCGCAATCAAAAGATCCGCCAGTGGTTCACGCCAACAGGCTCGGACGGAACGACCGGGCGCAAGACGGTCTACAATGCAAGTCCGAACCCTGTGCATTTGCGGCCGGGCGATTATGTCGGCCGCGTCGAATTCTGGGACGGAAGCCGGCGGGATCCGGTCGACGTACCGCTGGTTGTCGGGATGGGGCAGGATCAGGTGATCGACGTGACCGCGCCGTGATAGTTCGTAATTCTAATTCAGCTCAATTGGCTTGAAAGGCCTGTTCCTCTCGGCCGGCGCCTCAAATCCGTACGATAATGTCTCTGCAGTTTGCGAGATCTGCAGCACGAAAGCTTTTAGTTTGCTGGGGATTATTCATATCCAAAAGAGGGAATTGGTCGTGAAAAATGCGTCTTTAACAGTGGAGATAGTAAAACTAGGACGCTAAATATTTCAAAGTGTTTTGCCGAAACATAGAACTTCGGTTTTAAATTTATTACTGTGGCTAAATTTTAGGCAAATTTCCAAACATCGTAAAAATTACCTATAAAATTTCAAATCTCATCTTAACCTAAACTTTACAGAACTTGGGCTACTCGAGGATACGTAATTGTCCGTAGGCAATTTAAAGTATTTTGGGGGTTCTGTTTATGTTCGATCCAGCAAATATCAGCGTCAGAACAAAGGTCATCGGTGGTTTCGGGCTCGTCGCAGCCCTGGTCGCCGGAATCGGCGGTTTCAGCGTGTTGTTCGTAACACAATTGGGAACAGACATCTCGAAGCTCGAAGACATGAGCGGTGATGCGCTCCTGGCCTCCGAGATGAACGCTGACATGGCTAAAGTGCTTCTCAATACCAATGAGTACATCAGCACCCGTTCCCCCGACGATCTAGGCGAGGCACGCGAATTCCTCCGGCAGATGAATGACGGGATTGCGCTTGCACAGGACGAGATCCACAATCCGGCGCGGGTTGATCGTCTCACCAAAATCGCCGGAAACATTTCGGAATTCGAGGCCGGGCTCGACAAGGTTGTCGAACTATATGCCGAACGCGACGATCTGGTAACGAATAAGCTTGACCAGATCGGTCCGGCAGCGCGGAAAGGCCTCACCTTTATCAACGAGACGGCGACCCGTGACGGCGATTTGGAAGCAGCAAACATTGCCGCACAGATCCAGGAAGACTTTCTGCTCGCACGGATCTACGTCTTGAAGTTTCTGATGTCCAACGCGGAGTCCGATATCAGCACTGCGCTTGAAAGTATCGGCGAGGTCCGTGGGCGCCTTGACGCTTTGGACCGCAGCGTTCAAAACCCGCGGCGGCGTGAAGTCCTTGCTGATCTCCGCCCGAAAATCGCGGAGTATGAAGCCGCGGCCACCCGGGTGCGCGATATCATCTTTGAACGCAACCGCATCAAGGCCGATGCGATTGTAACGACCGGATCGAACATCAGCGGTTGGGCCGCAGAGATCAAGGACAGCGCGAATGCCGACCAGAAAGTGATTTCGAAGAATGCTCTGGCGGCGGCAGCCTATGAACAGGTGGTGCTCAGCATTGCCGTGGTCGTGATCTTCGTAATCTCCTGTGTTCTCGGTCTCGCGATCGCCTTCGGCATCACACGGCCGGTCGCCCGTCTTGTTACTGATGCCAAGCGTCTCGCAGAAGGGGACACATCCGTCGAATTCCTCGAGGCCAAGCGCGGTGATGAGATAGGCCAGGTTTGCCGCTCGATTGCCGGCTTTCGCGACGGCGTGATCGAACAGGCCCGATTGCAGGAGCAAGCGGAGAAAGAGCGTGAGGCCCAGGATCTCCGGCGCCAGACCGTCGACCGGCTGATCGAAGACTTCCGGCAGCAATCCGCCGAACAATTGGCGGCGGTGAGCGCCAACATGGATGGTATGCAAACGACGGCCCACACGCTTTCAAATGTCGCGGAGGATACGGCCACGCAGGCAACCGGCGCGGCGTCGGCTGCGGAGGAAGCGTCGACAAATGTTCAAACCGTCGCATCGGCAGCGGAAGAACTGGCCTCGTCCATTTCGGAGATCTCGCGGCAGGTGAGCGAGACCCGCACAATCGTTACAAATACGACGCAGGACACGCGGGTGACCAACGAAAAGGTTTCCGGCCTCGCGGAAGCAGCTGGCAAAATCGGCGACGTGATCAACCTGATTTCCGATATTGCAGAACAAACGAACCTGCTTGCGCTCAACGCAACTATTGAAGCCGCTCGTGCGGGCGATATGGGCAAAGGATTTGCCGTCGTTGCCTCCGAGGTCAAGTCGCTTGCCAACCAGACGGCTAAGGCGACCGAAGAAATCGCGGCGCAAATCGGTGAGGTCCAGGGTTCGACCAACGAAGCCGTCGAAGCGATCCAAAAAATCGCCAAGACGATGGAAGAGGTAAACGAATATACCTCATCCATTGCCGCTGCGGTCGAGGAACAAGGGGCCGCGACGAGCGAAATCTCGCGGAACGTGCAGGAGGCGGCCGCGGGCACCCAGCAGGTCGCGTCCAACATCGCCGGCGTGACGTCGGCGGTTTCGGAAACCACGGCCTCGGCTGAGGAAGTCCAGAAGAACTCGTCCGACGCGGCATCCCGCGCCGCCGAACTTCGATCCGCTGTCGACGACTTCCTGCGCGGCGTGGCCGCAGCCTAAGCCAAGAATTGCCGCCGGGGGCGACACTTGTCACCCCCGGACCTTTCGTTTGTGTTTTGCCCTTCCGGTAAGGCCCCGTCGTTTCGATGGACAAGGCCAGGAACCGGAACGTTCTCCTTGCCGTATGAAGGCCTGGCTCGTAGTTTGGTGTCCGATTGCGCGGCTTGATGGAGTTCCTTGATTCAGACCAACTTCCCGTTCAGCAGTATTGCCTGCGTCGAAAAACCGGCAAGTCCAACGTCCGACCGGCAGCGTGCCGTCGCCCGCCCTGATGGAAGACGGACTTTCGTACAGGTTGGCCGAGGCCCCTAGCCCGGTCGCGGAGCCTTCCGTCTCAGCGAAACATGAGAGCGACACCGACAGACCAGCAAACCCTTTCCGTCGTGCGGCTTAAGACCGATGCGCTGCCTATGGATCAACGGTTCGATGTCTGGCGTGCCTATGCCAGTGCGGCCGGATTCGATGCGCTTGCCACGGAAAGGACGGTGCGCGATCCGTCGGTGGCGATGACGTCATGGTTCCTGGACACGGTCGTCGTCTCCGACTTGTCCTATGGGCCGCATCGTATATCGCGCAAGATCCGCCCGCGGGACCGCCCGAACATCGGGTTCCTGGCCGTCCGGTATTACAGGGAAGGGGAGGCGAACGGCCTCCTCGACGATCAGCCGGTGAGGGCGCGTGCCGGCAACATCCGGATCTCCGACAACGCGCTGGATTACGGGGCGCTCACCGAACGAATGCGCCAGACGTCGTTGTTCGTCCCCTACGATCTGGTCGGATACGATCCGTCGCGCGATCCGGCGGACCGGAACCTTCCCACACAGTGCGGACCGGGGCGGATCCTTGCCGATGCCATTGACGCGCTGGTGGCCGGCGTGCCGCATGTGCGGACTGACGAGGCTTCCGGTCTGGCTGCGGGCTTCGGAGGGTTGCTGCGTGGGCTTTTGAACCCGACGACGCGGGACGAGACGGCCAGGCAATCGTTCATGGCCGCGCGTCGCCAGGCGATCTACGGCTACATCGACGCGCATCTGCTTGATGCCGGTCTGGGGCCAACCCAATTGTGCCGGATGTTCAATATTTCGCGCGCCGGCCTTTACCGGATGTTCGGCGACCATGGCGGGGTCCATCGATATCTGACCGAGCGCCGCCTTGACCGGGCCTTCATCGAAATTGCCGGCCAGCAATACACGAGGGGCCACATCGGGCGCGTCGCTGGAAGACTGGGTTTCGACGACACGGCGCTGTTCAGCCGCCAATTCCGCCAACGGTTCGACGCAACGGCCTCGGAGATCGCCGGTATCGGCGCGACCGAGCCCGCCACCGGCGAAACCGATCCGCGCTTCGGCGCGATGCGGTTCGGACAGGTCGCGCCGATCAGGGACTGGTTCAGTCAGATCAGTGTTTGAGAGGCGCCGCGGCCGCGGTCGAACGATGCTCCAGGATACCTATTGTGCGCGAACCATACCGGCGGCGCCCTGTCCGTGATGTCGATCCGGCAGTGCGAAGGCGGTACTGAACACACCGCGTTGCCGTCCGGCGTCCACGCGGCCGTTGTCCCTTTGCGCCATTGGCAGGTACTGAATTTCGGTGCCCCCCAAACACGCGATACGCAAGCTGCCGTAGTGGAAACAACTCAGATATTTGAAGAGCGGTGAATATAATTATGAATTGATGTGCGTCACATTTTGTTTGATTTGCAATCGTTGTTTCTTGTTACGTTTTTATTCTCAACAATATTGCGGGCATCAACGAACTAATACTAACCATTCCTAGAATATAGAGGTGCTCGTTATGTCCAGTTTGAAAGATTTTCTTCAGCCGCATATCCCTGTGCCGGGTTTCTTCGCCCCGGATTTGCCGGTGCTGCCGGATTGCCCTCTCGTAATCCCGTTATCGCAGCAGATCATCTATCGGCGCGTCACGGGAGCAAACAAATCGCTCATCGCCTTCGGCGAGCTCACGATCGGCAACAAGACCTGGCCGACGGCCGAGAACGCCCGCTATCCCGACAGCTGGCCCCGAAAGGGCAAGTACATGCTGAAAATCGACATGAAGCGCGAGAAACGGCAGGTGAACGCGTTGCGCTTCTGGCATAAGCACATTTCGACCATCCTGATTCATGATGCAAAAAGTGATAATCCGCACACTCTTGCAGGATGCATCGCTCCGGCACAGTCGCGAGACGGCGACACAATCGAGGGTTCGGCCGCGGCAATGGACGGACTCTGGGAAGCACTCGGCGGATACTCACCGGGCAAGTTTGTTCCCATCACGATCGAAAACAACATCTGGGGTTCCGAGACGGCCCGGCCGTGGCTGCGCCGCCGAATTGAGCTTGGATACTAGGCCGCACGTCTCATCAGAAAAACCGATGCCCCGTGCCGCGCGTCCTGCGGCGCGGGGTCAAAGGGAAGATCTGAATGCTTTGACAGCACACTTATCTGGTTGAATGATGCGCTAAGTGCACATTTGTTCCCCCGTCGCCAGCGTCTGCTTGAGCCAGGTAATGAACTCCTGCGCCTGAGGGCGCACCTGCCTGTCCGGCGTTACCACGTAGAACGTGATCGACAGGGGAGATGGCACGGGAACCCGCCGAAGCGCGCCTGATGCCAAGTCTTCGCGCACCAGGACTTCCGGCGCGGCCGTGAGACCCATACCCTGGCGCGCCAGCGCGTATTGATACGTCTGGACTCCGATATCGGCATTCCTGAGCTTTCGAAAGTCCAACCCGAACGCGTTCAAGGCTTCTTCTTCGAACTTGGCGCCGGCGGTCCAGATCCAGGGGAGTTCGTCGAGCGGCGGCATGTCCTGGGTGACCATCGATGGCGCGCCGACGACGATCAACTCGCTTGCGATAAGCGGCTCCGCAAACAGTCCCGGCCAATCAGGTTTTACCGACGAGGCTCTGATGGCGAGGTCCATGCCGAGCGACGCAATGTCGAGGAGTTCGTGGGTCGGCAGTACAGAGACAAGGGCACCGGCGTGCCGTCGCCAGAAGTCTTCGAGTTTCGGCAACAGGACAATCTGGGAGAAGAATACCGTTGTCGTGATCCTGACAGGTCGTTCGCTTTCTTCCCGTCTTAAATCCTCAATACCGGTGGCTATCGTCCTGAACCCGTCGGTCAGCTGGGTTGCAAGGCGCGCTCCCGCGTGGGTGAGAACCACGTTTCGGCCCGACCGCCGCACGAGTGAAACGCCGAGATCCGTCTCCAGCGAGCGTACCCTTTGCGCTATGGCGGCGTGCGTGACGTTGAGTTCGCGGGCTGCCGAAGCGAAGTTGCCGGTTCGTGCGGTCAGCTCAAAGGCGCGCAGGGACGCAAGTGACGGCAGTGTTTTCCAGTCGAAGTCCAATATGATATCTCAGCTATCATTATGCCTATATTTGTTGTATAGCGTATCCGCGCAGACATTGATATGTCCGAAAGCGACTGAATAAAGGAGCTCTCAGGGAATGCGACTTCAGGTATCGCCCGACAGTGAGAGAGCATAGGCTCTTTTCGCGCTTTCAAATCTATCCCAAGACATCGCTCGGGGATGCCCGGGCTGCCGGCTTTCCGACAAAGGCCTAAAGGCTTCCGGCGTTCGTGTTGCCTGTCGCAATCGGCTTTGGGCGCGACCAGTCATCAACACTGCGCCCCGCTAGGGGAGATTCCTCCGATCAAGGGCATCAAAAATGCCTGTCAAAACAATCGAGTAAGTATCCAATCAGCCTCGTAATCCGTAAGTGAGACCATGAAAAAGAAAATTATTGTCGCGTTTGCCGCGATGATCTCCGCTTTGGTGGCGCTAACGCCCACTGCGTCGCGGGCATTGCCGATTTCGATTGATTTCACCTTCAGTTCGTTCAGTGCAAGCTTCAACGGTTCCGTCAGAGAGACCGGAGATGTCTCCCTCAAGCTCTTGCTCGACACGACAACGCCAAACCTGGGCAGAGGTTTTGGCAGTTTCAGCAATGCCTATGCGGTCGATGCCTTTGTGACCGCTCCGGATCTCGACCTGGACAATACAAAAATCGTATCGGACACCTTCTTGTATTTCGGCAATGACGTCGTTGGCATCACCGATGGAATTCCGGGCGTCACCTCAAATGCATTCGGCGATTTCTCCACCATTTGGACCGCCGCCGAGGGTGGAAATCTCGAGTTCGACCGAAATTATGACCTGGCCACGCTGTTTGTGCCGCAAGCACCTGTCTCAAAAAGCGCGACGGAGTTTCGTGCCGCGCGCGGCTGGCAGTTTGCGAACGGAAGTCAGTTCGATCCGGTGTTTTCAAATGCCGTTTTCAGGAACCGACGCAACACGGTTTCCGTCTCGATCGTGGAGCAAGGCCCGCCGGTTGCGCCCGTGCCGCTGCCGGCCTCCCTGCCCCTGCTGCTCGCTGCGTTTGGCGGCGCGGTTCTCTTAGTCCGGCGTGCGAACGCGCGATAGGCCAAGTGCTTCAGAGCAGCGACCAACCGGCAGGGTTCGCTTGCCGGTTGGTCCGCGGCTGAGGACGTCATCCCGCTTTGCCAACGAAATTCGGGGCGTCCCAGGCATAAGTGCTTTCTTCGGCCCGGCCGGATGGCCTGCGCATGGGAGCCGGCAGACAGGGCAAAGACTCTCGGTCAGTGGAATTGATGCACGATCCAAAGAAACGCCGCCGTTTCAGCCGGCATTTCAAGCAGATGCTTGTTACGCGCATGGAAGCCGGGGAAAACGTGTCGGCCTTGGCGCGGGAAGTCGGTGTGCAGAGACCGCAGTTGTATCGTTGGCGGAATGCGTTTCGTACAAACGCCAACCGAGCATTGGCGGACGATCGCAGCAGTGCGGTGCCCCTATCGATGCGGGCCGTGTCGCAGGACCGGTCGCAGCAGGTCCCCGATCCGGTCGAGCCGCGGCGCCTGTCGCCGGCCGTGCAAGATACTTCCCAGCGGACCGTCGACCAGGTGCGGCTCGACCTGCGCCGCATAAATCCAGGTGAATCGCTGGAAGCCGCCCGCGCATTCTATTCGGGTATTCTGAGCGTCGACGTTCTGGACCGGCACACGGTCCCGGTGCTGAATCACGGTTCGTCCTGGCGGCTCGGCGACGGTGTCGTGGCCACAGAGGGAACCACGAGCGCGGGCGTTCGCCTGTCGCCGGACCGCAACTGGCTCTCCAACACATGCGGGGAGTTTTTGATCGTTCGCATTCATCAGACAGGCCGACCTATCGTCTTTGAAGGCGACGACATTCGCGAAATGAGCAGCGGCTGCATCTATATGTCCGATCGCTTCGATGCGCTTTGGCTTGAGGCCGGAAAGAGCCGATCGCTTGTGGTGCGCGCCGACAGGCTCGGACGCGACCGGATCGAACCGTCGTGCAAATCGATTTCAACCGCCTCTCCCTTCGGACGCGTCCTTCATGCCGCGTTGTCGGCACTGTTTGTTGTGCTGCCGACTTCCAGCCCCGCGGAGGTGCGCGAATTGGGTACCCTTGCGACAAGTCTGCTGCGGGTCGCGCTCGACGGCCGGATCGAAAGTGAGGGCCAGCATCGGAGTTTGACAGCCGCCCGGGACAGGGCATTACAGGCTTTCACAGTCGAACATGCTATTAGCGAAACGCGTGTGACTGCTGAGATGCTTTCAACGATGTTCGGCGTCTCACGCGCAACCGTCTATCGCGCTTTCGAGGAGGTCGGGGGCATTCAGCGCTTCGTCGCGAAAGTCCGCCTGCGGCGCTCGTTCGGGCAATTGGCGGTTGCCGCGGCATGTCGCGGCAGTGTGGGTGGTATTGCCAGCGCGTGCGGTTATATGGACGTGGCTCACTTTTCCCGTTCTTTCAAACGCGAATTCGGCTGCACGCCCTCGGATATCGTCGGCTTGCGAAAGGCCGAGAGCCGGGACCTGACCCTCCTTCAGGCGCAAGAGCACGCGTCGTGGCTCACGCCAATGATCCGGCTATACACATGATTCCGTCGGAATACGCTCCTCGGGTTTCGCCTTCCATCGGGGAGACCGTTCTTTTCATAGCTCACGAATTCAATTGCAGCAAAGGTGCCGCAAGTCATGCCGCGCATTCTCACGCCACGGACCCGATCCGGTCGCGCAGTGCGTCTCCGGCGAGATTGAAGGCGAGGGCCGAGATGATGATCGGCAGGCCCGGTAACAGCGCATAGGCTGGTGCAGACAGGATGTAGACGCGCGCCTCAAGCAGGATGACGCCCCATTCCGGCGTCGGAGGTGCGGCGCCGAAGCCGAGGAAACCCAGGCCCGAAATCGCCAGGATCGCGCGCGCCAGATGTGCCGTCATCATGATAATCATGGCCGGCAATACCGGCGGCGTGAGGTGGTCCCGTGCAATGCGCAACGGCGATACGCCGCTAAGCCGCGCCAGCGCGACGTGGTCGCTCGCTGCTGTCGCCAGTGTCATCCCGCGCACCAGACGCGCATATCGCATCCAGCCGACGACGGCGAGCGCGAACAAGATCTCGACGCCGCCCCCTCCAAGAACGCCCGCTACGGCGAGCGCCGCAATGAGTTCCGGGAAGGCGAAGAAGGCATCGGTCAGCCGCATAAGCGTCGCATCCACCAAGCGGCCGCCGGCGCCTGCGGCAAGGCCGATGACCAGCCCGACCACCGCAGAGGCCAGGACCACAAGCACCGCGAGGCCGACGGAGAGGCGTGCCCCCGCCAGCACCCTGCTGAACACGTCGCGACCCAGATGATCCGTTCCGAACCAGTGCGCGCTGCTTGGCGGTAGCAGTCTGGCAACGGGGTCCGGAACCAGCGGATCGTAGGGCGTGAGCATCGGACCGATCGCCGCGAGCAGCAGGACGAGTGCCGAAACAGCGAATGCGGCGCGCTGAAGCGGATTGAATGCGGTCATGCGATCCCCGCCGCGGTGCGCGGGTCCAGCCAAGCGGTCAAGAGATCGACAACGAGATTGATCGCGATGAACAATAGGGCGCTGAAGAGCACCACGGCCTGAATGACGGGATAATCGCGGGCGTCCACGGCCTCGATAAACATCAATCCCAGGCCGTGCCAGCCAAAGACGTATTCCACGGCCACGGCGCCTTCCAGAACGAAGGCGATCTCGAGCGCAAAGATCGTGATCACCGGCACCAGGGCGTTGCGCAGGGTATGCCGCCCGATGATCCGCGCCTCACCGATGCCGCGCCCCCGGGCGGCGGCGATGTGACGAGCGGACAGCGCCTCGATGGTTGCCGAACGAAGCAACCGCGCGGTCGTCACGGTGATGCCAGTGCCGAGCGTCAGCGCCGGCAGGATCAGATGCGCGGCGTCACCGCGGCCAAAGGCGGGAAGCCAGCCCAAATTCACCGAGAAGATGACGATCAGCAGGACACCGAGCCACCAGTTCGGCATCGCCGATCCCAGGGTCGCGAGGCTGACGCACAGGGTATCGAACCATGTGCCGCGCCAGACGCCCGCGCACAGGCCGAGCGGCACCGACAGGACAGCCGCGATTGCGACAGAGGCCAGTGCGAGCTGCAGCGTCCGGCCAAATCCTTCGGCGAGGATGTCCGCCACGGGGCGGCCATTGATCAGGGAGACGCCGAGATCGAAGCGCACGAGATCACCTGCCCAGCGGGTCCATTGCACGAGGAGCGGCTCGTTCGCGCCGATCTCGACCATGATGCGCGCAAGACTCTCCTCCGAAAGGGCGACGCCCGTGCCGTAGCGGGCGCGCGCAATCGCGAGCACCGCGTCGCCGGGTGCAAGCTGCAGCAGCAGGAAGGTCAGGAAGCTGACGAGGACCATCACGATGAGTGCACCGATGATGCGACGCAGAGCGTAGGAGATCACGCGATCGCCTCCGTCGTCCCCGGTGTGCCCGGCGCCTGCCGCGCTTTAGCGAACGCGGCCCGACGGCGCCGATCGCTGCCGACCAGCGCACGCGCGGCCGCGGTTTCCGGCGCGTCGAGCAGGCGGTCGGCTACCGCGTCCTCGACGACTTTCCCCGCCTCGACAACGATCACACGGGTCGCCAGTCGGCGAACCAGGCGCATGTCATGGCTTACAAACAGAACGGTCGGTCGCCTGTCGGCGATCACCTCGGTCAGAAGGTCTGCGACTTCGGCGGCGACGAGCGCGTCGAGTGCGCTGAGCGGCTCGTCGAGAACGAGCAGCGACGGCTTCGGTGCCAAGGCGCGGGCGATACAAGCGCGCTGGGCCTGACCGAGCGAGACGGCTTTCGGCAGCCGGTCAAGCAGGTCGGGCGTCAAGCCCATCCGCTGTGCCGTGCTTTCGATCAACGCCTTGCGATCCGCCGGCGCAATGCCTTGAGACCGCAGGGGCTCTGCCATGGTTGCCCGCAGGCTTGCATGGGGATTCAGGGCGGCAAGCGGGTTCTGGAACACCGCCTCGGCCGCTGCACGCAGACGCCGATGCGTGGCATCGAGAGGTCGACCGACGCTGTCGCCCTTGAAAGCGAGTGCGCCTTCGGTAAACGGCACGAGGCCGAGGATCGCCTTGAGCAGCGTGGATTTGCCGCCGCCCGACGGGCCGACGATCGCGACGACTTCGCCTTCGGCCACGTCCAAGGAGGCGCCGCGCAGGATCGCGGTGCGTCGACCGGTGGCGCTGCGGACCGAAACCCCGAGGCCGTTCAGTGCGAGCACCGGGGCGGTCACCAGGCTGCGCTCGCGACGAGGGCGCGGGCATATGCTGTGCGCGGTTTTCCCAGCAGCGCCGGGGTTTCACCGGTCTCGACCGGTTCGCCATGGCGCAAGACAAGAATGCGGTCGCAGGCAATTGCCGCGAGCCCGAGGTCATGCGTGATCAGTATGGTCGCCACGCCGTGCGCCCGGGCCAGTCGTCTGACATCGGCGACCAGGCGATCAGCCACCGGCGCATCGAGCGCGGCGGTCGGTTCGTCAAGGATCAACAGGTCGGGCGCGGGCGCCGTGGCCAAAGCAAACAGCGCGCGCTGAAGCATGCCCCGGCTCCACTGGTGGGGCCAGGCGCGCAGGGCCGCACCCGCATCCGGGACGCCGAAGCTCTCCAACCGCTGGAGCTGCGCGGCCAGAGCCTCGGCGGGCGGGACACCCGCTGCTGCGGCGATTGCGTCCTTGTGCGATCCCACGAATTCCTCGATCTGATCGCCAAGGGTGAAGAGCGGATCAAACGCGGCGAGCGGATCCTGCTCGACAAGCGCGATGCGCCGCCCGCGCAGCGAGCGCATTAGCCGGACCGGCGCCTGGGCGAGATCATCGCCGTTGAACCGGATCGAGCCGCCAAGGATCGTCAGCGGCCGTTCCTGGCGCATTATGCAGCGCGCAAGCGTCGTCTTGCCGGAACCGGATTCGCCGACCACTCCCAGCGTCTCGCCGGCTGCGACTGTCAGCGAGACGCGATCGAGTAGCGGTCGCGCCCGCCCCGGTGCCGAAACCGTCAGGGCTTCGACGACGAGGGCAGGCGCCGTAGAACCGACACTCTGTTCGACTGCAGCGGTCAAATGGGGACCCGATCTCGCGCCCGTCAGCGGTGGACGTGCAGACGGTTGTCGACAAGGTAGATGCCCGCAGGGTTCATCTTGAAGTCACGCACCCCCTCGCGCGTAACAACGACGCGGTTCTTGAAAAACGCCGTCGCGATCGGGAGTTCCTCGGCGACGATTGCCTGCATGCGATTGAGGATGCGGGTGCGCTCCTCGGGTTCGAACGTCACGATTGCCTCGCGCAGCAGGCCGTCGAATTCCGCATTCGACCATTTTCCATAGTTCTCGACCGCGCCGGTGCGCAGCGAGACATTTGCGAAATAGGCCGGGTTTCCGGTGGGCGTGGAGTTGGTGGAGAACATCAGCATATCCGCTCTCCCTTCGCGGAAGTCATCGACGGCGACCGTCCAATCGCGCAGGATCTGCAACTCCGTGGTAATCCCGGCTGCCTCCATATGCGCCTGGTAGAGCTCGGCGGCCGGGCGCATCGAGGGCCGACCTTCATAGCTGCGTATCACAACGCGGAAGGGCTCGCCGTCGCGCTCGAGCCGTCCGTCGCCGTCCGTGTCCGTGATCCCGACCTCGGCCAAGAGCGCCAGTGCCCCGTCGCGATCGTAAGGCGTCGGCGACAGGTCGGGGTTGGCCCATGGCTTCTCGGAAGGGAACATGGCAACACCTTCGGTGCCGCCCTGTCCGTGCAGCACGCTTTCCACGATCTGGCCGCGGGGCAGCAGATGGTCGAGCGCACGGCGCACACGGATGTCGGCAAGCGGACCGGTTTCCGTCTGCATATAGAAGAACATCAACCGACCGTCGGCAACAGCGTCGACGGTTAGATCCTCGCGCGCCAGCACCCGAGGCAGATCGCTGTCGGGGAAATTGGCGGCAATGTCGATGTCGCCGGACTCAAGCGCCAGCATGACGGTCGCGGGGTCTTTCACCGTGAGCAATTCGATCCGCGGAGCTGCCGCAGCGCCGCCCCAATAGTTTTCAAAGCGCTTCGTTACGATCTTTTCGCCGGCGACGATCTCGTCGAGGACGAACGGACCGGTGCCGAAAAAACGCTTGGCGTTGCTGGCGGGCGACAGGATCGAAAGGCCGGGGTCGACGAGGTCGTTCAGGAAGGCCGCGTTGGGGACCTTGGTTTTGACACGCACCGTCCTCGGATCGACCACGGTCACGTCGGCGATGCCGATGAGCGAGGCGATGCGCTCATTGTACACGTCGCTTTCAGGCGAGACGACGCGCATCAGCGAAAACCGCACCGCCTCGGCGTCCAGTGTTGCCCCGTCGTGGAAAGTGATCCCTTCGCGCAGACGGATTTCCCACTCGGTCGGAGACAGAGACTTGGCGCTTTCCGCCAACCGGGGCGACAGCGCGCCCTCCGCGTCGAGCCAGAACAGCGTCTCGGTAACGCCGCTGTCGCTTGTGCGCCAGCCGTTCCAGCCGATGGCCGGGTCGGGATTGGGGTCGTCGAAGCCAAAGGGTACGGCAATGCGGACGGTGGCATCGTCGGCCGCCACGGATCCGGCACCGATCGTGACCGCAAGAAGGGCTGCAAATGCAAGGCCTAAGGCACGCATTTTCATGAGCGGGGTTCCTTGAGAGTTGGAGGAGTGAGTGTAACGGTCTCGACGGCTGCGCCGGACCAGCCGAGGGGCGGCACTCGGCCGAGCACGCCGGCGCGCATGGCTTGCGGGCGGTCATTGCGCGCCATAAAGCCATTCGGGCTGCGGACATAGAGGGCGGCGAGATCCACGACGTCCTGCGCATGGCAAGTCGGATCGAGGTCGCCGAAGAGATAGGTGAAGCGGTCCGGGCCGGAGATCGCCACTGTGCAAGGCCGCTTGCACTGGCTTAGGCAATGCACGCCACGAACGTCCAACGCGGCTTCTTTAATGCCTGACTGCAGCACAGCCTGGGCGAGACGCGCGCCTCCGCGTATGTCCGCGCTGATCGTCTCGCGATCATCCCGGCAGCGCAGGCAAATGGAGCGGATAGGGCGCTGCTGGACAGCGCCGTCCGGGTTCGACCCAATATCGATTGCGTCGCGGCTTGCCCGCGCCATCGTCTCCTCCCCCGGGTGATCCCGCCCGGTGAACGGTTGAAGCAAATGACGGCAGGTTTCCTGGCTCGCGGATCGTCGCGCCTGCTGCACCTTCCCAGGCCAATTGGCCCAGTGGTGTCTTGCAACAGTCACTAACCGCCTACAGTTGCGGGTACAGCCGCGGATTTGGTCCCCTGATTGGGTCTACCGCACCGCGTTCCCTTTGCGCCCTGTCGAAGGGCACCGTCTGTAACCATGTAACAATCAGTTTCGGCGCGACGCAAGCCGAAGTTTCACGATCGGCACAAGCCGCGCCGTGCGTTTGATGCAAGGTATTTGCAGTGTCCGCTCAGAGCCATCTCCGGGCGTCCGTTCTGCCTATGTGATGATGAACCGCCCCATCCTGCCGCAATTCTCTCGCTCGAGAGTGTGACGGATCGATGTCCGGCGTTTTGGTTGCTGCGCGGAGATCGGCCTTCACCAGGGCTTCCAACCGGCCCTCATCAACGTGGATCATCTCCGCCCGGCGCTGGTCTATTGAAAGGGGGCCTCCCTTCGACTCTTCAAGCCAAAGCGAGGCCAGCCGGATTACGATCAATATTGTGGCGCCGATGCGGACCCATGCCATTGCCGACTTTCTAGAAGTCGGGACGGTCGATCGCCACGTCACCACGGGCATAGCCGGTAGCGGTGATGTGGACTTGTTACTCCAACTTGTCGGCAATCGCGGCAATTCCGGCTTCGGCGCAGATGTCGTCGAACTCTTTGCCGTTCTCATCCTCGCCGGGAGATCCGGCGATGCCGATGCCACCGATGACTGCGCCGTCGTACAGGATCGGAACGCCACCCGACAAAGTGATCAGACCAATCTCGTTGAAGACGGCACCGAGCGTCGGCTCATGCTCGTTCTCCGCTTCGATCACCGCCGTTGCCTCGCGGCGCGACGCGGCGGTCATGGCCTTGCGGCTGCTGGTATGTATCGTGTGCGGGAACGCGCCCTCTTTCATTATCTGAACGCGGGGCTGCGCCCGTTGATCGACGACGGTCACCGTTACCGCAAAGCCCATATCCTGGCAGGCCTCCTCTGCGGCGGTGGCGGCGGTCAGGGCCCAGTCGAGCGGAATGCTCATTTCCACGTGCGGCTCGGCTTTGGCGGCGCCCGCCAGCATGATTGTCGCGATGCAGAAAGACTTCACGGCTATTTTCATATCGGTTTCCTTTTTTCGGATGGTATGTCGAATCATCGAGGCGCGGCTTCTACCGATCGGTCTCAGCCAGCTTCACGCGGTACACGGCGAAGTCGCCGCGCGTCAGATCCGCGCCGTCGTTCAGCTTCGGCAACAAACGCAGTTGCGGTGCCGGGATGTAGAGATAACCGTCAGCGCCGACACTCATGGCATCGGGCCAAAGCAGCCGGTCGTCCTGAACCAGTCGCTTCTTGTCTCCAGTGTCCGGGTCCATGGTCCAGACGGCGTTGTCCTGCACACTTCCCAGATAAAGCAGACCGTCGTCGTTCCGGGTCATGCCGCCGATGGTCATGGATTTCCCGGCGACCTTTATGTGCTGTTCCAGCGCGGCATTTTCCGCCGGTTCAGCAAGGTGCCTGGTCTCGATTTTCCATAGGATCGGACCGCCGGTCGGCTGGAAATAAAGGGTCTCGCCATCCGCGCTCAGCTCAATGTCGTTGACCTGAAGGAAGTCCGTGCGGAACGGTTTGCCCAGAAATGTCGTCATCACATCCGGGTGCGCGCGGGTGGAATAGTGCCGGTCCAACGCCCTGAACGCGGCGCCGCTTTCAAGATCGACAACGATAATGGCGCCGACCCCGAACTCCGAGATATACGCGGTGCCCCGTTGCGCATCCACGCGCACATCATTCAGGCGCGCGCTTTCCGGCAGGACATCGTCGTCAAACCTGTAGACGCGCGCGACTTCATTGGTGCCGAGGTCGATCCGGACCAGCTTCTGCGCCCCGTCGATGGAGGGGCCGAAATCCGGTCCGGCATAGTCCACCACCCACAGCGAGCCGGCGCCGTCGGAATGCACGGCATTCACATTCATGAACCGGTCCATTGGCTCTGCCAGATCAAATTCATTCCATGAATTGCCCGGATAGGGGCGGATGGAACCGTCCTTCAGGATTTCCGCGACCGATGGAGACTTGCTCGCGGTCCATTGCGGTAGGCTGACAAAAACCCGCCCGCCTTTGGTTACGGTGACGCCGTTCATGGCAAAATCAGGCGATGCCGCGACGATTTCCAACTCGGTGCCGACATCATCATGGTCGGCCGCCGCGGTCGAAACGGGGTCATCCGTCGGGTCGTCGTCGATCCATTTGTTGAGGATTTCACCGGTTTCGGCATCAACCTTGAATTCGATCTCCTGGCCGGCCTCGTTGACGACTTCGATGTCGTAGGCCGGCCTGCCCCCAAACTGATCAAGCTCTGCTTCGCCGATCGTCCCGGGTTGCGCCTCCAGGGCGATCGCGATCGCTTCTTCGACCGAAAGGAAGGCCGCAGCATTTGTCTCGCTCGCATGGGCGGGCGCTGCGAAAAAACCCAGCGCCAGGGCGAGGGCGAGGGGCTTCGTAGTGGTGATCATTTCACGCTCCAAGGCTGAAGGGGAGAGCTTTTGCCCGCCCGACAGCTTGAAGGTAATGACCGAAGTTTGCCGCACCTTCGCGCCAAGTTTACAGTTTTGTATATTCCGGAAATCGCAGGGAAACCGTGAGCCCGCGCCCGTTCGGTCCATCGGAAAGCGAAAGCGTCGCGTCATGGAGATCGGCAATGGCGCGCACGAGCGAAAGGCCCAGGCCAAAGCCTTCTCCCTGACGGGTGGTTTCCTGCTGATAGAGCGGCTGAAGAACCTTTTCCCGTTCAGCGAAAGGGATCCCGGGTCCTTCATCACTCACCGAGATGTTTGGGCCGTGCACACGCACCGTAATGGTCTGTCCGCCCGCGCCGTGACGCAGCGCATTCTGGACCAGGTTGGCGAACAGCTGAAAGAGCATGTCTGAATCGCCCTTGATGCTCGCAGCATCAGTGATCTCGACCTGCAACCCGCGGCCACCGCTTTCAACGACAGGGCCGAGGGTCTCTCCCAAGCCTTTGACCAATGCCGACAACTCGACCGGTCCGAATGCTTCGCGGCCTGCCCCACTCTCAATCCTTGCCAGGCGAAGCAGCGCGTCAAACGTTGCCGTGATCTGATCGATCTGCTCAAGCGCCTCGCCGAGATCGTCCTCGCTGACTGCTCGTTTCTGTTCGGCGAGCGCAATCAGGCTCGTTTCTATCCGGGCGCGGAGACGTGCCAAAGGGGTACGCAGATCATGGGCGATATTGGATGACTGAACCCGCATTTGCGTCATCGCGTCTTCGAGGCGCTCGGCGGTTGCATCGATCCGGTTCGCCAGAAGTGTGAGATCGTCTTCACGACCCGCCAGCTTGATCCGCGTATTGAGCTGCCCCTGTGCGATCTTGGCCAATCCGGCATTGATGGCTCCAAGCCGGGCCTGGCCCCGCCGCGCCAGCCACAGTCCAGCCAGCGCGGTGGCCATCAATGTGCCGATAAAGGTGAGCTGCATCCCGCCTGCGAGAATATCGCGGAGTTCCTCCTGCCGCTCGGTGTTCTCGCCCAAGCGGATCTGGCCCTGTGGGGTCGTCCTGACCAGATAACGATACTCGATGCTGCGTGGCGATTGGGTGTCGATGGTTCTGAAGCCATCGACGAGTGCGCCGTCGGTCAGTTCTGCAGTCTGCCCCGCAGCAGGCTCAGGAAGGTCCTGGCCTTGCGCGAGAGCGGCCGCTGCCGCCTGCATGCGCATGTCCAAGCGCTCGTCGACCGTGCGCAGCATCTCGCGTTGGACGAGCCAGTAGGTGCCGCCCCAGGCGACACTCGTGATAAGCAGGAACACGGCGAGCAGCCATAAAGTGTGCCGGACCGCCGAAAGCCGCAGCGCACGCCTAGCGCGGGCGAAAAACATATCCCGCCCCGCGAATGGTTCGGATCAAGGTGTCACCGAATGGCTTCTCGATCTTGCCGCGCAACCTGCTGATGTGGGTCTCGACCACACTTGTCGTGGGATCGAAGTTGATATCCCACACCTTCTCAAGCAGCATCGTCCGGGTCTGTACCCGCCCCTTTGAGCGCATGAACACCTCAAGCAGCAGAAACTCCTTGGGGTTCAGATCGATGCTTTGTCCTTGCCGGACGCAGGTCCGTTTGTGCGCATCGATGGTTATGTCGCCTTCGGTGAGCTTGGACGACGGCTCTTCGCCACCCGATTGCCGTCGCGTGATGACCTCAATGCGCGCCGCGAGCTCGCTGAATGCGAATGGCTTGGTCAGATAATCGTCGCCGCCTGCGAGAAGTCCTTCGACGCGATCGTCCACCTCGCCTTGTGCCGTCACGAAGATGGCGGGCGCATTGATCTTCGCCTGACGCAACGACTTCAGAACGGACAATCCATCAAGGCCGGGGACCATGCGGTCAAGCACAAGAACATCGTATTCCTGCTCCATGGCGGCGATCAACGCCTGCTTGCCATCGGTGAACAGATCGACGATGTGACCGGCTTCTTTCAGTCCGTTCTCCATCCATGGGCCAAGCTTTGCGTCGTCTTCAAGAACCAGCAGTCGCATAGAACAGGTCCTTCCTTCCGGCAATCCATCGCTGGGCAGTATTCAGCACCGGTTGTCCGATATAGATCAGATCGGTGATGCCGTATGCCCCCCGGAAGTCGAAGCGCTCGGTGTGGATATGTCCGCTCATGCCGGCGACCTCCCAAACGGCAGTCACGAGTGTCTTCAATCCTTCCGGGCCACACAGATAGACCTGCGTGTCGGCTGCCATGGTTCGGACGATGTCGGCCAAACGGCCCTTTGTGAGGCGGTCTCCGCTCAAGTCATGAAGCACAATCAGATCAAGCTGGGGCAATCGCCCGGCATGGCGCTCAACGTCTTCGATGGCGCCGGCGCTTGTCCGTGACCGGATGCAATAAATCAGCGTGATCCTCGCAGCGCTGTCGGGCTGCATGTGTTCGAGAGATGCCAGGAACGGTGTGATGCCGACGCCGCCTGCGACCCATAGCTGTTCCGTTCGTTCGGCTCCACGTTGCGGCAGGAATCGTCCGACACCGCGACCCAGCCGCAGCTTATCGCCTTTCGCCACGCGCTGGACAAAATCATGCGTCCAGTCGCCTGCGGCCCGGATGACGAAGCGCCGGGAGGTGTCGTCTCCTCCGGCAATCGTAAAGGGATGCGCTTCGGCGCGGGCGCGGTTGTGCGCCAGCGTGGCAAACTGTCCGGGATGAAAGGGCGGCAAGGGCTTATCCGCGCGCAGGGTCACGTCGACACCGCCGTCAAACGCGACGGCGCGTTCGACGGTCACAAGCCGGGTAGGCGTGCGCTTGCGAGCCAGGGTCTGAATCCAGGCCACCAACCCCACAATCGAGACGATTGCCATGAGCGTCCACGGTGCGGCACCGATTGCCAAGGGGCTTGCAACGAAGAACGTGTGATACGCCGCCAAGAGGAAGATCGGGCCCATGAGCATGTGGCTGGCCTTCCAAAGGTGGTAGGGGATCGCTCGGACCAGGGCTGCCGCACTCAGTATAAGCAAACCGAACGCAGCGACGTTGCCGACGTCTTCTCCGCTTTCCGCAAGCACCGGCAGCGCACCTGCGCTAACCGAAGAGGCGAGTGCCCAGTGCCCGAGCGCACCTGCGAGCGCAAAGAAACCAAGCCAACGGTGTGCGACATAGGACTTGTCCGGCCCGCCCATCAGCCGATCCACCAACCGCCAGCGTGCGGCCAGGATCAACGAAAGTGCCATGGACGACATGGACAGCGCGCCAAGGCCCGCCGGCAGGACGTTGGCCAGCGGCACAAAAGGCGCGACAAACGCAATCTGGGCAAGGGCAAGGGCAAAGGCGGCAGCGAGGAGGATGGATCTCTTGGACATTGATGGCTCCAGCAGTCAACTGGAGACAAAGTATGCCGCCGTCCTCACGCCAGCCTGTTCGCAAGTATACAACTTTGTAAGGGTGCGGAGCGTGAGGGCTTCTCGCCGCTGTCGTTCCCTTCGCTTCATTGCCCGCCTTTTGGAAGGCGAGCGGATGTCCGACGTCTGTCGGGCTGAGCGCGCGAGCGCGCCAGTCGACAGTGTCTGCGGGTTCAAACTTTCGCCTCCCCAGGCCTCGAAAATGATTCCATACTGTTTTTGAACTAACCGGTCGCTGCAATCGACAAAGATACAAACCGCGAGAAACAAGTACGGCTACGCGATGCAGGATCGAACTGAGCAGCTGTTAGACTATGTACACGATCGGCTGGACAAAGCGGGTCGGGCAGAAGTCGAATCCTTGCTTGAAACGAACCCGGCGCTGCGGGCCGAACTGGCTGCGATAGAGGCTGTTCAGGCGGAGATGGCGGTTGGAAGCCCCAGCGAGGCGGAGCGCGCCCGGGGCTGGGAACAACTCTCCGCCGCCATCGAGGCCGATCGCACCCGCGTGCCCGCCAACGACAACCGACGGTTCACTTTGCGGCAGGTCGCAGCCGTGGCCGCGATCGCGGTGATCGGCGTACAACTGCTCAGCTATTCTGTTCGGACCGGTGGCGACTATGTTGGTTTCACGCCCGCCAGTGTGACCACCGAGGCTCCTACTTTGCAGATCGCCTTCCGTCAGGGTGCGCGGGTCGACCAGATCATAGCGCTTCTGCGCGAGCTTGACGCAACCATCATCGATGGCCCCAGTGCGACGGGCCTTCTGACCTTGCAATTTGGCGATGCAGCTGCCCGCGATACCGCCCTTGCCACCCTGATCGAGCGGACCGATGTGGTCGACCTTGTGAGCCAGCCCTAACGATGCCTGGAGCGGTTTGCATGAATTCTGAGCCACCGCAGGCCGGATTTTCGACCGTCCTGACTGCGTTGCGCACCGCTTGCGGTCAGGCAGACCGCGGCACGGCGCGCGCCTTGTCAGCCCGACCGAAAATCCGGTCAAAGTGGCTCAGAATTCATGCAGACCGCTCTAGACAGCGAAGCAATGCCTGCTTTGCGTGCATCACCCGCGTCTTCACCGTGCCCTTCGGGATGCCCTCGAGTTCTGATATTTCGCCGTAGCTTAGCCCATCGAAGAAGGCCAAACGAATGATCGCCCGCTGTGCTTCTTTCAACGTGTCCAGACAGGCTCGGACACGGCCCGCCTCTTGGACACCGGCCAAGACGGCCTCTGGGTTTGGGGCGTCATCGACTGTGTCGGGCACTTCGTCGGTGTACGAGACCCGGGAGGCGCGGCGCGTGCGGTCGACCAGCTTATTGCGGGCGATCGCGAAGACCCACGTCTTGACGGAGGACGTCCCCTGGAATTTGCCCGCGGATCGCCAGACCTCCAGCATCGCGTCCTGGACCACATCTGCGGACAGCGACGAGTCACCGGAGCGTGTGCGGATAAAGCCGAAAAGCGCATCATGGTACCGTTCATACAGACGGCGCATTGCCTCTTTATCCCCCGTTGAGACACGGATGATCAGGGCATGGTCTTCATCTGTTGATGTCACAGCACTGAATTTGGTCTGGCGAGCGGGTGGGTGAAACGGAAGTGAAGCCCAAGCTCTGTCCCGGTGCAATAGGTTGCCGATGCCGCAGGACGAAGCGGTGGTCTCAAAGCCGCCGCGCTCTTCACACAATGCTCTAGGCGCAGCCTGACGTTCAGCGACCGAACCCCATCTATAAGAGGCCTCGACGATGGCACCGCTTGTTTCGAGACGGCTCCTGCCCAGGAGCATCAAACGACTTCACATGGTTTTCGTGGGGGGTGTCTTCTTGGCTTCTTGCGCCTCGTTTGAGCTGAACCCACCAAGTCAGCCACCTTCTGCGGAGGACCGGGCACAAACTGTTGATTCCCGCGAAATCGTGGCGCTTGTGCCGAACACGCGCACAGCGGAGCGGTTACGCGCCGGGGCGGAGGCAGAGGACTTTGTATTTCGCGAAGAAGCGCCGCTGGCCGGTCTGAACCTCCGACTCCTTCGGTTCGAGTTTCCCCAACCGCTGGACGGGGCGGGTGCCATCGAGGTGTTGGAACGGATCGAGCCGCTTTCGACCGCCGGAGTCAATCATGCCTATCAGGTCAGCCAAACGATCGAAACGGGCCTGAGCCGGTTCGATTATGCAAACAGCATGCTGAATTGGCCGCAAAACGGTTGCCGGGCCCGGGTAAAGATCGGGATGATCGATACCGGAATTGATGCGGACACCCTGCGGGCAACCGGTGCCGAGATTGTGGCTGAAAGCTTCGTGCGTGCCGCCGGCCGCCCAGATCGGCATGGCACCGATGTGGCTTCGCTTCTTGTCGACCCCCTCCGCTTGCAAGACGTTGAACTCTTTAGCGCCGCGGTGGTTGGGCGCAGCGCACGCGGAATCGAAGAGGCAGGCGTCGACGATATCCTGAAGGCGCTTGACTGGCTTGCCACGCAGGGCGTGTCCGTCGTCAACATCAGCCTGAGCGGTCCCTACAACAAGCTGCTTGATCGCGGAATCGATCACGCTGCTAACCTCGGCATGACGCTGGTCGCCTCGGTTGGCAATGATGGTGCCTCAGCAAACCCGCGCTACCCTGCGGCCCTCGACAATGTGATCGCCGTGACCGCAGTGGACGCAGAGGGCGACATTTACCGCAACGCCGTGCGGGGTCCCCATGTGGACATCGCGGCACCCGGTGTGGATATCTTGTTGCCTGGCGGCAACCAAAGGCGGTTTGTCACCGGCACCTCCATGGCAGTCCCCTTCGTAACCGCCGCGATCGCCGCCGACCCGATCCTCGCGCGATCTCTAACGGCCGGCATCCGCACCCGCTTGACAAGCGCTGCAAGGGACCTGGGCCCCCCAGGTCCCGACCCCACCTTTGGAGCAGGCCTGCTCGCGGGACCCGCCCGTTGCTGAGACGGTTTCGACATTGCTCTAGCGTCCCAGGACACCGCAATTCGGACTTGCCTTGGGCGCTCGCCGTCGTTTGCCTCGTCGGACCTTGGAGATCGGCATTTCGCCCATCGCCAATTCTTGTATTGAAATCCGGTCAGTCGCCGTATCCGCTTTTGCCTTGTCTTCTGACATCTGCATCGGCGGCCGGTTCCGACCAAACGGAGTAGGATGCGACCGCCGACACAGATCAAAGGCACGTCGCGTCATCAGATCAGAAAATCATCGACACCGAAGTCTGAGACGAGAGTGTTCTCGAACGTGATCACGGTGTCGTTGAAGGTCATCTCCACGTCATCGCCGACCTGAGACATGCTGGGCATCGGGGTCGCACTGCGCGCCGCGGGGTTGGAGTCGACGAACTCGAGCCGATCGACTCCGACCTCGAAGTCAAGGATGGTGGTGACCCCGACATCGTTGCTGAAGAACACGAACGTGTCTGCGCCAGCACCGCCTGACAGCACATTGTTGCCCGAACCGCCGCTAATGACGTTGTCCTGGTCGTTGCCGGCGATGACATCGTCGCCGTCTGTCCCGGTGACATTCTCGAAGTTGACCGCGGAAGCGTCCTGACCAGCCCCATTGTCGATCTCGATGGAACCTGTCGCGAGGTCCACGCTGATCGGTTCCGATGCTTGGCTGAAATCAAGCGTGTCCACGCCGTCGCCGCCATCGAGGTCGAGCCTGATTTGTTCCAGGACGCCGCTGTTGATAATGGCTTTGTCATCGCCACCGCCAAAGTTCGTTTCCTGCACTTCGGTCTTGCGAATATCGAGCTGGAAAAGGCCGCGTTCTGTCTGACCGTTCAGTTCGACCCGCGCGAACTCGATGCCCTTGTCGGTCACGGAAAACTCGGCGACATCGTCGTTTTGCAGGTCGGTGTTGACCAGATCGGTGTCAAAATTCACCTGCTGGACGTCATACCCCTTGCCGCCGTTGATCAGGTCCGATCCGTCACCATTGTTCCAGACCAGCAGATCATCACCGCGTCCGCCCAGCATCACATCGTCGCCCTTGTTGCCCGCGATGGTGTCATTGCCGCCGCGACCGACAATCCGATCTTCGCCGTCGCCGCCTGACAGGACATTGTCGTCGCGATCGCCGACGATCTTGTCGTCGAAATCGGTGCCCACAACGTTTTCGAAGTTTTCAGCGGTCGAATCGTTCAGCTTGCCCTTGGCCAGGTTCACCTTGACTGCCTCTGCCGCTTGCGACAGGTCCAGCGTGTCGTCGCCATCACCACCATCGAGGTCAAGCTTGATTGCGTTCAGCACGTCGCCGGTGATGACCGCTGTGTCATCCCCGCCGCCAAAGTTGGTCTCCTGAACTTCGGTGTTGCGGATGTCGAGCTGGAAGAGGCCGCGCTCGGTTTGGCCGTTAAGCTCAACACGGGCAAACTGAATGCCTTCGGTGGTGACCGAGAACTCGGCGACATCGTCGTTTTGCAGGTCAGTGTTGACCAGATCGGTGTCGAAATTGACGCGCTGCACGTCATAGCCCGTGCCGCCGTCGATCAGGTCCGACCCGTCGCCATTGTTCCAGACCAGCTGGTCGTCCCCATGCCCGCCGAACATGGCATCATTGCCCTTGTTGCCGACAACGATGTCATCTCCGGACCCGCCGTAAACCGCGTCCTCGCCGTCGCCGCCTTGGACGATGTCATCGCCGAAGCCGCCGAAAATCATGTCATTGCCGAGGCCGCCGTCGATCTTGTCATCGCCGGACAGGCCGAGAACGATGTCATCGCCATCCTTGGCGATAATGTGGTCGTCGCCGAACGAACCGACGATAATGTCGTTCTTGTTCGTGCCGTGGATCGTGCCGTTGCCGAAGATCAGGTTGAAAAGGTTAAAGTGTGGCATGGGTTCTTTCTCAATGGGTTGCTGCAAAAAGGGTCCTCATCGACCCCTTACTGACCAAGTCCAGCGCGTCTCATGCTGCCGAGGTGCCCATTGGTCGTCCCACGATGAAAGACGGTTCAAAGAAATCTTGGTTTGGTCAGGTCCTTCGATTTTCTTGGGTCGTGCGCCAGCGTTTGCGGGCAAAGACCTGGGCTGCGGTCGCATTGTGTGCCGTGGGGAGGGCGGCCGAGCGCGACGGCAACTTAGCTTTGTAGGATCGATGCACGCTCTTTGACCGTACCGGCAGCGTAGACGTCTGCCACCTTCAGGCGGACGAGATCGCAGCCTCTGAACTTGCTATCGACCGCCATGTTGAAAAGGGCAAGGTTGCGCGTGGCTCCCGCCAACTCAAGCTGAACGCCGAAAGCCCAAACGTGCATGGGAAGCAGCTGTTGATTCTGACCGACGATGCGGCCGTGGCTCCAAACCTTTTTTGACGGGATTACCGTCGGCAGGTTTGAACCGGACATAACGGTTCTTCCGAATCATCCCCCCACGCCGCACCGCTCGAGACATTCAGGCGGCCAATTATAGGTCAGAAATCGCCGATACCGCTAAGACTGCATCGAGCCCAACCAGGACTTTCAGCGCGACACGCGGAACCCTAAACGTATGCGGAAAGCAGGCGTTCGCTGCAGTTTCAAATGCAGTTCAAACGAGGCCATAAATCGATGTTCGTGTTTGGCGTGACGGACGTGCATTGTTCGTCCGCCGGCCTCAGGACTCCATTAATAAGGGCAACCATTCCCTCCCGCGAAGTAGACCTCGCTGCCGCATATCACTGCTGTTTCAGAAACACTGCGCGGAGAGCAATTCGTCGAAATGAGCTTCACTACCAATCCATATATGATATAACAATTACGTCGAAATTCACTGGTCATATGCTGCAAATTTGTATTTCTACTTAAGACGCGAATTGGCATGCCAGAGTGCCTCAGGTGGTACGGTGTAAAAGTCGAGAACGGAGACGCGTGTGGAGTGAAGAGAGCCGTCATCGTTGCGTCGAAGCGGCGGGTGGCGAAACAGGAGACAGCTCGCGTGCACGACATTCATGTTGGTCCTTCAGCGTGAGGCTCGATGAAGACATACGAGATTGACGAGATGATCGAGCTTGGCCGTTGGGCATACAAGGCCGAGCCGATCCAAATTCCCGGTCTTTCGAGTCACGGCGCTTTGGATTTTCGCACTTCCCATGACCTTGTGGTCACATTTGTTCACCTCCCCGGGTTCCGACTGGACCACAATCCTCGAGAGCTACGAGCTTACGACAATGACTACGTGCTTTTTGAGATAGTGGAAAGCGGTAGCAAACATGGTCTGGTTGAAGAGACTTACTCACAACAGACGTCCCGGAACGTCACGTTGATCGACATGTCGCGCCGCTATCGCTGTGTGGTGAATGATGTTCGCGGAGCCGGTATATTGATCCCGCATAAAAAGATTGGATTCGATCCCTCCAAGCACCTGGCATATTACAGCCATGAAGTCCGGAGTGAGCGCGGCCACCTATTGTTGACCGCCGCAACCTTGTTTTTGAACAAGCTGAGGCGCTTCGACCCGCCCGGAGAAATCGCCCCTTTCTCGGCGGCGTTCTTGGGGCTCGTGCGCGTTTTGTTCATGAACGAAGCTGACCCTCAGCATGAGCTACAGCCGGACAGCCGCGAAGCGGTTCTTAAGTCCCTGATAGACAAGAATCTTACCAACCCGGTGTTGAAGCCCGGTTATCTGGCTTCGCGACTTGGGATGTCGCGATCGTCGCTTTATCGAATGTTCAAGGATGAAGGAGGGATTGCACGATACGTAGCCGAGCGGCGGCTACAGGCCGCGTTTGCCGATCTATTGGGAAGTAGCGCAGAACGTGGCGCCGTGAGGCGCGCGGCGGAGCGATGGGGGTTCCAGGATCAGAGCTTGTTCAACCGACGCTTCCGTCAGCGATTTGGGTTGACTCCCAAAGACTGCATAATGGGCGACGGAGCGTTTCTCGTCGGCGATAATGGTGGCGCCTGGCACCCCGTGTTTGACTGGATGAGCAAGAAAGGCCAACTGCCAAAAACGTGATCGGTCTAGCGACGCGGCCGTAGTGTCTACAGTTGCCGCATCGCAGTTGCCAATCGCACAATTTTCGCTGCATCAGCGGCCAACTGAATGTAGCTCCCGAACAATGGAGTCGGGGACGTCGAAACCCTTGGGGATTCGTGGATGGGGCGTACCACGCTCGTTAGGTGTGGCTGCGGCGCCGGATTAGGCCAATACCTGCGAGAACGCTCAGCAGGAGCAGCCCGCTGGCAGGAAGCGGGATCGCCGCCACGTCGCGGTATGTGACAGTATATTCTGTGGTGTCCGGCCTGAAGCGTGCACGAACAGAGCCCGGCGAGTAGAGCAGTTCGCCTGCTCCAATTCCAAACGCTAAGATTGCTGCAGGATTTGAGCGACCACCGCAATCACCGTTACCTCCTGCTTCTTGAATGCAGATAGGTGTGTTTGCAATGTTGGAAAAGGACCCCTCGGAAGAGAGATCGAACGACCCCTGAACTCCGCTGGTAACGGAGGTCGGATCCGTAAACATCGTGTCGCCAAATCCACTAAAGAAAAACGCAAAGTTGGAGATACCTGGATCGAGGATGCCGACCTGTGACAGATCGTTCGTTGCGCCAGTCACGTCGCTGTCAAAAGTAAAGCCGCCGCTGATTGAAAATGAGATCGGGTTAACGCTGCCAAAAACTCCTGAAGCCGACAGAGTGACATCGACGACTGTGGCACTGGCCGCCATTGGGAGCGCCAAGGTAGTCGCCATAACTGCGGCGCCAATCACTCTTCCTACTTGTTTCGAGATCATATTACGCTCCTAATCATGAAACAAATCCAACATCAGACTGTTTATTGCTCACAAAAGACGCAATTCGGATTGCCGCGAAGCGCCTAATACTTTCCTTGGAAGGATTAGCGCACACCGCGTCTGCTGTCGTTATCTGAGCGTCCCGATGTTTGTTGTCTTTATGTCTCAGGCGCTGTGCAGGCAGTGCGTCAAGACACAACCCGCGCCATTCGGCGCTGGTGTTTCACCATCTTCGCCGCAACGAAACCATCTTCGTTAGCGCGACGAATGACTGCTCTCGCGTCCACAATAGCGAAGACGATGTCACCTTCAATTGTCTGCTCTGGGCCGTGAGCAACGGTCCCAATCCATTTGAAAGCGCCATGTATTTGCTGCACGTTAGATGCTCACTCTGAACCCCAGAATGTTACCCACAGGTTTCGGCGGGAGCCGGCGCGTAGACGCAAGGAAAATAACAGTCTGTTTTAATTGAGAAAATTGGTAGCGGAGGAGGGACTTGAACCCCCGACACGCGGATTATGATTCCGCTGCTCTAACCAACTGAGCTACTCCGCCCCGGGTCGGGACCGGGTCGATCTGAGCGACCCTGCCGTCTGGCGCCAGGACGCGGGCGTCCGG
>JBCDLT010000026.1:0-81888 GCA_038745065.1 Pseudomonadota bacterium | reverse complement strand
GTATCGTCGACTGGCTGGCCGGTGAACTGATCGACAAGGTGCGGGTCTATGTCGTCAAATATCTTGCCGGCAAAGCCGTCGACTTTGCGCGCAACCGGATCGACGACAAGGTGGTGCCCGGGCTGATCCGCCTCGACAGTGACGATCCCGACACCTGGACTTTCGACCGGTCGGGTGCGGTGACGCTGCCGGCGATGCAAAAAGGCCGGTTGCTGCTCGTTCTCCACGGAACTTTTTCCAGCACGCTCGGCAGTTTCGGCGCGCTTGGCATGACACGATGGGGCAAGGACTTCCTGACGGCGGCACGCCAGCGCTATGACGGGCTGTTCGGCTTCGACCACAGCACGCTCGGCGAGACGCCTGAAGAGAATGCGGCGTCGGTCTATGACGCCCTGAAAACCCTCGCGCCGCCGCCCGGAACCGAGATCGACGTGCTTGCCTTTTCGCGCGGTGGTCTCGTTGCCCGGCTTCTGATCGAACGGTTGTTGCCGTCCGGCGATCTGCCGGTCGTGGCGGGAAAGGCGGTTTTTGTCGGATGCACGAATGGCGGGACGGCTTTGGCCGACCCGAAAAACTGGAAGACGTTTCTCGATCTCTACACCAATCTGGCCGTGGCCGCGGGCCGCGGACTGGAGGTGCTCGACGCCGGCACGGCCAGTACTATCGTTACACAGAGCGTCAAGACGCTCGGCGGATTTGTGCAGGCCGTCGTCGACACGACGATCGAGGACCGCATGGTGCCGGGCATTGCGGCGATGGCGCCGAACAGCCCGCTCGTCCTCGGTCTGAACGGACCGCAATCCGCCCTGCCACTGCCGAATGTGCGCTATTTCGCGCTTGGCTCGGATTTCGAACCGACATTGTTCTCGGGCGGCGGGACGGATACCGGCCTTCCCGGGTTTCCCGTACGCGCCTTGCAGAGCATTGCGGATTTCGGCGTCGACCAGTTGATGCAGGAACACAACGACCTGGTGGTCGATACCGAAGCCATGACCCAGTTCGGACCGTTGGCTGACCGGCTTGTCGACACGGCGATGAAGCCGGAAAACGCACTGATTTATCACACAAATTACTTTGAGAACGAAGATGTGGTTCGGACCGTTGGCGCGTGGCTGAACGAGGAAATTCGAACCGGCGCGGTTCCCAGCGCTCCGTCCCTGCCGTCGCCTCCACCACCGTCGCTTCGCGACGTAATGCCCGATGTAAGCGGCGCCGAAATCGATTGGTTGGACACGCCCGTGCGGCGGGGAGACGATCCGACGCCGGCGCCCCGGACGTCCGAGAGCGACGGCGGGACCGGTATCGGGGCCCGTCGTTCAGACCCGTTCCCGGAGGCTTCGGATTTCGAGGACCTCCTGTCGGAAGATGTCGATATCATCAAATCGCCGGCTGAGCGTGTGCTTGGCGAGGAAGGTGACGAAGAAGAAGCCGCGCCGCCGCCCTCCGCCGGCAGCGATCCGGCGGCGGAGACAGAGGTGCGCTGCCATTTCGGCGCGGAAATGGATGAGACGGCGCCGCTCGGCCAAGACGTCGAATTGACCGTCACGGTCTCGCGCGAGGAGATCGGGCTCGTCGCCGGACCGGGTGCGGCCGAGGGCAGCGGGGTTGCCCGAACCGACCAGCCGATCACGCTCGAAGTGCATGCGCGGGCGAATTGCGAGGTGGTTTCGGAGGCAGAAACCGACGTCCGAATTCCCGATGCCGGGCATCCGGAGCATTACGATTTCCGGATCCGGGGCATCAAGGCCGGACCTGCCGAGATCCATGTCGATGCCCGCCAGGGGCCGCGCCGGCTCACCCGGCTCGTCCTGCAGCCGAGCTTTGTCGCGCTGGGAGCCAAGGCGCGCGCCGGCGGTCTCGCGATCTCGACGCAGCCCGAAAAGGCCAGCGTCGAAGTGCGCATCATCGAGGACAGCACCGCCACCGGTCAGTTGCGGCTGCGCTACATCATGCAGTCGCGCGACCTGCCGTTCGGCCAACGCAACGAAGTGCGCGAAGTCGGCCGGGCCAAGGAAGCCGTCATCGCGGATTTCTACGAGCGTATCGAGGGAGAATGGGGGCGCAGCACCAGCGAATTCGCGTCGTTCATCGGCGAGATCGAGTCCTATGGCGCGATGATGTACGACGAATTGGTGCCCGACGTCATCAAACAGGAGATCTGGAAGTACAAGGATCAGATCGGCAGTATCGAAGTCATCTCGCAGGAACCGTCGATCCCCTGGGAGATCCTGCACATCATCGACGATACGCACAGCATCGCGCCGGGGTCCAGGTTCCTCGGAGAACTGGGGCTGGTGCGCTGGGTCGACAATTTCTACTGGCCGCCGGCGACGCTGAAAGTCCGGCCGGGCAATGCCCGGTACGTCATTCCCGATTATGCCAATCCGCGGCTCAAGCTGCGCGGCGCGGCCCGCGAAGCGGACCTTCTGGTCGACCGTTTCGGGGCGAGCGCAATCCCGGCCACGCGCCAGGACGTGGTCGCCGCGCTGGGTGGCGAGTCATCCATCGACCTGTTGCACTTTGCCTGCCATGGCCAGGCAACCGCCGATGCCATCTGGAAAGCTGCTCTCCTGATGACGGGAGAAAAGCGACCGGACAACAGTTTCAGCACGGACAGTGTCAGCATCAACGACGTGCGCTACCGGGCGCGCCTGAAAAGCGACGACGGCGCCATGCCGATCGTCTTCGTCAATGCCTGCCAGGCGGCCGCGACCGGCACGACGCTGACGGGTACCGGCGGTCTGGCGGAAACCTTCGTCGACCGCGGCGCCGGGCTTTTCATCAGCACGTTGTGGTCCGTCGGCGACGACACCGCCCTGACCTTCGCACAAGTATTCTACGATGCGCTGTTAGCCGCAAAAACCGTGACGGAAGCGACCCGCGACGCACGCCTGGCGGCGAAAGAGGCGCGCGAACCGACCTGGCTGGCCTACAGCGTCTACGGCCATCCCTATGCGCGGGTTCAGGTCGAGGGCGGATGAATCCAGACAATGAGCCTGAAATTGCCGAAACTCTCCGGGCAAAACCGGTTTTCGCACGAGACCTGTTTCCTGACTGATCAGCCGTGCCATAGTACGCGTCCCGCCACAGACCGTTGGACCCCGCCGTGCTCTGGATCAAAAACCCCCTTGCCATTCTCGCCGACGGCGCCGATGGCGGCCTTGTCGTTGCCGACGGGCGCATCGTCGAACTGGTCGCTGCGGGCAAGGAACCGGAAACGCCGATCCGGGCGGTGTTCGACGCTTCGGCGCTGGTCGTGCTGCCCGGGCTCATCAATACCCATCATCACTTCTTCCAGACGCTGACGCGAGCCCACCCGGAAGCGATCAACAAAGAATTGTTTCCCTGGCTCCAGGCGCTCTATCCGATCTGGGCGCGGCACGTGACGCCGGACGCGTTTCGGCTGGCGACGAGGCTGGCGCTGACGGAATTGCTGATGTCGGGCTGCACGACGGTGTCCGACCACCATTATCTGTTTCCCGACGGTCTCGACGCCGCGATGGACATCCAGGCCGAGGAGGCGCAACGGCTCGGCATGCGCATGACGCTGACCCGCGGGTCGATGAGCCTTGGCGTCGCCGACGGCGGCCTACCGCCGGAGACGATCGTGCAGGACGAGGATACGATCCTTGCGAATTGCGAACGGGTGCTTGCCGCGTATCACGATCCGTCAGACGGCGCTTTCCTGCAGGTCGCACTTGCGCCGTGCGCCCCGTTCACCGTGTCGAAGTCGCTGATGACGCAGTCCGCAGACCTTGCCGACCGGTTCGGCTGCCAATTGCACACCCATCTTGGCGAAACCCTCGATGAAAACGCCTATTGCCTCGAACATTTCGGCTATCGGCCCGTCGATTATCTGGAAGAGGTGGGCTGGATGACGTCCCGGGCCTGGCTGGCACACGGCATTCACTTCAACGACGACGAAGTGAAACGGCTCGGCGCCCACGGCGTCGGCGTCTGCCATTGTCCTACGTCGAACATGGTGCTCGCGTCCGGACAGTGCCGAACGCGGGAACTGGAAGGCGCCGGGGCGCCGGTGGGTCTCGGCGTCGACGGGTCGGCGTCGAACGACAATTCCAACCTGATGGAAGGCGTGCGCCATGCGCTGATGATCAATCGGCTGACATACAACGCCGCGGAGATCACGCATTTCGACGCGCTGCGCTGGGCTACCGAAGGCTCGGCCGCCTGCCTCGGGCGATCCGATATCGGCACGATCGCGGTCGGAAAACAGGCCGACCTGGCGCTTTATGGCCTGGATGAGCTTCGCTTTTCCGGGGCCGGCGATCCGCTGGCGGCGCTGGTGTTGTGCGGCGCTCATGCGGCGGACTGGGTCATGGTCGGCGGCGAATGGCGTGTCGTGGAGCGGCGCCCGGTCGCGCTCGATGTCCGGCAGTTGCGCGTTGAACACGGGGCTGCTGCGAAGGCTTTTCTCGAGGCACTCTGAGTCTTCCGTGCCGATTGCCAGGGTTTCATTTCGATGGGCACAGGCGCTATAAGCCGTCCCGACCGCGCTCTCCTCCACGCACGACAAGGCAGGACCATGCTCCCGAAACCCTATTGGCAGGACATGACAACCGTCGATTTCCAGTCGCTCGATCCCGAGCGCAGCATTGCGGTCCTGCCGATTGCAGCCATCGAACAGCACGGGCCGCACCTGCCGGTGGCGACCGACACGGCAATCGCCCAAGCGTGCATTGCCAAGGTCGTGGAGCTCCTGCCGGACGACCTCGGCGTCACCTTCCTGCCGATCCAGCCGGTCGGCAAGTCGAATGAACATATTTCCTCGCCTGGCACGCTGACCCTTTCGTGGGACACGGTCACCCGGGCCTGGATCGAGATCGGCGACAGCGTCAACCGCGCAGGTGTCAAAAAACTGCTGATCATCACGTCGCATGGCGGCAACGTGCCAATCATGGACATCGTGGCGCGCGATCTCCGGGTCCGACACGACATGCTGGCCGTCTCAACGGCCTGGGCCCGGTTCGGCCAGCCTGACGGCCTCTTCCCGGCGCATGAATCGACCTACGGGATCCACGGCGGCGACGTCGAGACCTCCATCATGCTGGCCGCGCGGCCGGACCTGGTGCAGATGGACAAGGCTGAGGACTTCAAATCGACGCAACTGAACTTTCTTCAGGAATTCAAATATCTGCGTGCGCACGGCCCCAGTCAGTTCGGATGGAAGGCACAGGATCTCAACGTGGCCGGAACCGTCGGAGACGCATCCAATGCCAGTGCGGAAAAAGGCGCGCGCTCCATCGAGCATGCGGCCCGTGCGTTCATCGATCTGTGTCGTGACATGGAAGCGTTTTCGCTGTCTCGCCTCTGGTCCCCCGATTCCTGACGGAACAACCGGTCGCGCGGCAAAATAAATCGGACGATCGGCTCAAAATCCAACGTCTTGAATAGTATACATCACACGGGGCGAATCGGACGCACCGACACCGGTGATGGGATGGCGACAGGTTTTCGATGGATCGTACCGAAGGCGGGCGACTGGGGGCAGGCGCTGCGCCTCGGGTCCGGACTGGTGCTGTTCGCTTTTGCGCTGACGCACTTTCTCAATCATGCGCTCGGGATCGTCTCCGTCGAGCTGATGGAGGCGGCGCAGGATGTGCGGCGCGGCTTCTGGCGGTTTCCGCCGATCAATCTGTTGCTCTATGCCGCGCTGATCCTGCATGTCATTCTGGCACTGGCAAAGACCGCCCGCCGCGCCACACTGCGCATGCATTGGTGGGAATGGGCGCAATTGCTGCTCGGGCTGGCCATCCCCTATCTGCTGATCCCGCATATCATCGGAACACGCGCGCTCAACGCGCAATTCGGTCTCGACGATACCTATACATTCGAATTGTCGATCCTTTGGCCGGGCCTCGCATTCAACCAGTCGCTGCTCCTGGTGCTCGTTTGGGTGCATGCGATGATCGGTTTTCACTTCTGGCTTTCCGGCCGTGACTGGTACGATCGGTTCGTGCCCGTCTTCGGCGGGCTGGCGCTTGCGGTGCCGCTGCTTTCCTTGTGGGGCTGGATTGAGGCCGCCCGCCGGTTGCACATCGCCGGCGAGGCGGAGGGACGCTTCACACGCGAGCAATTGCAATGGGCAGCGCCGCTCACCGATAGGATCAATACGGCCTTCCTGGTGATGCTCGGCTTGGCCGTATTCGCTGTGCTTGCCCGTCTGGCCTATCATCGGATCCGGCGCACGATCAGCGTGGAATATCCCGGAAATGTCGTCGTGCGCGCCGCACCCGGCCCCACCCTGCTCGAAATCAGCCGGCTCAACGACATTCCGCATACCTCGGTGTGCGGCGGTCGGGCGCGCTGCTCGACCTGCCGGGTGCGGGTCCTCGACGGGGCCGACCGGCTCGACCCGCCGAGCGAACACGAATGCGACGTGCTGCGCCGGGTCGGCGCCGACAACGACGTGCGGCTTGCCTGCCAGATCCGCCCGCGCACCGATCTGAATGTGCGGCCGCTGCTGCCGATCCGCGACGCCAATCTGAAGCCCGGACACGCGGTCGACGCCTATCATTGGGGTGTGGAACAGCAGATCGCCGTCATGTTCGTCGATATCCGCAACTTCACCGGCATTTCGGAGAAGCGCCTGTCCTACGATGTCGTGTTCTTTCTCAACCGGTACCTGGAACGCATGAGCACGGCGATCGAAGATGCCGGCGGGCATGTCGACAAATATATCGGCGACGGCATCATGGCGTTGTTCGGGATCAGCGTCGGCCGCAAAGAGGGATGCCGGCACGCCCTGAAGGCCGCGATGGCCATGGAGCGGGAGTTGCAGGTTCTGAACCGGGAACTGACCGATCATCTGGACGAACCGTTACGGATCGGCATCGGAATCCACGCGGGTCCGGCGATCCTCGGCCGCATTGGCGCTGCCGGCGGCCACGGAAGTCGTGGAAGCCTGACTGCGCTTGGCGATACGGTCAACACGGCGAGCCGGCTGGAAGCCGCCACCAAGGAACTGGGCGGCATGCTGGTCGTGTCTTCCGACGTTTGGCGGTCGGCGGGCCTGGCGGAGGACGAGGCCCTGGTGCGGCACATCAGCGTGCGGGGTCGCGAGACGCCGTTGAAAGTGTTTAGTCTTGAAAGTCCGTCGATCCTGGAGGAAGACTTGTCGTCGGATCCAGACACCGGCCGCGACGCATCCCGCCTGCGGATCGCGTGACAACCGCTAGAGCATTGTGTGATTAGCTTGACCCATTTGATGAGCCATATCAGGTCGTTCGGCGAGGCAAACAGCGCAGCGCGATGTGGGACATCGGGCAAGCTGTTTAACGCTGCCGACGGCCTGATATGGCTCACCGGAGGCCGACTTTTCGGGCCCTTTGGACGTCGTTGCGATCACCTTGTGGTCAACCAGACCACGGCGGCGACCGCGCCTAGCCAAAAGGCCCGAAATGCCGGTCAAATGGATCAAGCTAATCACACAATGCTCTAGCACAACGGAGCCCTGCGCCATGGCCACGACCTATTCCTCCCGCGACATGCTCGAAAAACTGGTCGGCTTTCCGACCGTTTCACGGGAATCCAACCTCGATATCATTCATTTCGTGCGCGACTACCTTGCCGAGCACGGGGTGGAAAGCACGATCGTGCCGTTCGAAGGCGGTCGCAAGGGCAATCTGTATGCGAGCGTCGGGCCGAACGTGGAAGGCGGTGTCGTGCTCTCCGGGCATACCGATGTCGTGCCGGTCGACGGCCAGGACTGGTCGACGGATCCGTTCGCGCTCACGCAAAAGGGCGACAAACTCTATGGACGCGGCACCTGCGACATGAAGGGTTTCAGCGCCATCAATCTCGCCCTCCTGCCGGAGATGCTGGCGGCCGACCTTAAGCACCCGATCCATTTCGCCCTGTCCTGCGACGAGGAAATCGGCTGTCTCGGCGCGCCGGCCATGATCGCCGAAATGGTGAAGACCGTGCCGATGCCAAGAGCGGTCATCGTCGGCGAGCCGACGCTTTACAAGGTGGTGACCGAGCAAAAGGGCATAATGGGTTTCGATACGCATGTGCGCGGCCATTCCGTGCATTCGAGCCTGTGCCCGCAAGGCGTGTCGGCGGTGACGATCGCCGCTCGGCTGATCAGCAAACTCGATGACATGATGCTGGAAAACGCCGCGCGCGCGCCGGCGGATTCGGTTTTCGACCCGGCTTACACGACTCTTCATTGCGGCATCGTGCACGGCGGCACCGCCGGCAACATCGTCGCGCAGGACGCCTGGTTCAGCTGCGATATCCGGGCAGTCACCGGCGAAGACCCGAAGGATTATCTCGACCGCTTCGAACAGCACATCCGAGAGACTGTCGAGCCCGCCATGCAGGCGGTCGTGCCGGAGACCGGCATTGTCATCAAGGACATGCACGCCGTGCCCGGGCTTGGCGGCAAACCCGGCGGCGAGGCCGAGGCGCTGACGCGCCGCCTGACCGGCGACAACGCCATCAACGGCGTGGCCTATGCGACCGAAGCCGGCCAGTTCGAGGAAGTCGGCTATTCCGTCGTGATCTGCGGTCCGGGCTCGATCGATCAGGCTCACCAGGCCGATGAGTTCATCGCCATCGATCAGATCGCGACAGGCGAAACCTTCGTACGCGACCTGATTGCCCACCTCAGCCACTAGCGCTCCGACCGGCGGCGGGTCCAACCGCTGATTGTCGGTTCTCAGCCGTCGGGAATGCTGATATGGAACTTGGGTCGAGGCGCCCGGGGAACGAAGGCGTCTGGCGGTTGAGTGACGGAAGGGGGACAGTTTCGGTGCCTGAGACCAGAGCGTCGAAACCGCGATGCGGTTTCCGGCCGGCTTCCTCTGCCCGTTCGCTTCTCACATTCAGACACGGATCGATCGCGTACGCCGCCAAAGGCTTTGCGGCTGACCGCTTGCCTGGCGTTGATACCGGCGAGCGAAACCGTCGCATGTGTGGACGGGCGAATGGTCTTCGTGGCAAGCTTCGTGGAAGGCAGGCGGGACCCGTCCTGCGCACAAACAAAAAAGGGAGACCTTATCTCATGAAGGTTCGTTCAGCGGCACTTGCCGCGCTCGCGCTCACCGTGGTTACGGCCATGCCGGCGTCGGCGAAAACGTTGAAGTTCGCGTTCCAGGGAACGCTCAAACTGCTCGATCCCTACAGCCTCAACGAGACGTTCACGCTGGGAACGCTTGGCAACGTCTATGAGGGTCTGACACGGCGCGGTCCGGATCTCGATATCCAGCCGGCACTGGCAGAGCGCTGGGAAATCGTCGAACCGACCCGCTGGCGTTTCTACCTGCGCCAGGGCGTCAAGTTTCACAACGGCAACGATTTTACCGCCGATGACGTCGTGTTTTCCGCCGACCGTGTCCGCTCCGCAGAATCCGACCTGAAGACCCGGATCGCGCCGGAGGTGAAGGTCGAGAAGGTTGACGATTACACGGTCGATTTCGTCCTGCCGGGACCCAATCCGATCCTGCATTACGAGTGGGATACCTGGTACATCATGGACAAGGAATGGCTTGAAGCCAATTCGGCAGGCAAGGTGACGTCAGCCTCGGACGAGAATCCGAATTACGCGGGCCTCAATGCCAACGGCACCGGGCCGTTCCAGGTGACGAGCCACGAAACCGGCGTCAAGACGGTCTTGGCCAAAAACGATGCCTGGTGGGATACCCCGAAGCACAATCTGACCAGCGTGGAATTCACGCCCGTTGCCCAGGACGCAACACGCGTTGCGGCTCTGCTGTCGGGTGAGCTCGACATGGTCTATCCGATCCCCGTGCAGGACATCAAACGCGTCAACGACAATGCCACGACGCAGGCGATGACCGGTCCGGAACTGCGCACGATCTTCCTCGGCATGGACCAGATGCGCGACGAGTTGCTGTATTCCAGCGTCAAGGGCAAGAATCCGTTCAAGGATGCCCGTGTGCGCAAGGCCGTCTACCAGGCGATCGACATCGAGGCGATCAGCAAAAAGGTGATGCGCGGGTTGTCGACACCGTCGGCCATCATGATCTCGCCGTTCCTGTTTTCGCGCGCCGAAGAATTCACCCGCTATGCCTACGACCCGGATGCCGCCAAGGCGCTGCTTGCCGAAGCGGGCTACGCGGACGGATTTGAAGTCGGAATGGATTGTCCGAACGACCGTTACGTCAACGACGAGGCGATCTGCCAGACCGTTGCCGCCATGCTCGCCCGGATCGGCATCAAGGTGAACCTGAACGCCCAGCCGAAGGCACAATACTTCGCCAAGATCCTGCAATCCGGCGGGTTCGACACGTCGTTCTATTTGCTGGGTTGGACTCCCGGATCCTTCGATTCCTGGAACGTGCTGTCGAACCTCATCAATTGCCGCAACGAAGCCGGCGACGGCAGCCCGTTCAACCTGGGCGGATATTGCAATGCCCGCGTGGACGAACTGACTAAAATGGTGCTGTCGGAAAACGACGCGACCAAGCGCGACGCCATGATCGCGGAAGCCTTCACGATCATTCATGACGAGGTCGGCTACGTGCCGCTGCATCAGCAAGGCCTCGCCTGGGGCGTGTCGTCGAGTGTCGAGCTTACACAGCGGGCCGACAACGTGTTCATGATGTACTACGTCACGAAAAACTGACCGGATGCCGGTTTGCGGGGCCCGGAACCTGATCCGGGCCCCGATAGTTTGGGATCTTCCCGTCCATGACCGCTTTCGTCATCCGCCGGCTGCTGCAATCTGTCATCGTCATGGTGGTGGTCGCGCTGATCGCGTTCCTGATGTTTCGTTTCGTCGGCGATCCGGTCAACCAGATGGTCGGGATCGAAACGACACCGGAACAACGCGAAGCGCTGCGCGAACGGCTCGGCCTGAACGATCCGGTTCTCACCCAATTCCTGCGCTTTATCGGCGGCGTGGCGCAGGGGGATTTCGGCATTTCCTACCAGTTCAAGCGACCGGTTGCCGAATTGCTTGCCGATCGCCTGCCGGCGACGCTGGAACTCTCACTGATGTCGGTCGTGTTCGCCCTGCTCGTCGGCATCCCGATGGGCGTCTATACCGGACTGCACAGGGATTCGTGGCTTTCCAAGGTGTTCCTTTCGGTCTCGCTGGTGGGTATTTCGCTGCCGCCCTTCCTGATCGGCATCCTGCTGATTTTCATATTTGCCGTAAACCTGCAGGTGCTGCCGAGTTTCGGACGCGGTGAAGTGGTCGATCTCGGCTTCTGGAGCACAGGCCTGTTGACGGTGTCGGGCTGGAAGGCGCTGATCCTGCCGGCGATCACGCTCGGCCTCTTCCAGATGACGCTGATCATGCGACTTGTGCGCTCGGAGATGATGGAGGTGCTGCGCGCCGATTTCATCAAGTTCGCGCGCGCCCGCGGACTGAAGCGACGGGCCGTGCATTTCGGCCACGCCCTAAAGAACACGCTGGTTCCCGTGATCACGATCACCGGCCTGCAACTGGGATCAGTCGTCGCGTTTGCGATCATCACCGAAACGGTGTTCCAGTGGCCCGGCATGGGGCTGCTGTTCCTGCAATCGGTCCAGGAAGTCGATATCCCGATCATGGCGGCATACCTGCTCCTGATCGCCTTCCTGTTCGTCGTGATCAATCTGCTAGTCGACATTCTCTACGTTGTTGTGGATCCGCGGATCCGGATCACCGGAGGCGCCCAATGAGCGTAGGCGGCGAAGTTCGCGAACCGGGCGCCGCTCCCGCCACAATGGCGCCGGGGCCGGCCCCGCGCGGCCTGCTGATCCGGATCCTGGACAGCGACCTGCTCTATTCGTTCCGGCAATCGAAAGTCACGATGACGGCAGCCTTCGTGACGGCGGCGTTTTTCCTCGGTGCCTTTCTCGCGCCGTGGATCGCGCCGCATAATCCGTTCGATCTGGCCAGCCTTAACATTCTGGATTCCTACCTGCCACCGGCATGGGAGGCGGAGGGCGATCCGCGCTACCTGCTCGGCACCGACGACCAGGGGCGCGACATCCTTTCCGCCATCCTTTACGGGTCCCGGATTTCGCTGGCCATCGGGTTTTCCAGCGTCGCGTTTGCCGCCGTGCTCGGCATCGGGCTTGGCCTGTTGTCCGGCTATGTCGGCGGCACCACGGATACGATCATCATGCGGATCGCCGATGTGCAACTGACGTTTCCGGCGATCCTGATCGCGCTGCTCATCGACGGCACGGTCAGGGGACTTTCCGACAATTTCAACCGCGAAGCCGCGGCCTTCTGGGTGCTGACCTTCTCGATCGGCCTGTCCTTCTGGGTGCAGTATGCGCGCACGGTCCGCTCGTCGACGCTCGTTGAAAAGAACAAGGAATATGTCCAGGCGGCCCGTCTGATCGGCATTTCGCCGCTGCTCATCATGCTGCGTCACGTGCTGCCCAACGTCATGGGGCCGGTGCTCGTGATCGCCACGATCAACCTGGCGCTCGCCATCATCACCGAAGCGACGCTGTCGTTTCTCGGCGTCGGCATCCCGCCGACCCAGCCGTCGCTCGGCACCCTCATTCGCATCGGCCAGGATTTCCTGTTTTCCGGCGAATGGTGGATCACAATCTTCCCCGGCATCGCGCTTGCCGTGCTTGTCCTGGCAGTCAACCTCTTGGGCGATTGGCTGCGCGACGCCCTGAACCCGAAGCTCAGATGACCGATATTGTTCTCTCCGTGCGCGACCTGCATGTCGAATTTCCTACACGGCGCGGCATCCTGCGTGCGATCGACGGCATTTCCTTCGAGATCCGGAAGGGCGAGGTGCTCGGTGTCGTCGGTGAATCCGGCGCCGGCAAGTCGATCACCGGCAGCGCCATTATCGGTTTGCTGGAACCGCCCGGCAGGATTTCCGGTGGCGCCGTCTATCTGCATGACCAGCGCATCGACAATATCGGCCCGGACGCGATGCGGCGCGTGCGCGGCAAGAAGATCGGCATGATCTTTCAGGACCCGCTGACCAGTCTCAATCCGCTCTACACGGTCGGCCGGCAATTGACGGAAACCATCCTCACGCATTTGCCGGTTTCGGCCGAAGAGGCGGAAAAACGGGCAGTCGGCCTGCTCGAGGAGGTCGGTATTCCGGCAGCCGCCTCCCGCATCAACGCCTATCCGCACCAATTCTCCGGCGGCATGCGTCAGCGGGTGGTGATCGCGCTCGCGCTCGCGGCCGAACCGGAACTGGTTATCGCCGATGAACCGACCACCGCGCTGGATGTCTCGGTCCAGGCCCAGATCATTGCCGTCTTAAAGCGCCTGTGCAACGAACGCGGCGTCGCCGTCATGCTCATTACCCACGACATGGGCGTGATCGCGGAAACCGCAGACCGGGTCGCGGTGATGTATTCCGGCCGCCTGGCCGAACTCGGTCCGGTCCGCGATGTGGTCAAGGATCCGCACCATCCCTATACGAAGGGCCTCATGGGCTCGATTCCCCACCTTGGCGGCGAGGCCGACCGCCTTGTGCAGATTTCCGGCGCGATGCCACGGCTCGATGCCATTCCCACCGGATGCGCCTTTCATCCGCGGTGCGAAAAGGCGTTTGCCCGATGTCACATCGAGCGGCCTTCGCCGATCTCGGTCGACAAATCCCGGGTGGCCTGCTGGCTCTATGAAGAAGAGAAGATCGAGAATCGCGGGGGTGCCGCATGACCCAATCGGCCCTTGTGAAAGTCGATGATCTGTCGCGGACTTTCGATGTTTCGCGGCCCTGGCTCAACCGCCTCATCGAGGGCGGCGAGAAGGAGTTTCTGAAGGCTGTCCGCAATGTCTCGTTCTTGATCGAAAAGGGCGAGACCTTTGCGCTGGTCGGCGAGTCCGGATCGGGCAAGTCAACGGTGGCAAAGATGGTTGTCGGCCTTTTGCCGACCAGCGGCGGCAACATCGTCATCGACGGCGTCAACATGGTGGACCCTTCGCAGAAGGCTCAGGTCCGGGCCCTGCGCCGGCGCATTCAGATGATCTTCCAGGATCCTTATGCGAGCCTCAATCCGCGCTGGCGCGTCGATCGCATCATCGCCGAACCGATCCGCGCCTTCGAACCGCTGGTGCCGCAACGGGACGTGGATGCCCGCGTCGGCGAGCTTTTGAAACTGGTCGGCCTCGACCCGCGCGACGGCCGCAAGTTTCCGCACGAATTCTCCGGTGGACAGAGACAGCGTATCTGTATTGCACGGGCGCTCGCCTCGAAACCGGAATTCATCGTCTGCGACGAGCCGACCTCCGCGCTCGACGTCTCCGTGCAGGCGCAGATCCTCAACCTGATGCGCGATCTGCAGGATGAATTCAGCCTGACCTATCTGTTCATCAGCCACGACCTTGCCGTCGTCCGCCACATGGCGACGCGTATCGGGGTGATGTATCTCGGCAGCCTGGTCGAGGTCGCAAAACCCGACGACCTCTTCAACACACCGCAGCACCCCTATACCCGCATGCTGCTCGACGCGATCCCGGACCTCGACATGACCGGCCGGGAACGGGATGCGGTCAAGGGCGAGATTCCCAATCCGATCCATCCGCCGACGGGATGCGCATTCCATCCGCGCTGTCCGTTCGCCTACGATCGGTGCCGGTCCGAAAAACCGGAGCTGAAAGCCGGCGGCAATGCGCGGGTCGCCTGCCACGCCGTCGAGGACCGGCGGCTTTAGCTTCCAGGACGATGATCGCACGGATCCTCATACTGGTTCTAGGGCTCGGCGGCGGTGTCACGACGGCCCAGTTTCCCGAATTCGTTCAGCAATACGGGCAGCGCCTCGGCGGGGCCGCGGACGAACTGGCGTCGATCGTCGATACTTTCGATGCCGACGCGGCCCGCCACAATCTGACGCGCGCCGAGGCATTGCAGCGGTATGAAAACACCGGGGATGCGTTCCTCGGGGCGCGGGCACAGCGCATGGCCGAAACCGTGCGCCGGTACGAGCGGCTTTCCGAGCAGCGGGACACACTTGAACGGGCCGCGCCGTTCCAGCGTCTGGTGGTTTTCATGCGTGATTTCGATCCGGAATTCGCTCAGGCGACGCTGGAGGTCTACAAGCCCGCCGTTCCGGTTACGCAGGAAGGTCTTGCCCATGCCGCTGCCGGGCTTCTGGCGGGCCTCGCCGGCGGGCGGTTGCTCCTCTCGGGTACACGCCTCTTACGCCGTTCGAACCGACGGCGCAGATCCGTCTGAAGGCATTCAATCCGCTGCGATTGTGCATCAACAAGGAACGATATGGATACGTTCGTCCGCATGCAGGCCTTCGTCAAAGTCGTCGAGACCGGCGGGTTCTCGGCAGCGGCGCGGGCGCTTGGCCGCTCGAAGGCGCTGGTTTCGAAATATGTCAGGGATCTGGAAGACGAACTCGGCGTGCGCCTTCTCAATCGCACAACTCGCAGGCTGGCAACGACGGAGGCCGGTGCGCTCTACTATCGTGAGGCATCTGGAATCCTGCAGCGCGTCGAGGAACTGCAGTCCGAAGTCGGCGCCGCGCACGGTGCGATCACCGGTCGGCTCAAAATCGCCATGCCGCGCGGTTTCGGCGACAGGGACATCACACCGGCGCTGATGGAGTTTGCCCGCCTTCATCCGGCGATCGCGATCGACCTCTCGCTGGAGGACCGGTTCGTCGACCTGGTGGAGGAGGGGATCGACCTTGCGATCCGCATCACCGAACCGGCCGATTCAAGCCTGATCGCGCGGCGGCTCGGCCCGCTGCCCTTTGTGCTGTGCGCGAGCCCGGACTGCATTGCCCGCTACGGCGCGCCGGCGGCGCCGGAGGATCTCTCGGACCGGCCCTGCATCATCGATTCCAATTACCGGCACCGGACAAACTGGGAATTCCATGTCGGAGGGGTTCGCGAAACCGTCCGGGTGAGCGGACGGGTCGAGGTCAACAGCCTGCATGCGGTGCGGACGGCGACGCTTGCCGGTCTCGGTTTTGCCCGGATTCCGCTTTCCTTTGTCGATGACGATATCGCTGCGGGGCGTCTGGTGCGGGTGCTGGAAGGAACAGAAGGGGCGGACCGCGGCGTCTATGCGCTCTACCCGGATCGCCGGCACATGCCGGCCAAGGTGCGGGCGCTGCTCGATTTCCTCGTCGAACGCTTCAAGGAACGCGCCCGTAACCCTACGGACGCCTGATCATTTGGCTGGCGATCGGTTCCGCCTAGCTTGCCTGCGCGACAATGCGCTCTGCAAGCCGGTCGGCAATGATTTCCGGCTGCGTGCCGGTTGCCGCGGCTTCGGAGAAGATCGTGCCGAGCGTCGTCTCGATACGGCGGGTGCGTTCGACGACCTCGGTATCCGGCTGGTCCGGTTTGCCAAGAGCAATGCTGATCACACCGCCTGCATTGATAACGTAATCCGGGGTGTACAGGATCTTGCGATCGGAGAGGGCGCGTCCGTCGGCGATGCCGGCAAGCTGATTGTTGGCTGCGCCGGCGACGGCCTTGGCTTTCAATTCGGGAATGGTTTCGGCATTCAGCACGGCGCCAAGGGCACACGGTACGAACACGTCACACGCCACCGCATGGATCCGGTCGACCGACGCGACTTCGGCACCGAACGCGTCGACCGCGCGTTTTACGGCGGCATCGTTGATATCGGCGACAACCAGCATGCCGCCGGCCTTGTGCAGAAGGTCCGCCACGCCAAAGCCGACATGTCCGAGACCCTGAACGGCAAACGTCATGCCGGCAAGGTCGGCATGGCCGAACCGGGCCGCGACGGCTGCCCTGATGCCGTGATAAACACCAAGTGCCGTATAGGGCGAGGGATCGCCGAGACCGGTCGCCTCCGTGCCGCGCGCAAACCGTGTCGTCCGGTTCATGACTTCGATATCGCTGGTCGAAATGCCGACATCTTCGGCTGTGATATAGCGGCCCGCGAGGCCTTCCACGTGGCGTCCGAAGGCTTCGAACAGGGCATCGGATTTATCGGTCTTGGAATCGCCGAAGATGACCGCCTTACCGCCGCCGAACGGGATACCCGCGAGGGCGTTTTTGTAGGTCATGCCGCGCGACAGCCGCAGCACATCCGTCAGCGCGTCGTGGCTTGACGCGTATTTCCACATCCGCGTGCCGCCCATGGCCGGACCGAGACGGGTATTGTGCAAGGCGATGATGGCCTTCAGGCCGGACACTTCGTCCCGGCAGAACACGATCTGTTCATGATTGTCGAAGGCCTCGTCCTCAAAAACGGTTGAAAGCGTGAAATCGTCCGGTCGGACCGTCATGGCAATGGTTCCCGCTCAGGTTATGTATAGTGAAAATATATAGTCGTTCGGTCGAAAAAATTGGCCCATTTTCCCAAAGTCTATCGGTCAATGCAGCATCTTGATCGCTTTATCCCAGTCATAAAGGAAATTTCTTCCAGACGTTTTTGCGCTGCAGCGGCAGCGTATGCCGGTCGGGCCGATCGACGCTGCGGGCTTGGATTGGCCGGATCCGTTGCCATATTGCGGTCGGAACAAGTGTGGTACTATAAGGACAACACGTGATTTGGAGTTCGGAGATGACAACCCGGCATATGACCCGCGCTGCACAGATATGTGCTGCCGGCGGCGTCGGTCTCGGCGTGCTTCTGTCCGGCCCCGCGGCGTTCGCGCATCCCCATGTCTGGGTAACGGCGCGGACCGAATTGGTGTTTGAGGACAGGAAGATGCAGTCCGTCCGCCATGTCTGGCGGTTCGATGAGGCGTTTACCGCGTTTGCAACCCAGGGGCTCGATACGGATGGTGACGGTAAACTGTCCTTTGAGGAATTGCAGCCGCTTGCCAAGATCAACGTCGAATCGCTGCAGGAATACGGTTTCTTCACATTCGTCGAAGGCGGGGATCTGAAGGCGGAATTCCAGCCGCCAACGGAGTACTGGCTGGATTTCAATAACGGTCTTTTAACCTTGTTCTATACACTGCCGTTGAAATCGCCGATCGCACCCGATGGCGACGGCTTGACCATCGAGGTGTATGATCCGAGCTATTTCGTCGATTTCCAGATGGTGAAGGAAGATCCGGTTATCGTGGCCGGCTTGCCCGCCAATTGCACCTGGGACTTCGAAGAGCCGCCGGAAATCGAATCCGATCTGGCGGCGGCGCTTGCGGATATCCCCGCGTCGGTCAGGGACTTGCCTCCGGAGTTCCAGACCGTCACCGAAACCTTGTCGAACAAGGCCAAAGTAAGCTGTCCATGATGATTCGCAATTCGTCTGCTCTTGTCGTGTTCCGCAAAGGCGGTGCCGTTCTTTCCGGTGCCGTTGTCGTCAGCATGTTGGCGTGTGGCGCCGTGCTCGCTGCGCAAAGCCCGTTCGGTGTAGCTATTCCGGATTCCACATCGCCAGCCGATACCGGTCCGTTCAAGTCCTTCTTTTTGTGTGTGTCGGCCTACCAGTCGCAATTTTATCAGGCGATGACCGGCGCGGTGAAGGATCTGAAAGAATCCGGCACTGCGTTCTGGTTGCTGATGGGGCTCGGATTCCTTTACGGCGTTTTCCATGCGGCCGGTCCCGGGCATGGCAAGGCCGTTCTTTCCTCCTATGTGGTGGCTTCCAACGAGACTGCGCGGACGGGCGCGATCATCAGTTTTCTCGCATCCCTGGTTCAGGCCGTTTCAGCGATCGTGATCATCGGGTTTGCCGCGATCCTTCTTAAAGCCACCAGCATGGCAATCACCGATACGGCACGAGCGTTTGAGATCGGCAGCTATGCGCTTGTCGCCGTGCTCGGCGTGTTTCTGGTCTGGCGCAAGGTTCTCAAACCGATGGTTTTCGGTCTGAGCCGATTTGTGCGACGGAGCGAACCGGGGCTTGCGCTCGCTGGCGTACCGCAAGCGGCGATGCAGGATCATGCCGCATTGCGAACCCTGGACGCTCACGGCCACCACCATCATCATCACGGGCACAGCCATTACGATCACGACCATCACGGGCACGGGCACGGGCACGGGCACGGGCATCACGGCCACGCCCATGGTGCGGACGGCGCCTGCTGTCACATGACCGGTGCCGGTACGGCCGAGGCGATTACGCGGTCGGCAACGCCGCTTAAGGATGCGCTTGGTGCGATCCTGGCCGTTGGGATTCGGCCGTGTAGCGGCGCTCTGATCATCCTTGTCTTCACGCTCTCGCAAGGTCTGTTCTGGGCGGGGATTGCTGCGACTTTTGCGATGGCGATCGGCACAGGCTTGGTAGTAGCGCTGCTTGTCACGCTTTCGGTCACCGCACGCAATGTCGCCGTTGGGGTTGCCGGACCGGGTTCCGTCGCCGCCGCGCGCGTCCAGACCGGGCTTGAGGCGCTTGCCGCCCTATTCGTGCTGTTTGTCGGTGTGACGCTGCTCTATGCGTCGCTGCTCTCGCCTTCGGTGTTCTGAGCTTCCGCGGTCCCAAGCACGATGGGCTGACCGTGCGGCGTTGATTTGGCCGCGCGGTCCCAAGCCTCCTTGCGTTCCGACAGCGTTGCCGGCGAGGCGATCCCTTTTTCCCTGACCAATCGTTCCAGCGCCGCCAGCCAGTGCAGGTAATAGGTGTCGCCAAGGTCCGGATCGCCGGCTGCCTGGGCCGCTGTTATCTCGGCAGCCAGGACGTCGGCCCATTCGGTCCAGGTAAAGGCGCCGCGTTCGTGCAGGCTTACCGCCATGGCGAATGCTTGTGCCTGCCAGGGTTCGGCAAAGACCGGCCCGTCCGCGTCCCTCGGAAGCTCCGGGAGCACGTCCAGCGGATCGGCGTCATGCCCGGTCAAGATAGGGTTCCCAGAGATCGACATGCACGGTCAGCGTCGGGTCCGCTTCCGGGCCCCATAGGTCCGTGGCGCTGAAGGCGACGCTGTAGAGCCAGTGCGGATCCTCGCCGAGCCCCTTGGCGTTGCTGTCAGGAAAGACATGGGCGCCATGCACGGCATGCACGATGCCGGCGCGCCCGCGCACATAGCGCGGCAGGCGGGTATGCGCGAAGGGATGCATGTTCTTGGCAACGATTGCATCGCCGACGGCAAAGGCCGGTTTGCGGTCGGTCGGCCGGTCGACCGGGCCGCCGTTCAACAGCGTGGCCGAGACGGTGTCAGCCGTCAGAATGCGTTTCGCCGGCTTCGGCGACGCCAGGGAGCGACCCGCCTGCAACTCCGCCTGGCTGACGATTTCGTGTGTCTCCAGAAGTCGGATCAGGCCGGCAAGCCAGATCTCGTAATAGGAAAAGCTCAAGTAATCCGCCGGCGGCAGGCTTTCCCGGGCGTAGCGGGACTGGTCGAGGTTCCAGAAACCGGTCGCGCCCATGGCCACGGTAAAGGCCAGAACGCGCTTTTCCCAATCGCCGTGAAATACCGGCTCGTCGGCTTCCGGCTCGACCGGTCCGAAACCCATCATGCCGCCGAGATCCTGTCCGCCGTTCATGAGCCTGCGCCCGTCGGCTCGAGGGCGAGGCCGGTACCGATCATGGAATCGCGGGTGACCAGATCGGCAAGCGCTGCTTCGTCCATGTTCTCGGTCCCGTCGGGCCGTTTCGGAATGACGAGATAGCGGATTTCAGCGGTCGAATCCCAGACCTTGATCTCGGTTTCGTCCGGCAGCGTGACACCGAAATCGGATAACACACCGCGCGGATCGATGACCGCCCGGGAGCGGTAGGGTGCAGACTTGTACCAGACCGGCGGCAAACCGAGCACCGGCCACGGATAACAGGAGCAGAGCGTGCACACGACCATGTTGTGTACTGCATCGGTGTTTTCCAGCGCCACCATGTGCTCGCCCTGGCGGCCGGTAAACCCGAGGGAAGAAATCGCCGCGGTCGCATCCGACATCAGCGCGTCCCGAAAGGCAGGATCGACCCAGGCTTTGGCAACGACCCGTGCGCCGTTTCGCGGTCCGACCTTGGTCTCGTAGGTTTCGATCATGATTTCGAGGGCCTGCGGATCGAGATATCCCTTTTCGGTGAGGATCGATTCCAGGGCGCGCACCCTGAGTTCGACGTCGCTGAGGCTGCTCATTTCGTCCGTATGGCCGTCATGGGGCATGGGATCGGCTCCTTTGGGCGGACTGGCAAGATATCGTCCCAGATTATCCGGGCTTTGAGGTCCGGACAATAATTGATGGGACGCGGCTCTTCCAGGTTGCGCACTCCCGGGACGAACGCACTCTCCCGATAGTCATGTGAAGAGGTTTCCTGGGTCCGGCACCTATTGCGGCGATTTCCAAAAACCTGAAATGCGGAGCCTGGCTTTGTCCCATCCGGCTTCCTTAGCGGCATCGCGCAGCCGGCGGGCGTCTTGTTGTTCGCCCGCAAACCAGATATGGGCGTCTGTGTGGTCGGCGAGCGCATCCAATGCCGCCGCACCCAAAGCTTCCCCGCGTGACCGGGCGAGCCAACGCAGACGGATGCCCTGCGGCACATCGATCGGATAATCGCAGGCTTCTCCCTCGTCGGACTCCAGCATGACCTCGCCGGTCGCGTTTTGCGGAAGATTTTCGAGAAGCCGCGCGGCGGCCGGGAAACCGGTTTCGTCGCTTGCGAGCAGGACGCGGTCAGCATCGAGCAAACCGCCGCCGGCCGGACCGACCAGGCCGACAACGCTCCGGCCGCGTTCGCCGGCCATCACTTCCTGCGCCCAGGTCGTCGTGCGTCCGCCGTCATGGATATACACGTCGGTCACAAGGGCGTTCGTATCATGGTCGACATACCGCGCCGTGTAGACGGGTTTGTGGGGAGCACCCGGTCCCTCCGGCCAGGCGGTCGATCCGTTCGGGGCGACTTTGGGCCATTCGGCCTCGATATCCCGGGGCGGCTGGACCAGCCGGAAATGGATCGCCTCGTCGCCGTAGCCGGACAGGTCTTGCCCTTCGAGCGTGACGCGGAGGAAGACCGGACCGAGCGGAACCACTTCACGCACGCGCACGAACTGGAAATTCGGCGGTAGGGAGCTGTCGGCATCGCGGTCGGACCAACGCATCGCCTCGGCGACCTCCGGCATAATGAGACGCATTTGCCGGATGACGGCATCTTTCATGATGAAAAGCCAACGCGGATCGCGCGCGGCGACCATGCCGGCGGTCTCGGCGGTGTTGCCGGGGCGAAGGCCGATGAGGCCGTGGGCCGTCTCGACGGTCAGATGACCGGATTCATCCTGCAGAACCGTGAGATTTGCGGCCGTTGCCTGCGCCAGGATCGTCTGCCGCATCATGGAGAACGCGACGCCGGGCAAATCGGCGCGCGCTTCGTGGGTGTAATCCGGGTGAGCCATTGAACGACGCCTTTCGGAAACGGACCGCAGCCGGCCTTTATCGAAGCGGATATCTAGTGTGGCTACCATCCGCGTCACCCCTCCGGAACCAGCCGGTTCGAGCAGTGCCGGACGCCGGATATCAGCGCGCCGGCCATTGATGTGACGGTCGTCAGCGATGTGTTTCGGCGTTCCGCAACATGTGTGCCGAAATCGTCAGCCGATGGGATCGATCATGATCCAAAGCAGAACGAATCCGGCAAGCAGCAGGGTCTGGATGACAATCAGGGCGGCTGCCTTCGACGGCATGTCGAGCAGGCCCTTGAGGTCGGTTTTCAGTCCCACGCCGACAATGGCGACCAGAAGCAGCCAACTTGAAATGTTCCACAGGGCGGTCTGCAGCAATTGCGGAATGATGCCGAGTGAGGCCAAGGCGACGAAGGCGGCGAACATCACGACGAACCAGGGCACAATTGTCGGACGGCCTGCGGATTCACCCTGCCGCGCAATGCCTGTCAGCGCCAGCGTCAGTGATAGAACCATGACAAAGGGCGCGAGCATCGAGACGCGAAGCAGCTTGATCGTGGTCGATCCTTCACCCACGGGATCGGACACGCTGAATCCCGCGCCGACGACTTGCGCCACGTCGTGGATCGTGCCGCCCAGAAACAAGGCCATGTCGTGCGTATCGAGTTCCAGTGCCTTGCCGATAATCGGGTAGGCGATCATGGCGATCGTGCTGAGCAACGTCACCGAGAACACAGTGAACGACAGATTGCGGTCGGAATGTTCGTTGCGCGGCAGGATCGCGGCGATCGCGATCGCGGCCGAAGCGCCGCAGATCGAAACGGATCCGCCTGTCAAAACTGCCAGCCGCCAGCCGCGTCCAAGCACCCGGGCCAGTGCGAACGACACGGCAACCATCATCAGGATCGATGCGATTACAAGCCATACCGCATCAAGGCCCATGGCCGTGATCGCATCGAGACTGACGCGCGCGCCGAGCAGACCGACGCCGAGCCGAAGCATTGTCCGGGACGAAAAGTCAATGCCCTCGGCTACGCGTTCCGCTCCGACGGTCGCACTTCTGAGGGCCAGGCCCAGGAGCAGGGCCAAGAGCATGGCCGGTGCACCGTAATGCGTGGACAGGAATTGGGCTGCGATCGCTGCTAGACCGCAAATCAGAATACCGGGCCAAAGCTGGACTGCCGCCGCCTTCAGCGCGGGAAACCCGGGCAGTTTCTCAGTTGACCGACTTTTGCTTTCGCCGACTGCCAATTAGGACGCTCCCTTTTGGGATGATGAAAGGAAAACCTTGCCTGGGCGGATCCCCTGACCTTCCCGGCCCAGCTCGAACGAACACGGGATGATCGTCGAGTACCGGTCAAGTTTGGACACGTCAGGGCAAATGCGCGCCGGAATGGGAGGCAGGCGAACGGCGTCGAGCTTTTCGACGCAGGCATGGCTTTTGGCTGCGCCTTCTATTGACCCAAAAGACAATTCTGTCGAGGGAGTATTTTGCAATCGCGATCTGGAAACGCCGGCCCGTCTTCACCGTTGGCATTATCCCGGAGGCCGGTCGCATCCTCAAAAGTCGCCTATCGCTTTTCCTCCCAAGCCCTTTGTGTATCTTTGCCAAGAGACCGATGCTTTGACCGTCCTGTCGTCCGAAATCATATTGCGCGCCTACCGTTCCGCTGACTGGCCCAGGCTTTGTGCGATCCACGATGCAGCGCGCCTGGATGAACTGCGCTTGAGCGTCGGCGTGGATGCGTTCCTCAGACTGGACGAGACGTTTCAAAACGAAGGTCTGTTCGACGGCACGGTCTGCGTGGCCGAACTCGACGGCGCGGTGCGCGGGTTCGTCGCGTTCGGCGACGGGGAACTGACGTGGCTCTATGTCGAACCGGCATTTTACCGGCGCGGAATCGGACGCGCGCTGGTCCGGCATGCGGTCGCGGCGTCCGGTGCGGACATTGCGCTTGAGCTGCTCGACGGGAACATGCCGGCGCAACGCCTCTATGAATCCGAAGGCTTCTCCGTCGCCCACCGGGTCGACGGAAAGCTTGCGGGCAATGAAGGTTTTGCAGCCAGCGGGCTGGTGATGAAACGATCCGGCGAACGGGGTGAGGCGGGCTGACCGGCCGGTGCGATGTCAGCTGGTCGTTTCAGGCCCGCTCATGCCCACATTCGGTCCTTTGCATAGTCGGCATAGCCCGCGTCATAGGACGCGCCATCGAAATCGGCCTGCATTTCCTTGATGAAATCCCCGGCGGTCGGGACGAGACCGCTTTCGTCTGCGCCCGACCAGAGTTGCGATCGCATGATCGCCTTGGCGCATTGGAAGTACATTTCGTCGAGTTTGAAGACGATGACCGATCGCGGGGTCTTTCCCTGCCTGGAAAAAGACTGTGTCAGATCGGAATCGGTGCTGATCACCGCGTGACCGTTGAGGCGCACGACATTGTTGCAGCCGCGGACCATGAACATCAGGCTGACGCGCGGGTCGCGCACGATGTTGCGCAAGGAATCCAGCCGGTTGTTGCCGCGCCAGTCCGGCAGATGCAGGGTCACGTCGTCGACGACCCTCACGACCGGGCCGTCGTCGCCGCGCGGACTGGCATCCGTGCCTTCGGGACCGATCGTCGATAGCACCACAAAGCGCGCATGGTCGATCCACCGCCGATAATGCGGCGTCATCTTGCGCGCCACCTTGGTCAGGGAGGCCGGCACGGCATCGCCATACAGGGTTTCAAGCTCGGCAATGCTGGTTACTTGCGCCATGATGCACCTTCGCTGTATGAGAAACGACCTCATAAATATCCTGCTTTCTTCGGCGACGCATTCGGTTTCTGACAAGGAAATCGCCTGCGTGAGATCATGCGTTTTCAGAGTTGTGGGCCACGCAGAAGACAATGACGGGCTTCTCGATGACGCCGTCTGGTCTTCCGGTTACCCTGTCTTTCGCTGTGCCCGTACGCTGACGCCGATCGTATCCTGGGAGGACGGCCATGCATTTCGACGAAACAAGGATCCGCGAAGCGCTTGCGAAGGCGTGGTCGCTTGAAACGGCCGTGCAATGGACCGAAGAAAACCCGGCTTCCGGCCAATGCAACGTCACCACCGCCCTGATCTTTGACCTGTTCGGCGGCGAGATCCTGCGCACCCGCCTGCCCGAAGTCTGGCACTATTACAATCGGATCGACGGCGAGCGGTACGACCTGACCGACAGCCAGTTTACCGCACCCGGGGCGCGGTTCGCCGCGCCGGAAGCCTATGACGACGAGACTTCGTCGCGGGAAGCGGCGATGCAGACCATCCCGCAGCGGGAATATGATACGCTGAAGGGAGCGCTTCTTAAGCATTTGGCGGATTAAGGCGGGATATCCGCTGGGCGTTCAACGGCCCGATCGAACACGGCCGGTCAGTAATTGCGTTTCAGGCGCCTCTTCTAATATATTGACTCATAGCTAAATAACGATGTATTTGCGGTCCGCCATGACTGACCGCATCGAACAGTCCAAAGCACTCGCGAGCGACGTGCGGATGCAGATCCTCGACTGGCTCAAGGATCCGAAACGCCATTTCGCACACCAGGAGAGCGGCGATCCGGAAGAGATCGGCGTTTGCGTCACCTTGTTTGCCGGCAAACTCGACATGAGCCAGCCGACCGTCAGCAGGCATCTCGACCTCTTGCGCCGCGCCGGTTTCGTCCGCGTGAGGCGGATCGGGCGATGGTCCTACTTTTCGAGGGACGAAGACGGCCTGCTTGGATATCGGAGCTGGTTGAATGACGCTCTTTGAAGATCTCGACCGACGGCTTTTGCCGGGCTTTCGGCGTCAGTCTGTCGATACGGGCGAGGGCCCGGTTCAGACGCTGATCGCCGGCGACGGCCCACCGGTTCTCATGCTGCACGGAGACCCGCAGACCCATCTGTGCTGGCACGGGATCGCACCGGAACTCGCCAGATCGCGCACCGTGGTCCTGACCGACCTGCGCGGCCGCGGCGAAAGCCACAAGCCGGGTCCCACGGAAGATCATGCGCCGTACACAAAACGTGCCATGGCGGCAGAACAGGTCGCCGTCATGGAGCATTTCGGCTTTTCGACCTTTGCCGTGGTCGGTCACGATCGCGGCGCGCGCGTCGCCCGCCGCATGGCGCTCGATCATCCGGATATCGTGGAGCGCCTGGTCGTAATGGACATCGTGCCGGCGATCGATTTCTACGAGCAGACGAATGCCGCGATCGCCCAGGACTATTATTACTTTTTCTTTCTCACCCAACCGCGTCCGATAGCCGAGCGGCTGATTGCCGGAGACCCGGAGCGCTTTATGGGACAAATCCTGACGGGCCTGCCCGGTGCAACCGCGCCCTACGATCCGGACGCGTTCGCGCTCTATCTGAAAGCCTCCGGCACTGCCGAGGCGATTACGGCCATGTGCGAGTGTTTCCGGGCCGGCCGGACACGCGACATCGAGATCGACCGCATGGATCGACGGCACGGCAATACGATCGAGTGCCCGACCCTTGTCATGTGGGGTGCGAACGGCGTTATGGGTCAATACTTCGATATTCGGGCCATCTGGACATCCTGGGCGCCCGCGGCCCGGTTCAGGGCAATGGATTGCGGCCACTTCATTCCCGAAGAAGCTGCCCGCGAGACGACAGAAATCCTGAAGGATTTCCTCGCTTGAGCAAGTGCCGCAAGACGCGATGGCAGCTCGATAGCCCAGCCGGAGCGCGCACGGGCGTGGCAACCCGACCAGCCCTATCGTGTTTATCTGTTTCGATGTGAGTTTAAGGCAGTTGGAACCGGTGCTTGGTCGGAGATTCGCAAAGTTTATCGAAACCGGGCCGGCAGGCTGGAAAAGGCGCAGATCGTGTTGTTCATGGCTGTCGATGGGATGCCAACCTCGATTTCGGAGACCCTTTCCAGCATTGCTTTCAAAATCGCCGACATTTCGACAAGCGCTAGATGCATGCCGACGCACATGTGAATGCCGGCGCCGAAGCCCAGATGCCTTCGGTTGTTGCGCCCGACATCGAACCGGTCCGGGTTGTCGAACACGCCTTCGTCCCGATTGGCCGAGGCAAACAGCATCATCACGCGGGCGTCCGAGGGCAGATCGACGCCGCCGATGGTAAGCGATCTGGTGGTTTGTCTGGAAAACGTGCGGATCGGTGTTCCGAGCCTGACGGCCTCGTGGGCTGCATTCAGGATCAGTCCCGGGTTTTGTTTCAGACGGATCCATTCCTCGGGATTGCTTCCCAATTGCCAGATCAACTGACCTATGGCCGAAATCGTCGTATCCAGGCTGGGGTTGATGTAATCGCGGATCGCATAAGGCGCGAGGTCCGGGTCGATTTCTCCCGTTTCTTCAAGGTCGAGGACCCGGGCAATCCAACTGCCGGTCTGGACATTTTCCCGGGCCAGGCCGCTCTTGATGAAGCATCGCATTTCTTCGACATCGGCGATGGCCGTCCGTCCCCGGTCGTTTTGAACGCCCAGAATGTTGAAAGCGGCGGCGGCCCATTTCAGCATGTTTGCCTTTCCGAAGTCGGGAAGTCCGACCAGCTCGCGGACAAGGGTGAGCGGCAGATAGTGCGCAAGGTCGCTTACGGCATCGAATTCATCTCTCGCCATGAGCGACGACACCAGATCGTCCGCCGCCCGCTCGATGCCGGGTCGCACGCTTTCAAGTTCCGAGGGCGTTAGCGGCGGCGCCATGACCTCGCGCAATTGCGTATGTCTCGGCGGATCCGAGGCCACGGTGTTGCCCTGCAGGAACTGGCACCCGAACCGGTCGCCGGCCACGCCGTTTCCGCTGCAGAAATCCTGATGGTTGCGGACCGCTTCCCTGATTTCCTTGCACCGGGTCAACGCATAATTGCCGTGCCGGGGAAGCCAGACGACCGGCCCCAATCGGCGCATCGCAGCGTATTTCGGCCAGGGATCGGCAATGAAGTCATCTGAATAGAGGTCGAAATCGCATTCAGGTGCCGTCGCCATGGGAATCCCCGGAAATCGTCTTGCCCGGGTACGATATCAATGGTTAAATCTATTTATCAATATTAAATACAAAGATCTCCGATGCAGCCGAGGGGACAATTCAGGCTCTGGATTGTGCAGGCAAGCATCGACAAAAGAGCCGAAGGGAGGGCTTGATGGGTGTGTTTCGAAAACTGATTGGCGGCGCTGCCACGCTGTTGGTGATGGCAAGCAATGTCAGCGCGGCCGATGTGACGTTGACCATATCGAGCTGGGCGCCGCCGACGCATGGCCTCAACGCGCAGATGTGGCCGAACCTGATCAAGATGATCGAGGAAGCAACCGATGGCCGGGTAACGGCCGAGGTGAAGTACAAACTCGCCTCGCCGCCGGCGCAAATGGATCTGATTCTTGACGGCGCGGCGGACATGTCCGTGATTTTCCATGGCTATCAGTCGGGGCGGTTTGCCGCTACGAAGCTGATCGAACTGCCTGGATATGACGGCAACGCAGAAGCGGCGTCCGTGGCGTATTGGCGGGTCTATGAACAACACCTGTCGAGCGCGAATGAGCATCGCGGCGTGAAGGTCGTCGGGCTGCACACCCATGGGCCTGCTCAATTGCACTCCAATACGAAGGTTACCTCGCTTGACGCCATAAACGGTCTCAAGGTGCGCGTGCCGGGTGGTGTCGGGTCTTTGGTGGGTGAAGCGCTCGGCGCAACCGGCATCAAGGTGCCAGCTCCAAAGGTCTACGAGACGCTGGCGTCCAATGCGGCCGATGGCGTCGTCATGCCGTTCGAAAGCCGGGGCGGTTTCAAGCTCACCGAAGTGGCCAGGAACGTCTTCGAGATGCCCGGCGGATTCTATCGCGGGTCATTTGCCTTCATCATGAACCAGGAGACGTTCGACGGTCTGCCGGAAGATATTCGCAAGGTTCTGGATGAAAAAGTCTTCGGCGAGCCGGCCAGCCGCATGGCGGGCGCCGTCTGGGATAACATCGATCAACGCGGTCGGGTCTTGACCGAGGAAACCGCCGACAATTCCGTCACGATGGCCAGCGAGGCCGATGCGACGACGTACAAGGCCCTCGCCGAGCCGATTGTCGCTGGTGTACTGGAGGAAGTGGCTGCCAAGGGGATCGACGCCAAGGCGGCGAGAGAGATGATCCTGGCGGAGATGAAAAAAGCGAAGTAGAGCCAATCGCATCATGGCAGACGCCGGCGAGACCGGCGTCTGCGGGCTAACGCGCGGAATAGCCGAGTTCCCGCGAGAGCCTGTCGGCGGCGGTTCTCAGCTCCGTCGCCGTTTCGCCGGAAGGATCGGTATCGAACTCCTCGATCCATCCGAGCGTGGTCAGGGCCAGTACCAGATTGTCGTCGCGATCGAAAACCGGCGCGCTCAGGGAAGCGATGCGCGGCAGAAGATCGCCGTCGACACGCCCAAGCCCGACGGATCGTGTCGCGGCGCGCAGTTCTTCGATCCTGGCCGCCGACACCTGCTGTTCTTCCTGGCCGACTGCCTCCACCTGGCGCTGATTGCCCCAGGCCAGAAAGACCTTTCCCGTTGCGGAGGTGAAGACCGGCAAGATCAGACCGGCGCGGACTTCAACAGTGACAGGACGAAAGCCTTCGAAATAGCGAACGATGGTTGCGCCTTGACTGCCCCAGACCGCAATGAAGACCGGTTTTCCGGATCGGTCGCGCAACGATTCCGCGGCTTTGCTTCCAAGCGCAATAACGTCGAGTTTGCGTATGGCCGCCAGGCCCAGATGGAGGGCGAAGGTTCCAAGATCGTAATTGCCGTTGCTGTTTTGCCGAACCACACCTGAGCGAACCAGTGAGACCAGGTAATGATGCACTTTCGATGGCGGCATGCCGCAGCGTTCGGACAGTTCCTTTATCGCCAACGGACGGTCGGTCTCCTCCATGATGCGCAGTATCTTGAAGGCATGATCAACCGATTGGACACCCTTGCGCGTGTCGACCGCCCTTTCGGTTAGTTGGCTTGATCTGTCTTTCCCGGCTGCTTTGTCGGCGGGTGCCGTCGCCGGGTCAGAGGGCAAAACGCTCATCGTCACGTTCTAGATCAAAGTCCGGCGAATGAGAACCGCGCTCGGACCCCATCCGGCTGTTCGACCTGTCAGCAACCGGCGCGTTGCTTGCATCAGGCAAATTGCGCAACGCCGTTGCCGACAGACCAGTTTTCCTTCGCAGACTCAGTCAGGACGATAAAGACATCCTCCGGGCGGATGCCGGGATCGTCGCCAAGCAGTTCCGTGAGGCGCCGGTACAGGGCCTTTTTTTGGTCTGTGGTTCGTGTGTCGAACACGACGATGCGGATGTAGACGACATCGTCGCTGCGCTGGACGCCGAACGCCGCGCCTTGGCGGATGTTCGCGGCATCGTGCTCGGTGAGTGTCATGAACTGATCGTCTTCGGGAACATTGAGGGTTTCCCGCATGGCCCGGTACAGGTTGTCGAATATGGCCTGACGATAGGCCTCCGGCTTTCCGGCGTGCAGTGCGATATGAGCGATCGGCATCGTTTGTCCCTTTCGTTTTTGTTGGGACTTTACATTAGGGGGCGTCTATCTATTTTAGAATGTCATGAGGACTGATATCAGAAATAACAAATTTTAATGATTGAGCGATCCCTCGATCTCGATGCCGTTCGAGCCTTTGTCCGCATTGCCGACATTGGCAGCTTCACGCTCGCGGCCGAATCCCTGCGGACGACCCAGGCGGCCGTCAGCCTGAAGCTGAAGCGGCTGGAAGAACGGCTCGGCTGCCGGCTCATCGAACGCACGCCGCGCCATGTCCGGCTGTCGGGGCAGGGTGCCCTCTTTCTCGACCATGCCCGCGACCTTTTAGCGGTGCACGATCGCACTTCGGCCGTGTTTGCCGACGTGCGGGAGCGGCTTGTCCTCGGGATCAGCGACCATGTGGCCGGTCCCGACCTGCCTGCCTTGATCGCGCGCATGAACGCCCACGACCCACAGCTTCTGATCGAAATCCGGATCGGGTCGTCAGGCGATCTCCTCCAGAGCTTCGACCGGCGGGAACTCGATGCCGCAATCGTGCGGCTTGAGGCCGGGCGGAGCGACGGCGCCGTTCTTGCCGACGAACAATTCGGCTGGTTCGCCGCTCCCGGCTGGCGGCATCGGGCCGGCGAACCGTTGCCGGTCGCAACCATGCCGGAACCCTGCGGCGTGCGGGTTCTGGCCGGACACTTGCTCGACGAAGCGGGCGTAGCGTGGCGGGAAGTCTTCGTCGGTGGCGGCGTGGCGGCCGTCTCCGCGGCGGTCATGGCCGAGCTTGGTGTCGCGGCGCTGGCGCCGCGCATGCTGCCGCTCGGCGCGGTCGATGTCGGTCCAAGGCTCGGACTGCCAGACTTGCCGCGCCTGCCGATCATATTGCATGCCCGGGGCCCGGATGGTCCGAGGCGCAAAGCGCTCGATGCGCTCTCGGCTGCGTTCCGCAGCGCGGCCCGGTCGGCGCGGTAGGACGGAACCGACCGGCAGGATAGATTTCCTGGTGGCGCCTATTTCCTCGCGACCATAAAGATCGCCTTTCCCTTGCGCGGCTGCCATGTGTACTCGACCTTGAAGCCAGCCCGCTTCAATGCGGTCTTGAGATGCTCTGACGTGAACACCTTGACCATGGGCATCAGCCCCATGACGCGTCCGATCGGAGCGATGACCTTGAAGAATTTCATCGTGTCGCCGAGGCAGGCGGTGCTGCTGATGAACACGCCGTCCGGCTTCAGCATGCGATACACCCTGGCGATCGCGGCCTCCTTGTCCTCCAGGAGGTGGAGGATGCTGAGACCGAGCACGGCATCCAGAGTGCCGTCCGGCGCGCTGAGACTTTCGATCGTACCGACCTCAAACGACACGTTTTCGGTCTTGGCCTCCGAGCGCTTCGCCTCGGCGATCGCGATCATCTGCGGGGAGATGTCGGAGGCACGAATGTGCTTCACATATGGTGCGTGCAAAAGCGCGGTCCCGCCGGTGCCGCAACCGAATTCCAGGACGTTCATGTCCGACCGGAAGTATTCTCGGCTTACATCCAACTTTCTTTGATAGGCGGCCTGGTCCGCGATCGGCTGTCTCGCATAGCGGTCGGCTATCCGGTCCCAGAAGATATGGTCGCCGGGATGAGATGAGGGATGTGCTGTCAATTCCATTTCCGTGCCTCATTGGGAAGGGTGACGTTGTCGATCGGCCGTCGCCCGGTGAAGGCGATGCTCATTTTTCGGCAGGCTGTGCCTTTCTCGAACGGGACAGCGCAGACAGCCTGCAGTCCGCATTCCCGCAGCCACCTTTTGCCCTGGGCCGGCGAGACCTGATGGGTGTGCCACTTCCACTGGACATAGGCGCCGAGCGATGACCGGCGTGTCATGCAGGCGATCAGAAGGCCGCCGGGTTTCAGAACCCGGACCATTTCGCGCAAGGCGGCACGCGGGTCCGGCAGATGTTCGAGCACATGCGCTGTCATGGCGATGTCGAACACACCGTCCTCAAAGGGCAATTCCGTGATGTTGGCCCGTTGCAGAACATGATCGATGCCGGCCCGCGACAGATGCCGTCCCGTCCGGTCGAGCATGCGGTCGGAAAGGTCGATACCAGCAACACGCATGGGACGGGGCATGACCTCTCCCAGTGCCAGGGACAGGGCACCGGTTCCAATTCCCGCATCGAGAACCCGCATGGTCCTGGCGCCCGTTGCGGGATGGTCTCCGGCGATGAGTTTGCGCAATAGGGTCTGATAGGCGTCTGCGACGCCGAGCCGTTCCAGCCGTGCGTCCCACACGTCTGCTTCGTTGTCGTAAACCCCGCCCAGTTCGTCCGAACTGAAGGCGCGGCGCCTTACCGAAAAATGCCAGGACCCGAACCATTGCGCACAGACGGGTATCGTCTCGTCGTCCTGCTGCAGATCGGGGACCGGTTTTGGTTTCTGTTCGCTGCGCGTGGCCACCGGCGGTGAGCTGGTGGCGAGGGCGAGCCGCCTGATGATGTGCATGGGTAGATGCTCCTCGGTTGCGCGGAGCTTCTATCCATGCGTTCTTCATAAAGGAATTGCCGAAATTCGTCTTTCCTATATACAAAAATGCATGGAATGGCAGGGCATCGCTTTTGACTGGAATCAGGCACGCGCTTTTCTCGTTACCGCCGAGGAAGGGTCGCTGTCGGCCGCCGCGCGCGCCCTCAACCTGACCCAGCCGACCCTCGGTCGCCAGGTTGCCGCCCTTGAGGCCGAACTCGGCGTGACGCTGTTCGAGCGCGTCGGGAAATCTCTGGCGGTAACACAAGCGGGCCTCGATCTGCTTGACCACTTCCGTGCCATGGGCGAGGCGGCAAACCGGATATCCCTTGCGGCCTCCGGCCAGTCACAGGCTGTCGAAGGTTCCGTGACCATCTCGGCAACCAACATGATGGCGACCCTTCTTCTGCCGCCGGTGATAAAGAAAATTCGACAAACCGCGCCCGGTATCGTGCTTGACGTGGTGACGTCGAACGAGATGAGCGACCTTCAGCGCCGCGAAGCCGATATCGCCATCCGGCATGCCCGTCCGGACCATCCGGAATTGGTCGCCAAACTGGTCCACGAGACGACAGCGCACCTTTATGCCTCTTCGGACTATCTCGATCTGAACGGGCGCCCACAAACGCCGGCGGATCTGAGCGATGCCGATTTTGTCGGTTTCGACAATCCCGAACGGATGATTCCTGTCATGGCCTCGCTCGGCCTGTCGGTTACGCGTGCCAATTTCAACATCAACACGGCAAGCGGAACGCTGAGCCGGGCGCTGATGCAGCATGGTTTGGGTATCGGCTTTCTGCCGAAAGAGATTGCTGAAATGACGCCGGGCCTCGAACAGGTCCTGCCGAGCCTGCCGCCGATACCCGTCCCGACCTGGCTGGTGGCGCACCGGGAATTGAGGACCAGCCGGCGCGTGCGGCACGTGTTCGAACTGCTGGCAGAAGCGTTTCACCGGATGTAAACACCGATATTCCCCGCATGCACGGCTCCGGTTCGCGACCGTTGCAGACATGCGATAAGAAGGCGCGATGAGAGAACACCCATAATGCGCGAACTATCGCAGATCGCGGACGGAATCGATCGGATCAACGGGGTCGCGGGCCGCCTCGTCATGGGACTGGCGCTTGCAATGGCCCTGGCACAGGGCGCGGTCGTGCTGTTGCGTTACGTCTTTGCGATCGGATTCATTCCGTTGCAGGAATCGATCTGGTTCATGAACGGCATCCTGTTTCTTGTCGGAGCCGGATTTACGCTGGCGCGCGACCGCCATGTGCGGGTGGACCTATTCTACCGGGGCGCAACGGAACGACAAAAGGCGCTTGTGGATCTTGCCGGCGCGCTGGTCCTGCTCCTGCCGTTCTGTGTTCTGACGTTCGTTTTGGCAGTGCCCTATGTCGCAACATCCTGGGCGGTGCTTGAGCGGTCCCGCGAAGTGGCGGGCCTGCCCGGTATCTTTCTTCTGAAAAGCATTATTCTGGTTTTCGCCGTGCTGCTCGGTCTGCAGGCCATTGCGCTGGCGATCCGAACCGTCCTCAGGATCCGGGAATCCGATGGCGAGGGTCATGGCAATCCCTGACAGCCGTTTGCGAGCGCCTGGCAGCCTCCCGGTCGAAGGGCGGAGCGACTAGGCGTATGGACGGACAGGACCTTTTGTGTCTGCTTCTGGTGGTCTGTCTTTGCGGGGCCTTGCTGGCCGGCTTTCCGGTGGCCTTTACGCTCGCCGGTATCAGTCTCGTCTTCGCCGGTATCGGCGCGGTAGCCGGCGTGTTCGACGCTGCCTTCCTGACGGCGTTTCCGCCGGCGGTGTTTTCGGTCATGTCGAGCGACGTGCTCGTTGCCGTGCCGCTGTTCGTCCTGATGGGCGTGGCGCTTGAACGGTCCCGCGTTGCCGAAGATCTGCTTTCCGGGCTTGGTGACCTGTTCGACGCGGCACCCGGCGGCCTTGCCATTTCGGTCGCGGCGGTGGGCACGCTGATGGCGGCCTCGACCGGTATTGTCGGGGCCACGGTGGTGACGATGGGGCTGTTGTCCCTGCCGATCATGCTGCGGCGCGGTTACGATCCGGCGTTTGCCACCGGATCGATTGCCGCATCGGGTACGCTCGGCCAGATCATCCCGCCGTCCATTGTGCTGATTCTGCTCGGCGACCAGATGTCGACGGCCTATCAGAACGCGCAATTCTCCGCCGGCATCTTCTCGCCCGACACGGTTGCGGTCAGCGACTTCTTTGCGGGTGCGCTGGTGCCGGGGCTGTTGCTCGCCGGATCCTATGCCGCCTATCAGATGTTCTATGCGCTGGCCTTCCCGAGCCGGGCGCCCCGCGCGCCGCAGCGTGCCCCAACGGACCAGACGCCACGCATACCCTTCAGTCAGACCTTTCGCGTCCTGGTCGCGCCGCTCGTGCTGATCGTTGCCGTGCTCGGTTCGATTCTCGGCGGTCTCGCATCGCCGTCGGAAGCCGCCGGTGTCGGCGCGCTCGGCGCGCTGCTGCTTGCCGGCGCGCGCCTCGAGGCAGGCGCAGCCCGCCCGGCACTCCTGGCAGCGGCAAGCGCCTTTGCGCTTGTCGGGCTTGCAGCCCTGTTCGACCTGCGGCTGCAGCGCGACAGCATTCCATTGACCGACACGGTTGCCATCGCGCTTTCCTGCGTGCTCTCGGCGCTCGTCACCTGGGGCATTTTAAGGGCGCTGCGGGCGATCGCGCGGGCGGCCGGCGATGACGGCAGGTCGGTGCTGCGCGGGACGCTGGAATCGACGCTGCTGTTGACATCGATGATCTTCATGATCGTTATCGCCGCGCGGCTGTTTGCCATCGTGTTTCGCGGCTTTGGCGGGGATGAAGCGATCGAGGGTGTGCTGCTTTCCCTGCCGGGAGGAACTTTCGGCGCCGTGCTCGCGGTGATGGCGCTGATGTTTGTGATGGGCTTCTTCCTGGATTTTCTGGAAATCCTGTTCATCGTCGTGCCGGTTGTCGCGCCCGTGCTGTTGCAATTGCAATGGCCGGACGGACAGACGATCGATCCGGTCTGGCTCGGCGTCATGATGGCCGTCAACCTGCAGACCTCGTTCCTGACGCCGCCTTTCGGCTTTGCGCTCTTCTATCTGCGCGGCGTGGCACCGGACAGCGTGCGTACCGTCGACCTCTATCGCGGCATCGTGCCGTTCGTCTGCCTGCAGATTGCCATGCTGGGATTGCTGTGGCGGTTCCCGGACCTTGCAACGTGGCTACCCGGCCTCATCTGACCGTTCCGCTCAGGTATGCGCCCAATCGTCCGGATTGTCGGAATTGTTCGGCGACAATCCGAGAATGTCACCGTCGGTCGTGCAGCCAAGGCCAAGGACGGTACGATTGGCGTAAGAGAAATACGCCGTCACCTGGTTGATCTCCAGGATTTCCCCGTCATCGTAGCCTGCGCGCCGCAAGGACTCGATCATCTCTTGCGTCACGGAAGCCGGATCGCGGGTCAGCGTTTCGGCATAGCCGAGCGCGGCGATCTGCTTTTCGTCCAGCGGTGCCGCTGCCGGCTTTCCGGCGGCAAGCGCCGTCCGGATCGCGTCTGCCCGGGAATCGTCTCCGAGCAGGCGTCTGAGACCCGCAAAATGATGGTCCACGCAATAGGCGCAGGCGTTCAGCATCGACACCCAGACGCCGATGGTTTCCAGGAACCATTTCGGCACCGAATTGCCCGAATGGTGCAGCACATATTTGTACAGCGCCATGTGCCCCTCCATCGTGTGGGGGCGCAGGCTGTGCGCCATCATAATGTTGTCGACATTGTCGTCCGGACCTTTCACCCGGTCGTAGAGCTTTCTGAGGCGGCCGGTGGAATCGGGATAGGCAACGGTCCGGATAAAGGACATGGGCGGATTTCCTGCGGGTGACGGGGCGTTTGTGCCTGTGGGCGCCGGGTTGTAACTGCCGGCAACAAAGACCGACACGTAAACAAAAAATCAAGAGCTTGGAACGCAAAAGCATCGAGCCGACCCGGTGTCTGACGGAATACGATCCTCAGGTGGCGCCCATGAAATTGAGGGTGATTTACCGGTGTTATTTTCAACTAAGTATTAACCCACAAACTGTACTTCCCGAACAAGTTTTGAGGATAGGGGGAGGTACCGATGGTACGGCGTGTCGTGATGTCAGCCTTATGCTGTTACGTCGCAATGATTGCAGCGGTGAAGGCGAACGAATTCAATTCCACGCCGCGGGTGGCGGATCTGGTGACACCGGCGCTCATCGAATCGGTCCGGGAATGGGCGAGCGCCGACATCGTTCGGCTCGCCGTGAACTCCCAAAATGCCCGTCTTGGAAATCTGTCGTCGGCACAGATCGAGGCGCTCGACCAGCAATGGCGCGCCGAACGCAAGGCGGACGACAAGCCGCTGATCGCGGCCACCCTGTCGAACCCGCTCTCGGTCTATCTGACGCGTATCCAGGGTCAGTCCCTCGGACTGTTCGTCGAACTCTTCATCATGGACAACAAGGGCCTAAACGTCGGTCAATCCTCGATCACCAGCGATTTCTGGCAGGGCGACGAGGCGAAGTTCCAAAAAACCTATCCGGTCGGTCCGACGACCGTGTTCGTCGACGAACCCGAATGGGATGACGGCAAGAAGATCTGGCGCGTTCAGGTCAACATGGCCGTAACGGATCGCGATGCGAAGACGCCGATCGGCGCCGTCACCGCGGAAATCAACCTGACCGAAGCCGCGCGTCGGCGCGCGGCTGGCATTTGATCGAGCGGGGGCATTCATGACCAGTTCTCTGTCAGTAACGGTAAAGGGCCTGATCGCCCTGGCCCTCGTCGCTCTCATCAGCATCGCGTCGAACATCGTCGCCTATACCCAGTCGATGACGACAATTGCAGCGGTTGAAAACAACGGCGCTCTGCAATCCGCCATCCGGGAGGCAAGCAGCCTGGAAATCGCCCTCGCCGACCAGGTTGCGGCGATGAAAAACTTCCTCCTGACCGGTGACCGAAGCTGGGTCGAGCGCCTTGAAGCCGGCACCGGCGAGGTGGAAACCGGATTTGCCGCTGTTGCGGGCGGCCTCGACCGCGTCGCGCCGGACCAAAAGCCAAAGCTTGATGAAGCCGCCGAATTGTGGCGGGTCTGGCTCGATTCCTATACGGCCAGACAGATCTCGTTGATGCGGGATCCCATGACGGTGGATCTGGCGCGGGCCATGGAATTGACAGGCGATAGCGTGCGCACGATCGAATCGGTCGTGGCAAGCCTTTCGGGCATCCGATCGGCGCTTGGTGCCGACCAGGCACGGATTGCAGCCGAACAACGGGCCGACCTCGCGCAGGTGCAGACGATCTCCCTGTTCGGCGGGATCGGCGTTGCGCTGTTTGCCGTGTTTCTCGGGCTCATGACACATCTCCTGGTATCGGTGCCGCTGAAACGCCTGGTCGCGGCGGCCAAACGTCTGGCCGACGGAGACCTTGATTCAGAGATTTACGGCACCGGCCGTGGCGACGAAATCGGCCAGATGGCCGACGCAGTCGGCGTCTTCAAGGAAAATGCGATTGCTCGACGGGCGCTGGAAGCGGATCAGGATGCGCAAAAAACCCGTGCCGAGGAAGACAAGAAGGCGGCCATGGCAAGCCTCGCCGCCGACTTCGAACAGACCGTCGGATCGATCGTGGATACCGTTTCGGGAACGGCCGCCGAACTTCAGAACGCGGCGCAATTGATGGCGGCGACCTCGCAGGAAACCTCGCGCCAGTCGACCAATGTCGCGTCCGCCTCGGAGCAGGCGTCCTCCAATGTACAGACTGTGGCCTCGGCCACGGAGGAACTTGCCTCGTCGGTCGAAGAAGTGGGACGGCAGGTCACACAATCCGCTGAAATGTCTGACCAGGCGGTTGTCCAGTCGCGCGGGACCATCGAAAAGGTCAGCGCGCTTTCCCAGGCAGCGGACAAGATCGGCAACATTGTCGGCATCATTCAGGACATTGCCGAACAGACCAACCTGCTGGCCCTCAATGCAACGATCGAGGCGGCCCGGGCCGGTGAGGCCGGTCGCGGGTTTGCGGTCGTGGCTTCGGAAGTCAAGACGCTTGCCGAACAGACAACCAAGGCGACCACCGAAATTGCGAGCCAGATCGGCGCCATCCAGTCGACAACGGTCGAATCGGCGGAAGCCATCGAGACGATTTCCGGTTCGATCGGCGATCTGAACACGATCGCCACAGCGATCGCCAGCGCGGTGGAGGAACAGTCGTCCGCGACGCAGGAGATCGCCCGCAATGTGCATCAGGCCGCTACGGGCACCGGAGAGGTCAGCGGATCGATCGCCGAGGTCCAGAACGCCGCAACGGAAGCATCCGCCGCATCCGGCAAGGTACTCGCCTCGGCCGACGGTCTGGCAGAACAGGCCGATCTCCTGAAAGCCGAAATGGCCCGCTTCCTTGAAACCGTTCGCGCCGCCTGACAGCGTCTGGCGCCGGGAATCGGCCGGTCATACCAACGCAGATGACTTTTGACCCCTCTAACCGGAACCGCTCTGGCCAGCGGTCCGGGAGAGGCCATCAGAAGGGTTAAGAGTCGGTACCGTCGGTGTAAGTCGGCCTGCGGCCGATTGCCCGCTGCCGGGACGACGGCGCAGACCGATGCACCCGACGGACCGACCTGCAGGCCGCGACCTTATTGCGGCGCACAATGCTCCGAGGTTGACCCTGCCGCCTGTGCGCTCTCTTTATGAGCGAAACGGACCGGCGCGATCCCGGTCGCGACAGGAGCACCGGATGGCCACCCGCAAGGTTTCCCTTTCCGACAAATACGATCTTTCGGCCGACAGGGTCTTCGTGTCAGGCACCCAGGCCGTGGTGCGCCTGATGCTGATGCAAAAGGAGCGGGACCGGCGGGCCGGTCTCAACACCGGCGGTTATGTGACCGGGTATCGCGGGTCGCCGCTCGGTGGGCTCGACCAGCAGTTCTGGCGCTCTCGGGATCTGTTATCGAAGCAGGATCTGGTGTTTCAGGCCGGGCTCAACGAGGATCTCGCCGCCACGGCGCTCTGGGGGACGCAGCAGGCGGAAATGCGCGGCGAAGGCCGCTTCGACGGGGTTTTCGGCATCTGGTACGGCAAGGGCCCCGGTGTCGACCGCAGCGGCGATGTGCTGCGACATTCCAATCTCGCCGGCACATCGCCGAACGGTGGCGTTATCGCCCTGATGGGCGACGACCATACGGCTGAATCCTCGACGACAGCACACCAGTCCGAATTCGCCTTCATGGACGCCATGATCCCGATCTTCAATCCGGCGGGCGTCCAGGAAGTGCTCGATTACGGTCTTTCCGGGTGGGCGCTGTCGCGGTTCGCCGGCACCTGGGCCGGACTGAAATGCGTCAAGGACAACATCGAATCGACGGCGTCGATCGACGGATCGGTGGACCGTGTGTCGCTGGTCAGACCGCAGGATTTCGACATGCCGCCGGGCGGGCTTAATATCCGTCCTGCCGATCCGATCCTCGACCAGGAAGCGCGGTTGCACGATTACAAGCTGCCTGCGGTCATGGCCTTCCTGAGGGCCAATGGCTTCGATCGGCTGGTGCATTCCGGTGGCCGCGCACCAAAGGTCGGTATCGTGTCGACCGGCAAGAGCTGGCTCGACGTCCATGAAGCGATCGACGCGCTCGGTATCGACGAGGTGCGCGCCGCGGATCTCGGCCTGCGGCTCTACAAGGTGGCTGTGCCCTGGCCGCTGGAACCGGACGGAATCCGCCGCTTTGCCGATGGTCTCGATCTGATCATCGTGGTCGAGGAAAAGCGCGGCATCATCGAGCCGCAGATCAAGAACATCCTCTACGGAACGGCCAACGCCCCGGCGATCGTCGGCAAGTACGACGAAAAGGGACAGGTGCTGTTTCCCTCGAAGGCGGCGCTTGACCTCAACGAAATCGCGATTGCGATTGGCGAGCGGCTGATCAAGTTCGCGCCGAACAACGATCTCGGCGACAAGCTGGGCGTTATCAGGGATGCCCAGGAAGTGCTGCGCTCGACGGAAAACGTGGCGGTGCGGATCCCGTATTTCTGCGCTGGCTGTCCGCACAATTCCTCGACAGTCGTGCCGGAGGGCTCGCATGCCTATGCCGGCATCGGATGCCACTACATGGCCCAGTGGATGGACCGGTCCACCGAGGGCTACACGCAGATGGGCGGCGAAGGCGCCAACTGGATCGGTGAATCGCACTTCTCCAAACGCGACCACGTGTTCCAGAATCTCGGCGATGGCACCTACAACCATTCCGGCGTTCTGGCGATCCGAGCCGCGAAGGCCTCCGGCGCGAACATCACCTACAAGATACTCTACAACGACGCCGTGGCCATGACCGGCGGGCAGCCGCACGAAGGCAGCCTCGGCGTCGACGAAATCGCGCGCCAGGTGGCAGCAGAAGGTGCCCGGCGCGTGACCGTCGTAACCGACGAACCGGACAAATACGACGCAACCTATTCCTGGCCGGCCAATACGGCGATCCACCATCGCTCTGAGCTGATCGAGGTGCAAAAGGACCTGCGCCAGGTGCCCGGCCTCAGCGTGCTGATCTACGACCAGACCTGTGCGGCGGAAAAGCGCCGGCGGCGCAAGCGCGGCCTGTTTCCCGATCCGGACAAACGCGTCGTGATCAACGAACAGGTCTGCGAGGGCTGCGGCGATTGCGGGGTTCAGTCGAACTGCGTGGCGATCCAGCCGGTCGAAACCGAATTCGGACGCAAGCGCCAGATCGACCAGTCCACCTGCAACAAGGACTTTTCCTGCATCAACGGCTTCTGTCCGAGCTTCGTGACCGTGCATGGCGGCAAGCTGAAAAAGGCGACCCCGGCGGAGGGGAGGGCCGACGACGCGCTGACCGTTCCCGAACCGGCGATCCCGGAACTGACCACGTCAAAGAGCATCCTGATCACCGGTGTCGGCGGTACGGGCGTGGTCACCGTGGGTGCGGTGCTCGGCATGGCCGCGCATCTGGAAGGCAAGGGCTGCGGGATCATCGACATGGCCGGGCTCGCGCAGAAAGGCGGCTCGGTCATGAGCCATATGCGGATCGCTCCGAAGCCGGAGGATATCAGCGCGATCCGCGTCGCGGCCGGCACGGCGGATCTGGTTCTGGGCTGTGACATGGTCGTGGTCGGATCGGGAAAAGTGCTGTCGGCGATCAATCCGGGCGTGACGGACGTGGTCGTCAACACGCACGAACAATTGCCCGGCGATTTCACGCGCAACACGGATTTCAGCCTGCCGGGACGGCGGCTTATCAAGGCGATCGGCGAGCGGGCCGGTGAGGGGCGGGCGGTCTTTGTCGATGCGACGCGCATCGCCACGGCGCTGCTCGGCGATTCGATCGCCGCCAACATGTTCATGCTCGGCTATGCCTGGCAACGCGGTGCCGTTCCGATCGCTCGGGCATCGCTGCACGAGGCGCTGTCCTTGAACGGTGTGGCGGTCACCATGAACACCCGCGCCTTCGAACTCGGCCGGCTCTATTGTCACGATCCGAACGCCGTGTCGCTTGCCGCTCCGCAGACAGCCGATCCCGACATCGGCTATCGCCGCAAATCGGATTCGCTCGACGAAATCATCGCCCGCCGTCGCGCCATGCTGACGGGCTATCAGGATGTGGCCTACGGCGACCGGTTTGCCCGCCGGGTCGGCCAGATCCGGGACCTGGAGGCCAAGATCATGCCCGGGCAGAACACGCTGAGCGAAACGGTCGCCCGTACGCTCTACAAGCTGATGGCGATCAAGGACGAATATGAGGTGGCGCGGCTCTATACCAACGGGGACTTCCTGAAGCAGATCGCGTCGCAGTTCGAAAGCTGGGACCGGCTGGAATTCCATCTTGCGCCGCCGCTCCTGTCGAAACGCAATCCCGAGACCGGCAAGTTGCAAAAACAATCCTTCGGACCGTGGATGATGAAGGCATTCGGACTCCTCGCCCGTTTGCGCCGGCTGCGCGGCTCGCCGTTCGACGTCTTCGGGTACACGGAGGAGCGGCGCATGGAACGCCGGCTTCTTGCCGAGTACGAGACCGCTCTCGACGATATCGTCGGCAAACTGAGTGCGGCCCGGTACGACCGCGCGGTCGCCTATGCGGCCTATCCGGAGACGATTCGCGGATACGGCCATGTCAAAGAGGCCAACGTCCGGCGCGCCGAGCAGAACCGGTCCGGATTGCGGGCGGCGTTCCTCGACCTGCCGGTCGAAAGCCCCGCCGCCGCGGCCGAGTGAGGTCCGTCGGCCGGTCGCTGCATCACGCCATCGAACGCGGAGTGCTGCCATGACACCGCTTGCCCCCTCCTGGCGCTGGTTCGGTGCGTCGGATCCGATCCCGCTTTCGCACATCGCCCAGACGGGCGCCCGCCATATCGTCACCTCGGTCTACGACGTGCCGCCCGGAATGCCCTGGTCGGCCGACCACGTCTCACCCGTGCGGGACGCCATCAAGGCGGCCGGTCTGACGTGGTCGGTCGTCGAGAGTATTCCGGTAACTGATGAGATAAAGACCCGGTCCGGCGCCTGGCGAGCCCATGTGGATGCCTGGAAGACGTCGCTCCTGGCGGTCGGCGCGGCCGGCGTTCCGGTCGTTTGTTACAATTTCATGCCGGTGCTCGACTGGACCCGTACCGAACTCAACTGGGCGTATCCGGGCGGCAGCCAGGCGCTGCGTTTCGATGCCGTCGATTGTGCGGCCTACGACATCGTCGTTCTGGAACGGGAAGGCGCGGATGCCGACTATTCCGATGCCATGGCCGACCGGGCGCGCGACCGCGCCGCAACCTTCAGCGACCCGCAGCGTCAGGCGCTGGAACACGCAATTCTCTCGGGTCTTCCCGGCGCGGATCGCGGCTATACGCGCGACGAATTCAGACAGCGGTTGGCTTGGTACGACGAGATCGACGCGGATGCGTTGCGGTCGAACCTGACGGACTTCATGGCAGAGGTCGTTCCGGTTGCGGCCGAAGCCGGAATCCTGTTGGCGATCCACCCCGACGACCCGCCGTTTCCGCTGTTCGGGCTGCCACGTGTGGTCTCGGTCGCCGGCGATTACGAGCGCTTCATCGATCGCGTCCCGCATCCCGCCAACGGCATCACGATGTGCACCGGCTCGCTCGGAGCCCGGTCCGACAACGACCTGATCGCCATGACCGCGGCAATGGCCGACCGGGTCCACTTTGCGCATTTGCGTAATGTGGGCCGGGAGCCGGACGGATCGTTCTACGAGAGCGAGCACCTGAACGGCGATGTTCCGATGGTCGACGTGGTCGCTCTGCTGATGCGGGAAAACGCCCGGCGGGTCGCTGCAGGTTCTGCCCCGATCCCCTACCGTCCGGACCACGGCCATATCATCGGGCCGGATGCCGATGGTGCATTCAATCCTGGATACACCTTTGCAGGACGGTTGCGCGGGCTCGGTGAATTGCAGGGGCTGATGGCCGGTTTGTCCGCGAACGGCGCCGGAACCTGACCTGGATTCCATAGGCGTCATTCCTGTCCGAACGGATCCGGTGCAGTGGGTCGGTGAAGCCGCCGGAACGACCTGCTATTCCGATCCGAATCCGATATGCTCGACCGCAGACCTCACCAAAGACGGAACCGATGATTTCGACTGACGAAACCGAGCGCGTTCGACAAATTGCCGTCTGGTCCCGTGCGTTGACCGTCGCCGAGTGCGACCGCGTTCGGGCAGGCATGCAGATCCGCACCTATGATCGGGGCGAGACGCTTGGCGCCGAGGGAGAACCCGTCGAGCATTGGATCGGTGTTCTGGAAGGGTTGGTGAAAGTCGGAACCGTGACGCCGGACGGCAAGGACATCACGTTTGCGGGTATGCATGCCGGCGGCTGGTTCGGCGAAGGATCGCTCCTGAAGAACGAATGCCGGCGCTATGAAGTGGTTGCCTTGCGCCCGACCCGGGCCGTGCTCCTCGACCGGGCGACGTTTTTCTGGCTGTACGAGAACAGCGTGCCGTTCAACCAGTTCCTGATCACCCAGCTCAACGAGCGCCTCGGACAGTTTATCGGCCTGATCGAACACGCCCGCAAGCTCGATACGACCACACGGGTCGCTCGGGCGCTGGCCGGATTGTTCAATCCGGTGCTTTATCCAGGTGCCGGCCAGACCCTTGCCATCACCCAGGAGGAATTGGGTCTGTTGGCGGGTGTGTCGCGTCCGATCGCCAATCAGGCACTGCGGGACCTGGAACGGCAAGGCCTCGTGCGTGTCACCTATGGAGAGGTGACCGTGCCCGATCCGCTGGCTCTCATGCATCTCGGCGAGTGACAGTTTCTGACGAAGGGCAGTTTCGGTTGCCGCGGCATGGCAGAATGTAAATCGGTTTACAGTCTTGCGGCCCGGAACCGATTACGGTCGCAGCCGGACCGTCATGAACGGAACGGTAGGCACGGGAAGGGCAGGACTCGTCGGATCGGTTGAGGCTGGGGAATTCTACAATGCGTGACTTGCCGGAAGCGACTGGGCGGCTACTTACGCTGACGACAATCAACCGGCGGCACCGGCAGCGGATTCGCCCGACCGGACCGACGATGATACGCTGATACACGAAGCACGGCCGGGCACGAAGGTCGCGCGAACACAGGCTTGATTTGCGGATCACGCTTAGGTTTAAGTGGGCAAAAAGAACAAAAACCCGTCCAAAAAGGATGGGCAGAGGTGAGGACAGAGTACATGGGCAAGGCGGCTGAAATCGCTGCTGAATGCGACACTTTTCCGAAATTGCTGCTGCGCAATGCCCAGAAATGGGGCGAGCGTCCATCGATCCGGGAAAAGGACTACGGCATCTGGCAAACCTGGACCTGGGCCGAGGTAGCCGAAGAAGTCGAGGCTGCAGCGCTTGGACTGGCCGAACTCGGCGTGCAGCGCGGCGACCGGATCGCCATCATCGGTGCCAACAAACCCCGGCTCTACTGGACGTTTGCGATCGCGCAATCGCTGGGCGCCCTACCGATCCCGATCTATTCGGATTCAGTCGCCGAGGAAATGGCCTACGTGCTCGAACACGCCGAAGTGCGTTTCGCGATCGTTGAAGATCAGGAGCAGGTGGACAAGGTTCTGTCGATTGCCGACCAGGTCAAGACGATCGAACATATCGTCTATGACGAGGAGCGCGGCCTTCGTGACTACGACCACACGCGCCTGCACAGCTTCTCCTCGATCCAGGAACGCGGCCGTGCGGCGCTTTCCAAGGATGCCGGCCGGGGCGCCTGGTGGCGCGGCGAGATCGACAAGGGCAAGGGCGAAGACATCGCCGTCATCCTCTACACGTCCGGGACGACGGGGCGGCCGAAAGGCGTGATGCTCAGCTTCGACAATCTCGTCATCTCCGCGATCAACGGCAATACGTTCGACAAGCTCAACGAAACCGACGAAATCCTCGCCTATCTGCCGATCGCCTGGGTCGGCGACCACGTGTTTTCATACGCTCAGGCCTTTACCGCGGGGTTCTGCGTGAACTGCCCGGAGAGCATGGAGACGATCACCGAGGACCGGCGCGAGATCGGTCCCACCTATTTCTTTGCGCCGCCCCGCGTTTTCGAGACGCTGCTCACCGAAATCACGGTGCGCATGGAAGATGCCGGCAAGCTCAAGTACCGCATGTTCCACTACTTCATGGATCATGCCCGCAAGGTCGGCGAGAAGCTCCTGAACGGGGAGGACGTGCCGTTCGGCGACCGGCTGAAATACGGGATCGGCGAGATCCTGGTCTACGGGCCCTTAAAGAACCGTCTCGGCATGTCCCGCATGAAGGTCGGGTACACGGCCGGCGAGGCCATCGGGCCGGAAATCTTCCGGTTCTACCGGTCGCTCGGTCTCAACCTGAAACAGCTCTACGGACAAACAGAAGCGAGCGTCTACGTCACGGCACAACCCGACGGCGAGATCTATGCCGACACGGTGGGCAAGGCCAATATCGACGTCGAAATCAAAGTGTCGGAGGACGGCGAAGTCCTTTACCGCAGTCCCGGCGTCTTCGTTGCCTATTACAAGAACGAAGAAGCGACGCGCGAGACCAAATCCGAGGACGGCTGGGTCAAGACGGGCGATGCCGGCTTCTTCGACGACCGCGATCACCTGAAGATCATCGACCGCGCAAAGGACGTCGGCAAGCTGGCCGACGGTTCGCTGTTCGCGCCGAAATATATCGAGAACAAACTGAAATTCTTTCCCAACGTCAAAGAGGTCGTGGCCTTCGGCGACACGCGGGATTTCTGCGCGGTGTTCGTAAACATCGATCTGACCGCGGTCGGCAATTGGGCGGAGCGCACCAACATTTCCTACGCCAGCTATCAGGAACTGGCCGCGCATCCCGAAGTCTACAAGATGATCGAAAGCCATATCGACCAGGTCAACAAGGACCTGTCCGGCGAAAAGATGATGGCCGGGGCGCAGATCAAGCGGTTCCTGATCCTGCACAAGGAACTCGATCCGGACGACGGGGAACTCACGCGGACCCAGAAAGTGCGGCGGCGCTTCATTTCCGAGCGCTACGAACCGCTGATCGAGGCGCTCTACGACGGATCGACCGAAAAGTTCGTTTCGACGGAGGTCACCTTCGAAGACGGACGCAAGGGTTCGATCGAGGCGACGGTAGAAATCCGGGACGTGAAGACCTACGACGCGGCCCCGGCTCTGGCGGAGGCGGCCGAATGAACGTGCATGCGGAGACCGAGCCGGTGCGCTCCGAACCGGCGACCCGCGAGGTGCTTCTCGAAGTCGAGAACGTGTCGCTCTCCTTCGGCGGCGTCAAGGCGATCCGCGATGTCAGCTTCGATATCCTGAAGGGCGAGATCCGCGCGATCATCGGGCCGAATGGTGCCGGCAAGACGTCAATGCTCAATGTCATCAACGGCTTCTACCACCCGCAGGAAGGCACGATTTCCTTCAAGGGCAACGTGCGTTCCAAAATGCGCCCCTATGAAGCCGCGAGCCAGGGCATTTCCCGCACCTTCCAGAACGTGGCGCTGTTTCGCGGCATGACGACGCTCGACAACATCATGTCGGGACGGTCTTTGAAGATGCACCAGAACTTTTTCTGGCAATTGCTGCATTACGGTCCGGCCCGGGCCGAGGAGATCGAGCACCGCCGCAAGGTCGAGGATATCATCGACTTTCTGGAGATCCCGCAAATCCGCAAGACGCCGGTCGGCCGACTGCCCTACGGCCTGCAGAAGCGCGTCGAACTGGGCCGCGCGCTGGCCATGGAACCGGAATTGCTACTGCTCGACGAACCGATGGCCGGCATGAACCTGGAAGAAAAGGAAGACATGTCCCGGTTCATTCTCGACGTGAACCAGCATTTCGGCACGACGATCGCGCTGATCGAACACGATATGGGCGTTGTTATGGATCTGTCGGACCGCGTCGTCGTGCTCGATTACGGCCAGAAGATCGCCGACGGGACGCCGGACGAGGTCAAATCCAATCAAGACGTCATCGACGCTTATCTCGGCGTTGCGCATTAAGGCCGCGGCATGGAACTGATTTACAACATCCTCATCGATCCTTTCGTCCAGATGGGCGAGGCGCCTGATTTTCTGCTCCAGGTGCTGTGGGAAGGCTTCGTCGCCGGCACGCTCTATGCGCTGATCGCGCTGGGTTTCGTACTGATCTTCAAGGCATCGGGCGTTTTCAACTTCGCCCAGGGCATCATGGTCGTGTTCGCCGCCCTGTCGCTGGTCGGCCTGTTTGCGCTTGGCATCCCGGCCTACCTGGCGCTGGCGCTGGCCCTTGTGATCATGGGCCTGCTGGCGATAAGCGTCGAACGCCTGGTGCTGCGCCATCTGGTCAATCAGCCCGACATCATCCTGTTCATGTCGACAATCGGCCTGACCTACTTCCTGATCGGGCTCGGGGAATTGGTGTTCGGCGGCGATCCCAAAAGCATGATCACCACCGAACTGGGGCTGCCGACGGGCGCGACCGACATTGAAATCTTCGGCGGATTGCTGATCCTGCAGCACATCGATATCGCGGCAGCGGTGATCGCGGCGCTCCTGGTCGCGGGCCTTGCCTTCTTCTTCAGCGTGACCCGGGTCGGGCGCGCGCTCCGGGCGGTCGCCGACGACCATCAGGCGGCGCTCTCCGTCGGCATTTCGCTGAACCAGATCTGGGTCATCGTGTGGTTTGCCGCCGGCATTGTCGCGCTGACTACCGGCATCATGTGGGGCGCACGCTCCGACGTGTCGTTCGCGCTTCAGATCATCGCCTTGAAAGCACTGCCGGTGCTTATCCTGGGCGGCTTTACGTCGGTACCGGGCGCCATTATCGGCGGCCTGATCATCGGGTTCGGCGAAAAGCTGTTCGAGATCTACTGGGGCGGGTTGCTCGGCGGCGGGGTCGAGGCCTGGTTCGCCTACGTGATCGCGCTGATCTTCCTTCTGTTCAGGCCGCAGGGCCTGTTCGGTGAAAAAATCATCGAGCGGATCTGAGGAGGCCCGACATGTTCTATCGCGAAGCCGGCCAGTTCAAGGCGACATACGAAGCGGATCAGGCGCTGTTCCCGGTACGCCAGGACCTTTTGGGCGTGCTGGCGATCCTGGCGGTCGCGTTCGTGGTCATTCCGTTTTCGGCATCGGATTTCTTCCTCAATTCCATCATGATCCCGTTCCTGGTGTTTGCGCTCGCGGCGATCGGGCTGAACATCCTGACCGGGTTCTGCGGACAGATCTCTCTCGGGACCGGCGCCTTCATGGGGGTGGGCGCGTATGCCTGCTACAAGCTGACGACCTATTTCCCGGATGTGAACATCATCATTCTGGTGTTCTGCTCCGGCTTCTTTTCCGCCGGGATCGGGATGATCTTCGGGCTGCCGAGCCTGCGCATCAAGGGCTTCTATCTCGTCGTCACCACGCTTGCGGCCCAGTTCTTCCTGGAATGGTGCTTCATCCGCATCGCCTGGCTATACAATTACAACGAATCCGGCGCGATCGAGGTGCCGCAACGGCTCCTTTTCGACACGCCGATCACGGGGGCCGCCGCCGAACCGGTGGTGCGCTACCTGATCGTGCTGTCGATCGTCGTGTTCATGGCGATCCTGGCGAGCAACGTGATCCGCGGCCGGATCGGGCGCGGCTGGATGATGATCCGCGACATGGACATCGCCGCGGAACTGATGGGCATCCGGCCGCTCTACGCCAAGCTGTCGGCGTTTGCGTTCTCCTCGTTCTATTGCGGCGTGGCCGGTGCGCTGATGGTGTTCTTCTGGCTCGGCGCGGCCGAAGTGGAAAGCTTCGATATCAACCACTCGTTCCTGATCCTGTTCATGGTGATCATCGGCGGCCTCGGCAGCATTGCCGGCTCGTTCATGGGCGCGGCCTTCATCTGGATCCTGCCGGTCCTGTTGCGCGCACTGCCGGGCTATTTCGGCATCGATGTCGGCGCTGCGACGGTCGAGCACATTAACTTTATGATCATCGGCGCCTTGATTGTGTTCTTCCTCATCGTGGAACCTGCGGGCCTTGCGCGCCTGTGGTCGATCGCGCGCCAGAAACTTCGGGTCTGGCCGTTTCCGTACTGACGGTTGCGGTCGGACCGACACATGCCCGTGCGGGACGGTACGGGTCTTTAACGCCTGCCAGGCCACGAACCGGGCCTGGACACAAAACGGGGTTGGCGGTTCACGGGGTGCCGACGTTCGGCATCCGCAATTGGGAGGTTTGAATGACAATCAAGACCAAAGTGCTCGGGTCCTCTCTGGCACTGGCAATGGCCGTTACCGGTTTTGCGCCGATGGCGCAGGCCGAGGACGGATTGTACATCCCGCTGCTCAGCTATCGGACGGGTCCGTTCGCCGGCGGCGGGATTCCGATCGCCAACGGCATGAGCGATTACTTCGCCATGCTGAACGAACGCGACGGCGGAATCGGCGGCGTCAAACTCGTCGTCGAGGAATGCGAGACGGGCTACAACGCTCAAAAGGGCGTGGAATGCTACGAAGCCACCAAGGCGAACGGCGCGCTGGTCTACAATCCGTATTCCACCGGCATCACGCTGCAGCTGATTCCGAAAGCGCCTGTCGACCAGATCCCGATCCTGGCCATGGGATACGGATTGTCGGCATCGGCCGTCGGTGAAAAATTCCCCTGGGGCTTCAACTACCCGACCACCTATTGGAGCCAGATGTCGTCGATCCTGAAATACATCGCCGATCAGGAAGGCGGCTTCGACAATCTGAAGGGCAAGAAAATCGGGTACGTGTATCTCGATGCCGGCTACGGCAAAGAGCCGATTCCGCTGCTTCAGCAATTAGCCGAAAAGTACGGTTTCGAAACGCTGCTCGTGCCGGTCGGCGTGAAGGAAATGCAGAACCAGTCCTCGCACTGGCTGACGATCCGCAAGGAACGGCCTGACTACGTGGTCATGTGGGGCTGGGGCGCCATGAACGCGACCGCCGTGCGCCAGGCCGCGAAAATCCGCTTCCCGCTCGACAAGTTCATCGGCAATTGGTGGGCCGGTGCGGATGCGGACCTGCGTCCCGTCGGCGAAACCGGCAAGGGCTATCTGGCTGCCAACTTCTCCGGCGTCGGGCAGGATTACCCGGCCATCCAGGACATCATCAAACACGTCGTCGATCCCGGCAAAAGCAAGGTCGGCTCGAAGGACGATGTCGGAACGGTGCTCTACAACCGGGGCGTGGCCAATGCCGTGATCGTCGCCGAAGCGATCGCAACCGCTCAGAAGATGTCCGGCAAGGCACAGATCACCGGCGTGGAAATGCGGGACGGTCTGGAAAACCTCAACCTGGACGCCGCGCGCCTCGCCGAGCTCGGTCTTGAAGGCTTCATGGCGCCGATCGTCGGAAGCTGCAAAGACCATGCCGGCAGCGGTCCCGTCTTCATCCAGCAATGGGACGGCTCGAAGTGGAACAAGGTGACCGATCCGATCGAACCGATGGCTGACGTCGTCCGGCCGCTGCTCGAGGAAGCCGCGCAGAACTACGTCTCCGACAAGCCGGACTGGAAGACCCAGACCTGCTCGTAATCCCGTATCCCCGCCTGCCGACCCGGCAGGCGGGAGATTCCTGAAACGGCCCGCGGACTGTCATCCGGCAGCCCGCGCGCCCCGTTCCCAACGCATAACGGATTTGAAAATCGCAGATGGAACAGACCGTCACCACCGAGCAGGTTCTCTCGGTCAACAACATCGAAGTCATCTACGATCACGTGATCCTGGTGCTGAAGGGCGTTTCTCTCTCGGTCCCGGAAGGCGGCATCGTGGCACTTCTGGGAGCCAACGGCGCCGGCAAGACGACGACGCTGAAAGCCGTGTCGAACCTGCTTGGTGCGGAACGCGGCGAAGTCACCAAGGGCAACATCATCTTCCGCAACGACGAAGTTCAGGATCTGACGCCGAATGAACTCGTCCGGCGCGGATGCATCCAGGTGATGGAAGGCCGGCACTGCTTCGGTCACCTGACGATCGAGGAAAACCTTCTGACCGGCGCCTATACGCGGCGCGACGGTTCCCGGGCGATCAAATCCGACCTGGAAATGGTCTATACCTATTTTCCCCGTCTGAAGGATCGCCGATCGAGCCAGGCCGGCTACACGTCCGGCGGCGAACAGCAAATGTGCGCGATCGGCCGGGCCCTGATGTCGAAGCCGACGATGATCCTGCTGGACGAACCGTCCATGGGCCTGGCGCCGCAACTGGTCGAGGAAATCTTCGAGATCGTCAAGAAGCTCAACGAACAGGAGGGCGTGTCGTTTCTCCTGGCCGAACAGAACACCAATATCGCGCTCAAATACGCGACCTACGGATATATCCTGGAAAGCGGACGGATCGTGCTCGACGGCGATGCCGCATCGCTGCGCGAAAACGAAGACGTCAAGGAATTCTATCTGGGCATCGGCGGCGACGAACGTCGATCGTTCCGCAACGTGAAACACTACAAGCGGCGCAAACGCTGGCTGGCCTGACAGGAAGCCGCTTGGCGGCACGAACGAACCCGGGCTTCGGCGAGGCCAACAGTTGCGTGTCCAGCGGAAAAATGCCATGGCCACGGCGTCGACGCCAGAGCTCTATCGGCTTGCCGAGCGCGTCCGTTCCGAGGCTGCCATCCTGCATATTTAACCGGATTCCTGCGCCATGACAGACTTTTACGACCATCTGGAAACACGCGATCCGGAAGCCCGGGAGCGCGAGATCTTTGCCAACCTGGCGCATACCCTTCGCACCATTACGAGCAAAGCACCGGCGTGGGCGGACTGGCTGCGCGACATCGAACCGGAGGCGATCCGTGGGCGTGCCGACCTTGCCGGCATTCCGGTCCTGCGTAAACCGGACCTGATGGAGCGGCAGGCGGCCGAGGCGCCGTTCGGCGGCTTCGTGGTCGGCGAGCCGGGACAGTATTCCCGTGTGTTCATGTCGCCGGGTCCCGTATGGGAACCGCAGGGCGCCGGTCTCGACCCCTGGGGCGGCGCCCGGGCGCTTTATGCGGCCGGGTTCCGGAAGGGCGATATCGTTCACAATTCGCTGTCCTACCATCTGACGCCCGGCGGCTTTATCCTCGATGAATCGGCCCGCGCGCTCGGCTGTGCGGTTTTTCCCGCCGGTATCGGCAATACGGAAATGCAGGTGGCCGCAATCGAGGCGCTGCGTCCTTCCGGTTTCACCGGGACACCGGATTACCTGAAAGTGCTGCTGGACCATGCGGCCGAGAACAGCCGGGATGCCTCGTCCATAAGCCATGCGCTGGTGTCAGGCGGAGCGCTGTTTCCGTCTCTGCGTCAGGAATATGCCGACCGCGGTGTCACCGTTTTCCAGTGTTATGCAACCGCCGATCTCGGCGTGATCGCCTACGAATCCGATCCCATGGACGGCCTGATCGTCAACGAGCGGCTGCTCGTTGAAATCGTACGCCCGGGAACCGGCGAACCGGTGCCGGTAGGCGATGTCGGTGAAATCGTGGTGACCTCGCTCAATCCCGTCTATCCGCTGATCCGCTTCGGGACCGGAGACCTGTCGGCATTCATGGACAGTCCGAGCCCGTGCGGCCGGACCAACCTGCGCATCAAGGGCTGGATGGGGCGTGCCGACCAGCGCACCAAAGTAAAGGGGATGTTCATCGATCCGAAACAGATCGACACCGTGCTGAAACGACTGCCCGATGCCGTCAAGGCCCGTCTGGTCGTCGACCGCGCCGACGAGCAGGATCGCATGACGCTGAAACTCGAAGCAGGTAACGGCGCTCCGGGCCTTGCCGATACGGCGCAGGCCGCCCTCAAGGACGTCACGACCCTGTCCGGTACGGTCGAGATCGTCGCCATCGGTTCTTTGCCGAACGACGGCAAGGTCATTGCCGACGAACGATCCTACGACTGACGCAACGGGGCTCTTTCGGGAGGCGGAGGCAAACCGGCGCGACCGCCATCTCCCTCGGTATCGATTGGGGAAAGGCGGCCGTAAGCGTTGCATCGCCGAATCACGTTCCCCGACAAACATGCGCCCCGGCATTTTTGTCAGGTCGCGCATGCCAGCCATGCACGGCAAGCGATGGTATTCTTGAGCGGCCGCCGTTATGCGGGTAAGTGTTTCCGCAGAATATGCACACGAGCCAAAAACAGGTAGACGGACGGTGCCGCCGTCGTCTCCCGTTTTGATTATATTGTTTTTGTTGGACTCGTTTGGCTAACGTCCGTCCCATTGCGGTGGGGTGAGTGACCTTTGGCGGAAGGCGGACATCCCAAAGGAGGCCGAAGACACGATGCCCGAACTGCCCGAAATCCTGTCCAGTGCCGATGCGCGCATTCTGCTGGTTGAGGATGATCCCGACGACGTTGTCATTATTCAGCGGATTATCCGGCAGGCGCCGATCTCCGTGCATGTCGAGACGCGCCCGAACGGTCAGGAAGCCCTGACCTATCTGGAGACCTGCCAGGGCAAGGATGGGCATCCGTTGCCGGATCTCATTCTCCTCGACCTCAACATGCCGGTCATGGACGGATCCGGCTTTATCCGGGAAGTGCGTCGGAACTCTCATCTGTCGGCCTTGCCGATCTGCGTGTTCACAACAAGCAAGGACGAGGATGTGATCAATGCGGCCTATGAGGACGGCGCCAACGCCGTTGTGAGCAAGGTGGATTCGCTCGACGGCATGAGCCAGATCCTCAATACGATCGTCGACTTCTGGTTCAGGACAGCGAAACGCTACTACATCGAATAACGGCGTCCGTCAGGTAAACAAAGGCCGTGTGCCAGCCGTTCGTTCACAAGAGGATCTGACCGGGGTCGAGATCGACATCGAGCGGGACGGATTCGGGTCCGGCACCGGCAGGCTCGGTACCGTCATGCCGGTCTCCCGTCGCCGGATCATTCAGCACACCGAAAATCCTGCTCCTTAGGATGGCGACAGACAACGGCTTGGCCAGGACGGCATGGGCGCCCAGGCGAGCAGCCTTGAGAACAACGCGTCGCTTGGCATGCGCGGTCATGATCATAACCGGTGGTGCGAGCCAGCCCGGGCCGCGCATTCCGCCTACGGAAAGCAGAAAGGCCTCGCCTCCCATGTCCGGCATGAACCAGTCCATCAGGACGGCGTCGAAATGCCGGGTCCGAATCAGCGCAAGCGCATCTTCTGCGTTATCCAGGTCGACGATTTCGGACACGGGCACCTGGCGCAGCATGCTGCGGACCAGTTTGCGGGTGAACGCGTTGTCATCGACGACGAGGATCGAGAGGTGTTCCGGGGACATTGCACGAATGGAATTGATTGCGGTATCGGTGTAGCCGAACGCCGGGCACGATATCCGTGGGACGATTAATCCTCTGTAAACAATGATTTTTCCTGTCGGCATGCAAATAGTCAGCATCAGACAGATCGGATCAGGTCTGTCGGCCGTATAGCTATCTGGCACCCCAGTTTCACAGCACGGCCTTTGACGATCCGCGGCGCTATGACCGGGCGTTGTCGGCACGTCTCTGATACGATAGGAGAAAACCCGGATGGATATGATGGACAGCACCCTCAAGGATGCCGGATCGCGGGCCGTTCTCCTGCCGGACGATCATCCGCCGGTCAATACGGGCAAGATCGGCGTCCTGTTGATCAATCTGGGCACGCCCGACGCGACTGATTACTGGTCCATGCGCCGCTATCTGAAGGAGTTTCTGTCCGACAGGCGGGTTATTGAGACCTCGCGATTCCTTTGGTGGCCGATCCTCAACCTGATCATCCTGACCACCCGCCCCACGGCATCCGGCGAAGCCTATGAGGCCATCTGGAACAAGGAGCTGGACGAATCGCCGTTGCGAACCATCACGCGGTCGCAAGCTGAATTACTGCAGCAACGCATGGACGCCCGCATTCATGTCGACTGGGCCATGCGGTACGGCAATCCGTCGATCCTCAGCCGACTGGAGGCCATGAAAGACGCCGGATGCGACCGGATCCTGCTGGCGCCGCTCTATCCGCAATATTCCGCGGCGACTACGGCCACGGCCAACGACAAGGCCTTCGAAGCGCTGATGGGCATGCGGTGGCAGCCGGCTGTGCGCACCCTGCCGCCTTACCACGACGATCCGGCCTATATCGCTGCGCTCGCCGCCTCGCTGAAGGAGGGGATCGAGGCGCTGGATTTCGAGCCGGAAGTCGTGCTCGCCTCGTTTCACGGGCTGCCCAAGGATTACCTGCTCAAGGGCGATCCCTACCATTGCCAGTGCCACAAGACCGCGCGGCTGATGCGGGAACATCTGGGATGGGGCGCCGACCGTCTCCAGATCACCTTCCAATCCAGGTTCGGGCGGGCGGAATGGCTGCAGCCCTATACCGACAAGACCGTGGAAGCGCTTGCGAAAGACGGCGTCAAACGGCTTGCGATCATCACGCCGGGCTTCTCGGCCGACTGTGTCGAAACGCTTGAGGAAATCGCCATGCAGAACGGCGAGATCTTTGAGGAACATGGCGGCGAAAATTTCGCTCTGGTCCCGTGTCTGAACGATACGGAGGCCGGGATGAACGTGATCGAGGAATTGGTCGAGCGGGAATTGCAAGGCTGGGTCTGATCCCAGCGGATTTTTCCCTACCGTCCAGCCGCTCGCGCTGTTTGAAGCCTGTCCCGGCGCGATGCCGGCGCGGAAACTGCCCGCTTGTTTTTGTGCCAGGCCTCAAGGCAAAGCACCGTCTCTTCGATTTCTGTACTCTGGCAGTCGCTCAAGCAAAGATTGAAAATAATCGCCCTTGCGCCGTAGATTGAGCGCAGATTTCATTTATTAACACTTTCGCACTTCCTGTTCGGTATCCTGCGAATCGACCGGTTTGACTGAAAAACCGGCTCCGCGTTCCTATCTGTTATGTGATTGTCCGTTAATTCGCAGCGGTCGCCAGTGTGTTTTTGAACCACCACACTGGATGTCGACCGGGCCAGAGGAGTCCTTCATGCCGATCACCACCGAACTGATCATCATCATCATTCTGGCCCTGCTCGTGATCGTCACGATTTTCGCCGGCGTGAAAACCGTACCGCAAGGCTTTCACTGGACGGTCGAACGGTTCGGGCGGTACACGCGAACGCTGCGGCCGGGCCTCAATCTGATTGTCCCGTTCTTCGATTCGATCGGACACAAGATGAACGTGATGGAACAGGTTCTCGACGTGCCGAGCCAGGAGGTCATTACCAAGGACAATGCCATGGTAACCGTCGACGGCGTGACATTCTATCAGGTGCTCGACGCCAAGAACGCCGCCTACGAGGTCGCCGGGCTGCAGAACGCGATCCTGAACCTGACCATGACGAACATCCGGACTGTGATGGGATCCATGGACCTGGATTCGCTGTTGTCGAACCGTGATGAGATCAACGCGCAATTGCTGCGGGTCGTGGATGCCGCCGCCGAGCCCTGGGGCATCAAGATGACCCGGATCGAGATCAAGGACATCAATCCGCCGCGCGACCTGGTGGATTCAATGGCCCGTCAGATGAAGGCGGAGCGCGAAAAACGCGCCCTCATTCTGGAAGCCGAAGGTGAACGGCAGGCAGAAATCCTGAAGGCCGAAGGCGAAAAGCAGTCCCAGATCCTTGAGGCCGAAGGGCGACGCGAAGCGGCGTTTCGCGATGCCGAAGCCCGGGAACGGGCGGCCGAAGCGGAGGCGAAGGCAACCGAAATGGTCAGCGACGCGATCGGCAAGGGCGATGTCCAGGCGATCAACTACTTTGTCGCCAACCGCTATGTGGAAGCGCTCGCGCAGTTTGCGACCTCGCCGAACCAGAAGACGCTGATCCTGCCGGTCGAGGCTTCGGCCGCACTGGGCTCGCTGTCCGGTATTGCCGAAGTCGCCCGCGAAGCGTTCGGTGAAGGGAAATCCGAACGGGGGCGGCGTGCCACCGGCCGGGTTCCGGACACGACGCCGTAGAAAGGGAGAAAAGCCATGCTGGCCTGGATTGTGGAGACTCTGGGACCGTGGACCTGGTGGGCGATCGGCCTTTTGCTTCTCGGCATCGAAGTGTTTGCGCCCGGATCCTATCTGATGTGGTTCGGGCTTGCCGCGCTTTCGGTCGGAACTTTCGCATTGATCGTGCCGACATCCTGGACCGTCCAGATCTTTCTGTTTGCCGCGCTTTCCGTTGTCGCTGTGATCGTCGGCCGCCTGGTCATGAAAAACGCCCAGCGCAACGACGACGAGACCGGTATCAACGATCGCGCCAGCCGTTACATCGGCCGCACCTATACGCTGACGGAACCGATCGCCAACGGGCAGGGCCGGCTGTCGATCGACGACACCGTCTGGCGCGTGAGCGGGCCGGACCTGTCAGCCGGCAAGAGCGTGAAGATCGTCGGCGCGGAAGCCGCGCGCCTGATTGTCGAGGCCAACGAAACGGCCTGACGGACGACGCCCTTTCGACAATCAGATCACGGCTTGTGGTCCGCCGGAACCGGAGGGGCTTCCGCCATCAACAGGATGCTGACCCGGCGGTTCGATGCCAAAAAAGGATCGTTGGGAAACAGCGGTTCGGTATCGGACTTGCCCACGACGGCTTCGAACTGGTCGGACGGCACGCCGTATTCGGCGAGGATCTGACGCGCCGAATTGGCGCGGTCGGCCGACAATTCCCACGTCGAATAGTTTGGATCGAAGGTCTGCTGACCGGCTGTGGTGTGGCCCGTAATGCGAATCCGGTTGGGCATTTCCTGGATAACCGGCGCCATCTTGGCCAACAGCCGGCGGGTCGTCTCATAGGGAAATTTCGAGCCCTCGTTGAACATGGCGCGACCGTCCTGGTCTACCAGCATGATGTTCAAGCCGTCCTCGGTCTCTTCCACGATGATGTTGTCGGAGATCTCCGTGATGTCCGGCAATTCTTCCCAAGCCTGGCGCAACGATGCGGCGGCAAGCGCAAATTGCCGCGGGCGCTCGATCTGATTGCGTTCGATGTCGTGCGTGTTGGCTTCCGGACCCTGCTTGGTCTTGCGGTTGTGCGGTACGTTGGCGAAATCGGTGTCGGTCTGGGATTCGAGGGCCGCAACCCGTTTCAGGTAGTCGCGTTGCGGGATGCCTTCGACCTCGATGATGCCGTTGCGCCGCGATTGTGCCGTCACGCCGAAGGCATCGCGCATCGATCCGGCAACCACCTGGAGTTTCTGCTTGTCCTGAATCGAAAACGAGATGATCAGCACGAAGAAGCAGACAAGGATCGACATCAGGTCGGCAAAGGTGACGAGCCATTCCGGAACGCCGCCGCCCGATTTCTGCTTCTTTGCCATCACGGATCCCCTTACGGATATGGTCGGTCGGCGGGGTGGCGCGCCGGTTGCGCGTGCGGTTGCCCCGGCCGTTCCGTTTGCCGGGTCAGGCCGCTTCCTCGAGTTCGGCGCGGTGTTTTTCCGGCAGGTAGGCGATCAGCATTTCACGAACCAGAGCCGGGCTCTTGTTGTCGCGGATGGCCATGATGCCGTCGATGATCAGCGTCTGGTTGAGGTCCTCGACCGCCACCTTGGCCTGCAGCTTGTCCGATATCGGAAGGCAGATCAGGTTCGCGACGAGCGCGCCGTACAGCGTCGTCAAGAGTGCGATTGCCATGGCGGGACCGATCGCTGCCGGATCGTCCATCTGTGCCAGCATCTGCACCAGTCCGACCAGCGTCCCGATCATGCCGAAGGCAGGGGCCGCGTCGCCGAGCGACTTGAAGACGCGCTGACCCTCTTCCAAGCGGGTCAAATAAAGATCGCGTTCCTTTTCCATCGATTCGGAAATGAACGCCGGTTCGTATCCGTCGGCGATGTACTGAACACCCTTGGCAAGCCGCGCGTCCTCGACAACGGCTTCTTCGAGGCCCAGCGGACCGTTCTTACGCACGATGTCGGACAGTTCCGCGATCTTTTCGATGGTTTCGCGCGGGTCCGATTTTTTGTGGGTGAAGGCGATTTTGCTGCCGACCATGAACGACGTCAGAACGCCCGACAGCGGAAAGCGGATGAGCGTCGCGGAAAGGCCGCCCACCACAACGATCAACAGCGAGGGCACGTCGACAAACTGCATGAGCGACCCGCCGATCATGATCGCGACGAAGACGACCACGATGCCAACGATCATGCCGATGATAGTGGCGAAATCCATCCAAATACCCCAAGTCGCGAAATTGCTGTCACGAACCCCGTCATTCAGGCTGAAACATAGTCACGATCGCCTAAATATTTGCTAATTACGTACCCGCTTCACGCATTAATGTTCTGTGTTTCCAATAAGGTAATTCGAATATTAATTTTCGAAGGGAACTATTCACTATTTGTTATGGTTAATACTTTAAAAATCTATTTCGTCTGGCCCGGGGGCAGACCTCTGTCGAGCCGTCCGGAAGGGTTTGTTAACCAAAACCGTTTACGGATTGGTGATGTTTTGCTGCCGGTCCGACGGGTTGGTCATGCGTGCGCACGTCATCAGGGCGGAGAGCGGTGTGGCACAGGTCGGCCCGCGCGGATTCCGGGCCCTGAACATGGTCATGTGTTTGTTTCGCCGGTGCTTTGTGAACGGCCTGACGCTGGTGCTGACGGCTGCGCTGCCGGTATTGGCGGGCGGCCCGGCCAACGCACAATCGACAGACGAATCCGGGCTGCGCGGATCAACGCCCGTGATCGCACCCCGAACCCTGACCGAACGCCGTCTTCAAAGGCAAGGGGGCGCGTCCGAGAGCGCATCGACCGCACGATCCGGCTTGTCTCCTCCGGCTCTTCCCGATCCGTTCGACGAGTTCTCCGCGCCTTCGCCTGGAGAACCGCCGGTCGACCGGTCGGACGTGTTTCGCGATTTGCGCGAGGCGGCTCCGGTGCCGCGGCCCCGCCGTGCGGCCGGCCAACAGGAGGCCGACCTGCAAACCGGCGGCGAGCGAACCCGGGCGATTGCCGCGCCCGAGCCGGGCGTGGGGCCCCTCGACGGCCGGACCCTTGCGCCCGAGGACCTGCCCGCTGAGGGACGGCCAGGCACGGATCAGGCCCGCAGTTTTCCCGGACGCGAACAGGCCACCGATCTGTTCGAGGAACAGGAGGACCCCTTCGAGGCGCTCGGGTTGCGGCTTGGTCGCTTCGACATCTTCCCCTCAGTGACGGTCACCGGCGGCTATACCGACAACACATCCGGCAGCAGCGGCGGCGATGGCGGATCCTTCTACCGGATCCGACCTGAACTGACCGCCACATCGGACTGGTCCAGGCACCAGGTGGACGTGACGTTCCGGGGCGATTTCCAGGGATTTCCGGACCGCTCGGACGACAATGAACCGTCCGCCGAACTGGACGTGGACGGCCGCTTGGACGTCGGTCGGGCGACGACTGTCGATCTCGGGCTAACCTACTCGCTCGCTCGCGAGGACCAATCGAGCGCCAATGTTGCCGCTGGTGACGAGGACGGCATCCTGGATCAGACGCTCGGGGCGTCGGTCCGGGTCAACCGCGATGCCGGCCTGATCGGCGTCGGTATCGGCGGTTCCGTCACTCGGGACTTCTTCACCGGCGGCACGACAGAAACCGAGGACCGTTCCAATACGGAAATCCTCGGGACCTTGCGGCTTTCGCTCGCCAGCGACGCGGTTATCCGGCCCTTCGTGGAGGGCAGCGGCGGTCGCAGAACCTTCGATGGCGACCGGGACACGCTCGGGTTCGACCGGGACAGCACGGTCATGGAATTGCGTGGCGGAGCAGAACTCGACATTGCGCCGAAACTCACCGGCGAAGCCAGCGTCGGATACCGTCGCGAAGATGTGAGCGATTCCGCGCTCGAAGACCTGGAGGGGATCGTATTCGACGCCTCGCTGATCTGGTCACCGGACCGGTTGACGCTCCTGACACTGACCGGCGCGACCGATTTTGATCCGACCACGATTGCCGGCGCGACGGGGTCGATCACGTATTCGGCCAGCGCGGGACTGACACGGTCATTGCGCAAGAATTTGACGCTCGATGCCACGCTCGGCCTGTCCTACGAGCGGTTCGAGGGTTTTCCGCGGGAGGATCTGCGCACGAATGCGGGCCTCGGCCTTACTTTCGACCTCAACCGTCATGCCGCGATTACAGCGGAATACAGCTACGACCGGCTCGACAGTACGGATTCATCGGCCGACTTCGATGCCAACACGTTTGAACTGGGAGTCCGGTTGCAACATTGATCAAGATGTTGACCGGACGTACCCGAAAAGTCATGGGTTGTCCGGCTGACGTCCCTATGGTTGTCAGGGCAGCCGCGATACCGGGTTTTCGTCCGAAGGATGGAAACGACCGGCAAGGGTGGCCCGCAGACTGGGAGAAAGATATGCCTGAATGCCGCATCGGACCTGCCCGGATGGTTTCAGAACCCGTCCGGTCCCGATCCGCAGCGCTGCGTCCGATAGCGGGCCTGGTCATGGGACTGGTCTTCTTGTTCGGCGGGCTGGCGACAGCGGCGGCCGATTCCGGATTCAATGCCTGGGTCAAGGGATTTCGAGGCGAAGCGTTGGCGGCCGGCGTCTCAGCACAGACCTTCGATCGCGCGTTCGCCGGATTGACGCCGGATCCGGAAATCCTGGACAAGGCTTCGAACCAGCCGGAATTCGTGCGCCCGATCGGGGATTACCTGAACGCGGCGGTGACCGACAGCCGTATTGAGACCGGTCGTGAAAAGGCACAGGAATGGAAATCCTGGCTCGATCGTATCGAAAGCCGGTTCGGCGTCGATCGGCATGTCATTCTGGCGATCTGGGGCATGGAATCGACCTATGGGGCCGTCCTCGACAATCCCCGGATCGTTCGCAACGTGATCCGGTCCCTTGCAACGCTCGCCTACAAGGGCGGCAAGCGGCGCAAGTTCGGCAAGACACAATTGATCGCCGCCCTGATGATCCTGCAACGCGGCGATACCATCCCGGCCCGCATGACCGGATCGTGGGCCGGTGCGATGGGTCACACGCAATTCATTCCGACAACCTATAACGCCTACGCGGTCGATATCGACAGCGACGGCAGCCGCAATATCTGGACGTCGATCCCCGATGCTCTGGCCTCGACGGCGAATTACCTTTCCGAAAGCGGCTGGCGAACGGGCGAGACCTGGGGATACGAAGTCCTGGTTCCGAGCACGTTCGATTTCGCAGCGGCCGACAGCGACAAGAGCCGGACGCTTGCGGCATGGACACGCCTCGGCCTGCGCCGCACCGGCGGCCGATCCTTTCCACGCCCGAACGACAAGGCGACCCTGATGTTGCCGGCGGGCGCGCGTGGCCCGGCGTTCTTGATGCTGAAGAATTTCCGCGTCATCAAGCGCTACAACAACGCCGATGCCTATGCGCTCGCGGTCGGCCACCTCGCGGACCGAATCCGGGGCGGCGGGACGTTCGAAAGGACGTGGCCCGCCGACGATCCGCCGATTTCGTCGCGCAAGGCGATCCGCGAAATGCAGGCGCTTCTGTCGAAGCGCGGGTTCGACACCGGCGGTGTCGACGGGCGGATCGGACCAAAGACCCGCCGGGCCATTCGCGCATTCCAAAAACAGTCCGGCATGATTCCCGACGCCTATCCAAGCGCCCGGTTGCTGGACCTGTTGCGCAGCGGCTGACCATTTATTTGTCGGCGGCGCCGTTTCCGGCGCCCGGCCAACGCCAAAACCCGCGCGGCACCAAATGTCGCGACCGGTCGGCAGCCCTTGGCTCGGATCGGTCGGCAGTGTACATTTGTGTATTGGCTGAATTTATTATCGTCGTGGCCTGCTTGCAGGGAAGTTCATGCACCCGATATTTGCCCGGATCCTGATTGTCGCCGTTCTTGCCGGCCTCTGGCAGGTCGCACCGTCTTTCGTCGCGCCCGGCGTGTTCGATGCGGCCGTGGCCCAGGAGGTCAGGAAACGGCGCGGCTGGAATCCGCTCAGCCCGCTGATGCGGCTGTTCGGGCCGCCGAGAGAACGCAGCGGCCGCTATCGCCGGGAACGTTATCGGGAACGGCGCGCGCCGCAACGCCAGAGACGGCCGGAAGTTGTCCGTGTCAGGAAAAATCCGGATGCCCGTCGGGTGCTGGTCGTCGGGGATTTCATGGCTCGCGGCCTGTTTGCCGGCCTCGATATCGCGTTTTCGCAATCGGCGGACGTGGCGATCGTCTCCAGCACGCGAAACGCCTCGGGCCTTGCAAATGCCGGGGAAATCGACTGGCCCACCGCGATCGGGCCGATCCTCGACGACAAGGTCGTGGACATCGTTGTGGTCATGGTCGGCGCCAACGACAATGTCGGGGTCGTCTCGGAGACAGGCCTGATACAGCCGGAAAACGAGGCCTGGTCACGCGCCTACGGATTGCGGGTTCTGGCCTTCATCAACCAGATGGCGCAACGCCGCATCCCGGTATTCTGGGTCGGCCTGGCGCCGATGCAGGATCCCGCCCTGTCGGCCCATGCCAGTCAGGTGACGGCGATTTTCCAGGAAAACGTGACCCTGGCGGGCGGCGTGTTCGTCGACGTATGGGATTCCTTTTCGACTGAAGACGGGCAATACGCAAAGCGCGGACCCGATATCAACGGGCGCGACAAACAATTGCGGCTGAAGAATGGGATAGGCTTCACCCGTGCCGGTTATCGAAAGGTCGCCTTCTTCGTCGAGCAGGAATTGCGCAGCCGGTTGAACGCGGGCGGCCGGCTTGCCGCGATCCAGGCGATTTCAAATGAACCGGAAGTCGTTGAAGTCGGGTCGATCATTCCGCTCTACGATTCCCGTATCGGCCTCAACGTCGACCTGCTCGGCGGTGAAACAGAAGCCGACACACCGAACGAGGAAACGCCCCAGTTCAAACTGGTCGTCGCCGGTGAGCCCCTGACGGCCGTACCCGGCCGGGTCGACGATTTCAGCTGGACCGACGCTCAACGGCGCTAATCGGGCTCGAGGATTTTCGCGTCGGCGAGAGGCGGTGATCCCGTCAAAACCGTTGCAGACATGTCATATCCATCCAAAATCCGCACGAAGATTGCCCAAAGCGCCCCTCAACGGCCATCCCGGTCACAATTTCGCATCTTTGGATCGCCAATAAGCGAGAGAAATATCCGCAACCTGCGGACTTCAGGGGCCGCCCGCTCAATGTGGCGTCCGGACGGCCCGATGTCTGATCGCACGCGACCCCGCCGTCGGGGGCCGGAAAACAGGTTCTTGCGTTAGCAATCCGATCGGGCCGGGGCACTGGACAATCGGTCCGAGAGGGTTAGACGATAGCAGACCGGCCGCTCGTCCGGCGATTGTGCGATCCGGCCGGCGTCAGACAGTCCGGTGAAATGGGGAGCCAGTCATGCGCGTCTTGGGGTTTTTCTCGCTTTTAGCCGCAACGCTGTTTTTCGCGCATAGCCTGATTGCCGGGGCACTTCCGCTGTTTTATGCCGTGCCGATCTCCGAGCGCCTTTCACTGGATGAGACGGCCTTTGCCCGCCTGGTCCTGATCTTTCCCGCGGTCTACATACCTGCGCAATTCGTTGCCGGCTTCCTGCTCGATCGGTACGGAGCGCGGCCAACCATCACGGCCGCTGCCATCTTTGCCGGTCTGGGCCTGGTGCTCTCAGTGCTTTTCGAAGTGCCGGCCGTCGGGGCTGCGGGACGGGCGCTGCACGCGCTCGGCGCCGCCTTCGCATTCGTCGGCGCGCTGTTCATTGCGGCGCGTACTTTCGGTGCGGCGCGGTTCGGTCTGTTCGCCGGCCTCGTCCAGGCCGCCTGCTTTGTCGCTGTCGCTGCCTGGTTCCTTTACGGTGTCGAGCAGGCCGGGGTGATCCCGTTCCCGTCCCATTATTACTACGCGGCCGCGCTTGTGATCGTGATTGCCATCTTCCTCGTGCCGTTCAATGCGGCGCCGGCGGTTCTGGAAGGGGGCGACAGGCCCGGATTCCTGCGTCAGATCCTTGGTGAGATCGGCAGTGTGCTCGTGCGCCCTCGGCTCTGGCTGATTGTGGTCGGCGCCGCGTTGGCTGGTGTCCCCGTCGGTCTGCATGTGCCGCTCTGGGTCGGGGGCGAGGCCGAGTTTCCCGCCGCCTTGGCCCAATTGGATCCCGCCGAGGCCGCCGCCCTGTTCGCCGTGGCGTTTGCGCTTGGTAGCCTCATTGCCGGAAGTGTCGCTGTGGGGATCGGACGACGGCGCGGTGTGCTGACCGGACTGCTGGTCGCGGCTGCCGCCGGCTTCTTTGTGCTGTCGTTTATTCCGGCGGAAAAAGTGTTGTTCGTCGGGGCCTTGCTTGCCGCCGGCGGTTTCTTTTCCGGCGCGTCCATTCTGTTTTACGCCTTGGCGGTGGATCGTGCTCCGCCGCATCATGTCGGCCTGTTTATCGGCCTCGTCCATGCCGGCTTCATCGTGGGGGCGGCGGGTTCCGTCTATGCGACGGCGCTGGTCCAACCGATGGTACCGTTCGTCGATCTCATATTGTTCCTGACGCCGCTTTGCTTGGCCGCGGCGGCCTTTGTCGGTCTGATCGTGCCCGACAAAGGGCCGATGGACCTGCCGGGTCCTGTCACGGACTGGCAGAAAGGAGCGAGTGTGGCCGCGGCAGAACAGGCCGTTCCGCAGCCGGAAAGCGAGACTGCGACGGCGACCGCTCAACCGCCGAAAGAGTCTGATACCCCGGCTCCTGAGACCAAGGGCACCGAGCGGGCGCCTGAAAAGGATGTTACCGGTGATCGGGCCGCAGGCCCGGCAACGCCTCAGGTTCCGCAAAAGGACACGGGAATCGCCGCGCCGGCCGCCGGCGCCTCCCGTCCCGCTGCCGACAAGGTCGAGGAAGACACGAGCCGGTCCACGGAAACCGAAAAGGTTCCAGACAAGCCGATCCCGCCGGAGGCAGAGAAAGCCGATCGCGGGAAGGGTCCGTCAGACAGTGTCGAAGGTGGCGTCGACGCGGCACAGAAAGACCGGGAAAAGGCGTCGCCACCGGCCGGACCGGAAACGGATGGAGCCAGCGCGGGTCCCGGCAGCTCGGCTGCCGCACCGTCCGGACAGGAAAAGCCGTCGACGGCGGATGCCGGGGATGAACCGGATAAACCGGGTGCCGGGACGGATCCGGAAAAGCCGACGGATACGACCTCATCCTCGACAGCGGCTGAGGATAGGCCGAAGCCTGAGGGAAAGGAGGGCGCTTCACCGTCCTCCGACCAAAAGGGCGGCGAGAACGCGCAATCGTCCGATACGGATACCGACAAGGCGTCGACGGGTCCGAAGGCATCCGAACGGGCAGCAGACCTGGAAAAAACCTGAGATTTCTGAGTCCTAGTCGGCTGTCTTACCGCGGCAGCGTCGTTTCGCCCATAAGGTCGAGATCGATCGAGCGCGCCGCCTGCCGGCCTTCGCGTATCGCCCAGACAACCAGTGACTGCCCCTTGCGCACGTCGCCTGCCGCGTAGACCCCTTCGATGCTGGTCCGGTAGCCTTCTGTGTCGGCCAGGATGTTGCGCCGCGAATCCCGCGCAATACCGTTGTCGAACGCGGTCAGATAGGTGCCTTCGGCCGGTCCGGAAAAGCCGATCGCCAGAAACACCAGATCGGCCTTTACATCGAATTCCGTTCCGACGATCGGCGACCGGCTTTCATCGACCCGCGCACACCGCACATGGGTCACATGGCCTTCCTCGCCTGTGATCTCGAGGGTGGCGGCGGAGAATTCCCGCTCGGCGCCTTCGGCCTGGGAGGAGGACGTGCGGAACTTCGTCGGCCAATACGGCCAGATCGCGTCCTTGTTCTCCTTCAGGGGCGGGATCGGGCGGATATCCATCTGGGTGACCTGGAGGGCACCCTGGCGGAAGGCCGTGCCGATGCAGTCCGAAGCGGTGTCACCGCCGCCGACCACAACGACGTTCTTGCCGGCCGCAAAGATCGGATTCTGGTGGCTGACGTCCTCTCCGCCCGTCCGCCGGTTCTGCTGGACCAGATACGGCATCGCATAATGCACGCCGGCAAGGTCCATGCCCGGAATTTCCGGATTGCGCGGGGTTTCCGCGCCGGCGCAGATCAGGACTGCGTCATGCTCCTCGCGCAGTGATTCCAGGGTGCGGTCGACGCCGACATTGACCCCGTAATGGAACGCCACGCCTTCGGTCTCCATTTGCCGGACCCGACGGTCGATGTAGTGCTTTTCCATCTTGAAGTCGGGAATGCCGTAGCGCAGCAGGCCGCCGGCCAGCGGTTCGCGCTCGTAGAGATGCACATCATGTCCGACCCGGGCCAATTGTTGTGCCGCGGCCATGCCGGCGGGGCCGGATCCGATGACGGCGATCGACTTGCCGGTCCTGGTCTCCGACGGTTCCGGATGCACCCAGCCGTTGTCCCAGGCCTTGTCCGCAATGGCCTGCTCGACCGTCTTGATGGTGACGGGCACATCCTCCAGGTTGAGGGTGCAGGCCTCCTCACAAGGGGCGGGACAGATGCGGCCGGTGAATTCGGGAAAATTGTTCGTGGAGTGCAGATTGCGCGCCGCCTCTTCCCATTCGCCGGAATAGACCAGATCGTTCCAGTCTGGAATCTGGTTGTTGACCGGACATCCGGTATGGCAATAGGGCACGCCGCAATCCATGCAGCGCCCGGCCTGGCGCGTGACCTCTTCGTTGGAGAGCGGCAGCGTGAATTCACGAAAATGCCGGATCCGGTCCGCGGCCGGCTGATATTTCTGTTCCTGGCGGTCGACCTCCAGGAATCCGGTGACTTTGCCCATCTGGTCTGATCCCTATTCCGCCGCGGCGCCGTACCGCTCGCGCTCCATGTCCTGGAGCGCACGCCGATACTCGACCGGCATGACCTTGACGAACTTACCGCGATATTCCGCCCAGTTTTCCAGAATGTCGCGGGCCCGGTCCGACCCGGTATATTGCAGGTGCTTGGTGATCAGCTGGCGCAATCGCTCGTCGTCATGTCGGGTCATGTCGTCGATGACGTCGACGCGGCCCTTGTGTTCGATGTCGCCGCCGTGGTGGTGCAGCTTTTCGAGCAGGTCGTCCTCTTCGGTCACGGGTTCGATTTCAACCATGGCCATGTTGCAGCGGCCCTTGAACGTGCCGACCTCGTCGAGCACATAGGCGACACCGCCAGACATGCCGGCCGCGAAATTGCGCCCCGTCGGACCGATGACAACGATAACGCCTCCGGTCATGTATTCGCATCCGTGGTCGCCGACCCCCTCAACCACGGCGACGGCGCCGGAATTGCGCACGGCAAACCGTTCGCCGGCAATGCCACGGAAATAGCATTCCCCTTCCACTGCGCCATAGAGCACCGTATTGCCGACAACGATCGAGTTGGACGGGTCGATTTTGGAGACCGGATTCGGCCGGACGATGATCGTTCCGCCGGAAAGGCCCTTGCCGACATAATCATTGGCATCGCCGACCAGGTCGAGCGTAACACCGCGCACGACGAAGGCGCCGAAGCTCTGACCGGCCGTACCGGAAAGGCGCACGGTAACGGTTTCGGGCGGCAATCCCTTGTGGCCGTGGCGTTTGGCGATCGCACCGGAAAGCATGGCACCGGTCGAGCGGTTCAAGCTTCTTATCTCGGCTTCCAGCGTCACCGGCACCCGGCTTTCGATGGCCGATTGGGCACTGGCGATCAGCGTGCGGTCGAGCACATCGTCGATCGGGTGTTGCTGGCGGATTGTGTTGAACCGCTCTTCAGGCGCGACGTCCGGCTTCCAGAACACTTGCGAGAAATCGAGACCATGGGCCTTCCAGTGGTCGCCGAGATCGCGCTTGTCGAGAAGGTCGGACTGGCCGGTCATTTCGTCGAGCCGGCGGAAGCCGAGCGCGGCCATGATTTCACGCAATTCTTCAGCGACGAAGAAGAAATAATTGATCACGTGCTCCGGCGCTCCCCGGAACCGCTTGCGCAGGACCGGATCCTGGGTGGCAATGCCGACAGGACAGGTGTTCAGGTGACACTTGCGCATCATCAGACAGCCGGCCGCAATCAACGGTGCCGTCGAGAAACCGAACTCGTCGGCGCCGAGCAGCGCGCCGATCGCAACGTCCCGCCCGGTGCGCATCCCGCCATCGACCTGCAGAGCGACGCGCGACCGCAAGCCGTTGACGACAAGCGTCTGATGGGTCTCGGCAAGCCCGATTTCCCAGGGCGATCCGGCATGTTTGATCGACGTGAGCGGGCTTGCTCCGGTGCCGCCGTCATAGCCGGCGATGGTGATGTGGTCGGCACGCGCCTTGGCGACGCCCGCCGCGACGGTTCCGACCCCGACCTCGGAAACCAGCTTGACCGATACGTCAGCGTCCGGATTGACATTCTTCAGATCGAAGATCAATTGCGCGAGATCTTCGATGGAGTAGATGTCGTGGTGCGGTGGCGGCGAAATCAGACCGACGCCCGGCGTCGAGTGCCGGACCTTTGCGATCGTCGCATCCACCTTGTGGCCCGGCAATTGACCGCCTTCCCCGGGTTTCGCGCCCTGGGCGACCTTGATCTGCATCATATCCGAGTTGACGAGGTATTCGGTCGTGACGCCGAACCGGCCGGAGGCGACCTGCTTGATCGCGGAGCGTTTCGAGCGGCCATCCGGCATCGGCCGGAAGCGATCGGCTTCCTCGCCGCCTTCTCCGGTATTCGATTTGCCGCCGATCGAGTTCATGGCAAGCGCCAGGGTCTCATGGGCTTCCCGGCTGATCGATCCGAACGACATCGCGCCGGTTGAGAAGCGCTTGACGATTTCGATGGCCGGTTCCACCTCATCGATTGCGATCGGCTGGCGGCCGGCTTCCTCGGCAGTCCGGATCCGGAAATGGCCGCGGATCGTGAACCGGCCGTTTTCGTCGTTCACGCGGGCCGCGAAATCGCGGTACTTGTCCGGCAGATTGCCGCGCACGGCGTGCTGCAATTCGGCGACCTCGTCCGGACCCCAGATATGGGATTCGCCGCGCAGCCGATAGGCATACTCGCCGCCGACATCGAGATTGCGCCGCAAGAAGGGAATGTCGCCGAACGCCTCGGCATGCCGGCGCACGGATTCCGATGCGACCTCTTCCAGGCCGATCCCGCCGATCTGCGATGCGGTGCCAAAGAAAAATTCCTCGATGAAATCCGCCGAAAGTCCGACCGCGTCGAAAATCTGTGCGCCGCAATAGGACTGAAAGGTGGATATGCCCATCTTGGACATCACCTTGAGGATGCCCTTGTCGATCGACTTGATGTAGCGCTCGACAACCTCGGTTTCGTCGACCTCGACCGGGAAGTGCATGCTCTGATGCATGGTGAGGAGCGTTTCAAAGGCCAGGTATGGGTTGATGGCCTCGGCGCCGTAGCCCGCCAGAACACAGAAATGATGGACTTCGCGGGCTTCGCCGGTTTCCACGACGAGGCCGACCGAGGTCCTCAGACCCTTGCGGATCAGGTGATTGTGGACGGCTGCCGTTGCCAGCAGGGCCGGGATCGGGATCCGGTCGCGCGACACGAGCCGGTCCGAAAGGATGATGATGTTGTAGCCCTCGTGCACGGCCTTTTCGGCGCGCATGCGCAGGTTTTCCAGCGCCAGGCGCATGCCGTCCGCGCCCTTTTCCGTAGCATAGGTGAAATCCAGCGTCTTGGTCTGGAACTGGTTGTCGGCGATGTCGCCGATCGCCCGGACTTTTTCCAGGTCTGCATTCGTCAGGATCGGCTGGCGGACTTCCAGCCGTTTGCGGTCGGCCAGGCCCTTCAGATCGAACAGGTTCGGCCGCGGCCCGATGAACGAGACGAGGCTCATGACGAGCTCCTCGCGGATCGGATCGATCGGCGGGTTGGTGACCTGGGCGAAGTTCTGCTTGAAATAGGTGTAGAGCAGCTTCGGGCGGTCCGACAGCGCGGAAATCGGCGTATCGGTTCCCATCGATCCGACGGCTTCCTGGCCGGTGGTCGCCATCGGCGCCATGAGAAGCTTCAGGTCCTCCTGGGTGTAGCCGAAGGCCTGCTGTCGATCGAGCAGCGTTTCGCGGGTGATCGGCGGGCGCTCGGCGACGCCCGGCAGATCCTCAAGCACGATCTGGGTGCGTTTCAGCCAGGCCCGGTACGGATTGGCGCCGGACAATTGATGTTTGATCTCGTCGTCGGAAACGATCCGGCCCTGGTCGAGATCGATCAGCAGCATCTTGCCGGGCTGGAGGCGCCATTTGGCAACGATGTTTTCCTCCGGGATGTCGAGCACGCCGGATTCGGAGGCCATGATGACCAGATCGTCGTCGGTGACGATGTAACGGGCCGGACGCAGTCCGTTACGGTCGAGCGTGGCGCCGATCTGGACGCCGTCGGTGAAGGCGACGGCTGCCGGGCCGTCCCACGGCTCCATCAGGGTTGCGTGATATTCGTAAAACGCCTTGCGTTCATCGTCCATCAGACGGTTGCCGGACCAGGCCTCCGGGATCAGCATCATGACCGCATGGGCCATCGAATAGCCGCCGCGCACGAGGAATTCCAAGGCATTGTCGAAACAGGCCGTGTCCGATTGTCCCTCGTAGGAAATCGGCCACAATTTCGAGATGTCGGCGCCGAATTTTTCGGAACTGACCGATGCCTGGCGCGCTGCCATCCAGTTGACGTTGCCGCGCAACGTGTTGATTTCGCCGTTATGGGCGACCATGCGATAGGGATGGGCAAGCTTCCAGGACGGAAACGTATTGGTGGAAAACCGCTGGTGGACGAGGGCGAGCGCGGATTCAAAGCGCGGATCGGAAAGATCGTCGTAATACCGGGCAAGCTGGTTCGCGAGGAACATGCCCTTGTAACAGATCGTCCGGCAGGACAGGGAAACGATGTAATAGCCGTTGTCGCGGCCCGAGGTTCGGTCGAAAATCCGGTTTGAAATGACCTTCCGGCAAATCAGCAGGCGCCGTTCGAAGTCGGTCTCGTTTTCGATTGTCGGATCCGGCGCCACAAAAAACTGCCGGTGCACGGGTTCGGATCGGACAATGTCGTCGGCCTTCGACAGGCAGGCATTGTCGACCGGAACCGACCGCCAGCCGAGCAGAGCATGACCTTCTTCAGCGATGACCGCTTCGATGATGGCTTCGATTTCCGCCCGGACAGTCTCGTCCTGCGGCATGAATACCTGGCCGATTGCGTAGGGACCTGCTTCCGGCAACGCGATCCCGGCATCCGCGCAGACCGGCCGGAAGAAAGTGTGCGGGATCTGAACCACCATGCCGGCACCGTCGCCGACAAGCGGATCGGCACCGACCGCGCCGCGATGGGTGAGATTTTCGAGGATATTGAGCGCTGATTCGACGATGCGCCGGCTCTTTCGGCCTTTCATGTCGGCGATAAAGCCGACACCGCAGGAATCGTGTTCCTTTGCCGGTTCGTACAAACCGTTTGCCGCTGCAGCCTGTTCGATGGAAGGCCTGGAATCGTATCCGCGTCTCGCCATCTGTTTCATCCCTCGCCCGGCGGCGCCTTACGCCGCTTATTCGCAAAATTCGGTCAGCCATCCCTGCCGCGGGTCGACCATGACAATGGTACGGCTCGTGTTCGGACGTTGTCCCGAATGTTCATCTTGCCCGGGATCCAACCGGGAATTGTATCAAACCGACCAACGATCCGGGCGCCGGTCCCTCGGTTCGTGGGGTCTTTGAACCGAAAAAGGACTGCCGGGTCAATGTCGCTCGGTGTCTCAATACGGAGCCAGCGCCAGAATGGACGGGTCGAAAGGTCGTTTTGAGACAGGATTGCTGACCTAATTCGGCGACAATAGGAAAAAAACGACGAAACGGCAAGTCGGGGCTGTTGATGCCGTCCGGGGCTTGTCTCGGCGTGCGTGTCTGGTAGGCAGGAAGTGACAGTCCGGACCAGGAGGGTGCGTCAGTGAATTTCGCGAGCGACAATTGGGCAGGCGTGACGGAACAGGTCTCGGCGGGTCTTGCAGGGGCGGCCGGCGGCCTGGAAGCGGCCTACGGCAACGATACGCTGACGCGGTCCGTGTCCGAACGGTTCAGCGAACTGTTCGAAACCGACGTCGCCGTGTTCTTCACCGCGACGGGCTCGGCTGCCAACTCGCTGGCGCTCTCAGCCTATATGAAGCCGAGCGGCGTGGTCGTCTGCCATCGCGACAGCCATATCAATACCGATGAATGCGGGGCACCGGAATTTTTGACAAACGGTGCGAAACTGCTGCCGCTCGACGGTCACGAGGGCCGGCTCGACGCAGCTTCAGTTGCGCGGACACTTGAAGTCTATGGTCCGAACAACCTGCGCGGCGGGCGTGCCGTCGCGGCGAGCATTACCCAGATGACGGAAGTCGGCACACTCTACCGGCGCGACGAGATCGCGGCAATCGGCGCGGCGACCCGTGCTGCCGATGTCAGATTGCACATGGACGGTGCCCGGTTCGCCAATGCACTTGTCGGCCTGAACAGCAGTCCGGCGGACATCACCTGGCGAGCCGGCGTCGATGTGCTTTCCTTCGGTGGAACCAAAAACGGCTGCTGGTGCGCCGAGGCTGTGGTCTTCTTCAATCCAGCACATGCCGAGGACTTCGACTTCTATCGGGCGCGCAGCGGCCACAGATTCTCCAAGGCGCGGTTTGTGGCAGCGCAGTTCCAGGCCTATCTCGCGGACGGACACTGGCTTGATACGGCACGCCGGGCGAACAATATGGCGCGGCGTCTGGCCGACGGACTGGAACGTTCATCGCAGGCGCGTCTGGCCTGGCCGATTGGCGGAAATGAGGTTTTTGCCGTTTTCACCAGAGAGACCGCCGCCCGGCTGAAAGCGGCAGGCGCGATGTTCTATGAGTGGCCGGCAGGCCATGACAGCCTGGAGCAGCCGCTTTCGCCCGACGAGGCTGTGCATCGGCTGGTCGCCAGTTTTGTCACCACGGAAGCGGATGTGGACGGGTTCTTGCAGGCGCTCGATGCGGCCTGAGGCGCCCGCATCTCGATAAAACCCTGCGTTTCGAAAGCAAAAGCGCCGGCCCCGATCGGGGATCGGGACCGGGCTGAAATCTATCGCATGCGCGGACGGGTCGTATTCATCGGGAAGGAAAGGGCGGAATCCGGCCCGTCACGATGCGACCATCCGGTCAGGCGGTGGCCTGTTCGATGACCTTCTGGCCGCCGGACGTGATCGCGATCTTGCGGGGTTTCATCGCCTCGGGCAGTTCGCGGACGAGGTCGATATGCAGGAGACCGTGTTCCAGGCGGGCGCCCGTCACTTCGACGTGGTCGGCCAACTGAAAACGCCGTTCAAAGGCGCGCGCGGCGATGCCGCGATAAATGAACGTATCGGCCTTTTCGTTGGTGTCCTGCTTTTTGTCGCCCTTGACCGACAGCGTATTTTCTTTCGATTCGATGGCGATGTCGTCTTCGGTGAAGCCGGCGACAGCCATCGTGACGCGGTAAGCGTTCTCTGAAAGGCGCTCGATGTTATAGGGCGGATAAGAGGGGGAATTGTCTTCCGGGCCGGTCATGCCGTCGAGAAGGGAGAAAAGCCGATCGAAACCGACGGTGGACCGATAAAGCGGATTAAGGTCGAGATGACGCATGTCGTCCTCCAAATGAGCAACAAGGTTGTGCAATCGCCCATTACGTTCCCCGAATTCGGCCGAACCAGACGATTGGCAGGCCCGATTGGCGCCTGCGGATCGGATATGGGAATTGTTGTTTTTGGGATCAAGAGCCGTCTATGTCGTTTTCGGCACACAGGTTTCGGAGCCAGTTCTCGCGCGATCTTTCCATCGGGAATGTGCCAGTGGCACGTTCTTGTCGGATCCGACGCCGGGATTGTGCGTTCGCACCCTAAACGATGATATAGATGGAGTGATTCATACGAGCGGCGTGCCGCCCGGTTCCCGCTTGTCACCCAATGCGTCTCCAAAGCGACATGCCGCCTTCCGAGATTCTTCCAGTCCTTCACCCGCATCCCGACCATCCGTTGCCCCCCAACGGCAGCGCTCATGTCATTACGACCGACGATGGTTTTCGCCTGCGTGTGGGCCTTTGGCCTGCGCCCGGAAAGGAGCTGGTCGTCGGGACGGTAAGCCCGGAAGCGAATGAAAGTCCGACCGAAAGCGCGAGCGAGGCGGACAAGGCGACAACGATCGGTCCCCCGGTCGCTCCCAAGGTTTCGGCAGAAAAAACGGTGGTTTTGGACACGACAGGTGCGGCAGCGCCAGTATCCGCCGAAACGGCGCAAGACGCTTCGAAACGCGACGGGGCGGACAAGGCCGCGGCGGATCAGAAGTCGGTCCCGGCACCGGGCGAGGCGGCAGGAAACGTCTCCGCTTCTGCCGCTGCCGAAAAGCCGATCGATCGGCCGCAAGACGGCGTCCATGGGACGGTCATTCTTTTGAACGGTCGAACCGAATTCATCGAAAAATACGGCGAGGTGATCGGCGAATTGCTGGACCGCCGGTTCTTTGTCGCTGCGCTCGACTGGCGCGGGCAGGGCGGATCCGAACGCGTCGTCAAGGGTAACCGCCTGAAGGGCCATATCGATGACATGGATTCCTATGTCGAGGACCTTACGGCGCTGCTTGAATTCCTCGACACGACGAACTGCCCGCGGCCGTTTTTCTGCCTGGCCCATTCGACGGGCGGTCAGGTGCTGCTGCGCGCCGCACCGCTCGTCCAGGACCGCATTCAGCGGGCCGTGACGACCGCGCCGTTCCTGGATCTGGTTCCGGTGAAAATGTCGGTCGCCACGATCTATCGGCTGGTCGCCTTTTTTACCTATGCCGGTCTAGGAGAATTGTATGCGCCGACGGTCAGCAGCAAACCGCCGACAAGCGAAGCGTTCGAAGGCAATGCCCTGACATCGGATCCGGCCCGGTTCGCCCGGAACCGGACACTGATCGAAGCACATCCGGAACTGGCGATCGGCGGCCCGACGATTGCCTGGGTTTATGCGGCGCTGACATCGGCCCGGGCCATCCAGGAACGCGGTCATGTCTCCCGGATCTCGCTGCCCATCCTGATGTTGTCGGCATCCGAGGATCGCATCGTGTCTTCGCGGGCCGTCGAGCGTGTCGCCGGACTGATCCGAACCGCGGCGCATTTGTCGGTTCCGGGCGCCCGGCATGAAATCCTGATGGAGCGGGACGCCCTGCGCGCGCAGTTCTGGGCGGCATTCGATGCGTTTATTCCGGGCAGTCAATGATGCGCTGCAATTAGAGCCGGTCAGCTTCGAGTGGCAAAGTGTCAGGCAAGCAGGCTCAAGAGGCGGTCATGCAAATGCGGATTGGCGCTGGCAAGGACCTGTCCGCCTTCCGCCGCCGAACCGCCCGTCCACGAGGTGACGACGCCGCCTGCACCTTGAACAATCGGAATCAGTGCAACGATATCGTAAGGCTGCAGGCCGCTTTCGATGACGGCATCCATCTGCCCGGCGGCAACCCGGCAATAGCCATAGCTGTCGGTTCCGTACCGGGCCAGCCGAGCTCCGGCCTCGATTTTCTCGTACCGCTCCCGTTCCGCTTCACTGAAAAGGCCGGGCGATGTCGTGCAAATCAACGCATCCTCCAATGTCCGGCAATCGCGGGTCTTCAGGACATAGGGCCCGCCGGGCCCCGAATAATGGGCTGTCCGGCTGTCGCCGTAATACCGCTCGCCGATAAAGGGTTGGGACATCATGCCGGCAATCGGAACGCCGTCCCGCTTGAGCCCGATCAGCGTGCTCCAGAGCGGAATGCCGGAAATGAAGGCCCGCGTGCCGTCGATCGGGTCAAGCACCCATAAATGCAGGGCATCGGCAAGGGTCGTGCCCTCTTCCTCGCCGATGATGCCGTGCTCGGGGTAATGTTCGGCGATCAGCGTCCGCATGGCGTTCTCAGCCTCGCGGTCCCCTGCGGTCACGGGGTCGAATCCGGTCTCCAGCTTGTTGGCGATTGCAGTCTCCTGCCGGAAATACGGCAAGGCGGCCTCGGCCGCCGCCTCGGCCAGACGGTGGAAGAACGTCTCCGGCACATGATGATTCTGCATAGCTGGATTACCTGGAATGCATGTCAGTGGCGCAAAATAGGACACGCTGCCTTATACATGCGCACTTTTTCCGGTTCGCGTGGAAAATCAGAGGCTTTTTGCCAGGAATGGCGAGGGCTGTCCCGACCGTTGTCCCCAATCCGGACGAAAAGCGAAAATCGGTGGAGTCGCGTACTTGACATTGTGCGTCGCAATGTACAATTATTGCATTGCGATATGACGGCGTTGTATCGCAGCCCTCCTTGGGCGTTTCCTCCCTAGACTTGGGCCGCCTCGAACGAGTGCGGCCCCTTTTCTTTTCAGCACGCACAATCTGTACTGACCGTTTCCGCCTCAGGACGGGTCCAGTCGCGTCGCTTAAATCCTTGTCTTTGCAAGCAATTTTTATTCGGCGGCGATGGGCGGCACGCCCAGGCAGGTCTGCGCGTAATCGCACAAATGGCCGATCAGGCTGTTGATGTCCTCTGCAAGGCGGACAAAGTCAACCGAGCGGCTGTAATCCGCCTCGTTCATGTACAGGCCGCGATTCACCTCGATTTGCAGCGCATGCAGGCGGTCTGCGGGCCGTCCGTAATGCTCGGTAATGAAGCCGCCCGCATAGGGTTTGTTGCGCCCGACCGTGTATCCCATTGATTTCAGCTTGCCCGCGACGGTCGATGTTATGTCCGATGCGCAGCTTGAACCATAGCGGTCGCCGAGGATGAAATCCGGCCGGCCCCGCCCCATCGGCGTTCGGCCGAGCGAAGGCATGGAATGACAATCGATCAGAATTGCTATGCCGGACTGCGAACGGATCGCGCCGAGCATGTCGCGCAATGCCGTGTGATAGGGTTTGTAGATCGTCTCGATCCGGTCAATCGCGTCTTCGACGCTCAGGGATTGCGCGTAAATCTCTTCGCTTTCGGAGACGATTCGAGCGATCGTCCCGAGGCCGCCTGCGACGCGGATCGACCGGACATTGGCGTAGGTGGGCAGCGACCCGGAGAACATTGACGGATCGAGTTCGTAGGGCTCCCGATTGACGTCCAGAAAAGCTCGCGGAAAAAATGCGTGCATGAAAGCCGCACCGTGATCAATTGCCGGGCGGAACAATTCGTCGACAAACGTGTCCTCCGACCGACGTATCTGAATGGCGTCAAGACGAGAGGAGTCCAGAAACGACCGGGGATAGCATCGCCCGCTATGCGGTGAATTGAACAGAATCGGACGGCCGCCGTCGCGCGGACCGATTTGTTCGAAGGCGGGGGACGTCGAGAAGTCGTCAACGATGAGCATACGGATCCAGACGGTTTCCAGCGCGTCGCGCATTCGGGTGTGACCGATTTCGGTCGTGTACGGGGCCTGAACTTGAGTGCATCGATCGGGCGAGCCAACCCGGTCAGGATCCGTCCGATCCCGTACATTCGAGCGTCACCATACTCGCTTGGCGCCGTTGCTGTACAGGCCGGCCTTCATCCTATATTTACCCTTTTTATAGACCGTATGGATCGATCGCGACACCGCGCATTCCACCGCATCATCGCCCGAGGCTCCGATGTCCAGAATACTGCTTGCAGAAGACGACAACGACATGCGGAGTTTTCTCGCAAAAGCACTGAAGAACGCCGGGTTCGATGTCGTGTCGTTCGACAATGGGCTGAGTGCTTATGAGCGCCTCCGCGAGGAACCGTTCACACTGCTGCTGACGGATATCGTGATGCCGGAAATGGACGGGATCGAGCTGGCCCGCCGGGCGACGAAACTCGATCCGGACCTCAAAGTGATGTTCATCACCGGATTCGCCGCTGTCGCCCTTAACCCCGACGCCAACGCGCCGGCGGATGCCAAGGTGCTGTCCAAGCCGTTTCACCTGCGTGAACTCGTCGACGAGGTGGGCAAACTGCTCGCCGCCTGATCCGGCGCCGTACCGTGCCGATCGCTTCTGCCTTTGCCTCTGCGATGCAATCGCTGTAAGACATGGCGCACCTGTCACACCCGTGCCCCTGGCCCGCATAGAGGTGCCGTTCGGCGGTCCGCGCCGGTCTTGGCATGCGCCCGCCGCCGTCCGGCTCGCGGCTAACGGATCCGGAGAGAACCATGAGTTCCGATTCGCTTTCCAACCAGACTGCTTCGCCAGCCGAGTCCGGCGTGACGCCGAATGGAGCGGACACGGATACCCCCGCGGAATCGACACCGGCCGAGGGTGAGCGGCAGACACCGATCTTTTACAAACAGCCGGAACCGCTCGACGCGCGGCGACACGGCGCCTTGGGGCTGAACAACAGCGACCAATACGCGTTTGCCGGCGGTGCCAACGCAATACCGATTCATGTCGGCGAGTTTGCGCTGATCGCGCGGGATTACCCGATCGTTTTTGTCGGCGGCGACACGCCGATGCCGGTCGCGATCGTCGGGATCCGGCAGAATGAAAACCTGTTTGTGGAAGGCAATGGCGGCTGGGCCCCTGGTCGCTACATCCCCGCCTACGTCCGGCGCTATCCGTTTCTCTTTCTGCGCCACGAAGAACAGAATCAGCTCATTCTGTGTTTCGACCGGGCAAGTGAACGGGTTGCGGAAGGGGCTGAAAACCCGCTTTTCGACGGGGAAACGCCCAGCGAATTCACCAAAAATGCGCTCGAATTCGCGACCGGTGTCCAGAAGCAATTCTCCGCAACGGAACGGTTCGCAGCACTCTTGAAGGGGCATGACCTGCTCACGACGCAGCAACGCAGTTTCACGCTCTATACCGGCGAGCGGCGGGCCCTGACCGACTTTCAGGTGGTCGATGAGGCCAAGTTCAACGCGCTCGACGACGAAGCGTTTGCCGAAATGCGCCGCACCGGTGCGATCGGTGCGGTTTACTGCCACCTCGTTTCGCTGAATTCGTGGGTCAGTCTGGTGCACCGCGCAAACCAACTCCTGAACGAAGAGGAACGCGCGCGGACTTCGGGCTGAGCAGCCGAACACCGCCTGCTTGGCGCGCCGGGACCGCCGGTCTTTGGCGCGCAAAACCGGTTGACGAGACACGGCCAAGTGTGGTCTATCCCCGCCACCGGCCGCCTCGCGGTCCGAATGGGCGTGTAGCTCAGCGGGAGAGCACTACGTTGACATCGTAGGGGTCACTGGTTCAATCCCAGTCACGCCCACCATTCGTTTCCTGATCTCACGGCCGAAGGCCTCCGATGGGGCGGGCTGACCGCCCGGCGCCCGGTCGGGCTTGCGAGCCCCCTTGGGCTCGAGGGATTTCCTGATCTCACGGCCGAAGGCCTCCGATGGGGCGGGCTGACCGCCCGGCGCCCGGTCGGGCTTGCGAGCCCCCTTGGGCTCGAGGGATTTCCTGATCTCACGGCCGAAGGCCTCCG
>JBCDLT010000025.1:0-82457 GCA_038745065.1 Pseudomonadota bacterium | reverse complement strand
TTGCAAAATTTGGCAATTGATGAAAGGAGCTCATAATATGCTGGATAAAACGCTGGCCCATCCTTAAATGATTAACAATTATGTTTCGCGTCTCAGCATCGAATGCCTCTAGGTGCTTTCCAGTCATGGAAAGAGATTGGGCACAGTCTGATTTGAATGCTGATCGGCCATCATACATCATGACACCGCCGGTGTAAGGTTTGAACCCGAAGGCTTTGGCAATCGGAAGGGCGGCTGGCGAGGGCGAGAGATTCATATAGACCGTGCCAGGTACCCTTGTGACGCGTTTGAACATGAAAGTGGCGTAGTTCCGAAAGGGCTCTCTTACGTACCAACTCGACAAATTGCTTCGTATCGATCCATGAATCGTGGACGTAAGCAGCAGTAATACGCCTTGTAGTTGCCCATTTACTTCCAATGTAACGCCGTAACGGGGAAACCCCTTTGTCTCCGGGCGTCGAGTCAGGTGGTCGATGCCGGTTTTCCAATATTTCGGGTTCCTAAGCGGGAAGCCTTCGATGAGAAGCCGAATGATGTCTGCAAGATCGTTTTCTGCGATTTCTCGTATCTTCATTTCTTCTCGTATCGGTTGAGTCTACTTAGCGCCGCTAGCCAAATGTCGGCAATAGGGTGGTGTTGTTCGATGCTTGGCCATTCGGGCAGAATTGCATCAAGAATGCAGGCTCAATGAAGCCAGATAAGTTGCATGAAAAAGGGATAGGGGACACGCCGAATTCGCCATAGTCGCAAGTGAACTAGGCTGTGCTCCCTCCGTCAACGGTCACGATCGTGCCTGTTATACGCGTCGCATCCGTTCCGAGCAGGTAAGACACGGCTGCCGCGGCGTCTTCGACTCGCGCAAGCCCCAGAGGAGCCCGCCGCCTGACAGCATCCATTTTGTCGTCCCGCATACCGATCGTCATATCGGTTTCCATATACCCAGGCGCTACACAATTGACCGTTATTCCGGCTTTGCCGAGTTCGCGGGACAATGACCGAGTGAATCCTTCTAAACCAGCTTTCGTCGCTGCATACACTGACAACCCATGAAATCCGGTAGACGCGATAATGGAGGACACGTTGACAATACGCCCCTGGCCGCGGGCCAGCATTGACCGCGAAATATGCTTTGTCAGCAGGATGGGGCCTAACAGATTGGTCGCCATTATCCGCTCTATGTCGCTACGGTGCTGGGTAGCAAGCACTCCGTCAAGGCCTATGCCTGCATTGTTCACTAATCCAAATATCGGTTTGTGTTCTGCTATCAGCCGGCGAGACCGTTCCGGTATCATTTCGATTTCAGATACATCGAAATCTACAAATATTGCCGATCCCGGCTGATCGTCCATAAGGGATTTGTATGGATTAGAAAGCGATCGGCTCAGTCCTATGACCTTGTGCCCGTCTGAAACCAACCTTTGCGAAATAGCCAATCCTAGGCCGCGTGACACTCCGGTCACTATGATGGTACCCATACGACTACCTCCGATTCAGCTTTCCAGCCATGTTCACATCGAGGAACTCCTTCAACGTGATCAATGCAGGTACCGCTTCCGCACGAAGACAAGAGCGGCAATATCTCATGAGCTCCGTCTTAAAAGCACTTGAATCATCGGGCATTTGAGCGGGGACAACTTCCGCTACAAGGATGGCTCCTGAGATCGGGTTTTTTCTGGCCGTAACGCGTGACAGTGCCACGAGGTCCGACGCATTCAGCGCACGTTCGACAATTTCTGGGTGGACCTTGATACCGCCAACATTGACTACGCCGGAATTGCGTCCCTGAAAAAAGATACGTCCATCGCGCTGCTCGACAATATCTTGGGTATCGATAAAACCGGCTCGGTCTCGTGGAATCTTGGTGGTTCCGAGATACTCACCATGGGAATCGTCTGATCGTACCCAGAGTCTTTGATCAAAAACTTTTAGATCGACGCCATGTGGAGGATTGTCGAGCCACGTCCCGGGAAACCCTTCCTGTCCATCTTTCACAGAAAACCCAACGCCGGCTTCAGTCGAGGCGTAGATGTGTGTGACTTGAGCATCGGGAAAGAGTGATCGCAGGTTATCAAGCACCGCTTGATCCGCAATTTCTCCGCCAAGCGTAACCTGCCGGAGTCGAAGGCGGCGAGAAGCTGGGTGCATCAGCATGCGGCGCCACTCGGTGGGTGTCGCTGAAATGTGGGTGACACCCGCCTTTTCGAAGCCCGCAAGTCGGTCGCCAATATCCGAGCTCTGACGCAACGTGACCAATCTACCATTTCCAATAAGTGCTTGGAGCACAACTTGAAGCCCGGCGAAACGGGTTGGTTCATAGGTAAGGCCCCAGACTGGGAGGGGTGAAGATTTATTGGGCCGGCGGACTGTCCGTCTTAACGCGTCAAGGCGATGCCGAACCAATTTAGGCAGGCCAGTCGTGCCTGAGGTCGTCAGGATCCAGTCAGTTAAGCGGCTCTGTCCGCTCGTCTTGCCGAAACCGATGATCGCATCAGGATGATGGGTAGCCGTTACTTCCGGTCGATCTGATACGATAATCGAAATCGCTGCTTCGCGCGCAAGTGCTTCGATCGTGTCCGGGTCGAGATCGCCGGCCAAGAGCAAGTACGCTGCGCTCCAACCGTCGTAGGTACACAAGAACTTCAGTAAAACATACGGATCTTGAATTGAGATAGCCAATCGGCAACCGAATTCGAGTTTGGGTTGCTGGCTAAGCAATTTTTCTACTGAAACTTCCACTCCGTCTGCTACAAGTGCGATCTCGGCGCCATACCGTTTACTGATTAAATCGCGTAGCGACTTCATCACTCAGGCCTGTGAAGTTCATAGAAGTCGACAAACTCTTTGAATGTTTGTGGATAAACTGCATCTTCAGCAAGCGAAAAAGGATCGTAACCGAGGTCCTCTTCTAGTCGCGTTACAATAATCGCGAAGCCCAAGCTATCTAGGCCGGTGTCAAGCAGGATTGTCTTGTCGGCGATAGCTGGGGGGTCTGTATCCTTTTGCTCGCGCCATACGCTGTCGAACACTTGTCTAATTTTGTCACGCACGTCAATGTCCTGTTCCTGTCAGCTTGGTGCCGGTCTACGTAGCCAACCTTGAGCAAAAGAGCAATTCAACGAGGCCATAAATGATCCCTAAACTCTACCTCACGTTTCACGGCATAGGGCCTGTACCCAATCATGTACCTTCGGAAGAGCATCCATATTGGATATCGGAGACGGCATTTTCGGAATTCATTGATACTCTTACTGAAACATCGCGAGCATCCGGCGTTCAGATAACCGTTACCTTTGATGACGGAAACGTTAGTGACCGAAATATAGCGGCACCAATGCTTGCTGAATCTGGAATACCGGCAATTTTTTTTCCCTGCGCGGCGCGGGTCGGTACCGTCGGTTACCTGGATCGGGAAGATATTGTCGCGCTTGACGAAGATGGATTTGAAATCGGTAGTCATGGTGTCGAACACGTTCCTTGGAGAGGCCTGCCGACTGACATGCTGGAGCGTGAAGTTGCTGATTCGAAATCTTTTTTCGAAGAGATGCTCGGTAAGCCGGTGCATTCAGCGGCCTTGCCCTTCGGTTCCTACGACTCGAAGGTATTGGCCGCACTTAGGAGAGCGGGCTATCAGACTGTGTTTAGTTCTGATCCCGGTGCTTCGCTAGGCCGCTCGAGCTTCAAACGTCGCTGGAGTTACCGAAGTGACAAGTCGTTCGATGTTTTGGAAATTGCTCGAGAATCGTTTTCGATAAGGAACAAGGTCATGTCTGAAGTAAAAAGGGTGATGAAGTCTTTGAGGTAGGTCTCTTTTTGTAAAATACTCTATTCAGTGGTAACTGGATTGCCTTTTTGGTTTATGTTCTATGCGATCAGGCTGGGCGGAAATTAGTGCGTGCGGTCACTTGCAATGCTGTGAGCCCTTCGGGTCCCGCATTCATTCGGGGAGTCCTTTCCTTTCATAGCTCATGATTTCCAATGCTGCGAGCGTGCCGAGCGTGGAGCCTTCCACACGCTCAAGCGCTCGGCGCGCGGTCTCGGGTGATTGGCCGCCAAGCGCTGAATGGGGCCGGGTCGTGTTGTAGTCGTATCGCCAGCGGGCAAGCTTGTGCCGGGCATCGGCAAGGCTGGAGAAGACCTCTTCGTTCAAGAGCTCATCCCGAAGGCGGCCGTTGAATGCCTCGACAAGGGCGTTCTGCGTCGGCTTGCCAGGTGCGATATAGTGCTAGTCGACGCCGGTCTCGTTCTGCCACTCCAGGATGGCCCGTGACGTCAGCTCAGTTCCGTTATCGCTCACGATCCGGCGCGGTTTGCCGTAAAGCCGGATCGAGTTCACGAGCCACGCGAGCGCCTGACAACGACGTGTCGGCCACGAGGCGGAGGCACTCCCGCGTGCAATCATCCAGAACGGCAAGGATGCGAAAGCGCCGGCCGGGCTCGAAGACATCCGACAGGAAGTCCAGCGACCAGCGTTCGTTGGGATAGAGCGGCGTATCGATCGGTGCGCGTGTGCCCGTTGCTCTCTTGCGCCCGCGGCGTCGCTTCACTGCAAGTCCTTCTTCGCGGTAGAGCCTTCTCAGCTTCTTGTGGTTCATGTGAATGCCCTCCCGCTCCAGCATTAGGCCAATCCGACGGTACCCGAAGCGTCGACGCTCGCCGGCAATATCCCGCATCCGTCGACGAATGTCGGGACAGTCCGGAACGGCATGTCTGCGCACGGTCTTGGGATCGACGCCGATCAACCGGCAGGCCCGACGCTGCGAGATCGCATGCTTCGCCATCGCCTTGAGTGCGGCTTGCCGCTTGCGATGCGGCGTCGTCAGTTCTTTCCCAGCAGGTCCTTCAGAACCACGTTGTCCAGCATGGCATCGGCCAGGAGCTTCTTCAGACGCGCATTCTCCGTCTCCAACGTCTTGAGTTTGCGCGCATCGGAAACTTCAAGGCCGCCGAATTTGGCCTTCCATTTGTAGAAAGTGGTTTGGCTGATGCCGTGGTTGCGGCAAACCTCGGCTGTCGCCAAGCCGCGTTCCTGTTCTGCCAGGATCGCGATGATCTGCTCTTCCGTGAACCGTGACTTCCTCATGTCCGCCTCCTTCGTTGACGGACTCTCCTTAAAAATGAGGGATTATTTGGGGCTCACAGCAACAGCAGCAAGACTAACGGGTTACAGAAAAGTGATCCTTTGGTTTCTATGACATGAAACGCCCTCGAAATGTGGTTCGAGGGCGTTTGTCGGGATTTCCGCGTTTTTTCAAAGGAAATCTAGCGGGTCGCTAATCAGCGAATTCAAATTGTCATGTATTTCCTCTGATTTCTCGGCGGCCGCGATTAGGTTCTCGAGACCTGCAATCACATGTCCGTCCTGATCAATCAAGTTCAAGTCAGTGTCCACGTAGATGTTACGCTCGTCTCCAAACCGCGTAGATGATAATTCAAAATAACTCTCTCCTCCCAACTGCACGACGCCTGTAAACGTCATTGGGTTTTCCAGAACAACCGTATCGCCGGTGTCACCAGTAATTTGCAGATATCCGGTATCGGAGGCCTGTGCATTGCGATGCTCGACGGAAACAATATCATGACTATCGTTACTGAGGTCGACTTTCTCAACATTTGCTATGTAAATGGACGAAAGATTCAGCGTCCCAACAGTAGGTCCAGCAAGCTGTATTGTGTCAAACCCTTCGCCTCCGCGCAGCGATATGTCGTCCTGATCGAACAGCAATAAATCATCGCCTTCACCGGCAAGCAAGCTGTCTGCACCGGCACCACCGTCCAGCGTATCATTGCCGGCATAACTTGCGAGGCTGTCGTTACCGGTCCCACCTGAGACAAAGTCATCCTCGTTACCAGCTCGGATAGAATCGTTGCCAGCTCCGCCAACCGTGTGATTGTTGCCCGACCCGCCTTTCAGCACGTCATCGCCATCTGTCCCAATGATGTAATTGTCAAACGTCGGCATATCTATACTTGGGAGGTCATTCGGATTATCTGCGGGCGCCTCTACAAAGATACTGCCGAATGCCGAATTGAGCTCACCACCAGCGTTCTTGTATGCTTTCAGATTTTCCTCGCCTGCTAGTGTTCTTCCACTGCTGTCGAGGAGGACAAGATTAGTGGACACATAAAAGCTACGCGTTACGCCGTACTGTTCGGAAACAAGCTCGAAGTAGTCACTGCCGTCCCGCACCACTATACCAATAAGTTGCATTTCGTTTTGCAATTGTACTACATCGCCCAAATCGCCGAGGATTTTCAATGTCGTCGTGTCCGACTTGTTCGCATCTTTGTGGTCAACGAGTACGATATCTTGGCCGTCATTGCTCAAATCAATGATTTCAATGCCGGCCCGATAGGCTTTCGAAAGCTCGAACGTACCCGGTGAGGCAACACCAATGCGCATAGTGTCAATTCCAGTCCCGCCGCGAATCTGACTGTCCTCGCGGTCTACGATTAGCAAGTCGTCGCCGTCCCCAGCATTGAGATTGTCATCACCGGCGCCACCTATGAGGACATCGTTACCTCCGTAGCCCGCAAGACTATCATTGCCGAGACCGCCGATGAGAACATCATCGTTACCGCCTGTTCTGATAACGTCGTTGCCGGCACCACCATCGGCGTAACGCTTGCCGGAACCACCCTTTATGACATCGTTCTCGGCTGATCCCTGTGTTTTAGTAAACTGACTTTCATCAATAATCGGTGTCTCAGTGGAATTGCCACTGTCCCAAACATCCGTATTTTGCTCTGGCCCATCATCCGGCGCTTCGGATTTGTCTTGTTCAGTCTCAACTGGAGCCGGGTCAGATGATTTTGGAATTTCGTCATCGGAACTCTGAGTCGGCGTCTCAACGGTCCCGCCTGTTGTCCCGCCGATGGCGACACTGTCGAGATCCATGATGTGGTCAGGACCGACGGCTCCCTGCAGGAACTTGACATTGTCAACCACCCCGGGGAACTCGGACCTTCCGGTAGCATCGCCGATGATCAAGTCGTGCGATTGAGAGCCAACCTGCGTGGCGCCTTCCAAACCGGTCAACTTTCCGACAGGTTTCCCGTCGAAGTAAAGGATAACTTCACCGGAACTGCCTGAAAAGGTTAGGGCAACCTTGTGCCATTCACCATCTCCAATTGGGAGCGAGTCCACTCGGAGCCATTGACCGCCCTGATCTGTTGTGACGGCCACATTCATAGTGTCACCCTGCATGAAAAACGCAAAACTGCTCGAAAATTCAATAATTTTTGCGTCTATTTGGCCGCCAGGATCTTTCTTGAAGTCGAAGGCGAAAGTATATTCTGGATTATTATAAAAATCCTCCGTAGCTTCAATATGTGCCGTACCGCCGTTCAGCCGCAGGCCGGTGTCTGACTCGCCGCCGTCCAGCGTGACCTCGGATGAAAGTGTGATGGCGTTCGAAAGATCGGTGTTGTCTACTGAAGCGCCTTGCTCGAATGACACATCCAGCACGATTGGTGACTGCAACTCGATCGTTTTTTTCAGGGTGACGACATCGCCACTGGCTAATGTGATATGGGCGACAGCTTCGTAGTCGCCGCCGTTCTCATAGGTGTGCGTTACGGTTGTCCCCTGACCAGTACTTCCGTCACCGAAGTTCCAAATCACCTTCGCCTTCGAGAGGTCCAAGGCCCCTGAAGCACCAAACACATTGCTGGCGTCATAGGTTACCGACAAGGCGTTTAGGCCCGGTTCGGTCGACTCTTTGATGTATCCTGCATACTCTTCTGGGCTTGTGTCGAACGCCGTTAACGACGATCCATAGCCGTCAGCTGCGCTACCAGGCACGATTTTCAGATCATCGAGCGTCGCCCTGGAATCGGCGAGCCCGTTCACGAATACGTCGCCATAGTAGTTTTGCTGATCCGCGTCATCCCGCTGCACGAGTACATTGTCCTGTACAACGTGATTGGGGTTCACCCGTTCCATTATCCGCGGTGTAACGTTGTGTGTGATGATGACGTTCTTTGATGCTTCCCAGGTCTGGATAATAGGAACCGAACCTTGCGCCCCATCTGCCGTGTCTGCATTGTGAAGCAGGGTATTATTCTTAATCGTCAGACCATCGGTTTCACCAACCGTGATACCGTGAGCGTGCGCGTTGAGGATCACATTGTCCTCAATAACCACGTTTTGATAGAACATCTCTTCGCCGGCACCGTATGAATCCACAAGCTCGTTGCGCATGAAAATCGACTGGGATTCGGTGCCTTCACCGCTATCAAGAAAGTTGCCACGGATAGTAATGTTGGTGGAAGGTTCATCCGTACCGGCGGTCCAAAACTGGATCATATCCATATGGGCGCCGCTGGCCTCAGGCTTATAGAAGTCGTGTATGTAATTACCTTCGATCAGAACATTATCAACTTCTGCGAAATTCAGCCCATCGGTCGACATGTTGGAAATTTCGTTGTTGGAAACAACAAGATTGTCGATGGACCCGAAAGTCGCGCCGCGGTGAAAATTTGAGAAAGTGTTGCCGTCCACAGTGATGTCTGACGAGTCCCTGACAGTCAGACCGAATGCAATTCCAGCGCCGTCGAAGGCTTCGCCGAGGCCGGAGCCGACATCACCGTCAAATTCAGAGTTTGTAATTTTGATCCCGCTGGATTCTCCATTAATTCTGAACGGTAGAGTTCGAGAATGATCGCCCTCTTGGAAGGTGTAATCGAAAACAACATTATCGATCGTTAGGTTCTCGACGCCGGTTAGATTGAGGCCATCGAAAACGGCTTTGTTGTTCGGATCTGCCGAAGAAATCGTAACTTCGCTTGGAAAATTCGAAAAAGGTTGTCTCGCGTCATAGAGGCCGAGCTCACCGTAATTGCCCGGGGCCAGCAAAATGGTCTCGCCCCCGGTGGTGTTTTCGAGGGCGGTCATCAGTTCTTCTGCGCTTGATACGTATATGGTCTTCGGATCTGCGTTTGCTTCAGCCATGTCGGACATTGTTATCTCCAGCCTCCAGACACCTGATTGTTGGCGGGAAGGTATCGGTGAGGCTTTGAAATCGTGTTTTTGGAAACTCTCAAATTTTACCCATTCTGTCGGTCCTGCGTAAAAAAACCTCCCGTGTGTATGAGGATGTTTTCTGAAAAGGAAATATTGTTCGGAAAGTTTTCCCACATTCCGCCGAAAGTTTTGCGACAATGAGGTTATTCGAGGGCCATATACACCATCGATGCAAACGCTAGATTGGCGAATTTTTTTTGGATACACGCAAATGTCGGTATGAAATTCCAAAAATCTTGCATTTTTTTCTTTTTGCGCCGCTATGTTGGCGTTGCTAAATGATCGATCATCGATGAGTCCATCTTGATAGGGAGGCGTGACCCCGAAGGCGGACGTGATCGTCGCGGCGAGGATGGTGGTAACGCAGCCGGTCTTGGCAAGGCTAAAGGGGATTCTCTCCATGAGTGAGTTTAAGCGCACGATCGAAACTCCCATTGGTCAAGCTGATGAGAACTGCCGCGAAGCGTTAAACGGTCCCGAGATCGGGCACGGATATCGTCCGTTTGTCTCAGGATTTTGGTGCTGAACTCTGGGAAATTCCCGGATTCCAGGCTGTCGGAGGGACTAATATACCCTTCGGTACTTTGGCACACGCCTAACTGTCTTGTTACGAGATCCGAATTGCGGTTGGTCGGCGTGAGGACGGCAGCAGTCGGGTCGTGGCGGCCGGAGGATCAGGAAAGCAGGGTCCGACACCTTTTCGTCCAAACGCCGGTCGAATCAGGGAGTGAAACCGCGACAGAGCGCGACCATTGGAGCAAGAATCGGGAGGCAAAGGCGTTGCAACGTTCGGTTTGGCAAAACAAGCAGTGCCTCAATGTCCTTATCCACAGGCAAATTCCGGATGCGCACGGGGGCGTTAGTACCCCCTGAAAGCGCCTTGATCGGTCCCGGCGATTGACCGGCAGGTTGATCTTAGGTGCTTCGACCCGAGCGTAGGATAGGCCGAACTGATCGTCTGTCAATTCGACTCCAGGTAGGAGAGTTTGCCATATTCCTCTGGAATGCAGAGACGTGTTCACTATTCGGTGGTGGTTGGCCTCCAGGATCCTTTATCGCGAGGTAAACACCGCCGACGGTCTCTCCGGCACTCTGCAACGAATCGTTCATGAACAGTTTTCACCGATAAAAAACCAATACTTGATAGACCTGTTTCCGCCCAATAACGATGCAAGCGGAAGTCCTATGCAGCGCCTGAGAGACATTGCCCTCAACGCCGGTCTCGTCGGATCGAGTCTGCTCGTGTTCGCGGTTGTCCTGGAATTCGTCGTCTTCCGCTTCGTGCTCCTGCCGTCGGATCTGCCGCGCAATGCTTTTGTGGACGGGGTGATCAAATACCAGCCCAATCAGACTGGAATCGATCGGGTCGCCAATGATTATGCGCATCCCTATCGGATCAATGCGGAAGGGTGGAACAGCGGCCATGCCGCTTATCCGGTCGCGCGCACGCCGGGTATCGAACGAATTGCGGTGATTGGCGATTCCTTTGTCGAGGCGTTTCAGGTTCCGTACGACCGCAGCTTTGCCGAGCGGCTTGAGGCGCGATACGCTGAGGCGGGCCAGGCTGCCGAGGTTTTCCGCTTCGGGATTTCCGGTGCGCCGCTCAGCCAATACCTGCACATGCTGGAGCGCGAGGTGCTGGCATATCGTCCCGACCGGGTGATCGTGCTTCTCGTGCACAACGACTTTGACGAATCGTTCCGCTTCGTTGCCGGGCGTTACACCTCCTCGTACCGCAAGCTTGTCGTGGAAGACGGGCAGGTGACCGGGTTTGTCGAACCGACGGCCTATCGCGGCACCTATGAACCTCTGGTGCAAAGCGCCACCTATCGGTATCTCAAAATGCGCCAGGGCCTCAGCGTCGCCGCTCTGCGCGCGTTGGTGCTTGGCGGCGGCAAGGAATATGCGGCCAACATTCCGGTCGAGGAGGTGTTGGCGCTAAGACCTGAAATCGAGGCCGCCGTGAACCATGTGATGGCGCGCTTCGCAGCGCTTGCAGACGAGCATGGTTTCGAGATACTTTTCCTTATGGATGCTGACCGCGAGGCGATCTACGGCCTGCGCGAGGAAGACCGCCAGAACGGCGTTTTGGCTCTGAACGATCTGGCCAGCACAGCCGCTTCGCGCCACGGTCTGCCGTTCGTCGACCTGCATCCGCTGTTCAAGACAGATTTCGAGCGGCACGGCACACGCTTCGACTATCCGCGCGATTCGCACTGGAACCAGCATGCGCATGACCTTGTGGCCCGTCTGGTCGGCGACCGCTTGTTGCGGGAGCCGCAGACGGCGCGGGCCGGTACTGCATCTCGATAAGTCTTCGATGCCGCTTTGTCTGCCCGATTTCCGGTCCGTCGATTTGTGAGCACAGCGCCGGATCGGGCCTTCTTTTGCGGCGGTTCGGGCGCAAAACCTATCTAAAAACAATCGACCGACGCCGCTGTCCCAGATTGCCCGCGCTGTTGCGTTCTCTCCCTGCAACGCCGTTGTTTGCGCTTGCCTCACCGAAGGCGACGAGCTCCAGAAGGAAAGGGCTCACCGAACGGGTATGTGACCTGAAGGGCTCACAGCAAGGCACCGCTTGCAGGCGTATTACAGGCGTCTGAACATGCCCAGGAAGTTTCTAAGATAGACAAAAATCCCCGCCTTGAAAGCATTGGCCCGTTGGTTGAACCCTTTGAAGCGCGGCGGCTTCCGACCCCTTAGGGGAAATGCCAAAAGGCGGGCAAGAAGAACGATGCTTCGGCGGTATTGCCCCGGCTGGACGGCCGGCAGAGTATCGAGATCGAACGGTCCGGTCTCCAGATATCCGGCTGCTTCAGCGGCTCCAACAATCTCCTCGCCCTTATCTGTTCGCGTCATGACCAGGCTGACACCTGCCTGATCGTCGAAGATGGGATAGCCTTTGTCGTCGCAATCCCATGCATCCGCGCAGACGACATCGGCAAAAGACCCGGTTCCATCCGGGCAGATCTTGCAGCGGGTCTGTACATGTTTCGACAGGATGTCGCCCCATGATTCCTCATAACTCATGCTTCGGGCGGTGCCGTCGCGAGTGACGGCTGTGGCGCGTCCTGGCCATCCGTTGCCGCGATACCGGAACGCGGCCACGTCCGTTTCGGAAACCTCCAACTCTTGCAATATCTTTTCTGTGCCGCGCCGACTGGGAATACCCGCACAAAAGAACGAGACCAGAACCGGGAAAACGCGATCGACCTCCGGGACCAAGCGGGCATAGCGTCGAAGCGCTGCCACGTCACAGGGTTTGCCGACGAGCGCGAAGGTCTGGCCGCTTTCCATGTGACGCGTAAGGTCGGCTAACGGAGCCGAGGGGGAGTAGCGCGATCCCGCGGCCGAAAGGATGGCGTCATAAGACCGACTGACAACAATCGCATTGTCGATCGGCCGATCCTCTGATCCGGCAACCTGAAGAACCGCATCGACGCGTCCTGACTCGACTAGGTAAGTCAGAATTGCGGACAGTCCGCCGCCGGAGGACGCCATGTGGCGCAGATCCGGTCGGCTCGACCAACCCACCCGTACGGCGTGATAGGGTCCCCAGACAGGGTGGTTCTCTGCCGGTCCCGGCGAGCGGTCGAGCGCCAGCCCCGGACAAACTCCCAATATGAGGTCATCCTGTTCCGGGCTTATGGCCGCCACCTGCCGGGGGCGCAAAAATCCCTTTTCTGAATAGTCCATCGTAATCGCACCGTTCGTGACTGCGGCGCACAGGCCGCATCCGGTGCATAAGTCGGCGTCGAGGACCCGTTTCAGCGCGTGTGAGGACGGTTGGCTCATTATGAGGGAGTTGCCCGCGTCATAACTTCCCGCAATGCGTTCTCGTAGCCCTGAAGTCGCGACTGCGCGACGGCGAACGCGGTATCCACATTGGATTTCAGACGCGCGCGGTCGTGGTATCCGGTATCGAGCGTGCGCAGGATATCATCTGGTTGTTCTGACCGGCAATCGGTCAGCCATGGATATCCTAACGTATCAAAGAGCCCCTTGAACTTGCGGCTGTAAGCCATGGGAATAACCGGTACGCCGCTCGAAAAGGCGGCAATGCAGGCATGCATGCGGGCACCGCTGAAAAAATCCATCGTCGAGATGTAACTCTTTGCATCAGAAGGGTCGGAGAACCGTGGCGCCAGGACTGTGCCGGGAAACTCCTTCGCCAGGAGTTCACACACCCGAAAGTCGTCTTCCACCTCTATCTCGTCTGAAATCACATGGGCTACAAGATGAACCTCGCATCCCTCCAACCTCTGGAAATGACCAATGATTCGACGCACGAGATCGGCATAGTCCGAAGCGAGCCCGAACATGTTGGACCGGGTATACCCGCCATTGAACATCAATCCCGATACGTTCAGGCCAAACCGGATGCGGTCATTCCGCGCATAGCGGCCGGGATCGTGAGGCAGACGCATCGCGACATCGGTTGCTTCGATGGGTGTGACCTTGAACCCCCGCTCGGCGAGAAATGACGTGGAAAGCCTGTCTCGTGTGACCACCTTGGTTGCCCGGCGAACAATCATCCGAGCGAGGGCGTTGGCCCAGGCCCTGTCGAACGGCCCGAATGTCTGAGGCGCCAGGATCAGGGGAATACGATTCAGAAGGGTGGAGATCTTCGGCAGCGCATTAAAGAGAAAGCGGCGCGGACCGTATATGTCCGCGAAACTGTCGCCGGCCCCGATGTCGATCACGACATCGCAGTCGCGGACGCTTTTGAAAAAACCGGACGGGTGCACCAGGTCCCGGCCCCGAAGCGGCACCGGCACGATGTTCGGCCCGCTGATATAGGCGGTACGCGTATCGCGCCAACCGAAAATCCTGAAGGTGACAGACCGATCAAGCGCTTCGGCGACCGCCTCGATGATCGCAATGTTCGATGCTGTGAGGGCGCCAACGCCGAGATTGTCGGAATTGACCGAATGCCAGACGAGACCTGCAGTGATTGGTTTTGCCACGGGCGTTAGATTTCCTGCTTTAGGCTCGATGCGGGCTGGTAGGGGAACAGGTCAAATGCGTCGTGTCTTAGCTGAAACAGGAGCGCCGGTGTGACGAAACTACCATCGTTTTGCCGCGAGAAGACAAGGTACATGCTCCGTTATAACAGGCGTTGTGCAAAGCGTGTGACAAGGGCTCGGATTTCACATCTGAACGGGCGCGAAGCCAAAAGTATCAGCCCGGTTCCCGCGCCCAGCAATGTGACCGTATACAACAGCCACAGCGACAATCCGAACTGGTCTCCGAAAACTGCGTAAACGAAGGTCGTGCCCGTGAACAGAATGAGGGGAATGCAGATCATCAAAAGCACCGGCGCAACGGGCAAATCAGACTGCAACCGCAGCCGGAGAAAGGATATGGCCAGGGACAGGATATCTGCAGCGCAGATCGCTATAGCGACCGCGACAAAGTCATAACCGGCTTCCAGCAGGAAATATCCCAGGACGATTCCAATCGGACGAACGCAATTCACGATCAGTACGTTCTTCGTATCGCCAATGGCCATAGCGGTCACGATGGTCCAGGTTCTGAGGAACCTGACCCCGCCCGCATAGGCGATCCAGACGGCGAGCAATGCGGGGCCGGCATAATCGCTTCCAAACAAAACCACGACGATCGTCGAACCGAGTGTCAGTCCGGGTAGAAAAAAAACGATTGCGGTAACCGCCGTTGCCGCAGCGAACAGAAGATACCGGCGAGCGAATTCATCCCTTTGGTCCTGCACCGCCGACAGCCACGGAAGCGCCAGGCCGCCAAACACCTTCGACAGGAGGAACCGAAGCGCTTCGACGAGCATAATCGCCGCGGCATAGAGTGCCAAGTCTCTGACGCCCGACTGGGCGCCGATGAGAAGCCGATCGCCGTGCGACGTGGCGACGATGACCAGACCGTTGAGAAGCAGAGGCCAGCCAAAGCCGATGACCTGACGGATGTGCTGCGGACGATACCCGACGCGATAGATCCGTTCGGCGACGATATGGCTTCCCATGGCAAAGGCCAGGCTCTGAGCAATGACGCCGTAAAGCATGGCCCGGAAATCCTGCAGGAGCCATGCGAGGACAATAGCGATCAGAGTTCCAAGCGTGGCACTTAACAGCGATACCGCGACTTCCGGACCGAATCTCAATCCCCGTTGCAGGCGACTCATGTCCATATGGGCGAAGCCGCGCAGCAAGGGGACGAGCGCGAGGTACTCGAAGGCGAATCGAGCACTGGGCACATCGAAAATTGCCGCGAGCGGTCCCGCGGCCAGGAAAATCGCCGCTGCGACCAGAACACCACGAACGATATTGAGCGTGTGGACCGTCGCCAGAAGCGAGTTTTCATCGCCATTCGGTGCCTGGATCAGCAGCTTGTCCCAGGCCAGATTGGACGCAGCCTCAAGAACGCTGAGCGTTGCCGCAAACGTGGCCGCAAGGCCAAAATCGTCCGGGCTCACTAGCCGCGCCACAGCAAGATTACGGATAAGTCCGATAAACTGAGCGGCCCCGTGTCCGGCAAGCAGGGTCATTCCTCCGGAAAGAAGCTTCCCGCCTTTTCGTTCGACCGCGTCGCTCAATCGTTTTCCGTTTTGATTGCTTGTCTTATTGTCACAAGCTGCTGGTGATGCCTTATAGGAAGAGAAACCGGCCTGGGATGATCCAGCAGAATCAATGCTCCAACCAGCCTCTTCTTATAGTCTTAGCAGGTTTGGAAAGCTATCCGGCAACCAACGTACCAGAGAAGCATGCTACGATGGTTTCACCGGATATTTTGTTTCACTGTTCGGGCTCTGTGAAGCGCCGTCAACGGCGGTATAAACGGCGATCCTCCTCGGGATTGGTCCGAAACAGCAGATGCTCCGAATTCGCCGTTCCCGCAGGGCCGTATCGGCGATGCTTACTTTTTGGACTGGAATGCAGATCTTGCATTGGACCTTTTCGCAAGGCCAATTTTATCGCACAACCCACCGCATCGATTGTCCCGTCAAGGCGATCGGCCTGCTTCGGGGAGTGAAGCCATGCCGCTGCAAGAGGTCGGACAGGTAGTCGTTGACTGGATACCGCCGCATTTTCCAATGCAGGCGCGGATGGACGGGCGCTATGTGTGTCTCGAACCGCTTGTTGCGAAGCGGCACAGTCAGGCTTTGTTCGACGCCTTTGCCGAGGATCGGAGCGGCCGCAACTGGACGTATCGGTTGCAGGACCCTTTCGAGACGCTCGCCGATTTCCAGGCCTGGCTCGGTGCGATCGAGGCCGGGACAGATCCTCTGTATTTCGCCTACGTGGACAAGGAAACGGGTCTGGCCGCCGGTATGGGAGCTTTCATGACGATTGCGCCGGCGGCGGGGTCGATCGAGATCGGGTCGATCATGCTGGCGCCGGTCATGCAGGGACGGCGAAGCGCGACGGAAGCGCATTTTTTGATGATCGATTGGGCGTTCGGCGCCGGATACCGGCGCTGCGAATGGACCTGCGACGCGCTGAACGCCGCCTCGATTGCGGCCGCGCACCGTCTCGGGTTTTCCTATGAAGCGCTGTTTCGGCAGGCCAAGGTCTATAAGGGGCGCAATCGGGACGAGGCGATCTTGTCCATCCTGGACCATGAATGGCCGGCGCGGCGCGCTGCGATCGATGCCTGGCTGGCGCCGGGAAACTTTGGTGAGGACGGCACGCAACAGAGCCGCCTCAGCAGCCTGACGGCGCCGATGCTTGCGGCCCGCTCAAAGCCGTTTTCCAGCGCGATAAACAATCCGCTCGGCCAACCCGTCTCCGCGCCCGTCCCGGAATGGACCATCCCGCCGCGCCCGGGTCCCATGACCCTGTCCGGCCGAACCTGTCGCCTGGAACCGCTCAACGCCGGGCACGCGCCGGATCTTTTCAAGGCGTTCAGCGCGGACGGCGAGGGGAGCCTGTGGACCTATATGCCGAACGGTCCGTTTGGCGATCTTGCCGGCTACCGAGCCTGGCTCGACGATGCGGCCGCACAATCCGACCCGTTGCAGTTCGCCATCCTCGTCGACGAGCGGCCGGTCGGGACCGCCAGTTTCCTGCGCATCGACCCCTCGGCGGGATCGATCGAAGTCGGATACATCACCTATTCCCCGGAATTGCAGCGGACACCGGCAGCAACCGAAACGATGTTTCTCATGATGAAATGGGCCTTCGACGCCGGCTACCGGCGCTACGAATGGAAATGCAATGCCCTGAACGCGCCGTCGCGGCGGGCTGCAAAACGCCTCGGCTTTACCTATGAGGGCACGTTCCGGCAGGCCCTGGTCGTCAAAGGGCACAATCGGGACAGCGCCTGGTTCGCGATCACAGACGCGGAATGGCGGCTTCTGCGGCCGGCCTTCGAGCGCTGGCTCGATGCGTCGAACTTCAATGCCGACGGCACTCAGAAAACCGCGCTGAGTACGCTCACGGCCGACGCCCTTGCCGCCCGTCGGCATTGACCGCATCATCCTGACAGATCGGTGTGCGCCGGTCGGTTACCGATTGCATGCGGCCCGAGGGAACAGGCATGCGGCCAACAAGCCGCTTGCGCGCACGGGCTACGCGAAAATAAAGCGCGAGAAAACCAATGGTCCAGGATCCGGCTCATCAGGAACCGGCCGGCGCGTGCAAGCGATCCGGCGGGTGCCTGTGCGGTGCCGTACGCTATGCGATCGACGGTCCCGTCAAACAGGTGGTCGCGTGCCATTGTTCGATGTGCCGGCGCCAGACCGGCCACATCCTGGCGACCATCGATGCCTGGCACGCGCATTTCCGGCTGATCGAAGACAGCGGCCTGCACTGGTTCCAGTCGAGCCGTGAAAGCCGACGCGGCTTTTGCAAAACTTGCGGATCGGTCCTGTTCTTCGAAACGCTCGGCAGCGGCAAGATATCAATCACGGCCGGGACGCTGGACGAGGATGCGGATCTGTCGCTGGTCGCGCACATTTTCGTCGGCGACAAGGCCGATTATTATGCCATCGACGACGACGTCCCGCAGCACGTTGCCGGGGACGACGGCATTCCGATGCCGGAGAGACCTACGAGATAAGAACGGGCCGAGACCTGCGAGCACGGCTCCGCGCCATCATGTCCGTTTCTCCGCCGGCCATGTCGCCTGGATCATGGCGAACAGGACGGCGGTACGGCATGATGATCGTGTGCGACAGCCACAGCACAGTCCGACAGGATCGATCACCAGGCCATGAAAAAGCTGCCTGAAACCCGCGAGCTGCCCGCGGCGACGCCGTCGGCGGACCAGCCGGGCCTCGCCGCCTCGCTGCTCGTTACATCGCTGTTCTTCCTGGCCCTTCAGGACGGCCTGGTGAAGATCGCCAGCACCGACGTCTCGATCTGGCAGTTTCAGACGCTCCGGTCGGCGCTCAATCTCCTCATGCTGGTCATTCTCGCCCGGTTCATCTGGGGTACGGTGCGTCCCAGGCCGAAACGGTTCTGGGCGGTCGCGCTCAGAAGCCTGTTCCTCGTCGGCGCCATGATCTTTTACTTCGGAGCGATTCCGTTTCTCAGCCTCGCCCAGATCGCCTCCGGCCTCTATACGTTTCCGCTGTTTGTCGCACTCCTGTCTTTCCTTGTTCTGAAGGAGCGGGTCGGTCCACGGCGCGTCCTTGCAATTCTGGCGGGGTTTTGCGGCACCCTGCTTATCATGAAGCCGGGAACGGATGCCTTCAGCTACACCATGCTGATGCCGATCGGCGCCGGCCTCTGTTATGCCGCGACCGTCGTGACAACGAGGCGCCTTTGCCGCGAAGAATCGCCCGTCACCCTGGCCTTCGGCGTCTCCCTCTGTTTCGTCAGCGCGGGGATTCTCGGAACCGTGTTCTTCTCCGCCGTCTCGTTCCCCGAGCTCGCGGCGGCATGGCCGTACCTGTTTACCGGATGGCATCCGATCGGCACCGGGTTGCTGCTTCTGGTCGCGGCCTGTTCCGTCCTCAACCTTTTTGCCAATATTGGCCTTGCAAAAGCCTATCAGTCTGCCGAGGCCAGCTGGCTCGCGCCGTTCGACTATTCCTATCTGGTGTTTGCCACCGGCTGGGGGTTTGTCCTGTGGGGCCATCTGCCCGATGCCGTAAGTCTGGCCGGCATGGTTGTGATCGCCGTTTCAGGCGGGTTCGTCGCGTGGCGTGAACGCCAGGAAAACAGCGCCCGCGGCGCGGACTTCAACCGCAGCCTCAGGTGAGGCTTTTGGTCCCTATTGTACCGCTGGTTCGGGCCTGCACCGTCGCCTATCCGGTGCGGCAGGTGCCGCGCCCGTGTCGGTATTGGATGAGTGGCCGGGGCCCGGTACATCGCCGGTCATTACCCGCCACGGGCTTTAAGGGCCCGAAACAGACTCCCTAAAGCATGAATTTATCGACCGGAATTGAACAAATGTTCACAGAACGCAACGTCCGGTCCCGACAATCGCGGAGACCGGAATCTATTCGGTAAATTGGCTGAACATGTCGCAATCGGAACATTGGCGCCGAGGATTGAGGGTTGTCGGTCCCCCCTTCAGATGCAAGTATGTTGGCCGCTTAAGAGCGCATGCGACTTGTCAACAAAGTCGAACAATAAAGTCGAATTAAAAGCGACGCCTTTCAATGGCTAAAGGGGAAAAGTATGCGATTCTGGAAAACCAATCAGCCAAGCTATGAGGCCTTGAGCGAGCAGGACAAATCCGTCCTGCAGACCGCTCTGGCGTCCGGCGCATCGCGCCGGGAAATCATGGGCTGGCTGATCGCGGGAGGTGCGACGATCGCGACGGCGGGCAGCGTGCTCACCGGCGCCCAGCAGGCACTTGCCGCAACACCGAAAAAGGGCGGGCGGGTTCGTTTCGCCTGGGATCTGCACGGACCGTCCGATACGCTCGATCCGATCCTTTTCACGTCCTCGATCGACTACGGCCGAGGCCGCCTGACCTACAACAATCTCTGTCGTCTGCGCGAGGACCTCACGGCAACGCCGGAATTGGCGGAAAGCTTCGAAGCCAACGATACCGCGACCGAATGGACCTTCAAGCTGCGCCGTAATGTCGAATGGCATGACGGATCGAAATTCTCGGCCGACGACGTCATCTACTCCATGATGCGCCATATCGGCGAGGATTCGGCCTCAAAGGCCAAAGTGCTGGTCGGGTCGGTCAAGGAATGGGTGAAAGACGACGATTATACGGTTCGCGCCATCCTCAACGAGCCGAATGCCGAACTGCCTGTCGTGCTGGGCACGTTCCACTTCAAGATCATCAAGAACGGCACGACCGAGTTCCAGACGGCTGTGGGAACCGGCCCCTATATCCTTAAGGAGTTCAAGCCGGGCGTGCGCTCCGTGCACACGCGCAACGACAATTACTGGAACGACGAGGCCGGGCCTTACATCGACGAATTCGAGGTGTTCGGCATCACCGACAACGTGGCCCGCGTCAACGCCCTGATCTCGGGCGATGTGCAAATGATGGGCAACCTTGACCCGAAAGCTGTGCCGCAGGTCGAATCGACCGAGGGCGTGGAAGTCTTTTCGGTTCCGTCGGGCGCGTATATGGACATCATCGCGCGGCTGGATGTCGCGCCGGGCAACAGCCCTGAATTCGTGCAGGCCATGAAACTCCTGCAACGGCGCGACCGTGTCCTGAAAGTCGTGCAAAAGGGCCTGGGATCCCTCGGAAACGACCAGCCGGTCGGCCCGGCCTACGGCGCCGACTGGTGCAAGGAACAGGAAATCGGCGCCTACGATCCCGATCAGGCCAAATTCCTGCTCAACAAGTCCGGCGTGACCGGCGCCGAGTTGCAGGTCGCCGAGGTCGGACCGGGCCTGACCGATATCTGCCTGCTGCTGCAGCGCGAATGCGCCAAGATCGGCTTCAATCTGCAGGTCAAAAAGGTCCCCAATGACGGCTATTGGGGAGCGGTCTGGCTGAAGGCGCCGATGCACGTTTCGTCGTGGAACATGCGGCCGAGCGCCAACATCATGATGACGCTTGCCTACAAGTCCGATGCACCCTGGAACGAATCCCGCTGGAAGAGCGAGCGGTTCGATCAACTGCTCGCCATGGCGCGGGCGGAACTGGATGCCGGCAAGCGCTACGAGATGAACTGCGAAATGCAGAAACTCATCTCGGACGGTGCGGGTACGCTGATTGCCACTCACCGCGCCTACATCGATGCCAAGTCCACCGCGGTGAAGGGTTTCCCGCGCGTTCCCATCGCTGCTTTCGGCGGCATGGAATGGCCGGAATTCATCTGGCTCGACGCGTAAGCGGGCGCATCCTCTTAAACGATCACGACCCGGTCCCCGAATGCGGGACCGGGTTCACCAGGCTTGTGTCGCAAGCTTGGGGTCGTCGCATGCGCGCAGCGGGGGAAAGGACTAAACATGTGGCAATTGGTGATCCGGCGCATCGGCATCGGCATCGTGCTGATCTGGGTGGTATCGGTCCTGATATTCGCCCTTACACAGGTCTTGCCGGGAGATGCGGCGCAAATCCGGCTCGGACAACAGGCGACGCCTGAATCCCTTGCCGCACTGCGCAAGGAAATGGGCCTCGATCGTCCGGCGATCGTTCAATATTTCGATTGGGTCGGACGCCTCGCGACCGGGGATCTGGGGATTTCCGCCGCCGGCGGAGCGACAATCCAAAGCCTGATCGGCAACCGCATCAACAACACCTTGTTCATGACGGTGGTCGTATCGGTCATCTCCATTCCGATTTCGGTTCTGCTCGGCCTGCTCGCGGCCATGTATCCGGGGCGCCTGCTCGATCGGATCGTCACTTCGGCCACGCTCGGCCTGATCGCCGTTCCGGACTTTTTTGTCGCGATCCTGCTGATCCTGTTCCTGGCTGTGCAGCTCAACCTCGTGCCGGCGGTTTCCTATCTCAGCGGATCGGAGGGTTTCTGGAAGTCGCTGCAGGTGCTCACGCTGCCGATTGCCACATTGGTGATTGTCATCTCCGCGCAGATGATCCGCATGACGCGGGCGGGCGTGCTGAACGTGATGAGTTCACCCTATATCGAGATGGCGATCCTGAAGGGGATCCCGCGGCGCCGGATCATCCTGCGCCATGCGCTGTTCAACGCCATCGGCCCGATCGTCAATGTGATCGCACTCAACCTTGCCTATCTCGTCAGCGGCGTCGTGGTGGTCGAGACGATCTTCTCCTATCCCGGACTTGCAAAGCTCATGGTCGACGGCGTTCAAACGCGGGACATCCCGCTGGTCCAGGCCTGCGGCATGATTTTCTGCAGCACCTACGTCATCCTCATCCTGATTGCCGACATTGCGTCGATCGTCTCCAATCCGAGACTGAGGCACCCCAAATGACCGATACGCAAATGAGCACGACCGCACAGGCGGCCACGAACACCGACGACGAAAAAACCATCTACGATGAATTGCCGGATGCCCCGCCGCGCGCCGGGCTGCGGCTCTCATGGACGGGAAAGATCTCGGTTCTGATCGTCGCCGTCTGGATCGTTATCGCTTTTGCCGGGCCCTATATCGCGCCGTTCAATGAGGCGGAATTCATCGAAGAAGACCTGCAGGGCGATTTCTACGACGATCCTAGTTTCCTGTCCCCGAACGCCCAAGTCTATCTGGGAACCGACTATCTCGGCCGGGACGTGCTGTCGCGCGTACTCTGGGGCGCCCGGACGACGATCGGGATTTCGTTCGTTGCAACCCTGCTCGCCTATTTTGTCGGGATCACGCTCGGCATCGCCGCGGCGGTGGCCGGAGGGTGGACGGATACGATCCTGAGCCGGCTTGACGACGCGATCCTGTCGTTTCCCAACATCATGCTCGGTCTGATCATCATCGCGGCATTCGGCTCGTCGATCCCGCTGCTGATCGTTCTGGCCGGGCTTGTCTATGCGGCCAGCGTGTACCGGATCGCCCGGGCGCTTGGTCAGGACATCATGGTGTCGGATTTCGTCGAGGCGGCGCGCGCCCGCGGCGAGGGGCTCTGGTGGATCATCACGCGGGAAGTGTTGCCGAACGCCGCAATGCCGCTTGCCACCGATTTCGGTTTGCGCCTTGTCTTCGTCATCCTGTTCATCTCCAGCCTGAGCTTCCTCGGGCTTGGCGTGCAGCCGCCGATTTCCGACTGGGGCAGCATGGTGCGGGAAAACCTGCAAGGTCTCGGAAACGGGTTCTGGGGCGGCGCGATCGCCTCATTGGCACCGGCATTTGCCATTGCGAGCCTGACGATCGCGATCAATCTGATCGTCGATGACATCACCGCGCATGCCGGCGGCTCCCTAGCGAAGAAGATGGTCTGATGAGCGAACAACCGATTTTTCAATGCAAGGATCTGAAAATCGAGGCCCGGCCGATCGGCAAGGATCCGATTCCGATCGTCAAGGGCGTCACGTTCGACATCTATCCAGGTCAGGTCGTTGCCCTGATTGGTGAATCCGGTTCCGGCAAAACAACGATCTCGCTGTCCTCGCTCGGATACACCAAGCCCGGCCTGTACTTCTCCGGCGGGCAGGCGGTCCTGCTCGGCAAGGACATGGTGACCCTGCCGCCGGAGCAGCAGCGCCAGCAGCGCGGGGAGCATGTCGCCTATCTGGCCCAGTCGGCCGCAGCCACGTTCAATCCGGCGCTCAAGATCAACGAGCAGGTAACCGAATCGGCGGTGCTGACCGGTTCCCTGACCCAGGCGGAAGCCGACAAACGGGCACGGGAGCTCTATGAAGCGCTTGAACTGCCCGATCCGGACCGGATCGGCGGCCGCTATCCCCACCAGGTTTCGGGCGGCCAATTGCAGCGGCTCATGGCGGCCATGGCGCTCGTCGAAAAACCGTCCCTGCTGGTGCTCGATGAACCGACGACCGCACTCGATGTGACCACCCAGATCGAGGTCCTGAAAGCTTTCAAGAAGGTGATCGAGGAGGAAGATTCAGCGGCGATCTACGTGACCCACGACCTCGCCGTCGTTGCTCAAATCGCCGATCATATCGTGGTGCTCTATGGCGGTGAGATCATGGAGCAAGGTCCGACCGACCAGATTGTCAGCAATCCGACACATGCCTATACGAAGCGGCTGATGGCTGCGGTCCGCCCGCCGCCGGCCGCCGGCCAGGGCGAAGGCACCGGAGGCGAACACCGCCGCGACGTACCGGCGCTGGAAGTCAAGAACGTCGATGCCGGGTATGGACGCAAAGCCGATGGCAGTGTGGCAATACGCATCCTGAAGGATGTCTCGCTTTCAGTGGAGCGGGGCCATGTCGTCGGTATCATCGGAGAGTCCGGATGCGGCAAGTCGACCCTGGCCCGGGTCATGGCCGGCATCCTGCCCGCCGCGTCCGGGGACGTCGTCCTCGACGGTCAGACATTGAAGCCGGATCTGCGCAACCGGTCGCGCGATGAACTGCGCCGGGTTCAATTCGTGTTCCAAATGGCGGATACCGCGCTCAATCCACGTCAGACGATTGGCGACATCATCGGCCGGCCGCTCACCTTCTATCATGGGCTGACCGGCCGCAAGCGGCGGGAAAGGGTGCTGGAAATCCTGCGGCTTGTCGAATTGCCGCTGGAATTCGAAGGCCGGGTTCCGGCCGAATTGTCCGGCGGGCAAAAACAGCGGGTCGGCCTGGCGCGCGCCCTGGCGGCGGATCCGGAAGTGATCATTTGTGATGAGGTGACCTCGGCTCTCGACACGATCGTGGCCGCCAACATCATCAAACTGCTGCGGCGGCTGCGCGACCAGCTCGGCGTCTCCTATGTCTTCATCAGTCACGACCTCTCAACGGTAGCGAGCTTCGCGGATGAACTGGCAGTGCTTTACAATGGCCGGCTTGTCGATTTCGGCCCGGTGGACGAAGTGCTCTCGCCGCCATGGCATCAGTATACCGAATTGCTCGTAAAATCGGTGCCGGAGATGCGTGTGGGCTGGCTTGACGAGATCGCCGAGGAACAGCAAAAACTCGCCACGAATTTCAAGGCGGGCGAGTATGCCTGACCAGGGCTGTTGCCGGGAAGGTCGCGGCTTCGGTCAACTGGTCGGTTAGCGCGACGATTTGGATCCACGGCGCATGCGCCGTGCGATCAGCCGAGCAAGTGTCTCAATTCGCCGGTGAATTCGTCGCGCAGATCGTCGCGGTTGAGCGCGAAGGCGGCATTGGCCGTCAGGAAACCGATCTTCGACCCGCAATCGAACGTGCGGCCGTTGAAACGCACGCCGGTGAAGCGCTGCTGACTCATCAGCGTGATCATGGAATCCGTCAGCTGGATCTCGTTGCCGGCACCCTTGCCCTGGGCCGCGAGCAATTCGAAGATTTCCGGCTGCAGGATGTAGCGGCCCATGATGTAGAGGTTGGACGGCGCGGTGCCCGGGGCCGGCTTTTCAACCATGCCGGTAATCTCAAAGCCGTTGTCTTCGCCATCGCCACGGGCGACGATGCCGTAATTCTGGGTCTCGTCGTCTGGTACGGATTCCACACCGATAACGTTGCCGCCGAACCGCTGATAGGCGGTCATCATCTGTGCCATGCAGCCCGGCTCGGCAAGGGTGATCATATCCGGCAAAAGCAGCGCAAAGGGCTCGTTGCCGACGATGTCGCGGGCGCACCATACGGCGTGCCCAAGGCCCAACGGCGCCTGCTGCCGTGTGAAACTGGTCTTGCCCGGTGCCGGCAGGGCTGCCTCGAGGATCTCGATGGCCTCGGTCTTATTGCGGCTCTTAAGCGTCGCGTCGAGTTCAAAGGCAATATCGAAATGATCCTCGATCACGCCCTTGTTGCGGCCGGTGACAAAGACGAGGTGTTCAATCCCCGCAGCAATCGCCTCGTCGACGACGTACTGGATTACCGGCCGGTCAACCACCGTCAGCATTTCCTTGGGCATGGCCTTGGTCGCCGGAAGAAAGCGTGTGCCGAGGCCGGCCACTGGGAAAACGGCTTTTCTGATCGGTTGGTTCATCGTCGTACAATCCTCACGCGGACGCACGCCGGGGAATGCCCCAGCGCCGGATGATTGAAGTGAATGACAGGAAACGGTTTAGATTCTATGAGAAGCCACCGTTCCCCCCGGAAGCGGGCAGACGTTTAAATATGAAATAGGGCAGTTCGGTGATGAATGTGGCGGGAATGGACGATTTGCAGCAATTGCAAGACGTTTTCCTGGAAGCGGCCCGGCGTGCCTGCGGGGCGGTTCAGGCTGTCTATGTTTCGGATTTTTCGGTCGACCGGAAATCGGATCAAAGCCCGGTCACAGAGGCCGATCTCGCGGCGGAAGCCGCGATCCTCGATCATCTGCGTACCTGTCATGTCGGGATCCCGGTGGTCTCCGAAGAAGCCGTTGCCGCGGGAATCATTCCGGACCTTGCCGCGTCTTATATCCTTGTCGATCCGCTCGACGGTACGCGCGAGTTCGTCAATCGGAACGGTGAATTCACGGTCAATATCGCGCTTGTCGTCGAGGGCGAACCGGTGCTTGGCGCGGTGTTTGCCCCGGCGCTCGATGAAGCTTTCTGGGGGCTGAAGGGGCAGGGGGCCTATCGATCCTGCATTGGGGCCGACGGTGCGGACATGCGGGCCGATGCCACACGTATCCAGGTTGCCGAAGGTGTGAATGCCGATTGGCGGGCAGTCGCCAGCCGCTCGCACCTTTCGTCGGAAACCGAAGCATTCCTGGCGCGCAATCCGATCGGCGAGACCGTTAGCTTCGGCTCTTCGCTGAAACTGTGCCGGCTGGCCGAGGGGCGCGCGGACATCTATCCGCGTCTGTCGCCGACAAACCAATGGGACATCGCGGCCGGCGATGCGGTTTTGCGGGCAGCGGGCGGCATTACGGTCGACACGCAGGGACAGATCTTTTGTTACGAGGCCCCCAAGCCCCTGCGGGCCAAGGGTTTTCTCAATCCGTGGTTCGTCGCATGCGGTGGCATCGACCCATCGCAGGTGTCGTTCTGACGGACAGAACCCGTTGTGAAATTCGCGATCTATTCGTCCTGCCAGACCGGCGGGCGCTTTTCCAGAAATGCGCCGATTCCTTCCTCCGCATCGCGGGCCAGCATGTTCTCCACCATCACGTCGGCGCAGTAGGCGTAGGCGTCTTCCAGCGCCATTTCGGCCTGCCTGTAAAAGGCCTGCTTGCCGATCTTCAGTGTGTGGGCGGACTTCTCTGCAAGGATCTTTGCGAGCGCGGCTGTTTCGCTGCCGAGATCCGCGTCGTCGACGACACGATTGACGAGCCCGATTTCGTGGGCCCGGTCCGCGCTGGTCATCTCTCCAGTCAACAGCATTTCCATGGCATGTTTGTGCGAAACGGCCCGAGACAGCGCGACCATCGGCGTCGAGCAGAACAAGCCGATATTGACGCCCGGCGTGGCAAACTGTGCACTTCTTGCAGCGACCACAAGGTCGCAGCTTGCGGCCAGTTGACAGCCGGCCGCCGTTGCGATGCCGGCTATTTCCGCAATGACCGGTTTGGGATGCCGGACGATTGTCTGCATTACGCGCGAGCAGGTCTTCATGACGAATGCAAAGTACGCGCGCCCGCGATCCGGATCTGAACGACGCGCCGACATTTCCTTCATGTCGTGGCCGGAAGAAAAGGCCGGGCCGCTGCCGGCCAGGATGATGACCCGGACGTCCGGATCGGCGGCCGCGTCGTCGAATGCGGTCTGGAGGGCTGCCAACATGGCTTCGCTCAGGCAATTGCGGCGTTCCGGGCGGTTCATGGTCAGGCGCAGAATGCCGCTGTCCGTGCGTTCCGCTAACACGAGGGCGGGAGAGGCGGTGACCTCATTAGCTTCGGCTGTCGCACTTGGCGTGTCGCTGGCATCCATTGCGTCATTTCCCAGGTTCTGGCAGGAATACGGGCTTGCCGATGAATACCGTTTCCGGACCATTGCTGTCCAGTTGCGGTCCCTCCGCCTCCGCACTCCCTGACACGCCCCAAACTGCCGGAGATCGTCGTGACCGACCCGATCATGAATGCCGGAGAGATCGAAGCCTTTCTGGATCAGGAGTTCCCGCAACTCCTGATTAACGGGCGCGCCTACTTCGTCGATGCGGTGCGGCCTGGCGCGGCGGACATTCACCTTGAAGCCGGCGAGGCGCATCTTCGGCCCGGCGGCACGGTATCCGGTCCGGCCATGATGGGCCTCGTCGATCTGGCGGCCTATGCCGTCATTCTGGCGCATATCGGCCCGGTGGGGCTCGCTGTCACCACCAACCTCAACATCAACTTCCTGCGCAAGCCGAACCCGGGGATTGTGCGGTGTACCGCAACGCTCATCAAACTTGGAAAACGGCTGGCAGTGGTCGACGCGGCCGTTACCTCGGACGGTGTAGACGGCATGGTCGCCCATGCGACGCTGACCTATTCCATCCCGGATCGATAGCGGTAATATAATACCGCATATTTAAAATATTGAAATATTTAGAGAAATAAAAAACGATTGACGACCTTCCGCGTGAGGATTATCACGCCGCCACAAACCGGTCGAGGTCGAGTGCCTCCCGGCCAACGTCTTTTTAAACAGGTGACGGACTTATGAAAACCTATTCGGCAAAGCCGTCGGATATCGAAAAGAAATGGCTTCTGATCGATGCCGAAGGTCTGGTTGTCGGCCGGCTCGCCGCGTTCATCGCGACGCGGCTGCGCGGCAAGCACAAGGCCACCTTCACGCCGCACATGGATTGCGGTGACAACATCATTGTCGTGAACGCCGACAAGGTCGTGTTCACGGGCAACAAATACAACGACAAGAAGTACTACTGGCACACCGGATATCCGGGCGGCATCAAACAGCGCACTGCCCGTGCGATCCTTGAGGGCCGGTTTCCCGAACGGGTGCTTGAAAAGGCGGTGACCCGCATGATGCCGGGCGGACCGCTTTCGCGCAAACAGTTGAAGAACCTGAAGATCTATTCGGGTGCCGAACACAAACACGAAGCTCAGCAACCGGAAACCGTCGATCTCCGTGCCCTGAACTCCAAGAATGCACGGGATGCATGACCATGGCTGAAGAAATCCAATCTCTCGAAGATCTCGGTGATGCGCTCGGTACGACGCCGGTTGAAGTCGAAGCGCCGGTTCACGTGCAAAAGCTCGATGCACATGGTCGCGCCTATGCGACCGGCAAGCGTAAGGACGCAGTGGCCCGAGTATGGGTCAAGCCCGGTTCCGGCAAGATCGTGGTCAATAAGAAGGACTTCACCGAGTATTTCGGTCGTCCGGTCCTGCAGATGGTCGTGCAACAGCCGATCGTCGCCGTTTCGCGCAAAGGGCAGTACGACATCGTCGCGACGGTTTCCGGCGGCGGCCTGTCCGGCCAGGCCGGGGCCCTGCGCCACGGCATCTCCAAGGCACTGACCTATTACGAACCGGACCTGCGCGGCACGCTGAAGAAAGGCGGGTTCCTGACCCGCGATTCGCGTGTTGTGGAACGGAAGAAATACGGTCGGCGGAAAGCCCGTCGGAGCTTCCAGTTCTCCAAACGCTGACTGTTTTCGTCAGCGAACGACCTGCACAATCGGAAATGCCGCTTCGGCGGCATTTTCTGTTTCTGCGTCTGGATCGCCCGTTCGGGTTCGTCCAGATTGATCGCCATCGCAATCCGGGAATGCCGCCATGACCGAACCGTCGAACGATCACGCCTTCACACGCACGGAGCTGAAAGGCGGCACACCCGAACCCACTTATGCCGGCGCGCTTTCCTTCATGCGCCGGAAATATACCCGTGACCTGACCGGGGTCGATGTTGCGGTCTGGGGCCTTCCGTTCGATTCCGCGGTGACGAACAGGCCGGGCGCGCGGTTCGGTCCGCGCGGCGTCCGCGAAGCCTCCGTCATCATGGACAACGATCCGCAATATCCTTTCGGTTTCGATATCTTCGAGGACCTTGCGGTGATCGATTACGGCGATTGTGCATTCGATGCGCACCGGCTTTGGGAAGTGCCGGACCGGATGACGAGCCAGGCGTCGACGGTTCTCGACGCCGGCGTGCATCTGTTTTCGATCGGTGGCGATCACTTCGTGACCTATCCGATGCTCAAAGCGCATGCCGCCAGGCACGGGCCGTTAGCGCTGGTCCAGTTCGATGCGCACCAGGACACCTGGGACGACGACAACGAACGCATCGACCACGGGACCATGATAACCCGCGCCGTGCGCGAGGGACTGATCGACATCGACCATTCCATCCAGATCGGCATACGGACCTGCGCACCGGAAACCTACGGCATTGAAATCCTGCACGGTCTTGATGTTGCGGTCATGCGGCCGGCCGAAATCGCCGACCGGATCCGCACCCGCGTCGGGGGGCGGCAGGCCTATTTCACCTTCGATATCGACTGTCTCGATCCGGCCTTTGCACCGGGGACCGGGACGCCTGTATCCGGCGGCCTGACCTCCGCCCAGGCCCTGTCGGTGTTGCGCGGCCTGGGGCCGATCGACTTCATCGGCGGGGACGTCGTGGAGGTGGCACCGCTCTACGATCACGCCAACATCACATCGATTGCCGGATCGACGGTTGCGATGATGTATCTCGGTTTGCTTGCGGAGAAGAAGCGCCTTTAGGCGTTCTGTTTCAGGCAGCGCGCTTGCGCTCGCGATTGTCGTTGTCCGGCATGCGCATCCAGGATCTGTAGATTGGGTCGCGATCCTTCATGTCGCGATACAGCCAGACCATCCGGTCAAGAAACCAGATCTTGCCGGCATAGGTCAGGAACGCCCCGATCAGCATCAGCCAGACATGGTTGATGACGGCGCCGGCGACCCCGATGGCAAATCCCAGAACAGCGAGAGCCGACAGGGCATAGGCCCTTTCGGCGTGGTGGGACGGGATCGGGACCTTGTGTCGATTGAGCCAGACCCGTTCGCCGAACACCGCGTGGTCATGCCATCCGTCCCTGCGGCGCGGCGCCGGAAAGATCCGCGGGTTGACCCAGAGCCAGAGAGCCATGGCCGAGATTGCGGCGCCAGCGCCCCAAGGCCCGATCCAGGTATGGCTCCAGCAGGCGAGAAACAGAAGCGGCAGCACGGCAAAGCGTGTCCACACGCTCCAGCGGTTCGCGTGGCGATCCCAGGTCCGGTCATCCATCCGGATGAACTTTTCGACCCAACGCTCCATTCCCGGTTTCCGTTTGCATCCAGCCGTCTTCGGACGGGCTGACCCATTTCCGGTAAAGCTCGACCGGTGTTCGGTCGACAAGCGGGGCTGCTCAAGCCCTTTCTTTTACATAGGCTCCGGGCGCGTTCTCCAGAACCTTGACCCGTCGGGCACCCGGTTTGCGTGCCTTCACCTCGGCGCCTTCCTGCCGGCGCAGCCACGCATCCCAATGGGGCCACCAAGACCCCGGCGTTTCTTCTGCTTCGACCAGCCAGGCATCGAAATCCCCGATCGGCGGCCCGCCGGTCCAGAACTGGTACTTGTTCTTCGTCGGGTGGTTGACGACCCCGGCGATATGGCCCGACCCGGCAAGGACATAGGTGACTTCTCCGCCGAAAAACTGAGAACCGTGGAACACGGAACGGGCCGGCGCGATATGATCTTCCCGGGTTGCCAGATTATAGATCGGGATCTTGACGGCGGAAAGGTCGAGCCGGTGTCCGTCGATTTCCATGCGCCCGGCGGTCAGATTGTTCTCCAGATAGCAATTGCGCAGGTAAAACGAATGGTTCTTGGCCGGCATGCGCGTCGAATCGGAATTCCAATACAGGAGATCGAACGGGAAGGGCTCCTTGCCGCGCAGGTAATTGTTGATGACGTAGGGCCAGACCAGATCGTTCGAGCGCAAGAGGTTGAAGGCGTTCGCCATCTTCTTGCCTTCCAGGTAGCCCTTATCGGCCATCCGCTCCTCGAGAATGCGGACCTGTTCGTCATCGACAAAAACCTTCAGGTCGCCGGCGAAGGTGAAATCCACCTGTGTCGTGAAGAAGGTTGCCGACGCAATCCGGTCGTCATCCTCCTGTGCCATGAGGGCGAGCGCCACCGAAAGCAGCGTTCCGCCGACACAATAACCGACGGCGTTGACCTGTCGCTCGCCGGTCGCCTTGCGGACCATGTCCAGCGCCCCGAATATGCCGTCGTGGATGTATTCGGAAAAGCTCATGTCGGCGTGGCGCTCGTCCGGGTTCACCCAGGAAATCACGAATACGGTATGGCCTTGCGCGACCAGCCATTCGATCAGGGATTTTCCGGGCGCCAGGTCGAGGATGTAGAACTTGTTAATCCAGGGCGGGACGAACAGCACCGGTCTCTTCAGGACGGTCTCCGTCGCCGGGGCATATTGGATCAGCTGACAGACGGCACTCTGCCAGATCACCTTGCCCGGCGTGACGGCAAGATTTTCACCGACACTGAAACGCTGCACATCCGATTGCCGGATCTTGAGATCACCGTCGCCGGCCTTGATGTCCTCGGCCAGCATGCGCATGCCGCGCACCAGGTTTTCGCCATTCGCTTCGACAGTTTCGCGCAACAGCATGGGATTGGTCAGAAGGAAATTCGACGGCGACAGCGCATTGGCGATCTGCTTGGTATAAAATGCCGCCTTGTGCTTGGTATGGGCGTCCAGGCCCTCGGCGTCCGTCACCATCTCGTCCGCCCATTCAGCGGTCACCAGATAGACCTGCTTCAGGAAGTCGAAGAACTGGTTTTCGTCCCATTCCTCGTCCTGGAAGCGCCGGTCGCCCTTGCGTGGCTCCACCGCGGGAGGAACGGTTTCGCCGCCCATGCGCAAGAGGGTCCGGTTCCAGATGTCCATATATCCGGTCCAGAGCTTTTTCTGCGCTTCCACGGCGCGCGCGGGATCGGAAATCCAGTACTCTCCGACCTGGCTGAGCGTCTTGAAGACCTCGGTCATCTCTTCGCTCAATTCGGTCGTCTTGTCGCCCTTTTCGCGCGGTTCGATGTAGGCGGCCATTGCCTTGCCGGCCTCTTCGACCATGTGCGCGACGTTCATCGCGAAGGCTTCCGGATTCTTCACGATGTACTGCAGGAGCGGGCTTTTCTCTTCCTTGTCGTCCATGGTTTCCTCGTTGCCGGATGCTTTTTGTGGCCGACTCTTGGTAGTATACGGTATTCAAGGGCAGTTCCGGAATCCGATTTTCGGTCGGATCGCCAGGAATTAAGGTCTTATATACCTCAACTGGCGAGCGTGTGATCCGGAACGCGCTATCGCTGGGCAATTCCCCTTGTTTGGCGAATTGCGGTACGAGAGGCGTTGGTCCGCCTGCCGTCTTGAGCCGATTGGCGGCGCCGCCGACAAGACAAAGGGTGCGGCGAGCCGAACAATTAGGCCGGGACACTTTGTCGGCGGTATCAGAAACGGGCTCCTTTGGGGTTAGTCGTATATATGGAACAAGCCGCTCGAAAAGCACGGGTTATCGGTCTGGCGATCGCGCTTGCCATTGGCGGGTGCACGGCGGGTGCTGACCGCTCGGTCTTTGACATGCTGTCCAACAACGCGCCGGATCCGCCGAGTGCGCCGGTTCGTGCGCCGACAACCGGGGATCTTTCGTCCCAAACCCGGCCGGACGGGTATCCGGATCCGGCCTTCGTGCCCAATCCGGACCGCGCCCCGGAACTGAGCGAAGACGAACGCACGGCGATGGAGCAGGAATTGCGCGAGATCGGCGAAACCAAGATGGAAAACCGGGTCATGAATTGCGGCTCCGACGACCCGGCGGAATGTGTACAATGACGGGCAGGCGGATTCGGCCATAAAATCCGCGCCGCGGCCGTTGTTGCCCACCGGTCTTCGGGGCCGGCCGGACGCCGCGGGACACCCGCCTGAAGAACGGACCGATACGGACAGGTCATGCAGGACTTTCACAAGATCAAACGTCTGCCACCCTACGTGTTTGAAGAAGTGAACCGCCTGAAAGCGGACGCGCGGGCACGGGGTGCGGACATCATCGACCTCGGCATGGGCAATCCGGATTTGCCGACGCCGGATTTCATCGTCGACAAACTCTGCGATACGGTCTCGCGCCCGCGCACGCATCGATATTCTGCCTCAAAGGGGATTGCCGGCCTGCGCAAGGCCCAGGCCGGGTATTACCGGCGGCGGTTCGGCGTTACGCTGGACCCGGACACACAGGTGGTCGCGACGCTCGGATCCAAGGAAGGGTTCGCCAACATGGCACAGGCCATTACGGCGCCCGGCGACGTCGTCCTGTGTCCCAATCCAAGCTATCCGATACACGCCTTCGGGTTTCTGATGGCCGGCGGTACGATCCGGCACCTGCCGGCGGAACCAGGCGACGCGTTCTTTCAAAGCCTGGAACGGGCCGTGCTGCACTCGATCCCGAAGCCGATCGCCATGGTCCTGTGCTACCCCGCAAACCCGACCGCGTATGTCGCCGATCTGGAATTCTTTAAGGAAGCCGTGCGGTTCGCACGGTCGCACGACATCTTCATTCTGTCCGACCTTGCCTATGCCGAGGTCTTTTTTGGCGATGCCCCGCCGCCTTCCGTCCTGGAGGTTCCAGGAGCCATGGACGTGGCGGTGGAATTCACGTCCATGTCCAAGACGTTTTCCATGCCGGGTTGGCGGATTGGCTTCGCCGTCGGTAACGAACGGCTGATTGCGGCGCTCGCCCGGGTCAAATCCTATCTCGATTACGGCGCCTTCACGCCGATCCAGGTGGCGGCCGCCGCGGCGCTCAACGAGGGCGATGATGCGATCGAGGAGATCCGGTCGATCTACCGGACCCGGCGTGACGTTCTGGTCGACGCATTCACCCGCGCCGGGTGGACCTTCGAAGCGCCGGGGGCCAGCATGTTCGCCTGGGTGCCGATCCCGGACCGGTTCCGGTCGCTCGGTTCGCTGGAATTCTCAAAGCTTCTGATCGAAAAGGCGGACGTCGCCGTGTCGCCGGGCATCGGGTTTGGCGAGAACGGCGATGATCACGTGCGCATCGCGCTTGTTGAAAACGAACAACGCATCCGGCAGGCGGCACGAAATTTGCGGCGGTTTCTTGAAACGGACAGTGAAACGGTGCAAAACGTCGTCGCCATCAGCGCACGCGGATAGACCGATCCTACCGCCGGCCGTCCGTCTACCGGATTTGTTACATGAACCAACCGCTTCGCGTGGGAATTGCCGGCCTGGGCACGGTCGGCGCCTCCGCAGTTCGCCTGCTTGAAAGCCGAAGCAACGGACTGGTCCCGCGGACCGGCCGGGCATTGCGCATTACCGGGCTAAGCGCGCGTACACGCGAGCGGGATCGCGGATTCGACCCGGCACCCTATTCCTGGTTCGACGATGCAACCGCACTCGCCAGCAATCCCGACATCGACATCTTCGTCGAATTGATCGGTGGCGAGGACGGGCCTGCACTCGATGCGGTAAGGGCCGCCCTCAAAGCAGGTAAACATGTGGTCACGGCCAACAAGGCGCTGATCGCCAAACACGGTCTGGCGCTCGGACGGCTTGCCGCCGAACATGATGTGCAAATCGGCTTCGAGGCCGCGGTCGCGGGCGGCATTCCAGTCATCAAAACCTTGCGCGAAGCGCTGGCCGGCAACGAAGTCGACCATGTCTCCGGTATTTTAAACGGCACCTGCAATTACATCCTGACGCGCATGCAGCAGGACCGCATCGGTTTCGACGAATGTCTGGCTGAGGCGCAGCGCCTGGGATACGCGGAAGCCGATCCGACCTTCGACGTGCAGGGATATGACACGGCCCACAAACTGGCGATCCTGACGAGCCTTGCCTTCGGAACCGAAATCGACGCGGAATCGGTTTATGTCGAGGGCATCACGTCGATCACCCTGGCCGATCTCGATGCCGCGGATGAACTCGGCTACAAGATCAAGCTGCTCGGTGTCGCCCAACGCACCGAAAGCGGGATCGAACAACGCGTCCACCCGACCATGATCCCAAAGAGCGCGGCGATCGCACAGATCGACGGGGTGTTGAACGGCGTTGCCATCGACGGCGACGCGGTCGGCCAGGTCGTGCTCGTCGGCCCCGGCGCAGGCGGCGACGCAACGGCCTCGGCAGTCATTGCGGATCTTGCCGACATCGCGCGCGGGCTGAAGATCCCGGCGTTCGGCCGGCCGCCGGAAACGCTTGCACCCTATACGCGGGCGAGGATGCGGCGCCACGAGGGCGGCTATTACATCAGGTTTTCAGTCGTCGATCGCCCCGGCGCTTTTGCCCGGATTGCCACGTGTATGGCGGACAACGACATTTCGCTGGAATCCATCGTCCAGCGAAAACGTGCGGTTCGGTCCGCGCCGGCGGCGGAAACGGAACCCCACGCACAGCAACCGGTCGTCCTGTTGACCTACGAGACCACTGAAGCTGCGATCCGGCAGGCGCTCGAAACGATCGAGACGGCCGGTGTGATCGCATCAAAACCGCAAATCATCCGTATCGAGGCCGCCCGAACAGCCTGACGCTACCGGGGACAAGGAGAGCATAGTTTATGGACAGGGCATTGTTGAACCGGATCCTGACGCTGGAGATCGTTCGCGTCACCGAACACGCTGCGGTCGCTGCGGCCCGCCTGCGCGGGCAGGGGGATGAAAAGGCGGCCGATCAGGCGGCGGTGAACGCCATGCGCTACGAGCTCAACAGGCTGCCGATCAAGGGCCGCGTGGTGATCGGCGAAGGCGAACGCGACGAAGCTCCGATGCTCTATATCGGCGAGGATGTCGGAACCGGCGACGGTACCGGGGTCAGCATTGCCCTCGACCCGCTCGAAGGCACGACAATCTGCGCCAAGAACCTGCCGAACTCGCTTGCCGTGATCGCCATCGCCGAAGAAGGCGGTCTGTTGAACGCGCCCGACACCTACATGGAGAAGATCGCGATCGGCCCCGGATATCCTGAGGGCCTCGTCGATCTGGATGCACCGGCCTCGGAAAACATCCGCGCGCTCGCCAAGGCAAAGGACGTTCCGATCTCCGAGATCACGGCCTGCGTGCTCGATCGGCCGCGGCATGAGAAGATCATCGAGGATATCCGCTCGGTGGGCGCGGCGATCCGGCTGATCGGCGACGGGGACGTCGCCGGGGTGATCCACACGACCGATCCGGATGAGACCGGCATTGACATCTACATTGGAATCGGTGGAGCACCGGAGGGTGTGCTGGCAGCTGCAGCGCTTCGGTGTATCGGCGGCCAGATGCAGGGACGCCTCGTCATCCGGCGCGACGATGAGCGCGAACGGGCCGAACGGATGGGCATAACCGATGTCACGAAGAAATTCGAAATGATCGAAATGGCGTCCGGAGACTGCTTCTTTTCAGCGACCGGTGTGACCGACGGCAACATGCTGGACGGCGTGAAATTCGGCCGCACTTCCATCACGACCCAGACCGTCGTGATGCGGGCGTCGTCCGGCACGATCCGGCATATCACAACCAAACACCGCGACCTTTCGAAATTCGTCGTCCCTGCGGAATAAGGACCTGCGACACGTTCCATGGCCTTGCGCGATCCCGGCGAACCCTGCGTTTTCAATGTGAACCGTTCGGTGAGCGGGCGATCGTGGAAGAGCCGGCTTGACGCTGACGGCGTGCGGCTTGCGGCGGCGATTGCGCAACAGACAGGTCTGCCGGACATGGTATCCCGCGTGCTTGCCGGCCGCGGCGTCGCCCTTGAAGGTGTCGACCGGTTCTGGCAGCCGAGCCTGAAGTCCGACCTGCCGGACCCGGCCACTTTCACCGACATGGGCCTGGCCGCGGACCGGATCGCACAGGCCGTGGAAACCGGGGAACGGGTCGCGATATTCGGGGATTACGATGTCGACGGCGCGACATCGACATCGCTACTCGTGCGGTTCCTTGGCGCTCTCGGCCTCCATCCGGTCACGCATATTCCGGATCGGCTGACGGAAGGATACGGGCCCTCGGTTCCGGTCATGACGCGTCTCGCAGAGGAGGGCGCTACGCTGATCCTGTGCGTCGACTGCGGTGCGACCAGCATGGACGCGATTGCCGCCGCGGCATCGGCGGGCGCCGATGTCGTCGTAATCGACCACCATCAGGTCGGCGCGGACCTGCCGCCGGCCTTTGCCATGGTCAACCCGAACCGTCAGGACGACCTGTCCGGTCAGGGGCATCTGGCGGCCGTGGGCGTGACGTTTCTTGTGTGTGTGGCCGTGAACGGCCGGCTGCGGGAGCGGAACTATTTCCGTGACGGGCGTCAGCCACCTGATCTGCGTCTTCTCCTTGACCTTGTGGCGCTCGGAACCGTCTGTGACGTCGTTCCGCTGACCGGCGTCAACCGGGCATTCGTGACCAAGGGCCTGCTGGCCGTGGAAAAGGGCTGGAACCCGGGTTTGCGGGCGCTTTGCCGGGTCGCGCGGTTGTATGGAACTCCGACGGCCTATCAGCTCGGCTTCATGCTCGGCCCGCGCATCAATGCGGGCGGGCGGATCGGAAAGAGCGGGCTTGGGCTCGATCTTCTGACCGGAGAAGACGAGGCCCAGCTTGACGTGCTGGCAGCCGAACTGGACACGCTGAACCAGGAGCGGCAAGCGCTAGAAAAAACGGCGCTCGAAGAAGCCGTGGCCATGCTCGACGGTCCGCTTGAGGACCAGGTTTTGCCGATTGTGGTCGCCGGATCCGACTGGCATCCCGGTATTGTCGGTCTGATCGCCTCAAGGCTTTCCGAAAAGGCCAATGTGCCGAGCGTGGCGATTGCGTTGCGGGAGGACGGGAGCGGTACCGGTTCTGCACGATCGGTGCCCGGTTTCGACCTTGGTACCGCGGTTCGAGAAGGGGTTGCGTCGGGTCTTCTGATCAAGGGCGGCGGCCACGAGATGGCGGCCGGCATGACCCTCGCGATCGACCGGTTGGAGGCGTTTGCCGCCTTTCTGAGCGAGCGGTTTCAACGCGATGTGCCGGAACGGCCCGGCCACACCGTGCGCATAGACAGCCCTATGACGGCCGGCGGCGCATCGCTCGACACGATCGGCATGCTCGAAAAGGCCGGACCGTTCGGCGCCGGGCACCCGGCGCCCGTCTTTGCCTTTCCCTCGCACCGCATCGCCTATGCGGAACCCGTCGGCGGGTCGCATGTTCGGTGTCGGATCGTTACCGATTCGGGGGATCGGCTTGGCGCCATTGCCTTTCGGGCCATGAACAGTCCGCTTGGCGAGACGCTCCTGAACCATCCGAAGGGCGCACCGCTGCATCTTTGCGGCACGTTGTCGATCAACACATGGCGCGGCGAGCGCAGTGCGCAATTGTCGATCAGGGATGCGGCTTTGCCGTCTGCGCCGTAGCGGCGAATTCATCTGCCTCGTCACGGTCGGTTCGCGCCATGGCCCGCGTAAAGTGGTGTTCTGCCCGGAAGGTTTCCGGCAGATCCGGGTCTACGCCATCGAGAAGCGCCATCACGCTGTCGGCGACCTTGTGCGCGATGCCGAAGCTGATCTTGAAACCGCCGGTGGCCACCATGATACGCGGTGTGTCCGGCAGGAAACCGATCATGGGATCGCGCTCGATGCATTTCGGACGCACGCCGGCCCACCATTCGACGATCGGCGTTCCGGCGAGGGCCGGCACAAGCGCAAAGGCCCGGTCGAGGAAGGCCCGGTTCGACGGATCCGGCACAGACGCGCTCGTCCAGACGTTTTCCGAGGTACTTCCGATCGCCGTGCGTCCGTCATCGTGCACAATCACATAGGTGCCGTCGTCATAGACGATGGGATGGGCAGGGTCTTCACGAGTGTCAAGGAGCACCGCCTGTCCCTTGACCCCCTTGCCAAGGGCGAGGCCCGTGATCTGATCGAGGAGCCCGAAGGATTGATATCCGGTCGTAAGCACGATGGTGCCGGCGTTGATCGATTGCCGTCCGTCCGTCGCCAGAACACGTCCGCTTTGCCCGTCGATCGCGCCGACTTCGAATCCGTCAAACACGCTGCAGGTCCGAGCGACAGATGCGGCAAGGGCCCGACACAGCGCGCGGGGCTGCACGCGCGCTGCAAGCGTCTCGCGCACATGGCCGAGCGGCGTTGCCGCTTCGGCGAGCCAGCCGGCCGGATCGACCGCGCTTTCGACGGCAAACACGAGGTCCGGATCATGGGCCGTCCAACGGCTTCGACTGTCCTCCTGCCGTTCGGCCGATTGCCTCAGGAAACCGGCGGTTCTGATCGGCATCAGCCGCCCGGTCCGGCGATAGCCGGTGGCCAGTCCGGTTTCGCTTTCCAGGTCGGCGATCTCGGTGGCGAGCGTCGTCAAGGCTTCGAACTGGAATTGTTTTTTGGCGTTCCACCGGTCCGGAACATGCGGCATCAGAGCGCCGAGCGGCCCGCCGCTTGCGCCGCTGCCCGGTTTGGCCTTATCGACAAGGGCAGTAGTGAGCCCGACCGCTGCGCAACGCCGGGCGATCCACAGGCCGAAAACGCCGCCGCCGAGCACGGCCACGTCGAAGCTGGTTGATGAAGACGTCACGGCAGTCCGGTCCCATGAAAACGCGTCCGGCGCCGGTTCTGGCCGAACGAAGATGCAAGGTCAAACGGGCATGTCCGCAGAAATCGTCTGGAGTGAGAACCAAACGCCGCATTCAACCCGCTTCGACGATACCTATTTTTCCCGGCATGGCGGGCGCGACGAGGTGCGTCATGTCTTTCTCGCCGGCAATCGATTGCCCGACCGGTTCGAAGGACGCGATCGTTTTGTCATTGCCGAACTCGGCTTCGGGACCGGCCTGAACTTCCTGGAAAGCCAGGCGGTTTGGTTGCAGACGACGGCCGCGCCGGCGGTCCTCGACTATGTCAGCGTCGAGCGTCATCCTGTCGCGATTGCCGACATTATGCGGACCCACGAGCCCTGGCCGGATCTTGGGCCGGGTGCGGCAGCCCTGTGCAGCAAGCTGGATTATCGGCCCGGCTGGGTTCAGCTGGAGTTCGAGCGCGTGCGCCTGCATCTCGGCATCGGGGATGCCGCCGACCTCGTTCCGGCTTGGACCGGGCAGGCCGATGCCTGGTATCTCGACGGATTCGATCCGCGCAAGAACCCGGCCATGTGGGACGCGGCGCTGATGCGCGCCGTATTCGAAAAAACCCGTCCGTGCGGCAGATTTGCCACATACACGGCCGCGGGCTGGGTTCGCCGGACTTTGGCCTCGGTCGGCTTCAACGTCCGGAAAAGCCCGGGATTCGGGACAAAACGCGACATGACGGTCGGATTCCGTCCTGACGTAGCGGAAAGCCGTTCGGCTGGTCCCGATCCTTCTTAACGCGGACCCGGCTAGGATTTCATTGCGTATACGTCAATCGCTGATACACTTTCGCACAAGTCGAGAATTATGCGCTGCCCGCCGCAAGCGGAGGCGGCGCGAGGATGTGAACGGTGAGCGATCCTGACGGAAACGACGGGCGTAGACCCGATCGCGCCGACCGTGGAGTTCAGGCAGCCAAACAGTCCTGGGCCGAGCCGGGGACGGCGGGCGGAAGCAGCCCGGAAAGCCCTGACCGCGGGTCCGGCAAGCGCCGCCGGCGCCGTCGACGCAGCAAAAAGAACCGCACCGCTTCGGCGCCCAACACCAGGCCTGCAGAAAACCAAGACCGCTCCGAAGCCGGAGCCGCTTCCGCACCGGCGACAAATGCGCCGGCGGGTTCGAACGAAACCGTATCCACACCGAACAATCGGCCGAAACGCCAGCGTTTTCGGCCGAATGGCGGCCATGCGCCGCGCTCGCACGAGACAGCGGCGTCCGATCCCGCTTCGGCAGCGTTGCGTCAAGGCGCATCCGAAGACGGTCGCAAACCGAATGGCAATGGCCGGCCGAACGGCAAGGACCGGACAAAGCCGTTTAATGGCGGCAATGGCAAAAGCCGGCCCTGGCATCGGCGTCATCCACGCCGGTCGTCCAAGGATTTGTATGCCGCCCTTGACCTCGGCACCAACAATTGCCGCTTGCTGATCGCCGAACCCCGGAAACACGGGTTCAAGGTCGTCGACGCCTTTTCTCGAATTGTCAGGCTCGGCGAGGGGGTCTCGACCAATGGGGCGCTGCGCGCGGATGCCATGGACCGGGCGCTCGATGCCCTGCGGATCTGCCGACGCAAGCTCGATAATCGCGGCGTCAAGCGAGTCCGCATGGTGGCGACGGAGGCTTGTCGGTCGGCGGAAAACGGCCAACATTTCATCGACCGGGTCGAGGAGGAGGCAAACCTCAAGCTGGAGGTCCTGTCGCGCGGCGGGGAAGCCAAACTGGCCGTCATGGGCTGTGCGCCGCTGATCGACGACAGGGATGATGGCGCGCTCCTGTTCGATATCGGCGGCGGATCATCGGAAATCGCTTGGATCGACCTGAAGAAGCGGCACAAGGACCAATCGCGTTGCGTCACTGAATGCATCGTCAACTGGGCGTCGTTGCCCGTCGGTGTCGTCACGCTGAGCGAACGCTTCGGCGGTGTCGACGTGACACCTGAAGTCTTCGAGAGCATGGTGCAGTGCGTCGACGAAATGCTGGTCGCGGCCGGCAAGTGGGACGTCCTGGACAAGGCGATTTCCAGCGGTCGCGCGCATTTCATCGGCACTTCCGGCACGGTGACGACAATCGCCGGCATCCATCTCGACCTGGTGCGCTACGACCGACGGCTGGTGGACGGCATCTGGCTGCACAAGGGGCGCATCGACGAAGTCATGCAGACCATGTTGGCCATGTCTTATCCGGAACGGGTGGACAACGGCTGCATCGGCCAGGATCGCGCGGATCTTGTACTCGGCGGCTGCGCCATCCTGGAAGCCATCCGGCGGCGCTGGCCGTGTCGCCGACTGCGCGTGGCCGATCGCGGTTTGCGCGAAGGCATTCTGATGGAAATGATGACGGCGGACGGCGTCTGGAACCGCCGTTCGGGTTAACCGGCCCGCGGATTACAAAACACGATGACCGACAAGAAAAAGCGGGCGGACCGGTCCCTCAAGGTCCGGGTCAAAACAGCGCGGCGGCGTTCCAATTCTTCGGCGCGCTGGCTGGATCGCCAGTTGAACGACCCCTATGTGAAACGGGCGAAGCTCGACGGCTACCGGTCCCGCGCTGCCTACAAGCTTGCCGAAATCAACGAAAAGAAACCGATCCTGAAAGCCGGATCGAAGGTCGTCGATCTCGGTGCTGCGCCCGGTGGCTGGTGCCAGGTGGCGGCGAAGATCACGGGATCGACCAGCGATGCGCCGACCATCGTGGCGATCGACTATCTGGACATGGAACCGATCCCCGGCGTGATTTTCCTCAAAAAGGATTTTCTCGACGACGACGCGCCGGACGCGCTCGCCGAAGCAATCGGCGGCAAGGCGGATGTCGTGCTTTCCGACATGGCCGCGCCGACCACGGGGCACAAGCGCACCGACCATCTGCGAATCATGCATCTGTGCGAAACCGCGGCCGAATTCGCTCGCGAAGTCCTGGCGCCGGGCGGTCACTTCCTCGCAAAGGTGCTGCGCGGCGGTACGGAAAACCAGCTTCTGGCGGACCTGAAGAAGGACTTTGCCTCGGTTTCGCACATCAAGCCGGCGGCAAGCCGTGCCGATTCGGCCGAGCTCTATCTGCTGGCCCGGAATTTTCGCGGCACGTAGTCGACCGGACGTAGCTTTTCCCAGACTTTCCGCACTGCGGCCGCTGCAGGGCAGCATTGTCTTTGCAGCGCCGCGTCGCCATGGTAAGGACCACCGCCAACGTTCAAACTGTCCAGTGCGCTTTTCGAGCGCCGTTCCCGGAGTTCGAGCATGGCGAATTTTTTCCGTCCCGACCACTCACACGAAGCGCTGACTTTCGATGATGTGCTGCTCCTGCCGGGGCACTCGGAGGTGCTGCCGCGCGACGTCTCCCTGAAATCCCGCGTTACGCGGGATTTGTTTTTGAACCTGCCGATCCTGTCCGCGGCGATGGATACGGTCACCGAATCGCGGCTGGCGATCGCCATGGCGCAGGCCGGCGGCATCGGCATCGTGCACCGCAACCTCTCGAAGGAAAACCAGGCGGAGGAAGTTCGCCAGGTCAAGAAGTTCGAATCCGGCATGGTCGTGCATCCGGTCGTCATCGGCCCGGACGCGACGCTGGCGGATTCCCAGGAACTGATGAAGCAATACCGCATCTCCGGCATTCCGGTCGTCGAAAACGGCGGTACCGGCGGCCGCGTAACCGGCCGGCTCGTCGGCATCCTGACCAACCGCGATGTGCGGTTTGCGTCAAACCCCGAACAGCGCGTCTACGAGCTCATGACCCGGGAAAACCTGATTACCGTTCGGGACGGTGTCAGTCAGGAAGAAGCCAAGAAGCTCCTGCACCAGCACCGCATCGAAAAGCTGCTCGTCGTCGACGACCAGGACCAGTGCGTCGGACTGATCACTGTCAAGGATATCGAAAAGGCGCAGCTCAATCCGGAAGCTTCCAAGGACGCCCAGGGCCAGTTGCGGGTCGGCGCGGCGACCAGTGTCGGCGATGACGGCTTTGCGCGCTCGGAACAATTGGTGGATGCGGGCGTCGACATGATCGTCGTCGATACCGCGCATGGCCATTCCGAACTGGTCCTGCAGACCGTCTCCCGCGTCAAACGCCTGTCGAACGAGGTCCAGGTTGTCGCCGGAAATGTAGCGACCCGGGACGGCACCAAGGCGCTGCTCGATGCCGGCGCGGATGCGGTCAAGGTCGGGATCGGTCCGGGGTCGATCTGCACCACGCGCATTGTCGCCGGCGTCGGTGTTCCGCAATTGACGGCAATCCTCGAAGCCGCAGCGGAAGCCGAAAGCCAGAACGTGCCGGTGATCGCGGACGGCGGCATCAAGTATTCCGGCGACCTGGCCAAGGCGCTCGCCGCCGGCGCCGGCGGAGCGATGATCGGCTCCCTGTTTGCCGGAACCGAGGAGAGCCCGGGCGAGGTCTATCTGCACCAGGGCCGCAGCTACAAGGCCTATCGGGGTATGGGGTCGGTCGGCGCCATGGCCCGCGGATCGGCCGACCGTTATTTCCAGTCGGAAGTGCGGGATGCGCTGAAGCTCGTGCCCGAAGGCATTGAAGGCCAGGTGCCCTACAAGGGGCCGCTCGCCAGCGTGCTGCACCAGCTTGCCGGCGGCGTGCGCGCGGCCATGGGCTATGTCGGTGCCGGCACAATCGACGACTTCAAGGAAAAGGCCAATTTCATCCGCATCTCCGCGTCCGGCATGCGCGAGAGCCATGCGCATGACGTTACGATCACCCGCGAAAGCCCGAATTATCCCACCAATGTCTGATCGACCGTTGTTTTCCTTGTGTTCTGACCGCTTCCGGACCGGTGTTTGCCGGAGGCGACCGGCCGCATGAAACTGGGGGGACGCATCTCCGCTGCGATCGAGGTTCTCCAGGACATCGAAACCCGAAGACGCCCGGCAACGGACGCCCTGAAGGATTGGGGCCTGTCGCACCGGTTTGCCGGTTCCGGCGACCGGGCTGCCGTCGGCAATCTCGTTTTCGACTGCCTCAGATGGCGGGCATCGAACGCCTGGCGCATGGACAGCGAGGAGGCCCGGTCGGCGGTGCTCGGCTGTCTCGGTCATCGCTGGCGCATGCCGGCTGACGATCTCGACCGGGCGTTCGCCGACGACCGCCATGCGCCGGAGGCGCTGACCGAGGATGAACGCGAACACCTCCAGTCGGATCGGCTCGTCGAGGCGCCCGGCTGGGTCGCGGCGGATGTGCCGGAATGGACCGAGCCGGCGTTTCAGGAGGCTTTCGAGGACGATTATGTCGTCGAGGGTGAAGCGCTGGCGGAGCGCCCGCCCGTTGACCTGCGTGCGAACACGCTGAAAGCGGATCGCGACAAGGTCCTCAAAGCTCTGTCGGGCTTTGACGTCGAAAAGACAGCCACGGCTCCGTTCGGCCTGCGCATCAAACCGCCGGCCGGTTTCAAGCGGGCCGCCAATGTCCAGTCCGAGGCCGGTTATCGCAAGGGCTGGTTCGAGATCCAGGACGAGGGCAGCCAGATCGCCGGTACGCTGGTCGGGGCGCAGCCGGGCGAACAGATCCTGGATTATTGCGCCGGCGGCGGCGGCAAGACGCTGACGATGGCCATGGCGATGGGCAATCGCGGTCAGATCCACGCCTATGACAGCGACAAGCGGCGCCTGGCACCGATCTACGAACGCTTGCAGCGCGCCGGCGCCCGCAATGTGACGGTACACGATCCGCGGAGCGGTCTGCCGGAGGCGCTCAAGGGTCGGATCGACCGGGTGGTGATCGATGCGCCGTGTACCGGCAGCGGCGTGTGGCGTCGCCGGCCGGACGCAAAATGGCGCCTGAGTGAAAACGCGCTTGCAGACCGGTTGAAGGAGCAGGCGGAAATCCTTGATACCGCATCGGAATTCGTCCGTCCGGGCGGATATCTTTGCTACATCACGTGTTCGCTCTTTCCGGGTGAAAACGAAGCGCAGATCGCCGCTTTCCTGGAACGCAGCACCGATTTCGAGCTGCTGTCGGCCGGGGAGGTCTGGCAGGACCTGATCGGTTATGACAAGCGCCAGCCTTGGACGACGGATTATTGCTCGATCACCATGACGCCGGCCTCGACCGACACGGACGGCTTCTACTTCGCCGTGGTCGGCAAGGCGGCCTGACGCGGTTCTCGCGGTTGGCAGGCATGAAATTCCCGATTCCGCGCCCCGGCGGGATCACAGCACGGACGACAGACCATGACGGATTCCATCCTGATTATCGATTTCGGCTCCCAGTTCACCCAGCTGATTGCGCGGCGGGTGCGCGAGGCGGGGGTCTATTGCGAGATCGCGCCGTTTCAATCCGCCCAGGCGGCTTTCGAGCGCATGGCGCCAAAGGGGGTGGTGTTTTCCGGCGGCCCGGCCTCGACGACCGATATCGGCAGCCCGCGGGCGCCGGAATCCGTGTTCAGTTCAGGCGTGCCGATCCTTGGCATCTGCTACGGCCAGATGACCCTGATCTCGCAACTGGGCGGCGCGGTCGAAAACGCCGATCACCGGGAATTCGGGCGGGCGATCGTCTCGGTCAAGGAACCGTGCGCTCTGTTTGACGGCGTCTGGGAAAAGGGCAGCGAACACCAGGTATGGATGTCGCATGGCGATCGGGTGATGGCGCTTCCCGATGGCTTTTCGGTCCGCGCCGTTTCTGAAAACGCACCCTATGCCGTCGCGGCCGATGAATCCCGTGGCTATTACAGCGTGATGTTCCACCCCGAAGTGGTGCATACGCCGGATGGCGCCAGGCTCCTGTCCAATTTCGTGCACCGGATCGCCGGCTGTTCCGGCGACTGGACCATGGCGGCCTTCAAGGACCAGGCGATCGCGGCGATCCGGGCGCAGGTCGGCGACCGCAAGGTGGTTTGCGGCCTGTCGGGCGGCGTCGATTCCGCCGTTGCCGCGGTCCTGATCCATGAGGCGGTCGGCGATCAGTTGACCTGCATTTTCGTGGACCACGGCCTGATGCGCCAGAACGAGGGCGAGGAGGTCGTTTCGCTGTTTCGCGGCACATTCAACATCCCGCTGATCCACAAGGAGGCGTCGGATCTTTTCATCGGCGCGCTGGAGGGCGTCACCGATCCGGAGGAAAAGCGCAAGACCATCGGCCGGTTGTTCATCGAAGTGTTCGACGGTGAGGCGCACCGCATCGAAGGCGCGGAGTTCCTGGCCCAGGGCACCCTATATCCGGACGTCATCGAGAGCGTGTCGTTCACCGGCGGGCCGTCGGTGACCATCAAGTCGCACCACAATGTGGGCGGCCTGCCGGAACGCATGAAGCTGAAACTGGTGGAGCCGCTGCGCGAATTGTTCAAGGACGAGGTGAGGGCGCTCGGAAGGGAACTCGGTCTGCCCGAGGCTTTTGTCGGCCGACACCCGTTTCCCGGTCCGGGCCTTGCCATCCGCTGTCCTGGAGCGATCACCCGCGACAAGCTCGACATCCTGCGCAAGGCCGATGCGATCTACCTGGAGGAAATCCGCAATGCCGGCCTCTACGACGCGATCTGGCAGGCCTTTGCAGTGTTGTTGCCCGTCCAGACGGTCGGCGTAATGGGCGACGGCCGTACCTACGACTACGTCTGCGCTCTACGTGCCGTAACCTCCGTCGATGGCATGACGGCGGATTTTTACCCGTACGACATGGGTTTCCTCGGCCGTACGGCGAACCGCATCGTCAACGAGGTCAAGGGCATCAACCGGGTGGTCTACGATGTGACCAGCAAGCCGCCGGGGACGATTGAGTGGGAGTGATCTTGCGCTGCCAAGGGCACTCGGCGGATATCTGAAGCCTATGTCCGAATACAGGATGCAAGCGGCGGGTTCCCCCTAACGGGATCGCGGGGCGTCGCCGCGTAAGGACTTCGGGCAACGCAAAGGCCGGAGACCGGTGCCATCCGGGTTCGCCTGGCACCGGTCTCCGTGTTTTTCTGCAACAGGTCGGGCGCTATTGGGCGCCGAGCGTGACGCCTGCCGGCGGTGCGGCTTCCAGGCTCGCATCGGCAACGCTGCGGATCAGCGGCCAGTTGTTTTCAGCGCCCTTGATGAAACCGGGCACATTCTCTTTCCAACGGGCCTGAATCTCCTTGTTGAGGTTCAGGTAGAGCTTGTTGTCGACAATGGCCCAGGCGTTGGGGTCGCCGTCGAACTTGCGACCCATGGCCGTGCCAAAGGCGCAATAGCCGCCGTATTGCGGCGCGTAGGCCGCCGGATCGCTTGTGAAGGTGTCGCGGTGTTCGGCACTGGAGAAGCGGTAGGTGGCGCCGTCATGTTCCGCTGTGTAGCGGTCGTCCCCGGCCACGGGCTTGCCTTTCGTGAAATAGGCAACGACGTCGTAACCGTGTACGGCATAGCCTTTGACGATGTTGACCTCGGTTTCTGCCTTCGCGACCTGTTCCGTTGCCGGCACGAAGGCCATTGCAAGGCCTACGGACAGAAGCGCACCTCGAAGGGCATTGGTGATCATCGGCATTGTACTGTTCTCCATTCGAGTTCGTTGACGAGAGGGGCTGCAAGCTGCTGTGTTCCAACCCGTTCACAAATCCTAACCAGTCCGGTTCGATCATTTGTCCGAAGAAGCACGCAGTTCGTCCGAAGATCCGGCCCTGTTCTCCTGGCTGAACCGTCGCAGCCTCAGCGCAAGTGTGTTCTTTGTCGGCTCCCTTTGCGGGCGCTCCGACTTCGACGAAGGGGCTTCGCAGGAACAAGCCGATGTGGATGCCGACAAGAACAGGCAAACGGGCCACCTGCATCTGCTGCGCAACGGCTCGCTTTCTGTCCAGACGGCCAGCGGTATGGTCAGGGTCCTCGACCGGCCGAGCCTGATCCTGTTCGCCGGCGCTGAAGGGCACCGCCTGGAAACGAAGGAAAACGCCAACGCCGAACTGGTCTGCGCCCGTCTCAGCTTTGAAGGACCTGAAGCTGAATTGCTGGTGCGGGGCCTGCCGACCCTGCTGATTGTTCCATTGGACACGCTGGCTGGTCTTGGTCCGGTGCTCGAACGGCTGTTCGACGAGGCTTTCACGCCCGCCTTCGGTCAAAGCGTCGCCATCGAACTGATCGTTGAATTGTTGCTCGTCATGTTGCTGCGGCACTGCATTGCGGAGGGCCTGACGGAAAGCGGTCTGCTGGCCGGGCTGGCCGACCCAAGGCTCGCACGTGCGCTTGCCGCCATGCATGATCGACCGACGGCCGAACTGAACATCGAAGAACTGGCAGCCATCGCCGGCATGTCCCGATCCAGTTTCACCGCCGCTTTCAAACAGCGAATCGGCACATCGCCCGGCGACTATCTGACGACCTTGCGCCTTGCCCTGGCCAAGCAGGCTCTGCTGCAAGGCCGCCCGCTGAAGGCGGCAGCGCCGATTGCCGGGTACAAGAGTGCCACAGCATTGGCGCGTGCGTTTCAGCGCCAATTCGGTTGCGGGCCGCGGGAATGGCTGGCGTATCAGCGGCGAGAACCGGTCCGTGGAGGTTAGGCGTACCGGGGTGGGGCGTTGTCGCTTGCCAAGGGGATCGGTCAAAATGGGCCGGAACGAGGCGCTATGTCTCCCGACCGGCGCCCGCTTTGGTGCCGGTGCGCGGGGACCAAGGTCATCTATCGATCGATCGAACCTGGAAGGTCTTGCGGCCTTGGATCGTCAAATATTGATCTGAGCAAATCGAATTGACAGTAATCTTTAATATTACTATCATTCAATACTCAAATTTTTTCAATACTTACGCAAGGTTTTGCAGTCATGTGCTGAATTTGATCGTATCAACGACTTTTTTAGAGTTCTTCCTTCGTCGTTTGCGGTTGTCTTAAATCTTTCGGCATGTTTCTGCGGCGCCGGTTCAATCAAACCGGATTGGTGGAGATTTGTCATGGACAAGATGGGGATGGCAACCGGACCGGGTAAGGTCAAGGAATTCGTGGTCGACCAAAGTTCGGCGCTGATCTGGGATGCCGTCCTCTACAATTACAACATTGATGGCAACCTCCTGAAGGATGAACACAAGGACTACATCAAACAAAAGCTGCATCCGATCCTGTCGAAGGGATCGTCGCATGTGAAAATCTTCGGACGGGCCAGCAAGAGCGGAGATGCCGATTACAACCAGGCGCTCTCGGCCGAACGGGCCCTGCGTGTCAAGGATCACCTGCTGTCGCTCGGACTGTCGGAGGCCCAAGTTCCCGGCCAGGAAATGCGGGCGCAGGGGGAGTATCTGTCGACCTCCCAGAACGAGGAGGATTCCTTCGACCGTGCCGTCATACTGCGCATTGGCCACGGTCAGAAAACGGAACCGATCAAGCTTCCCAAGATCACGGTTCCGGTGACGATCGTCATCGAAAAGAAGAAGCCGGTTCCGCCGAACACCACGCCGCCGAAACCGCAGGGCGGCACGAAGTTCAAGATCAAGCATCTCGGCACCGCGTCCTACGGTATCGGGGCCGGGCACATATTCTGGATCGTCGACGAGACCACCAACGAAGAAACCACTATTATCCTGTCCGGGCCGAGTGTCAGCGAGGGTGTCGCACCGGTAACCGGCAAGGGAACCTGGGTGCCTTTCAACACCAACAAACCCACATCGCTGCACGATTTTGTCGGAACGGCGCGGTTCGTCGAATCGCCCGGAGTGCTGTGGTGGTCGGCGACCGACAATTTTCTGACGTTCGACAAGGTCGAGACCGGCGGCCCGATCCGCATCAAATCGGGTGTCACCATCGGCGCGACAGGAGGTGCGATCACCACGGGTCCGACGGTGATGCTGGAAGAGCCCAATCCGTATGTACCGCGCTACACCTATGATCCCATCTCGGGTGACTGGGTGCTCGATTGAACCGGTCCGCGGGCCGACCGGACGGTGCGGCGTCTCGGCGACAAACAGCCAAAAAAGGGAGAGAACCGATGAGTGCACAAAAGTGGATGCCGGCATTACTGGCAATGCTTGTCATGTCGCCCACGGCCCATGCGCAAACCGCATCCGTCAAAGCGGACTTTCAACCGGTTCGGGACGGCACAATCATCGTCACCGAAGTGGTGCTGCGCCAGGACGGATTTCTTGTCGTGCGGCTCCCGAAGGACAACAAGGTCTTTTACGGCGACGTCTTGGCGGCCGTGCCGCTAAAGGCGGGCACCCACAAGAACCTTCAAGTCAGACTGGACCGGCCGGCAAAGGCCGGCGACACTCTCGGGCTTGTGCTGCACAAGGACGATGCGACGCTCGGTACCTACGAGTTTGAGATCGGCAAGGAGGCGGACGAACCGTTTTTCGAGGGACGCCGGCCCATTCTTTAAGTCATCGGCGTCATCGAAGAGTAGCCGAGCGCAGCCAGCCGCCTTCCTCGGAAAACAAGGCGTCGTGTTCAACCCGCTGGATCGGACGCATTCGCCAGTTTTTCCCAATCGAACGTCACACCCGTGCCGGGCACGTCCGGGGCAACGGCCAAATGGTCTTCGACGACGAGGGCGCGGGTGGTGTAGGCGTCGATCGGGAAGGAATGCACTTCAAGCCACCCGGCATGTTTTTGTCCCGATACCAGGCTGACATGCAATTCCTGCATGCCGTGGCTGCAGACCGGAATGCCGGCCTTTTCAGCCAGGTCCGCGACGCGAAGCCAACCGGTTACGCCGCCGCAATTCGAGGCGTCCGGCTGGATGTAGGCAAGCCCCGACTGGGCAAGAGCGAACTCGAATTCATGGATTGTGTGCAGGTTTTCGCCCATCGCGAGCGGCATGCCGGTCGCGCCCGCGATTCTGCCATATCCGGCGTAATCGTCCGGGATGATCGGTTCCTCGAACCAGACGAGATCGAACGGTTCGAAGGCAGCGCAGGCGGCGACCGCCTCATCGACGCTCATCGAATAATTGGCGTCGGCCATCAGGGCGATGTCCGGACCGATGAGATCGCGGACGGCGGCCAGCCGTGCGACGTCGTCGTCCAGATCGGGCTGGCCCACCTTGATCTTGATGCCGTCGAATCCGTCGGCGAGGTAGCCACGGACGCTGTCGAGCAGTTTCGGCAGCGGAAAGTTCAGGTCGATGCCGCCGCGATAGGCCTTGCATCGATTGCCGGCGCCGCCCGCCATGACCGAAAGCGGTTCCTGGCGGACTTTACCGCGGATGTCCCACAATGCGATGTCGACGGCCGATATCGCGAAGGATGCAATGCCGCCGCGCGCGACGTAGTGCACATGCTCCTGCATGGCGTCGTACAGCTGTTCCACCGCGCTTGCGTCCTTGCCGACGAGAAACGGGGCGAGGTCGTGCTCGATCATGGCATGAACGGCTCGTCCGCCGCGGCCGCCGGTATACGTGTAACCCGTACCTTCTGTCCCGTCTTGCAGCCGCACAGTCGCGGTTATCAGTTCGAAATGGGTGTGATCGCCGTGTTTGGCGTCGGACAGGATTTCAGCGAGCGGAACGGCGAAGTATCCTGCCTTTATGTGTTCGATCCTCGTCACGTCTCTATCCTGCCTTTTCCGGATTTCCGCCGACCCGGGTCTGTAGCAGGATCACGGCGAACAAAAAGCCGCCGCGGATCACCATCTGCCAATAGGCGCTGAGGCTGATCGTTCCCTTGCCGTTTTCGAAGTTGAGGATGTTGAACACGAGGCCCAGCAGCAGGGCGCCGGCGACGGTCGCCGGTACCGATCCGAGCCCGCCGGTGAGCAAGGTCCCGCCGACGACAACGGCGGCAATCGCCGACAATTCCCACCCGACGCCTTCCAGCGGCTGGCCGGCGCCGAAACCGGAGGCAAGGAACACACCGGCAAGGCCCGCGCACCCGCCGCTCAGGAGATAGACAAAGGCCTTGGCGGTGTTGACCCGTAATCCCATCAGGGTGGATGCGTCCTCACTGCCGCCGATAGACAGCACGGTCCGCCCAAGCGCGGTGTGCTCCAGCACCACCCAAAGCATGACAGCGACGAGGGCGACGATGACGATGGTCCAGGGGAGGACGTCGAATGCCTTTTCCATACCGAGCTTGGTGAAATTGCTGCCCCAGTCGACAGAGATCGTCTGGGCATCGCTGATGACGAGTGCGCCACCCTTGGCGGCCAGCATCGTGGCGAGTGTGGCGATAAAGGGCGGAATGCGCATGGCGATGATGCAGAAGGCGTTGACGGCGCCGAAACCGATGCCGGCGGCGACACCGCCGGGCAACGCGACTTCGATGCCAAGGGGGCTCAGATAGGCCGCAACGACCGACGAAAAGGCGGCGACCGAGCCAACCGAAAGATCGATCCCGCCGGTCATGATGACAAAACACATGCCGATCGAAATGATGATGAACATCGAATTGTAGTTGAGGAAGGAGACGATGTTGTAGGCGCTGCCGAAATTCTCGTAGCGTGCGAGGCCGAAAAGGATGAGCGCGACCAGCGCGATCCAGACGCCCGCATTGCGCCCGTCGGAGCCGAGGGTACGGCGCAGGTCGAAGGCTTCGGCGCCCGGCATCGTCATTCCTTCCGTGCCTGTTGAATGTAGACTGCCAGAACGATGATCAGCGCCTTGGCGATCAGGGCGACTTCGTCTTCGACGCCGTTGGCCAGCAGGGTGTATTTGACCAGCTGGATGATGACGGCGCCGAGCACAGCGCCGAAGATCGGCGCCCGGCCACCCTGCAGAAGCGCGCCGCCGACGACGGCAGCCGCAATGGCGTCCAGTTCCATCAGATTGCCGTTGCGGGCCGCGTCCGACGCTGAATTGATGGCGACGACGATCAGGCCGGCAATGCCGGACAGAAAGGCGCAGATCATGTAGGCGCCGATCTTGACCTTGCGTACCGGCGCACCGGCAAGGCGCGCGGCGCGTTCGTTGCCGCCGACGGCAAGGAGATAGCGCCCGAAGGTCGTGCGCGTCACGATCCAGAACGCCATACCGGCGAGCGCCAGGGCAAGCCACCCCTGGAACGGCAGGCCCAGGACCTTTCCGGTTCCCAGATAGCTGAAATACGGATTGGAAAACGTCTGGAGATTGCCGTTGGTCAGCACCTGGGCAATGCCGCGGCCCGATATGAACAGGATCAGGGTCGCAATGATCGGCTGGACGTTCAGCACGCTGACAAGGACGCCGTTGAAGAGGCCGCACAGGGCGGCAACCGCAAGAGGAACGGCGAATGCGGCGGCAATTCCAAGCGCGGGATAGGCCGCGCCGAATTCCGATTGGAATATCAATGGCGCCAAAGCGCCGGCGAGCGCCATGACCGCGCCGACCGACAGGTCTATGCCCGCCGTCGCGATCACAAAGGTCATGCCGATTGCGACGATGGCTATCGTGGCGACCTGGCTGATATTGACGAACAGGGTCTGCACCTGAAGGAAGTTCGGCGTGAACGCCGCGTTGAAGGCCAGGATCAGGAACAGCGCGATGAGGCCGCCATGGGTGCGCAGCGCCGAGGTGAGATCGTGCGTGGCGGGTGGCGCAATCCGGTTGCCGTTCGAGATCGAATTGTCGGCCATCACGCGGGTCCTGTCCCGTGATGATGGGCGATCGCGCTGACCAGGGCATCTTCGGTGATGCCTGGATTCTGCAGCGTCGTGACGGAATATCCGTCTTGCAGCACGACGATGGTGTCCGCGCCTTCGACGAGCTCTTCGAATTCGGAACTGATCAGCACGACGCCGAAGCCCCGATCGACGTAATCCCGGATAATCGCCTGGATTTCCAGCTTGGCGCCGACATCCACGCCACGTGTCGGTTCATCGAGGATCAGGATTTCCGGCTCGGTTGCGAGCCAGCGCGCCAGGAGAACCTTCTGCTGGTTGCCGCCCGACAGTTCGCGGATCGGCTGATCCATGTTGGCGGACTTGATCCCCAGCGCCTTTATGAACTGCTCGACAAGGGCGCGTTCGCGCTGTGTCTCGATCCGGCCATTACGGGTCAGCGCCGGCAGCAGGGCCAGGGTCATGTTTTCGCGCACCGACATGTCCGGAACAATGCCTTCGGCCTTGCGATCTTCGCTCAACATGCCGATGCGATTGCGGATGGCGTCGGACGGCGTGCCGGGTTTCCAAGGTTCGCCTTTCAGGCGAATCTCGCCTTGTGAGATCGCATCGACGCCAAAAAGGGCCCGTGCGGCTTCCGTGCGACCGGATCCGAGCAGTCCGCCAAGCCCCACGATCTCACCTCGACGCACCGACAGGCTGAAATCGAACAGCCGCCGATCGGTCGCAAGGCCGTCCGCTTCAAGCAGAACGTCGCCAAGCTGTTTCTCGCCGCCGCCGAGATCGGTCATGCCGGCCGTCTCGATCTCCTCGACCTCACGGCCAAGCATGTCGGCGATCAGTTCCAGCTTGGTTGTGTCTTTGATCGTGCGGACGCTCACGGTGCGTCCGTCGCGCATGGTCGTCACGCGGTCGCAAATCCGGAAGAGCTCGTCCAGGAAATGCGAGACGTAGAGCACGGAAACTCCTGAATTCCGCAACTCGCGAACCACACCGAACAAGACCTCGACCTCGCGGTCATCCAGTGAGGACGTGGGTTCGTCCATGATGACCAGATTCGCATCCAGCGACACCGCGCGGGCAATGGCGACGAGTTGCTGGATGGCCGTCGAATAGGTGCCGAGCGGTGCCGTTACATCGATCTTGATGCCGAACCGCGACAGGATTTCCCGCGTGCGCCGATGCGCTTCGGGCCAATCCACGAACAGACCGAGCCGTCGGGGTTCGAACCCCATGACGACGTTTTCCGTCACGCTGCGCAGCGGTACGAGGTTCAGTTCCTGGTAGATCGTTGCAATCCCGGCAGCCTGTGCGCCGCCAGGGCTGGAAATCTCACGGGCGCGGCCGTCGAATGCGATGTCGCCCCCGTCCTTCTTATAGACGCCGGTCAAGATCTTGATGAGTGTGGATTTGCCGGCGCCGTTCTGGCCTATCAGGGCGTGCACTTCGCCGGCTGCTACATCCAGGCGCGCCTGGCGCAGCGCAGGCACGCCGGAAAAGGCTTTATCGATGCCGTTCATCGACAGAAGGACCTGCACGCGATGCTCCGAAGATCGGGTGAGGGGCGTCCGGTTTTCGAACGCCCCACGCCATCCGGGTAATCAATAGGCTTCGTCGATGTGCTCTGCGGCGTTCTCGGCGGTAAAGATGCGGTCCTTTACCTGCACCCAATGCTCGATCTCTTCGCCGTTGGCGTAACGCTTCATGGTTTCGCAGGCGAGCGGCCCGAAAAACGGCGAGGATTCGACGGTCACGCCCATCTTGCCGTCGATGATCGCCTGCAGCGCATCGCGCGTCCCGTCGATCGAGACGACAAGCACATCCTCGCCCGGCTTGCGTCCGGCAAGCTCCAGCGCCTGGATGGCGCCAATCGCCATTTCGTCGTTATGGGCATAGACGATGTTCACGTCGGGGTGGGCCTGCAGCAGCGTTTCCATGACCTGGCGGCCGAGATCGCGGGCGAAATCGCCGCTCTGCGAGGCCACGATTGTCATGGTGTCGTGCTGGGCCATGACATCGTCGAAACCCTTCTTGCGATCATTGGCCGGTGACGACCCGGTCGTGCCTTCGAGCTGGACGATGATGCCCTTGTCGCCCTTGAAGTTGGCCAGGGTCCACTCAGCGACCCGCCGACCCTGGTCGACGAAGTCCGACCCGAGGAAGGCTACATAATGCTCGCCCGGTTTGGCGACGTTCGGGTCGACGGACCGATCGACCAGGAAGGTCGGAATACCGGCGGCCCGAGCCTTCATGACGGCCGGGATCAGCGGTTTTTCTTCCCTCGGCGGCAGGAACAGGACGTCGATGCCTTGCGCGATGAGCGAATCCACGTCCGCCACCTGTTTTGCGGCCGAGCCGGCCGCGTCGGTCGTGATCAGGTCCCAATTGCAGCCTTCGGCGGTGTCCTTGAACGACTTCGTCTCGGCGATGCGCCAGGGATTGTTGCTTTCCATCTGGGAGAACCCGACCTTGTAGCGCTCTTTCTTTTCGAGCGGCGGCAGGCCGGCCGCGACGGCGATCGAAGCGAATCCGGCAAGGCCGATCGCGACGGCCGCTGCGGTTCCGAGCAAAGTGCGTCTGTTCATGCTTGTCCTCCCTGTTTGACAAAGGTCCGATTGGTCCGGACCCGCGGATTTTTCGGCCTCCCCGAGCCCGTTCATTGCCTGTCCCAGGATGGAAATGGCTGCGAGATCGGCGCCGAGGAGTTTATGGTATGACCAAACTTAGCCAAAAATAGACATCTGATCTGCAGGTATGTCAATTGATTATCGGCATATTTACCGATTTTTCTTTGTTATGCGGTAAGTGATCTTATTTTCATCGTACCAAACTTAGGCTATGGTCCTCAGTCAGTGGGCGGGGTTCGGGCCGGCCTTACAACAGCATGAAGGTATCAGACGCGTGAGTGGCATGGAGACGAGGCAGGACGTATCGGACGGCACACCTCACCCCTCGGGGCGCGCCGCGGATGCGGTGATTGCAAAGCTTGAACAGCAGATCGTGACAGGGGTGCTTGAAAACAACGCGCCGCTACCGGCGGAACGCCACCTCATGGAGCAGTTCAATGCGAGCCGTACTGTCATTCGCGAAGCGATTGCGACGCTGTCCAGCCGCGGCCTGATCGAGAGCAAGCCGCGCTTCCGCCCGGTTGTGCGCAAACCGGACTACGCGACAGCGCTGACGGCGGTCGGCGGCATTGTGCGTCACCTGCTTGGCGAACAAGGCGGCGTCAAGAACCTCTACGACAGCCGCGTCTTTATCGAACGCGCCCTGGTCCGCCAGGCCGCGCAGGCCGCACGAAAGGACGACATCGCGCAGCTCAAGGACGCGCTTGCGGCGAATTACGCGGCCATTGACGATTCCGACGCGTTCTATGCCACCGATGTCGCCTTCCACGGGGTTCTCTACAGGATCCCGCAAAACCCGATCTTCCCCGCGATCCATCAGGGCTATACGTCGTGGCTCGCGCCGCACTGGGAAAAGATGCTGCGCTCGCCGGAACGCAATCTTGTGAACTACCGCAGCCACAAAGCCATTCTGGATGCGATCGTCGAACGCGATGCGGACGCAGCCGAAGAAGCCCTGGTGAACCATCTAAAGGCGGCCTGGGAATATGTGCGGGTCACGTTCGATCCGGACGAGCGATGACCGAGACGTTTGATCACGTTGTTGTCGGAGGCGGTTCGGCGGGCTGCGTGGCCGCGGCGCGGCTCGCAGCCGAGGGCGGGGCGCGGGTGCTCTTGCTGGAGGCCGGGTATTCACACCGACATCCGCTGCTCGACATGCCGCCGGGCATCTTCAAGATGATCAACGGCTCGAAATACATGCGCTATCACAAGACCGTGCCGCAGGCGCACCTGGACGGCCGGGTGCATGACATTCCGCAAGGGCATGTGCTCGGCGGCGGTTCCTCCGTGAACGCCCAAGTCTATATGCGCGGCAGACCCTCCGACTATGACGAATGGGACACGGCGCTTCGCGGCAACAACGACCGCATCGGCTGGGGCTGGGCCGATGTCCTGCCGCATTTCGTGCGCATGGAGAATAACAACCGGCTGAACAACGACCTGCACGGGACCGACGGGCCGATGTTCGTGTCCGATCCCGGGCATATCGACCAGGTATCGCGCTGGTTCGTGCAGGCCGTGCAGGCGCTCGGCGAACCGTTCAATCCGGATTTCAACGGGGTGAACCAGCGCGGCGTCGGTTTCTACCAGTTCATGAACCGGCACGGCCGGCGCAGTTCGGCGGCCTATGCCTATGTCGCGCCGCAGGAAGCCAATCCCAACCTGACGGTGCGCCTTGAATGCGCCGTGCAACGGATCGAGATCGAAAACGGCCGGGCGGTCGGCGTGACCTATAAGGACCGGTCCGGCGACGTGCGTCGCGTGCACGCCGAAGGCGAGGTGATCGTGTCCTGCGGCGCGCTGGTTACGCCGAAAGTGCTGATGCTTTCAGGAATCGGACCGGCCGAGCACCTTGCCGAGCACGCCATCGGCTGCAAGGCGGATCTGCCGGGCGTGGGTCAGAACCTGATCGATCACCCCGAAGTGCCGATCACGGCGCTGGTAAACGGTCCCTACGGCTATTACCGACAGGGCGAGGGCCTGCGTATGCTCAAGAACGGTCTGCAGTTCAAGCTGTTCGGATCGGGGCCTGTCACGTCGGCCGGCGTGGAGGCCGGCGCCTTCGTCAATCCGCGCGAGCCGGACGGCGTGCCGACCATCCAGGCGTTTTGCGTACCGATCGTCTATCTGGACCGGGATACGCTGGGCCTCGTCGAGGACGGGTACGGCGTCACGGTGACCACGGTCGTGGTCAAGCCGCGGTCGCGCGGCGATGTTCGTCTGGCCTCGGCCGACCCGAAGGCCATGCCGCTGGTATCCCCGAACCTGTTGCAGGATCCGGCGGACATGGACGCCATGGTCGACGGGCAGCGCTTCTTCCTCAGGGCGTTTTCGGAAAGCCCGCTTGCGGACCGCATCGAACGTGTGGCGATACCTGCGGGAGGCGATGCGTCCGACGACGCGCTGAAGGCGCATTGTCGGCGGTTCGTGAAAACCAATTATCATCCGGCCGCCACGGCACGCATGGGCGCCGACGGCGATCCGATGGCGGTGCTCGATGCCCGGATGCGGGTGCGCGGCGTCGACGGCCTGCGGGTCTGCGACATGTCCGCGGTGCCGAACATCAATGCCGGCAATACAAATGCTCCCGCAATGATGCTGGGTGACCGGTGCGCCGACCTGGTTATGGGCCTATGAACCTGCCGGTTTGAGGATTGGCGGCCGCACATCCTCCGGCATCGGACAGAGATAGGGCGTCTTTTCGAGATGGGCCCGATGCTCTGCCTTGGCGGCGGCGACCAGGGTCTGGTCCTCGATCACACGCTTGGCCGTCGCGGCCATCACCTTTGCCGCATAGACCATGCCCTTGTGGGCGGCGGGTGCCTTGCCCTGTGCCACCACCTGCCAGGTATGGAACGGGGTTCCGACCGCACAGGTCGCTACTCGTGCCTGGACCGTCGGCACGGCCCAGCTTGCGTCGCCCACATCGGTCGAGCCTTCGCTGCCATGGCTGATATTGTCCAGCGGGGCCACGAAGTCGCACAAGGCCTGGCCGGGTTCCGGAACCATGCCCACCCGTCGGAAACTGGCGGCGATATCGTCGTCGCTCAGGGTTTTCTGGATGTCCCGGGCGAAGGTGCGGTCGGCTTCGTCGAAATCGACGGGACCGAGCCGGTCCAGTTCGATCTGCATGGCCTGTTCCAGGGGCACGTTGCCGAGAAGGTTGGAGACGGCCGAATAGACTTTCGATTCGACACGCGTCTCAGTCATCAGCGCCGCACCCTCAGCGATCTTCTTTACCCGCTCGACAAGCGATCTCAATCCCGGCAGGTCGCGTGCCCGAACGAGCTGGCGCACCGTTGCCTTGTGTTGCACGACATTCGGGGCCGCGCCGCCGGCATCCAGATAGGCGTAGTGGACCCGGGCCTCGTCCGGCATGTGCTCGCGCATGTAATTGATGCCGACATTCATCAGTTCGACAGCGTCGAGCGCGCTGCGACCGAGTTCCGGCGCGCCGGCGGCGTGCGCGGCCTTGCCGTGGAACGTGAAGTCGATGCGGGTATTGGCGAGCGAGGTCGCGCGGCTGACCGATGTGTAGGTGGCCGGATGCCAGGAAATCGCGACATCGACGTCGTCGAACAGGCCGTCGCGCACCATGAAGGTCTTGGCGGCGCCGCCCTCTTCGGCAGGGCAGCCGTAATAGCGGACGCGGGCCTTTACGCCGGAAGCCGCCAGCCAATCCTTCACCGCGGTCGCCGCCAGCATGGCCGCAGAACCAAGCAGGTTGTGTCCGCAACCATGGCCGTTGCCGCCGTGTTCGAGGGGTTGGTGTTCGGCAACCCCCGGCGCCTGACTGAGGCCCGGCAGCGCATCAAACTCCCCGAGGATCGCGATCACCGGTCCTTCGTCGCCGGCTTCACCAAGAACCGCGGTCGGAATGCCGGCCGCGTCGTCGGTGATGCGAAAACCCTGGTCCGCAAGCATGGCGCGGTGTTCGGCAACGGAGCGAAATTCACCGTAAAGGGTTTCCGGTGTGTCGAATACGCGGTCCGACAAGCCGATGAAAGCCTCGCGATGCCGGTCGACGTTATCCCAGATGATGTCGGAATTCTGCATGGTCGGAGGCCTCCCTATGGTTTCGTTCGCTCTTACGGAAGTATGCGCTCGAAGTCACCTTCGGTAAACGCATAGCCGACCTGGGGGTCCGATTGCGCGCGCAAAAATCCTTCCTCGGATTGCCCTGACACCGGCACGGATCTCAGCCGTTTTCCGCAGTTGACGACTGGTCTCCAACCGATTGCGGGCTTTCGCCGGCCAGCGCCGTCGTGTTGTCCTGAATGAGATTTGTCAGGAAATCGGCGACCGCGCGCACGCGGGCGGAGCCGGAAAAATCCTTGTTGATGACAAGCCACAAGTCCTGGCCGGCACTCTCGACGATCGCGCCGTCGCGCGCCAGCCTGGCGTCCCGATCGCCGATGAAACACGGCAGAACCGCACGTACGGCGCCCGAGGCCGCAAGTTCTTGGTGCACCGCCAGACTGTTGGAGACGATCGATACGGGCGCGTTCAGGGCGCTCAGCGCTCTTGCGTCCGGCCTCGATATGCCGCTCAATCTGACGCGGGTCGACGGGGGCGTCGCGACTCCCGAAGGCCGGCTTCGCCACCGCATGATCGACGATGCGACGTTGCCGGTTCCGGTAGAATTCCGCATCGTTATCGTGCCGCTCGATGAGGGGTGAGCGGCACGAAAACCCCCGTCCGCGAGGATTATTGGCCGGTTGTCGCGGGCGCCTGGAACAGGGTGCTGTTGACCCCCAGGTAACCATCCCAGGCAAACCAGTAGCTGATGTGGCCGGGAACGCGGGCAAGCCGGGTCCCGTCGGGGCCGACCAGCGCGTCTTCGGTGATTTTCCAAGTGCCGTTCGGTCCGGCAAGGGCTGTGCCGGTGCTCGCCGCCTCGAAAGTGCGATCACCGCGGTCGAAGGCCCGTACCGTGCGCGTGAGCGCGTCGCCGATAAGGACCACGTTGCGCGTCCCAACGGTGTCGTTGATCACTTTCTGCTCGGCGAAAGCCTCGACCGGCCAGGCCCGCGCCGCACCGACATCGCGGATACCGAAGACATAATCCTTGCGTCGGACCTGGGATTCATCGCCGACGATCGTCGGAAACATCAGTTCGGGACTGGCAAAGTAATCCCTGTAGACGACACCGGAACCGTAATCGCGGTTATGGCCCGTCCTGAGGGATAAAACCTTCGTTTCCGGATGCTGTGCCTTCCACTTGTTCCAAGAGGTGATCGTCACGGGGCGGATTTTCAGTTTGATGCCGGACTCCCGCAGCGGGCCGCTCACCGGTTCGCCGGTGAACTGGTTCCACAGCGAATTGGTTTCCCGGTCGAACATCAGCTTGTTGGACCGGTAGAGAAATCCGGACGAGCCGAAGACGAAGGGTTTGTCGCGTCCCTCAACGTCGGTCTCGAACAGGATGCCGGCGCCGCAAAGCGTGCAATAGGCTAGCGCCACGGGCACGCCGCCAATGGTCTCGTTAAACATTTCGTGCCAGCCCATGATGCGCAACGGATAGGCCCGCACGTCGCCGTTGATGGCAACGCCGAAGACGAGGTCATCGTCCAACATGTATGACGCGTCGGCGGCATCGATCAGTTCCGGATCGTCGAGCGAGGGTATGCCGTCGACCCGCACACCACCCCAGGTGATTTCTTCAAGCCGGATCTTCAGGTTTTCCCGGTCCGACCGGCTGCCGCCGAGAAACTTCAGGAAATTCGGGTCGATGCGCTGGAAGATCTCCAGTTTCAGGTCGCGGTAGCTCGTGTGGGGCACCACATCCGGATGGGCTTCCTGCCAGAGCATGGCGTCGCGCCAGTCGTCGATCGTCGCGCCGGTAAGGCGTGACAGCGCGACCAGGACGCGCTGGTTGTCCGGCCGGTAGCGGGATGCCAGTACAAGGGTCGGCACGACATCCGTCTCAGCCCGCGCAATAAGAGCGTCAAGCGCGGCGCTGGCGTTTCGCGGAGACCCGAACAGAACCGTATGACTGTGTTCGGAAACGGCCTCTTCAGAAAGCGTTTCCGCCAGAGCGGGGCCGCTGACGGCGCCTATGAGCAGCGAGGAAAACACAAATGCGCGTGCAAGAGGTGTCATGACAAGCCCTTTCCCGGATCTGCAGACATCAATTAGCGTTATCGCCGCATGCCCGAAAGGCCGGGTCACCGGCATGTGTAGCAAGTTGAGCGGGCCGCCAAACCGGGCGTGCCGCGGCTTGCAAACACCGCTTGACCCTCACGCGGCGTGAGGGTGCATGACGAGATCGATGAAACGGTTGAGAACCTACCAGGTGCGCGATATCGCGCGGATTTCCGGCGTTACGGTGCGCACGCTGCACCATTACGACGCCATCGGCCTGTTGCGTCCTGCCTCGCGGACCGAGGCCGGATACCGGCTCTACGACGATGACAGTCTTGTCAGGCTGCAACAGATCCTGATTCAGCGCGCGCTGGGGCTGTCGCTGGAAGAGATCCGGTCTGTGCTGGACGATCCGGACTATGACCGGCGTCTGGCGCTCCTGCGCCAACGGGCCGACCTCGTCCGGCGGGCGCAGGACGCGGAACGTCTGATCCGGTCGGTCGATCGCGCCCTGGCATTTCTCGACTCCCCACAATCCATGGAGAGCATCGACATGAAGACCCTGTTTGACGGCTTCGACCCGGAAGACTTCGAGGATGAGACAAAGGAGCGATGGGGCGGGACGGCCGCCTACAACGAGGCGACGGCCCGGACCAAGGCCTATACGGCGGACGACTGGGCGGCCATTAAAGCCGAGACCGATGCGATCTATGACGATCTCGCAGCTGCCATGCAGAAGGGCCTAACCGAAGATCACCCGGAGGTCGCGGCCATCGTCGAGCGGCACCGGCGGTTGATCGACCAACGGTTTTACCCCTGCGACCTGAACGCATTGAAAGGCCTCGCAGACCTCTATGACGCCGACCCCCGCTATGCCAAGACAATCGATAAACACGGGCAGGGCCTTGCCAGGTTCCTTTCCCGTGCGATCCGGGTCCTGCCGTCCTGACGGGTCTGGAGCCGCCGAGCCCGTCTGACCCGTGGACCCGTCCCGATCCGGCGTGATAGGGACGGGATCCGGCAATCTCTGTGGGGCAATGTCCAAGGCCGACACGGCTCCCGCAATTCGGCAGAGCACGAGGCACATCGGTGAAACCGCTCAGGGCATGGACGCTCGAACGGCAGTTCGAGACAGGCGTGGAGCTTCTGGTCGACGGGCGGCACCTTTTGAGTCTGTTCGTGCTCGACCATGATCTGATCCGCATTCTCTTGCGCAAGGACGGCGATTTTCGGCTCGATCGGACGTGGTCGATCGCGCCGGAGCGCGATGTGCCCTGGGAGGGGCGCTCCCGGCTGGATCTGACCGGCTTCGCCTGTCCGCGCTTCGAACTCGAGGAGGGGGCTGACGGTCTGGTGCTCACCACGGAATGCTTGCGGCTGACCGTCGAACGGCCGCTCCGCATGGCTTGGGATGCCCGTTCGAACGACGGATCGTGGAAACGATTTGCCGAGGACCGGCAGTCCAACGCCTATATGCTCGGCGTGCGGGACCACGCCCACTGGCACTTTCTGAAACATGTCGATGGCGAGCGGATGTACGGCCTTGGCGAAAAGGCCGGCGACCTGGAACGCACCGGCCGCCGTTTCGAAATGCGCAATCTCGACGCCATGGGTTATAACGCGCGCTCGACCGATCCGCTCTACAAGCACATTCCGTTCACGATCACCCGAACGGCAGAGGCCGGTGCCTATAGCCTGTTTTACGACAATTTGGCCAATTGCTGGTTCGATCTGGGCAACGAGATCGATTTCTATCATCTGCTGACCCGGTCCTATCGGGCAGAGGACGGCGATCTCGACCTTTATGTGCGATGGGCGCCGACGATGGCGGGCCTGGTGCGGGCGCAAGCGGCCCTGACCGGCGGTACGGCTTTTCCGCCGTTCTGGAGCCTCGGCTATTCCGGCTCGACCATGCACTACACGGATGCGGAAAACGCCCAGGAACAGGTCGAGGGCTTCCTGAAGCTGGTCGGCGAACACGCCATTCCCTGCGACAGTTTCCAGCTTTCGTCCGGCTATACGTCGATCGACGGCAAACGTTACGTCTTCAACTGGAACACCGACAAGTTTCCCGATGCCGGTGCCATGGCGGCGCGTTTTGCCGCCGCCAAGGTGCATCTTGCGGCGAACATCAAACCCTGCCTGCTTCAGGATCACCCCCGCTATGGGGAGGCGTCGGAAAACGGTCTGTTCATCCGCGACAGCGAAACCGGTGACCCGGAACGCTCGCCGTTCTGGGGCGACGAGGGATCGCATCTGGACTTCACGAACCCGGACACCGTGCGCTGGTGGAAAGACGGAGTAACGGAAAACCTTCTAAACAAGGGCATCAAAACAACCTGGAACGACAACAACGAGTTCGAAGTCTGGGACAGGGCCGCCCAATGCGCCGGCTTCGGCGACCCTGTCGATGTGACGCTCGTGCGTCCGTTGATGGCGCAACTGATGTTGCGATCTTCGCATGAGGCCCAGACCGAGCATCAGCCCGAACGGCGCCCGTATCTGATCACCCGGTCCGGCTGTTACGGGATCCAGCGCTACGCCCAGACATGGTCCGGGGACAACCGCACCTCGTGGGAAACCCTGCGCTACAACATCCGGATGGGCCTTGGCATGTCGCTGTCCGGCCTGTTCAATATCGGCCATGACGTCGGCGGTTTTGCGGGTCCCGAACCGGGACCGGAATTGTTTGTGCGCTGGGTGCAGAACGGGATCTTCCATCCTCGCTTTACCATCCATTCCTGGAGCGACGACGGCACCGTCAACGAACCCTGGATGTATCCGGACGCGACGGATCTGGTCCGCGAGGCGATCCGATTGCGCTATCGCCTCTTGCCCTATCTGTATACGGCGCTCTATCGGGCTGCCGCGAACCACGAGCCGATGCTGCGCCCCGTCTTCCTCGATCACGATCATGACGCGCGTTGTTTCGAGGAAACCGACGATTTCATGTTGGGCCCGGATCTCCTTGTGGCGAATGTCGTCGAGCCGGGTGCGGTTGAACGGGAGGTGTACCTGCCGGATAACGGTATCGGATGGTGGGATTTCTGGAGCGGTACCTGGTTTGCGGGCGGTCGGACGATCAGCGTTCCTGTCGATCTTGCATCGATGCCGCTGTTTGTCCGTGCCGGAGCCGTCCTGCCGCTTGCGGGCGCGATGGACAGAGCGGATCCGGCCTCCGATAGAGAACGGACATTTGCGGTGTTTCCCGCTTCGAGCGGCGAGGCGATTACAGGGCTGGCCTATAGCGATGACGGCGACAGCGTCGAGGCGCTTTCCGGCCAACATTGCCTGACCCGCCTGTCGTTGGTCAGCGATGACGAAACGGTTCGTCTGGACTGGCAGGTCAGCGGTGGCTGGCAGCCGGCTTACCGATCGGTTCGGATTGTCTTGCCCGATCAGGAGACACGACGCCTGCTCGTCAACGGCAGACCGCCGGAACAAGACGGCACCGTGCCGTTTCCCTGAGTTCGATCGCTGTCGCAACACCATGGCCGACATTGTGCCAACGGACGAAACGCGGTAGGTCGGATCTTAGGCAAGTCAGGGCGAAGCGGAGGTCCGATGATGAGACGGCAGGCCTCTTGTTTTCGTCGGTTCGCGGCTCGGCTTACGGTTTACGCGTCAGCAATTTTCGTCTTGGGGGCCGGTCTTGCGGGGCACAGCCGTGCCGATGAGGCGGTGCTCCCGACCTATACTGATCCCACATATCATCGTGTGACCGGCGTCGCCGCAAACGATGTCCTGAACATCCGCCAGGAACCGACGGCGGCGTCGCCGATCATCGGCACGTTTGCGCCCGGTGCTGCGCCGGTTGAGGTGATTTCACGGCGGGGCGGATGGGGCCAGGTCATTGTCGGCGAGGGCAATGGATGGGTCAGTCTGCGGTTCCTTGCCGAGGAAAAAATGACCCGGGTCGGTGAAAGCCGGATTCCGGCTGCTCTGGTATGCGTGGGAACCGAACCGTTCTGGTCGCTGCGCTTTTCCGAAGACGACAAGGCAACGTTCCGCACCCAGGATTCGCAAGAGGACACGGTCCTCGATGTCTCGACGGCGAAGCCGGTGAGGGGGAGCCGGGTCCACGATTTCTTGTGGCTGCACGGTCCTGCCACGTCGGCGACGGCTTTTATCGGCCGGACATTTTGTTCCGACGGCATGAGCGATCGGCTCTACGGCCATGAAATGGTCTTTACTTTGAAGACAATTGGATTTTCCAATGGCCTTCAGGGCTGCTGCTACGTTCCGGCACCGTGATGTGCGCACGGCAGACCGGCGATTAGGCCGGCGTATGACCGGAGGCAGCAAGCGGGCGAGACAGGGGGGACGAGCATGCCGGCCGCAATCGAGCCGCTTCACGGTACCGGGCCAGCCGGCGCATTATGGCAGACGCGCCGCGATCTCGCCGCGCTGCACCGGCTATATGCGCATTTTGGCTGGACCGACCTGATTTATACCCATCTGACGGCGCGTGTGCCGGGACAATCCGATAGCTACCTGATCAAGCCGGATCATCTCCTGATGGACGAAGTCTGTGCCTCGAATCTGATCGAGGTCGACATGGTCGGCAATCTGGTAGCCGGGGATCATCCGCCGAACCGGGCCGGGCACCTCATCCATACCGCCATCCTCGGCGCGCGACCGGATATCAACTTCGTCGCCCATACCCATTCAAGGGCCGGTGCGGCTGTGTCCTGTATGAAATGCGGCGTCCTGCCATTATCGCAGCACGCCAACATGGTGCTGCCGACCATTGCCTATCACGCCTACCAGGACGTCACACAGGCGGACGACGAATGCGCCGCGCTGGCGCGGGATCTCGGCTATAAGTTCCTGATGGTCATGCACAATCACGGTCTCCTGGCCGTCGGGCGAACGATCGCGGAATGTTTCTATTATCTCTATTACCTGGAAATGGCCTGCAAGATTCAGGTCGACGTGCTGGCATCGGGCCAGGAAATGCATCTGGCGCCGCAATCCGTTGTCGATGCTTTGTTCACCGATGGTGGCGCCCCGGAAGCCTTGCCCTCCGGGGTCCGGGTCTGGGATTCCATGATCCGGATGCTTGATCGCAAGGACGAGAGCTGGCGCCGGTGAGCGATGTCCGCGTCACCGGGTTCCGCCTTCACGCGTTGCGGAGCGCCTTTCGCGGCGGGGGTTTTACGACCGCCTACGGCCGGCGCACGCACCTCAACAACCTTTTGCTCGTCCTGGAGAGCAATGTCGGACTGACCGGCTACGGTGAGATTTGCCGCAAGTCCGGCGCGTCGCCGGAGCCGACCGACCCGAGTTTTAGCAGGGCCTGCGACGAAGCCCTGCGATGGGTGCTGGGATGCGATCCCTTCAACAGTGCGGAAGTCCGGGCGGCTCTTGGGATTTCCGATCCGGTCTTTTCCAATCTCGCTTCGGCCTTCGAAACGGCCTGCTACGACCTTTGCGCCAAAAAGGCCGGTGTGCCCCTCTGGTCATTGCTTGGGGGACGGTACCAGGAATCCGTGCCCGTCTATCGCTCGATCAGCCAGGCGCATCCGGAGGTGATGGCGCTTGACGCCGCGACGTCGCGCATCAAGGGCTGCACCGTTTTCCAGATGAAAATCGCCGGTGAGGGCGATCCGGAACTGGATGCCGAACGCATCCGCCGGGTCATGCGCGAACTGGACAGAGAGGACGAGACGGTTCTCGTCGACGCCAACGGTGCGATGGACGTCGCCACGGCGGTGGATCTCATGCATCGCTTTCCCGATCCGCGCATCTACTGGGAGGAGCCCTGCGCGTCCTATGAGGCAAATCGAGATGCGGCGCGGCGCGGCGGCGGGCCGGTCATTCTCGACCAGTGTATCACCGGGCCCAATGTGTGCATGCGCGCCTGCCGGGACGGCGCGGTGGCCGGCCTCGGCATCAAGTGCACCATGCAGGGCGGTCCCGGCCCGGCCCGCCTTTCGCGCGATCTGGCGATCGCTCACGGCATGAAGATCAAGGTTGACGACAGTTGGAGCGCCGATATCGCGTCGGCCGCCTCGCTGCATCTGGCGCTCGGCGTGCCGCCCGACCTGCTGCTGTGTTCGGTGGATATGCGAAGCTATTTCGAAGACAGCGTCGCCCGCTCGGGGCCGGTCTCTCGAAACTATCGGTTCCGGCCGGCCGACGCTCCCGGTCTCGGTGTCGATGTCGACCCGGAAAAGCTTGAACCGATGCTGCTTGCGACCTGATCCTGGCGCTTGATCCAGCCTTTTTGAACAGGAACCGGTCTACCCGGCGCAGCGTATGCAGAATGCGGCTGACGGATTGAGCTCCAGGCGCTTTTCGTCGATGTCCTCGCCGCAGGACACACAGGCGCCGTATTCTCCGTCCCGGATACGCGTCAGCGCTGCCTCGATCATGACCCGCTCCTTCTGCCGGGCCCGGTCCTGGGCCTGTGCCATCGCCTGCTGTTGCAAGGCGTCCATGCGGGACAGCCGGCCCACCGATTGCTGATCGAGATCGACGGTTGCCTGGGCATCCTCACTGATCGTCCGCAGCGCATCCAATTCATCGCGCCGGGCAATCAGCAGCTTCCTTGCCTTTTCTGCGTCGAATGTCATGTCCGCCAGACCTCCGTTTGGAGGGATCAAACGCCTGCGTCCTCGGTATCGAATTCAGTTATTCTGCAAACGATATCAAGCAGGATAGCAGGCGAGGGGGCGGCGCGGCAAACTGCCTGCCGCCGAGTTTGCGGTGTACGCCTGCCGGAGCGACTGCTACACGATGCCCGGGGGATCCATCACGCGCGGGAAAGACAACATTATGGGACTGCTGATTGCCGGGCTGGCCTTGTTCATCGCCACCCACCTTGTGCCGGCCGCGACGACGTTTCGCGCCGGTCTGATCGGGCGCCTCGGCGATGGCGGCTACAAGGGACTGTTTTCGCTGGTATCCCTGGCCGGCGTCGTTCTGATCGTCATGGGGTACAATGCAGCGCGCGATGCCGGGCCACCGCTGATCTGGGATCCTCCGGTCGCAATGCGCCACATAACGCTGCTCCTGATGCTTCCGGTCTTCGTGTTTTTTGTGTCGACCTATTTTCCGGGGCGGATCAAATCCGCGCTCAAACATCCCATGCTCGTCTCCGTCAAGCTCTGGGCGCTTGCCCACCTTCTGGCAAACGGTGATCTGGCAAGCATGCTGCTGTTCAGTTCCCTGCTCGCCTGGGCGGTCGTTGACAGGATAAGCCTGAAACGCCGGACGAGAGAGGCGTCGGAGCCGACCATGCCGGGGCCGGCCATGCGCAATGACGGGATCGCCGTGGTCGTCGGGCTCGGTGCTTACGCCGCGATTGCCTTCTGGTTGCACCCGATCCTGTTCGGCGTTCCGGTTATCGGGTAGTATCGGGATCGCATCGCTTGGCCATAAGGCCTTTGCCTTGACGCGCATTTCGGGGTAAAGCCGTTGCCGATCTGCGAAACGGTGCCGCATAGGGCCCGTTCAGTGCCTCGGACGACCGTCAGGATTGCGGACACCGAAAGAGAAGACACGATCGCAAGCACTGGGTTCGCCGGCAAGGCCGGCTCGACATGCGCCCGACCGCCCGACCGGAAACGCGTTGCGGCAGGGCCGGTCGAACAAAGAGAACAATTGGCTGATGTCCGATATCTTTCGTGAAGTTGAAGAAGAGCTCCAGCGCCAGAAGCTGAAACAGTTCTGGAACCGGTACGGCATGCTGATCGTCGGCGTGGCCGTGCTGATCGTTGTGGCCACACTGGCGTACAAGGGCTGGGAGGCTTACCAGGTCTCGACTGCCGCCGATCGGGGCGATCGGTTCATTGCTGCGCTCGAAATGTCCGATCAGGGTGATCTTGAAGGCGCGCGCACGGCTTTTGAGGAACTGATCAGCGACAGCGGATCGGGCTATTCTCTGCTTTCGCGTTTCCGCGCGGCCAGCGATATGGCCGCAGGCACCAACCCGGCCGGCGGATTGGCCGGCTTCGACGCGATCGCCGCAGATACGGGCGTCGACGCGTTCCTGCGCGACGTCGCCCGGATCCGTGCCGGATATGTTGCCGTCGACCTCGAAGACTTCGATGCCGTGAGCGATCGGGTTTCCGATCTGGCCGTTTCCGGCAGCCCGTTGCGTTTCTCGGCGCACGAGATTCTCGGCCTTGCAGCTTGGAAATCCGGTAACCTGTCCGTTGCCAGCGCACGATTCGAATCGCTTCGGGAGGATGTTCAAACGCCGCCCGACCTGCGGCAGCGGGTGGAAGTCATGCTGGCCCTCGTCCGTTCGCGCCTCGAACAGGACGGCGAACCGGATGCGGCAGCACAAACTCAGTGAGGATGTCATGATCGGGCGTCTTGCGGCAAAGGCCGGACTGGTCGGCTGTCTCTTGGTCTTGGGTGGGTGTGGAGCCGTCGATTCGGTTTCCAGTGGAATCTCCGCCATCAATCCGTTCAGCAGCGACGACGATACCTTACCCGGCGAACGGGAACCGGTCTTCCCGGAAGCGATGAATACGCTGGCAGTGGGTCAACAGGGCCGCACACTGGCGATCGCGGCCGCCGCGCCGCGGCCGGACTGGGTCCAGTCCGGCGGGACCTTGGCAAACAATCCCGGGCATGTTGCCTTCAATTCCGGCGGCGTGGGGCGTGCCTGGCGTAGCGGCGCCACCAGTGGTTTCGGCTCCAATATCACGTCCATGGGCAAGCCGAGCCAACGCGTTTTCTCGCGGCCGGTCGTTGCCGGCGGGCGGATCTATCTGTACAGCCCGGATGGACAAATCACGGCGCTTGCTCTGAACAACGGCGCATCGGTCTGGAAAGTCTCCCTGAAACCTGAAAAGGAACGGGATACGGCAACCGGTGGCGGCGTGGCCGTCGACAACGGCTTCGTTTACGCGGCAACCGGATATGGAAGCCTGGCTGCAATCGATGCGGCGACAGGGACGCGCAGCTGGACGGTCGATCTCGATTCACCGGCGCGCGGCGCTCCGTCAGCCGGCGCCGGCAAGGTTTTCGTCGTGACCCAGGACAATGCCGTGATCGCCGTCAACCAGACCGACGGTACAGAGACATGGCGCTTCGAAGGCATTCCGGAACTGGCCGGTCTGTTAGCGACTTCCAGCCCGGCGATTTCCGGAAACAAGGTGGTCGTGCCCTACAAGTCCGGGGAACTCGTGGCCTTTGACATTGAATCCGGTGAACCGTCGTGGTCCGACGCCGTGTCGCGCCCGTCGCGGCTCCTGGCGATCTCCGGCCTCAGCGATGTTTCGGCCAGCCCGGTGATTGCTGACGGTATCGTCTATGCGGCCGGTGTCGGCGGACGGGTGATTGCCGTGGCGCTGAAGGATGGCGAGCGTGTCTGGGAACTGGATGTCGGCTCGACGCATACGCCTGCCGTCTCCGGCGAGGGGCTCTTCCTGGTGTCGGTCGATAATCTGGCCGTCGGCGTCGATCGCAAGACCGGTGAAATTGCGTGGTCGCGGCAATTGCCGCAGCACAAGAACCGCAAGAAGAGTACGATCTGGGCCGGACCGGTTTTGGCCGGCGGCGCGCTGTGGTTCGTCTCGGCGGACGGCAAGCTGGCATCGCTGGATCCGGCGACCGGCAACCTCATCAATGTGACCCGCATGTCCAATCCATCCTACATCGCGCCGGTCGCGGTAGCCGGCCAATTGCTGGTCGTGGCCAACGACGGGTCGATCATGTCCTATCGCTGACCGGATACGGCCTGAATCCGGGTTTCAGCGAACCGTCTCCGCATACGCGGTCCGACATGCTTTTGAGGCACCATGACCTTTCTTGCTGCCATCGTCGGCCGCCCCAATGTCGGCAAGTCGACCCTGTTCAACCGATTGGTGGGCCGTAAGCTCGCGCTTGTCGACGACACGCCCGGTGTGACCCGCGACCGACGCGAGGGCGAAGCCACAATCGGTGACCTTGCTTTTTCCGTACTTGACACGGCGGGCCTGGAAGACGGCGATGCGACCTCTTTGCAGGGCCGGATGCGTGCGCAGACGGAACAGGCGATCCGCGACGCCGACGTCATTCTGTTCATGATCGATGCCAGGGCAGGGGTGCTGCCGTTCGACAACGAATTCGCCAATGTCGTGCGCGAAAGCCGGAAGCCGGTTCTGCTGCTTGCCAACAAGGCGGAAGGCCGCTTTGCAGAGCAAGCCGCGTACGATGCCTATGCGCTCGGGCTCGGCGAACCTATCAGCGTCTCGGCGGAGCATGGGGAAGGCCTCGCCGACCTCTACGAAGCGCTCATGCCGTTTGCCGATCAGCCGGAAGATGTGTCCCTGGAGGAAGAGGCTGACGCCGCCGCCGATGACAATGAAGATGAGACCGATCTGACCGATCGACCGCTGCGCATCGCGGTTGTCGGACGGCCGAATGCCGGCAAATCGACTCTCATCAATCAGATCATCGGCGACGAACGACTGCTCACCGGCCCGGAAGCCGGCATTACCCGCGACTCCATCGCTGTTGATTGGACATGGCGGGGCCGCGCCTTGAAGCTCTTCGACACGGCCGGATTGCGCCGCAAGGCGCGTGTCGTGGAAAAACTTGAAAAGCTTTCAGTCTCCGATGCGCTGCGGGCGATCCGGTTTTCGGAGGTGACGGTGGTGGTTATCGACAGCCAGATTCCGTTCGAAAAACAGGATCTGCAATTGGCGGACCTTGTCGAAAAGGAAGGTCGTGCCGCTGTCATTGCCGTCAACAAATGGGACCTTGTAGAGCACCGCCAGCAGGCCTTTGCCGACCTGCGCGAACAGTCCACCCGGCTGTTGCCGCAGCTCAAAGGCGTGCGTCTGGTGCCGATTTCGGGGCTGCATGGCGACGGCATCGACAAATTGCTGGAAGCCTGCGTCGACGCGCATGGCGTATGGAATCGCCGGATCGTTACGGCCCGCCTTAACCGCTGGTTTGAAAACGTCGTTCTGCGGCATCCGCCGCCGGCGATTGCAGGGCGGCGGATCAAACTGCGCTACATCACACAGATCAAATCGCGTCCGCCGCATTTTGTGGTGTTCTGCTCACGCCCCGATGCTCTCCCGAAGGCATATAAACGTTATATAATCAATAGTTTGCGGGAGGAATTTGATCTGGAAGGCACGCCCATCCGATTGTCGCTCAAAAAAGGCGACAATCCCTATGCGCCAAGCAAGAAACGGCGATCGCGATAAGATGCGGGAAAACTGCGCTCAATCGGGTAGCGCATAGTCCAGAAAACGGCCTTTTCGGTAATCGAACAATCGTGCGCTCTGCGAACAATCCGGGCTGATGAGGTCAACCAGTGCCGGGGCAATGGTGTCCGGGTGCGGAATCGACATCGGATCTTCGCCCGGTACCGCATCGGCCCGCATTCGCGTGCGCGTTGCACCCGGGCTGAACAGGTTGACACGGATCGGGGTCGAGGTCGTCTCTGCCGCATAGGTGCGCGCGAGTGTGTTGAGCGCGGACTTCGACAGGGCATACAATCCCCAGAAGGGCTTGCAGGTATCGGCGGCACCGGACGTGACAAACACGACCCGGCCGGCATCGGACTGGCGCAATACGGGATCCAGCGACCGGACCAGCCGGTAGTTTGCGGTCACGTTGACGGCGATGACCTTGTCCCATTGCTCGGGTACGATGTGCGCGACCGGCGTGATGTGTCCGAGCAGCCCGGCATTGCCGATCAGGGCGTCGAGGCGCCCCCAACGTTCGTAAATCGTGGCGCCGAGACGATCGATTGCTTCGCGGTCTGTCAGGTCGAACGCGACCAGGGTCGATGTCCCGCCGAGCGCGGCGATCTCGTCGTCGAGTTCTTCCAGCGCGCCGGCCGTGCGACCGAGCGCAATGACGTGGGCACCGCGGCGCGCAGCCTCCAGGGCAGCAGACCGGCCGATACCGCGGGTCGCTCCCGTCACGACGCAGATGCGGCCGGCCAGGTCAGATTTTTCTGCCGCGCTCATCCCGCTTCGGCGAGCAGGGAGATGGCGGTCTCGGAGTCCGGAGACTGCTGGTCGGTCAGGCGCGTCGGATATTCGCCGGAAAAGCAGGCGTCGCAATATTGCGGCCGGAGCGCGTTGCGTCCGTCTTCTCCGGCGGCGCGATACAGGCCGTCCATGGACAGAAAGGCGAGGCTGTCGACCTTGATATGCGTGGCCATGTCTTCCACCGACATGCGAGACGCCAGAAGCTTTGCTTTTTCCGGAGTATCGACCCCGTAGAAACAGGAATTGCGGGTCGGCGGGCTGGCGATCCGCATGTGAACCTCCGATGCGCCGGCGTTGCGTACCATCTCGACAATCTTGAGGGACGTCGTTCCGCGCACGATCGAATCGTCGATGAGCACAACCCGCTTGCCTTTCAGGAGGTGCTGATTGGGATTGTGTTTCAGTTTGACGCCCATATGCCGGATCGCGTCGGTCGGCTCGATGAAGGTCCGTCCTACATAATGGTTGCGGATGATGCCGAGTTCGAACGGCAGGCCCGCCGCCTGGGCGTAGCCGATCGCTGCCGGTGTTCCCGAATCCGGAACCGGCACCACGATGTCCGCATCGACCGGCGATTCCCGCGCGAGTTCGGCGCCGATCTGTTTGCGGACCGTATAGACGTTTCGGCCGTCCACTACAGAATCGGGCCGGGCGAAATAGACATATTCGAAGACGCAGAACCGCGATCTTGCCGGTGCGAAGGGACGCTGACTCTCCAGGCCATCGTCCGTGATGATCACGAGTTCGCCGGGTTCGATGTCACGAACGTAGTCCGCGCCGATGATGTCGAGAGCGCAGGTTTCCGAAGCAAGTATGTACGCACCGTCAAGCCGGCCAAGCACCAGCGGCCGAACGCCGAGCGGATCCCGGCAGCCGATCAGTTTCTTTTCCGACAGGGCGACGATGGCGTAGGCGCCTTCGATCTGACGCAGTGCATCAATCAACCGGTCGACCAAAGCCGCTTTGAGGGACGTCGCGATGAGGTGAATGATCGTTTCCGTGTCCGAGTTCGACTGGAAGATCGAGCCCTTTTCCTGCAACGATTTCTTCAATGTGCGCGCGTTTGTCAGGTTGCCGTTATGGGCAACCGCAAAGCCGCCGCCGGCAAACTCGGCAAAAAGCGGCTGCACGTTGCGCAGACCCGTGTCGCCGGCGGTGGAATAGCGGGTATGGCCAATCGCGCGCTGGCCTTTAAGCCGTTCGATGACTGTTCCGTCGGAAAACTGATCACCGATCAGGCCGACATGCCGTTCGGTATGAAACCGATCGCCGTCGAAGCTGACGATACCGGCTGCTTCCTGCCCGCGATGCTGAAGGGCATGCAGCCCGAGCACGGTAAATGCCGCCGCATCGGGATGCTGCATGATGCCGAAGACGCCGCATTCCTCTCTGAGGGTGTCGCCGTTCAGTTCAGCGTCAAAAGGTGTCATCGAGAGTTCGAACTCTGTACCAACTGATCCATGCCGTTCCGGGCGGTTTCATCGTACCGGACGGACAGAGCGGCTGACTCGATAGTATCGTCCGCCGGGCCTCGTGCCTGTTCACCGCCGCCGCGTACCTTTTCCCTGATCTGGTCGATCAACCACGAATCGGCGTCTTCGGGAAGCATGTTTCGCAACTGATCCCCAAGTGACATCAGAACGGGTCGGGATTTGGCCGTCGTGATCCATTGCGGTTGCTGCTCCTCATCGAGGAACCAGTTGAGGAACAGCATCGCCACGACGACAAGCAACAAGCCGCGTGCGGCGCCGTAGAGAAAGCCGAGCGACCGGTCGAGCGCGCCAATCCGGCTGTCCAGCACGAAGTCGGAAATCCGCATCGTGATGTAGCTGACGATGATCAGTGCAATGAGGAAGATCGCTGCGACGGTTACGCCCGTCGCGGCTAATTCGTTCTCGATATACGGTTTGGCGTAGGGCAGGGCCTGCGGGTACAAAAGTACCGCCGCTGCAGCCGCCGCCACCCAGGAGGCGATCGAGAGCACTTCGCGGACGAAGCCGCGGATCATGGCAAGGAATGCCGACACGAGCATGACGAGGATGAGAATGATATCGAGGATGGCAATCGGCATTTCAGTCAGTCTCTCTTGATGTCGCGGCGGCGCCGGACCGGCGTGGCCCATGGTCGATGGCTTTCGATCCGCGAGCCCGACGGGATCGTATCAGCGCCAGCATGCTCCAAGTCAAATAATTTTGCGCCAATTCAGAAACGGTGTCAGTGCGGATGACGACGGGTTGCGCGACTTCCCGATCAGGATCCCCAGACCGCACAGTCCATACACCGGACGGTGGCTGCGGGCAATTCCTCGCCTGTCGCCCATTATCGCCTTCGCGCCGCCCGGATAAACGTCACGTTTCGGCGAGAGACGCCATGTAGGCGACCAGGCCGGTAATGTCCGAAAAGGCCTTGTGCTGAAGACCTTCCGGAACCTGATTTCCTTTCCTCACAGCCGGTGCGACGGACGACTTGAACCCTAATTTTTGGGCTTCCTTGAGGCGGATCTCGGAATGCGCGACGGGACGTACGGAGCCCGACAGGCTGACCTCGCCGAAAAACACCATATCCGGCTGGATTGCGGTGCCGGTCAGAGAAGAGACGAGGGCGGCGGCAACGGCGAGATCCGCCGCGGGCTCGATGATCCGCATGCCGCCGGCGACATTCAGATAGATGTCGTGTCCGCCGAGCCGGACGCCGGCATGCGCTTCCAGCACCGCGACGATCATCGCAAGGCGGTTCGATTCCCAGCCAACGACCGACCGTCTCGGCGTACCGAGCGCACTCGGCGCGACCAGCGCCTGAATCTCGACAAGCAGCGGGCGCGTACCTTCGATCCCGGCAAACACCGCGACACCGGTCGAGCCTGCCTCGGTGCGGTCGCCAAGGAACAGGGCCGACGGGTTGGCGACTTCGCCCAGACCCTTGCCGGTCATTTCGAAGACGCCGATTTCATCGGTGGCGCCGAACCGGTTCTTGACCGCACGCAGGATGCGGAAATGGTGGGTGGAATCGCCCTCGAAATAAAGGACCGCATCGACCATGTGCTCGACCACCCGAGGACCGGCGATCTGACCCTCTTTGGTGACATGTCCGACGAGCACGACAGTACAGCCGCTTTCCTTTGCGAAACGAATGAGGGCCTGTGCGCAGGTTCGCACCTGGGTCACCGTGCCCGGCGCCGATTCCACGGCGCTCGTCCACAGGGTCTGGATGGAATCGATCACGACGAGCGCGATCCGGCCCTCCGCCTTCAGCGTTGCAAGAATGTCCTCGACATGGGTTTCGGCGGCAAGGGCGACCGGTGCCTTCGAAAGGCCAAGACGGTCGGCCCGCAGCCGAACCTGGGCGACAGCCTCTTCACCGGATATGTAAACGACCTTTTCGCCGGTTTTGGCCAGCGCCGCGGCCGCCTGGATCAACAGGGTGGATTTGCCGATGCCGGGATCGCCGCCGACCAGGAGCGCCGAGCCGGCGACAAACCCGCCGCCGGTGACGCGGTCGAGTTCGGCCACGCCGGTCGGCAGGCGCGCCGCTTCCTCCATGTCGCCGTCAAGGGGAACAAGATTGGTCCGCCGGCCCTTCTTCAGGGCCTTGCCGCCGGGGGCGATCGGGGCCGCGTCGGTGGTTTCCTCGACGAGCGTATTCCACGATCCGCAGGCGTCGCATTTGCCGGCCCAGCGGGAATAGACAGTGCCGCAGCTTTGACAGACGAATTGCCGGGTCTGGCGGGCCATTATTCGGTCCCGCGGCGGTAAACGCGTTCGTAGCGGCGGCCGAGCCCGGTCAGCAATTCGTAATCGATGGTTTCGGCACGCTCGGCAACCCGGGCCAGGGGCGAAGGCCCACCGAGCATGGTGATCCAGTCACCGCGCTGCGGTCCGGGCGGCGGGCAATCGGTCACGTCGAAAGCCGTCAGGTCCATGGAAACCCTGCCGATCGCCGGAACCGGGTCCGATCCGACAAATCCAACGGCGCCGGCGCGGCTTTCGGCGGATCCGGCCCGCCGATGATAGCCGTCGGCATAACCGCAGGCGACGATGGCGACGCGCGTGTCGCGCTTGGCCGTCTCTGCGCTGCCGTAGCCGATGCCGTCTCCGGCGGCAACGCTGCGCACCTGTAGGATCCGGGCTTCGCTCCGGACGACCGGACGCATCGGATTGTCTTCCGCATGGGCGTCGAGAGCCGCACCGCCATAGAGCGCGATGCCGGGCCGGCAGAGATCGTAGTGATAGTCGGGTCCGAGAAAGATGCCTGCCGAATTGGAAAGCGACGCGGACACCGAAGGAAACCGGGCGCGCACGTCGCGGAATGCCGAAAGCTGCCGGTGGTTGAGCGGATGGGCCGGATCCGATCCGCATGCCAGATGACTGATCAGCAGGCAAAGTTCGACGGATTCGAAAATCGGATTCGTTTCGTCGATCGCCATGGCTTCGTCGACCCGCAATCCAAGACGGTTCATGCCGGTGTCAACATGCAGCGCAGCGGGAAGGCGGCGGCCGGCGGCGGCCGCCTGACGGTTCCAATCAGCGATCTCCTCCATCGAGCCCAGCACCGGGATAAGCGTGTGCGCAATCAGCATGTCGGCTGTGCCGTCCATATAGCCGTTGAGCACGAAGATGCGTATCGCCGGATCTACACTGCGCGCGCGCAGTCCTTCCTGGGGCAGCGCGACGAAGAAGTCCCGGCAGCCGGAGTCCCGAAGGGTTTCGACAGCCGTTTCGAGCCCGATCCCGTAGCCGTCGCCTTTCACGGCCGCACCGCATCGCGCGGCACCGCTCATTTCATCGAGCATCTTCCAGTTTGCCGCCACGGCGTCCAGATCGATGGTCAGGCGCGCACCGGCCAGTGTCGGGGCCTCGATCGAAAGCCGTCCGTCAGCCATTGTTCTATTCGAACCGTTCAGGCAGGCGGGATTCGTCGGCCGCGCTGGAGAACCGGGTGATCTGTTCGTCGAAGCGCAGTTCGACGGTTCCGGTCGGGCCGTGCCGCTGTTTGCCGATGATGACTTCTGCCTTGTTGTGCACGCGTTCCATATCCGCCTGCCACTTGAAAAATTCCTCGGTTCCCTCAGCCGGCTTCTTGGCCTGGACATAATACTTTTCGCGGAACACGAAGAGCACGACGTCGGCATCCTGCTCGATCGATCCCGATTCGCGCAAATCCGACAGCATCGGCCGTTTGTCCTCACGCGCTTCAACCTGGCGGGACAATTGCGACAGGGCAAGGATCGGGACTGACAATTCCTTGGCCAGCGCCTTCAGGCTCGTGGTAATCTCGGTGATTTCCTGAACCCGGTTTTCACTCGATCGCTTGGACGATCCGGACACCAGTTGCAAATAGTCGACGACGATCATGTCGAGCCCGTGCTGGCGTTTCAGGCGGCGGGCGCGGGCGGCGAGCTGGGCGATGGAAATGCCACCGGTCTGATCGAGGTAAAGCGGAGCGGTCTGCATTTCCTGGCTGGCAATCGCCAGTTTCTGAAACTGATCCTCGGTGATCGATCCGCGCCGGATGTCGGACGACGGCACGCCGGATTGTTCGGCCAGGATCCGGGTTGCCAACTGTTCGGACGACATTTCGAGCGAATAGAAGCCGACGATCGCGCCGTTCGTGGTTGCCGGACGGCCGTCGGAGCCTGTTGCGCTGCGATGCGCCCGTGCCATATTGAATGCGATGTTGGTTGCGAGCGCGGACTTGCCCATGCCCGGACGTCCGGCGAGCACAATCAGGTCTGACGGCTGAAAGCCGCCGAGCTTGGCATCGAGATCGGTGATGCCGGTGGAGATGCCGGACAATTGGCCGTCGCGCTGATAGGCGGCCGCCGCCAATTCGATCGCTTCGGTAAGCGCATCCGAAAACGTTCCGAATCCGGTATTGGACTGGCCCTTTTCGGCGAGTTCGTAAAGCCGGCGTTCCGCGTCCTCGATCTGCGCGGAGGGCGGCATTTCGATCGGTGCATCATAAGCGATGTTGACCATGTCCTGACCGATCGTGATCAGGTTCCGGCGTACGGCCAGTTCGCGAATCGCCCGGCCGTAATCTTCCGCATTGATGATGCTGGTCGCATTGGCAACCAGCCGGAAGAGGTATTGCAGGACCGGCATTTCCGCGATTGCGGTGTCCTGCGGAAAGAACGTCTTCAGCGTTACCGGTGATGCGACCTTGCCGGCTCGGATCAGTTGGCCGCTCTTGTTGTAGATTTCCTGGTGCGCTGCGATGAAAAAGTGTGCCGGCTCGAGAAAGTCCGATACCCGATCGAACGTCTCGTTGTTGACCAGGATCGCCCCGAGCAATTCCTGCTCCTGCTCCACATTGTGGGGCGCCGTCCGAACCGCTGCCTCGGCAGGTTCCCGATCGTCCAGTTTCAAGGCGGCCTGATCCATCTTCGTCCTCTTCAAGCGACGCCGGCACCTGCCGGCGTCCCGGATTTTGTGTGCGGTCCCGGTCCGTTTCGGAACGGGCGCGGGTGGGCGGCGTGCCGCGCAGATGCGCGCGCCCGGACATCAGCCATTGCGCGTCGTTCCGAAACTGGAACCGCAGATCCGAAGGCACGGCGCGCACCGACGGCAGACGACCGTCCGACTGAGCCGGACCGGCACGTGACGTCACGGGGTGTCGGGCCTTTCGGCCGCTGTCCCCATCGCGTCGGGCAGACCTCTCGCCACGGATGATCGGAGGGATCTGCGGACCGTGTTCGGAGTGAGCGATCAATCTACTCCGCAACGCTGCGGGCGGGGTTACGAACCGACGCGCGGCGAACTGATTCCCCACGGATTCCCATTATTCACAATCGGAAAAAATAATCTGCTTGTTGCATGCAGTCGCTTGACAGAATCGGCGACTCGTCCGGCGTCGCCTGCATCCTCAAATACCGGATGTGAATGGCTTGCCGGGGACCAGGCGAACTCAACAAATCGGCGCGCCGTGAGGCGCGGCGTCTAAGGGGTGTGGACCCCGTAGGGCGTCGCGTTGGGTCGGGGGGG